>CALPRQ020000033.1 GCA_943326015.2 Chitinophaga pinensis | reverse complement strand
CGGAGTGGACGGGACTCGAACCCGCGACCCCCGGCGTGACAGGCCGGTATTCTAACCAACTGAACTACCACTCCTGGTAGTGCAGCTTCGCTGCCCGATCTTTCGATCAAGCAGCCAAGCGCTGCAAACTTGGCGACCCTACGGGGATTCGAACCCCGGTACTCACCGTGAAAGGGTGATGTCCTAGGCCTCTAGACGATAGGGTCAAAACCTGGACTACTGACTTGTCGCAAACCTTGATGGTGGAGGTAAACGGGATCGAACCGATGACCTCTTGCATGCCATGCAAGCGCTCTCCCAGCTGAGCTATACCCCCTCTGGTTTGCAACGTTGCAGATTGTACATCACTTTTTGCTCTATCGATTTCAGTCTTCAGGACTTTCATCTTTATCGCGTTTCGCGTTGCTTGTCTGCATCAGCAAGACTCGCATTGTATAGCGCTTTTCAGGCCTTTTGCAAGCAGGTCAAAACTTTTTCACGGCCCTGCAAGAACAGCACCGCATCGACCGAAGGCGTCTGCGGCGTGCCCATCACGAGCACGCGCACCGGCATGGCCAGCGCGGGCATCTTGAGGCCGAACTCGGCCAGCGTCGCCTTCATGGCGGCGGCAATGGCTTCCTTGCTCCACTCGCAGTCAGTCAGCCTGGCTGCGAAGGATTGAAGAGCGGGCTTGACGGCATCGGTCAGATGCTTGTCGAGGTCAGCTGGCTGCGGCGCCACCTCGGTGTAGAAGGCAGCGGCCCAGTCGGCCAGCACCACCGTGGTGTCGCAGCGGTCCTTGAACAGGGCGCAGATCGCTTCCAGGCGCGCGTCGGCCGTGATGCCGCGCCTGGCCAGCTGTTCGGCGACCAGCGGCACCAGCTGTGCGTCGGGCGTGGTCTTCATGTGCTGGCCGTTGACCCAGCGCAGCTTGGCCTCGTCGAACTGCGCGGCGCTGCGCCCCAGGTGGTCGAGGTCGAACCATTCGAGGAACTGGGCGCGGCTGAAGATCTCGTCGTCGCCATGGCTCCAGCCCAGGCGCGCCAGGTAGTTGATCATGGCCTCGGGCAGGTAGCCCTCGTCGCGGTACTGCGTGACCGACTTGGCGCCGTTGCGCTTGCTCATCTTCTCGCCCTGCTCGTTGAGCACGGTCGGCAGGTGGGCATAGACCGGCACCTCGCGGCCCAAGGCGCGGAAGATGTTGATCTGGCGCGGCGTGTTGTTGATGTGGTCGTCGCCCCGGATGACATGGGTGATGCCCATGTCGAGGTCATCGACCACCACGCAGAAGTTGTAGGTCGGCACGCCCACGCTCTCGCCGGGCGCGGCCGGGCGCGCGATCACCAGGTCGTCGAGCTCGGCGTTGGCGATCTCGATCCGGCCCTTGACCTTGTCGTCCCAGGCCACGACGCCTTCCTTGGGGTTCTTGAAGCGCAGCACCGGCGGCACGCCTTCGGGAACAGCCGGCAGCACCTTGCCCGGCTCGGGGCGCCAGGTGCCGTCGTAGCGCGGCTTTTCCTTGTTCGCCATCTGGCGCTCGCGCAGCGCGTCGAGCTCGGCCATGCTCATGTAGCAGGGGTAGACATGGCCGGCATCGATCAGCTGCTGCAGCACGGCCTTGTAGCGGTCCATGCGCTGCATCTGGTAGAACGGACCCTCGTCATGGTCGAGGCCCAGCCACTTCATGCCCTCGATGATGACGTCGACGGCGGCCTGGGTCGAGCGCTCCTGGTCGGTGTCCTCGATGCGCAGGATGAAGTCGCCGCCCTTGGCGCGGGCGAAGGCCCACGGATAGAGGGCGGAGCGGATGTTGCCGAGGTGGATGAAGCCGGTCGGCGACGGGGCGAAACGGGTACGGACGCGTTGGGTCATAGCGAGTCGAGAGTATTGAGGCCGCGTGCGAGGTCGTCCCGCACATCCTTGGGGTGTTCGAGGCCGACGGCGACGCGAATCAGGCCCTGGGTGATGCCGGCGGCCTGGCGTTGCGCCTCGGACAGCTTGCCGTGCGAGGTGCTGGCCGGATGCGCGCACAGGGTCTTGGTATCGCCCAGGTTGGTGCACAGCGACAGCACCCGCATCGAGTCGAGCACGTGGAAGGCACGTGCGCGCGCCTGCTCGGGATTGCCGGCCTTGACTTCGAAGGACAGCACCGCGCCGCCGCAGCCATGCATCTGCTGCATCGCCAGGGCGTGTTGCGGGTGGCTGGCCAGGCCGGGGTAATGGACGCGGGCCACGGCCGGCTGGGTCTCCAGCCATTGCGCCAGTTCCAGCGTCAGGGCACTTTGCGCCTTCATGCGCAGGTCCAGCGTCTCCAGGCCCTTGAGCACGATCCAGGCGTTGAAGGGCGACAGCACCATGCCCGAGTTCTTCTGCACCGGCAGGAACTTCTCCAGCACGATCGACTCGCTGGCGCACAGGGCACCGGCCAGCACGCGGCCCTGGCCATCGAGGTACTTGGTACCCGAGTGCATGACGATGTCGGCACCGAGCTCGATCGGGCGCTGCAGTGCCGGCGTCGCGAAGCAGTTGTCCACTGCCAGCAGCGCGCCGACGTCGTGCGCCAGACCGGCCAGCGCGGCGATGTCACAGACTTCGCCGAGCGGGTTGGTCGGCGTCTCGGCGAACAGCAGCCGCGTGAGGCCGGGACGGATCGCCGCCTTCCAGGCCGCCAGATCGGTCTGCGGCACGATGGAGGTCTCGACGCCGAAGCGCGCGAACTCCGAGCTGATCAGCTTGAGCGTCGAGCCGAACATCGACTGCGAGATGATCACATGGTCGCCCGCCTTGAGCAGGCTGAAGCACATCAGCATGACGGCCGACATGCCGGACGCGGTGGCCAGGCAGGCCTGCGCGCCTTCGAGCGCAGCCAGGCGCTGCTCGAAACTGGTGACCGTGGGGTTGCTGGAGCGGCCGTAGGTGTAGCCCTCCTCCTCGCCGGCGAAGCGGCGCGCCGAGATCTCGGCGCTGGGCTGGACATAGCCGCTGCTCAGGTAGAGCGCCTCGGAGTTCTCGCCGTACTGGCTGCGCTCGACCGCCAGGCGCACCGCCAGCGTCTCGCGCTGCAGCCCGTCCCATTTCGTGTCGGCCATGGCTCAGCCCTCCTGCGAGGAATTGGGCAGCGCCAGGCGCGAGCTGCCGCCGTCTTCCTCGTCGCCGCCGACGCGCTCCTCGTTCAGACGCACGGCATCCTCCGGGCTGACGTCACCGGTGCAATAGACGCCGTCGAAGCAGGACGCCTCGAAGCCGTCGAGGTCGGCGCGCAACTTGCCCACCGCCTGCTTCATGCCCTCGACATCCTGGTAGATCAGCGCATCGCAACCGATGATCTGGCGGATTTCCTCCAGCGTGCGGCCGTGCGCGACCAGTTCGCCCTTGGTCGGCATGTCGATGCCGTAGACGTTGGGGTAGATCACCGGCGGCGCGGCGCTGGCCATGTAGACCTTGTTGGCGCCAGCGTCGCGCGCCATCTGCACGATTTCCTTCGAGGTGGTGCCGCGCACGATCGAGTCATCGACCAGCAGCACGTTGCGGCCCTTGAACTCGCTGGCGATCACGTTGAGCTTCTGGCGCACGCTCTTCTTGCGCACCGCCTGGCCCGGCATGATGAAGGTGCGGCCGACGTAGCGGTTCTTGACGAAGCCTTCGCGGTAGGGCTTGCCCAGGCGGTCGGCCAGCTCGGTCGCGGACGGGCGGCTCGACTCGGGGATCGGGATCACGACGTCGATCTGGTCGATCGGCACCATCTCGGCGACACGCAGGGCCAGGGTCTCGCCCATGTTCAGGCGGGCCTGGTAGACCGAGATGCCGTCGATGGTCGAGTCCGGACGCGCCAGGTAGACGAACTCGAACACGCAGGGGTAGAGCTGCGGATTGATCGCGCATTGCTCGAAGCGCATCTGGCCGTCGAGGCCGATGAAGACCGCCTCGCCCGGCGTGACATCGCGCAGGAAATCATGGCCGGTGCCTTCGAGCGCGACCGATTCGCTGGCCACCATCACGGTGCCGTCCTTGCCCTGGCCGACGCACAGCGGGCGGATGCCGTAGGGATCGCGGAAGGCCAGCAGGCCGTGGCCGGCGATCATCGCCACCACCGCGTAGCTGCCCTTGATGCGGCGGTGCACGGCGCGCACGGCGGCGAACACCGCATCCTGCGTCAGCGCGCCATGGTCGGTGGCCTTGGCCAGCTCGTGCGCCAGCACGTTGAGCAGGACTTCGGAGTCGCTCTCGGTGTTGATGTGGCGGTGGTCGAGCTGGACCATCTCCTGCTTGAGCAAGGCGGCATTGGTCAGGTTGCCGTTGTGCGCCATCACGATGCCGAACGGCGCGTTGACGTAGAAGGGCTGGGCCTCTTCCTCGCTGAAGGCGTTGCCCGCGGTCGGATAGCGCACCTGGCCCAGGCCACAGTTGCCCGGCAGCGCGCGCATGTTGCGGGTGCGGAACACATCCTTGACCATGCCCTTGGCCTTGTGCATGAAGACCTTGCGTTCGAGCTGGGTCGCGATGCCTGCGGCATCCTGGCCGCGGTGCTGCAGCAGCAGCAGTGCGTCATAGATCAATTGGTTGACAGGTGCGTTGCTGACAACGCCGACGATTCCACACATGACGTGATCCTCTAGTAATTTTCAGGGAAAGTAGCGGGCGAGGCGGTCCGGGATGGCCCCCTTGAGCAGGTGCAGTCCCTGTTCGAGACTGCGTGCTCCGGCCGACGCCTGCCAGGCCTCTTGTTGTTTGAGCGGGGTCATGTTGACCACCAGCGCGAGCGCCAGCAGCGTAGCCAGACCGCGCAACAGACCAAAGGCTCCGCCCAGCACGCGGTCGACGGGACGCAATCCGACGGACTCGACCAGCCCGCTGATGAACCAGGACAGCAGTCCGGCGCCAAAGGCGGCCACGACAAAGACCGCGGCGAAGCCGGCCGCATAGCGCAGCGGTTCGGAAAAATCCTTCAGCGGCAGGAACTCCGCAGCCCAGCCGGCCAGCCATTGCGCGACCATGAAGGCGGCCACCCAGCCCGCGATCGAGAGCAGCTCATAAGTCAGACCTCGCCACATGCCGAGCAGGACAGAAGCCAGCAGCAACAGCAGCAAGAAGAGGTCAACCGCCACCATCAGAGCGTGAGGATGGAAGCCGACAGGCCCAATGTCCTGGCCTTGGCGGCGGCCTTGTCGGCCTCGTCGCGGGTCGCGAAGGGACCCAGGCGCACGCGGGTGCGCGGGCCGTCAGGCGTGTTGCTGAGCTGGGTGTAGGTGGTGAGGCCGACGCGCTCCAGCTTCATGCGCGCCTCCTGCGCCAGCGCGGGATCGACGAAAGCGCCGACCTGCACGACATGGCGCGGCTTGGTGGCTGACTTGTCCTCGCCGGCCGGTTTGCCCTGCGGCGGGGACTTACCCTCGAGCAGGGCCATGGCACGGATCGCGTCATCAGACGTCTTGGCGGCCACCTTGGGTTCGACCGGCTTGCGCTCCGCGGGCTTGTCGGCCGGCTTGGGTTCGGCGGGTTTGCGGTCGGCAGCCGGCTTGGCTTCGACCGGCGGTTTTTCGACCATTGTGGGCCGCTTTTCCCATGGCTTGGCGACGGGCGGCTGCTGGGCTGGAGCGACGGCCTGCGCAGCCAGCTCGACAGGCTTGGAAACCGGCTTGACCGCAGGCGCCGGGGGCGGCGGCATGACGACTGCTGGCGCCGGAGCTGGGGTGGCTCGGGCAGGTGCCTGGGCGCTGCTCACCAGCTCTTCCGACTCGTCCAGCCCGTCGAGGCGCAAGCCGGGCTGCGGTGCCGCGCCATGGTCCGCAGCCCGGGACTTGGCGGCGTTGCGCGCCGGAATGTCGATCTCGAAGTTGACCGGCACCGGGCGCGGCTGCGACTCGAACAGCAACGGAAAGCCGATCACGCCCGCCAGCACCAGCACGCTGGCGCCCAGCAGCCGGTGTCGGGCGCGACGGCGCACGGTTTCGATGGTGGGGGGCTGCATCGGGCTGGTGCTGCCGTGGCCGCCGAATCGGAATTTGAACATTCGCCAGTGCTGTGATTTGAGAGGCCGCGCCGCGTCGGAGGCCGGTGACAGGGGAATCAGGCCGGAAGATGCTTGGCGTCCAGCCTCGGGGTTCCGTTTTGCAGCACGCCGCCCACGGTAAAGAATGAACCAAAGACGACAATTCTATCAGCTGGGTCGGCGGCGGCAACCGCCGCGTCCAGCGCCGCCTGGGGATCAGCGTACTGGCTGGCCGGCACGCCGGCGCGCGGCAGCGTGCCGCGCCAGATCGCCTCCAGGTCGCTGGCTCGCGCGGCGCGCGGCAGCGGCAGGTCGCAGAAATACCAGCGGTCGATCAGTGGATTGATGCGTTGCAGCATCGGCAGCAGGTCCTTGTCGGCCATGGCGCCGAACACCGCGTGCGTGGTCGGGTAGTAACCCATCGCGTCGAGGTTCTCGGTCAGCGCGGCGACCGAATGCGGGTTGTGCGCGACGTCGAGCACCAGCGCCGGCTGGCCCGGCACGATCTGGAACCGGCCCGGCAGCTCGACCAGCGCCAGGCCGTTGCGCACCGCCTGCGCCGTGACCGGCAGCAGCGGGTGCAGCGCCTCGACCGCCGCCAGCACGCCGGCGGCATTGACCAACTGGTTGGCGCCACGCAGCGCCGGGTAGGCCAGGCCGGCGTAGCGCCGGGCGCGGCCAGCCCAGTTCCACTGCTGCTTGTCGCCGCCGCAGTGGAAATCACGGCCCGCGCGGTGCAGGTCGGCGCCGATCTCGAGCGCGCGGTCCAGCACGCTCTGCGGCGGCAGCGGGTCGCTCACGATGACTGGGCGGCCGGTGCGCATGATGCCGGCCTTCTCGTAGCCTATTGCCTCGCGGTCGGTGCCGAGGAACTCGATATGGTCGATGTCGATGCTGGTGATGACCGAGCAGGCCGGCTCGACGATGTTGACCGCGTCGAGACGGCCGCCCAGGCCGACCTCCAGGATCACGATGTCGAGCCGCGCGCGCGCCAGCGTCAGCACGATGGCCAGCGTGGTGAACTCGAAATAGCTCAGGCTGATCTCGGGCTGGTCGGCGCCGTGGCCGCGCCGTGCCAGCTCGACATCGGCGAAGGCCGGCAGCAGCGCGTCGGCCGCGACGATCTGGCCGTCGATGCGGCAACGCTCCTCGAAATGCACCAGGTGCGGCGAGGTATAGACGCCGGTGCGGTAGCCGGCCTGGCCGTAGATGGCTTCCAGCAGCGCGCAGGTCGAGCCCTTGCCATTGGTGCCACCGACGATGACGACCGGGCAGGCCGGCTGCAGACCACGACCCTCGTTGATGCGCTGCGCCACCTGGCGCACCCGGTCCAGCCCCATGTCGATGGTCTTCGGGTGGATGCGCTCGCAGTAGGCAAGCCAGTCGGGCAGGGTCTGGGGCAGGTCTTGGGTCATGGCAGAAGCGGGAAAAGGCAAGACCGATATTGTCGCAGCGAGGACGAAACCGCGTTCGGGCAACAGCCATTGACAAAAAATTGCCGCAGCAGCAAAAACGACACCGTTTGTCAATGCCACAGGTTTTCAAGATGGGAGGATTCAAGTCCTACCAGCTCACCCCAATCGTTATCAACGCGGCTATGAAGGCCATGATAGATCGTGGTCTCACATTCGCAGGAAATGCCGCACTGACGCGAGTCGCAGCCATCATGACCGCTCCGATCGAATGGGTCATCACCGGACTATGGACCGCCATCGATTTGGCAGGGCCAGCTTACCGGGTGACGATACCTGCCGTCATCCAGATCGCTTTCCTGCGTCAAAAGCTTGAATACGGCAATCTGACTGACGAGATACAGTTCTGAACCTCACAGGTTGACGACACTCACGATGCGTACCCCCTCCGAAATCCAGCACGACCTCGACCTCACGCAAGACACGTTGCGCAGGTTGCGCCTGCGCAAGATGCGCTATGCGGCGACCGGCTTGCTGCTCGCCTCGCTGGGTCTGCTCGTTCTGGCCCATGTTCTGAACGACGGGCACCCCGCCTGGGGCTATGTCGCGGCCTTCGCCGAAGCCGCGCTGATCGGCGCCATGGCCGACTGGTTCGCCGTCGTCGCGCTGTTCAAGCACCCGCTGGGCCTGCCGATCTGGCACACGGCGATCATCCCGAACAGCAAGGACGACATCGGCCGCAACCTGGGCGCCTTCGTCGAGAACCATTTCATCACCGAGGAAGCGATCGGCAGCAAGATCCGGCAGGCCGACCCGGCCCGGCGGGTGGGCGAATGGCTGCGCGATCCGCTGCACCTGACCGGGCTGGGCCAATCGGCGGCGAACGTCGCCAGACAGCTGATCGAAGCGCTGGACCACGAACAGATCCGGGATCAGATCCGCGCGGTCGCCAGCCAGCAACTGACCGAGGTCGACCTGTCGGGAACGGCGGGCCAGCTGGTGGACCGGCTGATGCAGAGCGGCCGGCACCAGGAGTTGCTCGACGCGCTGCTCGATGGCGCCGGCGCTTATCTGGGCGATGCCGAGAAGCTGCCAACCATCAGCCAGTTCCTGATCGACAGCCTGGGCGTCGAGAACGCGATGATGAAGATGGCGGTCAATGCCTATGCGCCCCGCTCGATCGCGTCGCTGAACCGCAAGCTCGACGAGGTCAGGCGCGATCCGGCGCACCGCTTCCGGCGCGTGTTCGACGGCTGGATCGGCGACTTCGCGCTGCGGCTCAAGGCCGACCCGCAATGGGCAGAGAAGATCCGGCGCCATCAGGCCGAGCTGGTGCAGGACCAGCAGGTGCAGCTGCTGCTGTCGGGGCTGTGGGATGGGCTCAAGGAACGGCTGCTGCATGACCTGAGCCAGGACCAGCCGGCGCTGATCCGCCAGCTTCAGGCCTGGATACAGAAGCTCGGCCAGATCCTGGTCGAAAAGCCCGAGCTGGGGCAATGGCTGAACCAGGCGATCGAAGGCGGCAGCGTCACGCTGGTCCGTCGCTACCGGGGAGAAGTCGGGCGTTTCATCGAGCAGCAGCTGGCGAAATGGACCCGCGAGGAAATGAGCCAGCGCATCGAGCTCGCGATCGGGCGCGACCTGCAGTTCATCCGCATCAACGGCACCATCGTTGGCGGGCTGATCGGGCTGGCGATTTATGCGGTGAGACAGGCAACAGGCTAATTTGAGCCTGGGCGCAGCCAGATTCGAGTGCAAGACAAAGAGGACGCTCAAGCGCGAGATTCACGACGGAGTGAACCTAGTCGTATCGTGGAACCCGCTCAGCACGCACTCGAGCCGGACCTGCGCGCGCGTCATGCCGACGAAGAATCCTGCCTTCACTCCCCAAGTCCATAAGCAGCAGCAATGCGACGAATGAATTGAATCTGCCCAGGCTGCTTCAGTTCAGCGACGAGTTGCACGAACCTCTGAAGGTCGACCTTGACCTTCGCTGGTACCGGGATGGTTTTTCCTGGCTGCAAAAGTGCAGACAGTTGAACGATATCACCGAGATGCTTGTTGATTTTTCTGGAATCGATGACCTCGCCCTGCTCGACCCGCCCGCTCATCTCCATCCAGGCCATGGCCTTCAGCGGAATCAGCCGATCCTCGCCGACCCAGGACGGCAGACCATGCTTGTGACGACGTCCTTCCAGAACAAAGCGGTAGTAGTCTTCATCGAGCAGGATGGCCGACAAGCTTGATATCTGCTCATCGATAGGAATCGGCGGCACAAAATGCAGGTCATCCGGCACGCGAGAAAACAGCTCCAGCATCTGCGGAAACTCGCTCTCGGTCGGCTTTTGGAACCGGTACAGGCAGGGCTTCTGGTCGGGATCGCCCTCTTTCTTCTGATACCCGCCGGCCTTCACGAACTCCCAGAATCGGCCGCCAAACTCAGGCGTCAGCATCTCGACATGCAGGACGATGTCCAGATCCTTGGTTCCCCGGAACGCCAGACCCTCTTCGGCCATGGTGATCTTGGCAGCAGTGCCTCCGATCAGGACATACTGGCTCTCGAAGCCCATGAACCATTCCTGGAAGATTGCCAGACCTCTCACCACGGAAAATTCTCCTCGATTTCATCTAGCGCCATCTGGATCCGGTCATCGACATCGCTCCTCAAGCTGAGCCACAGGGACAGCGGATCCACCGTTTTCTGGCGATCAAGCAGCTCGGGCGTATAGCGCCAGACCTGCACTGCCACGGCATCCCCGGGCGCCCTGGGCTCGAAGCCGATACCTTCGATTTTTGCTATCTGGACGGCTTCGGCCGTCATGGCCAGCACGGTTTGCTGCGGTTCGTTGAGCATGCTCGTCCGTGCCAGGGCGCTCTCGCTTGCCAGACGGGCACCGGGCACACCCAGGATGCGCTGATCGTATGTCCACAGTGTCCGCTGCACGGGTGAACGCAGATGTGGCTTGGCCTTCTCCCACAGTTCCCGGCGCGAACCAACCCGCTTGAGGTGCTTGGCTCGCCCCTGAAGCTCCAGCTCGAACAACTGGAACTGCAACAACTCCCTGACGGCGCGGGTGGCGGTCATCCCGGCATAGCCCAAGGCCGCAGCCTCTTCGAAGGGATGCCACACATCACTCACAGGATGGTGGAGCAGGTACCAGATCAGGAGCGCTTGCGTCGCGGGACTGGCATGGTCGGCTGCACGCCTGGGCTCGGCTGGATACCGTTCGCTCAAGATCACCCCAATCCAAGGGGCGTACAACTGCGTGCCCGGCACCACGAACGGAACGTCATGCCGAATGAGTTGCCTGCGCTCGCCCGGTGCAACCTTGGGTAACGCCACGATCACGGGCGCTTGCAACTGTTCACGCAAACGCTGCATATGCTTGTCCATTTGCCGAGCTGAAACGGATTGATCGCCCTTGGTGCAGGCCAACACGATCTTCTGCCCGAACAGTTCACACAGAAAGACGTCGTAGGCGTCCTGCAAGAAATAGGGCAACCCCTCTGCCTGTTCGACGGACTCCACGCGCACGACATCACCCCCGAGCACCTGGTTCAGGTACCGGATGGTCTGCCGGGAAAGCGCTTTTTCTAACATCTACTGGAAATCTAACAATAAAAAAGTTAGAAGTCAAATCCAATGTTAGAAATTTGTCGCTGATGACCATTCCCCCTTCCCTCTCTTGTCCTCACACCGCCAGCAAGCCCCTGGCCGCCCGCTCGCTCAACACGCACTCGAGCCGGACCTGCGCGCGTGTCATGCCGACGAAGAGCTTGCGCCGCTCGACCTCGCTGACCTGCTCGAAATCGATCTCGCACAGGATCACGGCCGGCGCGCTCTGGCCCTTGAAGCGGTAGAGCGTCTCGACGAGTATCTGGCCGTCGATCCACAGCGGGTTGCCGGCCGCGTCGTAGCGCCCGGTGAAGCGGCGTGTGCTCAGTCCGGCGATTTGCTCCTGCCCCAGGAGCTCGGAGCCGCTGCGGCCATAGGTGAGCACCACGATCTGCTCGGGCTTGAAGCCCTCCGCCTGCAGGTCACGGACGCAAGCCTCGACCGCCGCGAGCGCCCTGCCCGGCGTGGCCGGGTAGTCCCGGAACCCAGGCAGCTGACCCGCGAACGCCGATCGCGGCACGACCGGCTTGTCGCTCAGGCCCAGCAAGTTGATCGCATCGGCGACCTTGCGCGGGCTGCGGAAGTTGTCCATGCAGCGGATGCGCACCGCCTGTTCCAGCTCGAAGCCCTCGCGCGAGTAGAGCCGCTGCTGGGCGTCGCCCATCAGGTAGGCGCGGCCGCCGGCCTTGAGCAGGTTGGCCATCGCCTGCACCCAGTCAGGCTCGAAATCCTGCGTCTCGTCGAGGATCAGCAGGTCCCAGCGCGGCGTCATCGTGGGGGTGGCGGCGACCAGGCTGGCCGCGAGTTCCTCGTAGACACCGCGCCGCGCGAAATCGGGTTCGACGCCCTGGCGGCGCGCGTGCTCGACGCAGACCTCATGGAAGGTCATGATCTGTGCCGAGGGTGGTGCGATCCGGATCATGTGGTCGGCCAGCGTCCGGTTGAAGCAGACATAGGCGCAGCGCTGTCCATCACGGTGCGCCTGCCGCATCAGCGCGAGCGCGAGCTGGGTCTTGCCCGACCCCGCCGTGGCCTCGATCACGAACAGGCCCGACTCGTGATCGATGGCGGGCACCCAGGTCGCCAGCCCTGACGACAGCGCGGTCGAGGCGCGCTCGATCTGCCCGGTGTGCGACGAGACATCGGGCAACACCGCGAAGCGGTTGGACAGGAAGTCGAGCAGTCGCTCGCGGGTCCCGGATGGCGGCAAGTCCTGCGGCATGAGTTCGCACACACGCTGGCAGAGGCCGGGATAGGCGTCGGCATCGACGACACGCTCGGGCTGGTGCGCTACCGAAGACGACGCGACGCGATGGTCAGGGAGCACGAGCAGCGTGCCGACCCGGACCTGGCGCAGGCCTTCGTCGGCCAGGCGCGACAGGATGGCGCTGTGGTAGCGGCGCTGCTGGTGCCCAACGTCAAGCGCCTGTGCGCGGTTCGCGTAGCGCTTGGACAGGCCGGATTCGCCTTCTTCGAGCGCGCCGGACTTGACCTCGACCAGCAGCAGATGCCCCGCTGGCGAGACAACCGCGATGTCGATCTCGCCGACCTGCTGCCGCCCTTCGACCGAGCTGGACCAGTCCACGTTGTGGAACAGCTCATAGCCCGCAGGCAGTCCGTCGGCCAGACGTTCGAGCACGTCGCGCTCGCGGTAAAAGCCGGGGCCAAGCAGGCCCGTGCTGGGAAATGAAGGATGAATGATGGCCATGGATGAGCGCTGGGTCAGAATTTGCAGATCGAAGCATCAAGGATGCAATTTGCTTACATTCTCCATTGAAACCTGCGAAATACTTGCCGCCCCTGGTCACCCCGACCGTCACCCGCCTTGCGGCACAATCCCCGCCATGATCAAGGTCTACGGCATCCCCAATTGCGACACGGTCAAGAAGGCACGCGCCTGGCTGACCGAACAGGGCGTCGCCCACGAGTTCCACGACTTCAAGAAGCAGGGCGTGCCCGAGGACCGGCTGGACGCCTGGCAGGCTGCCGTCGGCTGGGACAAGCTGCTGAATCGCCGCGGCCCGACCTGGCGCAAGCTCGCGCCCGAGGTGCAAGCCGGCGTGGTCGATGCCGCCGCGGCCCGCCTGGTCATGATCGCGCACAGCAGCGTGATCAAGCGTCCGGTGGTCGAGTGGGGCGACGCGATCACGGTCGGCTTCGACGCCGCCGACTGGGCCGGCCGCCCTCCCCTCTAAAATGGCGGGTTGGCGCGCCGCTGCGGGCGGCGCCAGGCTTTCTCCACCTTTTTAACCGCGATGTCTCGCGAGCGGATATTTCCATGAGCACCACCCAGATCGACGGCGTGTCCGTCAACACCCAGGCCAGCGTCTACTTCGATGGCAAGTGCGTCAGCCACGGCATCACCTTCCCCGACGGCACGAAGAAGTCGGTCGGCGTGGTGCTGCCCGCGACCCTGACCTTCAACACCGGCGCGCCCGAGATCATGGAATGCGTGGCCGGCGCCTGCGAGTACAAGCTCGCTGGCAGCGACCAGTGGCTGACTTCCAAGCCGGGCGAGCAGTTCAGCATCCCTGGCAATTCCAGCTTCGAGATCCGCGTGACCGAGGCTTACCACTACATCTGCCACTTCGGCTGATCCGAGGAAAGACCCGAACATGTCCGCCACCATCCTGCAAAACCTGCCCATCGGCCAGAAGGTCGGTATCGCCTTCTCGGGCGGCCTCGACACCAGCGCCGCGCTGCTGTGGATGAAGCTCAAGGGCGCCCTGCCCTACGCCTACACCGCCAACCTGGGCCAGCCCGACGAGTCCGACTACGACGAGATCCCGCGCAAGGCCATGGGCTACGGCGCGGTGCAGGCACGCCTGATCGACTGCCGCCCGCAGCTGGCCGCCGAAGGCATCGCCGCGCTGCAAGCCGGCGCCTTCCACATCAGCACCGCTGGCGTGACCTACTTCAACACCACCCCGCTGGGTCGCGCCGTGACCGGCACCATGCTGGTGGCCGCGATGAAGGAAGACGATGTCAACATCTGGGGCGACGGTTCGACCTACAAGGGCAACGACATCGAGCGCTTCTACCGCTACGGCCTCCTGACCAACCCGAGCCTGAAGATCTACAAGCCCTGGCTGGACCAGGCTTTCATCGACGAGCTCGGTGGCCGCAAGGAGATGAGCGAGTTCCTGATCGCCAACGGCTACGACTACAAGATGTCGGTCGAGAAGGCCTACAGCACCGACTCCAACATGCTGGGCGCCACCCACGAGGCCAAGGACCTGGAGCACCTGAGCTCGGGCATCCGGATCGTCAACCCGATCATGGGCGTGGCGTTCTGGAAGGACGAGGTCGCGGTCAAGGCCGAGGAAGTGACCGTGCGCTTCGAGCAAGGCATGCCGGTCGCACTCAACGGCCAGACCTTCGAGTCGCCGGTCGAGCTGATCCTGGAAGCCAACCGCATCGGCGGCCGTCACGGCCTGGGCATGAGCGACCAGATCGAGAACCGCATCATCGAGGCCAAGAGCCGCGGCATCTACGAGGCCCCCGGCCTGGCGCTGCTGCATATCGCCTACGAGCGCCTGGTCACCGGCATCCACAACGAGGACACGATCGAGCAGTACCGCATCAACGGTCTCAAGCTCGGCCGACTGCTGTACCAGGGCCGCTGGTTCGACCCGCAGGCCATCATGCTGCGCGAGACCGCCCAGCGCTGGGTCGCGCGCGCCATCACCGGCGAGGTCACGCTGGAGCTGCGTCGAGGCAACGACTACTCGATCCTCAACACCGACAGCCCGAACCTGACCTACGCGCCCGAGCGCCTGTCGATGGAGAAGGTCGAGGACGCGCCGTTCACGCCGCTGGACCGCATCGGTCAGCTGACCATGCGCAACCTCGACATCGTCGACACGCGCGCCAAGCTGGGCATCTACTCCGACGCCGGCCTGCTCTCGCTGGGCCAGGGCGAGGACTTCCTCAAGCTCGGCGGCCAGTAAACCTGCCGCGCTGAGCGCATGACCAGGGGCTGGCAGATCGCCGGCCCTTTTTCATTGGGCGCTCCAGGTCGGACGTCGATTCGCCTGGCGACGCTGATCGCTCAGAGCACCACGGGTTCGGGTTCGAGCCGGATGCCGAAGCGCTCGTAGACGCTGGTCTGGATCGCGCGCGCCAGCGTCATGACCTCGCCGCCGGTGCAGGGATGCTCGGCGTCGCCCCGGTTCACCAGCACCAGCGCCTGCTTGTCGTAGACGCCGGCATGGCCCACGGTCTTGCCCTTCCAGCCACAGGCGTCGATCAGCCAGCCGGCCGCCAGCTTGACGCTGCCGTCGGGCATCGGGTAATGCACCACCTTGGGCTCGCGCGCGATGATGTCTTCGCATTGCTCGGGCGTGACGCTCGGGTTCTTGAAGAAGCTGCCGGCGTTGCCGATCACGGCCGGGTCGGGCAGCTTGGCGCGCCGGACCGCGCAGACCATGTCGAAGATCTGCTGCGCGCTCGGGTTGACCAGGCCGGTTTCCATCATCTTGCGCTCCAGATCGAGGTAGCCCAGCACCGGCTTCCAGGGTTTGGGCAGCAGGAAGCGCACGCGGGTGATCAGCGCCCGGCCCTTGAGACCGAAGCCACGCCCGTCGGCGGCGCGCTCGTGCTTGAAGACCGAATCGCGGTAGCCGAAGCCGCATTGGGCGGCGTCCAGGCTGAAGGCTGCACCGGTTTCGAGGTCGATCGCGTCGAGCGAGTCGAAGCGGTCCTGGCACTCGACGCCATAGGCGCCGATGTTCTGCACCGGCGAGGCGCCGACCGTGCCGGGGATCAGCGCCAGGTTCTCCAGCCCGGGCCAGCCCTGCGCCAGCGTCCAGGCCACGAAGTCGTGCCAGCGCTCGCCGGCGCCGGCCTCGACCAGCCAGCCCCGGTCGGTCTCGCGCAGCAGGCGCCGGCCGGGAATCTCGACCTTGAGCACCAGCTTCCGGACGTCGCCGGTCAGCACGATGTTGCTGCCGCCGCCCAGCACGAAGCTGTCGTCGGCCGACCAGTCCGGATGCCGGATCAGCGCCTGCAACTCGGCCTCGGAACCGATGCGGGCCAGCCGCAGCGCGCGCGCGGCAATGCCAAAACTGTTGAAGGGCTGCAAGGCCAGGTTTTTCTCGACTAACATCCCGGGATTGTCTCATCCGGGCCGCATCCGGCAGCCCGGCACGCAACCCGAATCGGAATCCATCATGCCCTCTTTTGACACCGTCCTCGAACCCAACCTGGTCGAAGTGAAGAACGCCGTCGACCAGACCGCCAAGGAAATCGGCACCCGCTTCGACTTCAAGGGCAGCTCGGCCGCGGTCGAGCTCAAGGACAAGGAAATCACGCTGTTCGGCGACAGCGACTTCCAGATCCAGCAGGTCGATGACATCCTGCGCAACAAGCTGACCAAGCGATCGGTCGACGTGCGCTTCCTCGACGCCGGCAAGGTCGAGAAGATCGGTGGCGACAAGGTCAAGCAGGTCCTCAAGGTGCGCAACGGCATCTCCAGCGAGGACGCCAAGAAGATCCAGCAGCTCATCAAGGGCAGCAAGCTGAAGGTGCAGGCCGCGATCCAGGAAGAAAAGGTGCGCGTGACCGGCGCCAAGCGCGACGACCTGCAACAGGCGATGGCCCTGATCCGCAAGGACATGACCGATCTGCCGCTGTCGTTCGACAACTTCCGCGACTGATTCCGGCCCTGGGCTGGATGACCCGATGGCCGACCTGCCGTTGCAGACCTGGATGCGGGAGTGGAGCCGGCTCGAGGACGATCTCGCGGGCTGGCTGCTGTACGCGCGCGAACGAGCGGGCTTCCTGCCCGCGCTGCAATCGCTGCAGGCGCGCCTGACCGCGCTGCTTGAAGCCGACGTCGACGGATCGCTCTACTGGCTGTTCCAGCGCGCGGCTCTCACCAGCACCCAGTACAGCGCCACCCACGCCACGCTCTGCGCCTGCCTGTGCCGCGTCATCGCGCCGGCGCTCGGACTCGATGCCGCCCGACGCGACAGCCTGGCGCTGGCCGCACTGACGATGAACCTGGCCATGGCGCAGCTGCAGAACCAGCTGACAGCGCAGCGCAGACCGCCCGACACCGCCCAGCGCGAGCTGATCGCGCGGCACCCGGCGCTGGGTGCGCAATGGCTGGTCGATCTTGGCGTCGAGGACAGCGACTGGCTGCAGGCCGTCGCGCAGCACCACGCCGAGACGCCCGGGCTGCTGCCGCGCGCACTGGCGGCGACCGACCGCTATGCGGCGCTGCTGAGTCCGCGCCAGCACCGCAGCGGTCGCTGCGTGACCGACTCGGCCCGCCATGTGGTCGTGCGCCGCGAAGCCGGCCTCGACAGCGTGGGCCAGGCCCTGCTGCTCGCCCTGGGCCTGTGCCCACCCGGCACCTTCGTGCGGCTGGAGGACGGCCGCATCGCCGTGGTGCTGCGGCGTGGCGCCACGCCCGGCACGCCCTGGGTAGCGCCGGTGCTGGATGCCGCCGGACAACACTTGCCTGGCAATGAGCTGATCGACACCGGCCGGGACGGAATGGGGCTGGAAGCGGCGCTGCTGGCCAGCACCGTTCCGGCCGAACTGGACCACGCGGGCCTGCTGGCGCTGGGGCGCACGCTGGCCCCAGTGCCGGGCTGATCAACCGCCCGGCGATGCGCGCCCGATCAGCGCGGCACCAGGAAGACGGTTTCCTCCTGGATCGCGATGCCCGAGTCGTTGAGCGAACGGATCTGGAACTTGATGTGGTGCGAGCCGCCGGGCGACGATCCGGGCGGGATCTGCACGCGCAGCACCAGCGAGCGGACCTCGGTCGGCTGCACGGCCATGGTGCGCTCGGACGCGATCATGATGCCGGGCAGGCCGTCAACCGAGACTTCGAGCTGCTGCACCACCTCGGTCGCGTTCATGGCCTGCAGGCGGAACACGTTCTCGATCCGGCCCTGCTCGACCATGCGCGCGATAGCGCCACGGTCGCGGATCACATCGACCTTGAGCGGCGTGCGCATGAACAGGCTGGCCGCCACCGCGACGCAGATCGCCAGCAGGATACCGGTGTAGACCAGCACGCGCGGACGCATGGCGCGCTGGATCATCTGCTGCTTGGTCCAGTTGTTGGCCATGCCGTTTTCGGTCGCGTACTTGATCAGGCCGCGCGGGTAATTCATCTTGTCCATGACCTCGTCGCAGGCATCGACGCAGGCGCCGCAACCGATGCACTCGTACTGCAGGCCCTGGCGGATGTCGATGCCGGTCGGACAGACCTGGACGCAGAGCGTGCAGTCGATGCAGGAGCCCAGGCCCAGCGCCTTCGGATCGGCCGATTTCCTGCGCGCGCCGCGCGGCTCGCCGCGCTGCTCGTCGTAGGTCACGATCATCGTGTCACGGTCGAACATCGCGCTCTGGAAGCGGGCGTAGGGACACATGTACTTGCAGACCTGCTCGCGCATCCAGCCGGCGTTGCCATAGGTCGCGAAGCCGTAGAACAGCACCCAGAAGATCTCCCACGGGCCGAGCGACAGGGTGGCGAACTCGGCGGCCAGCACCTTGATCGGTGTGAAGTAACCCACGAAAGTGAAGCCGGTCCAGAGCGAAAAGAGGACCCAGACCACATGCTTGAGCGTCTTGCGGCCGAACTTGTTGCCCGACATGGCACCATCGTCGAGTCGCATGCGTGCGCTGCGGTCGCCCTCGATCTTCTTCTCGATCCACATGAAGATCTCGGTGTAGACCGTCTGCGGGCAGGCGTAACCGCACCACAGACGCCCGGCCACCGCAGTGAACAGGAACAAGGCCAGCGCGGCAATCACCAGCAAGCCGGTCAGGTAGATGAAGTCCTGCGGGTAGAGCACCAGGCCGAACAGGTAGAAGCGGCGCGTCTCAAGCTCGAACAGCACGGCCTGGCGGTTGTTCCAGACCAGCCAGGGCAGGCCGTAGAAGATGATCTGCGTGATCCAGACCAGCGCCCAGCGCCAGCTGTTGAACAGGCCCTTGACCGAGCGCGCATAGATCTTTGCGCTCGCCTGATAGAGCGAGACTTCGACTTCTTCAGCGGCCTCGGCAGCACGCGGTTTATCGGGATTCGTCGTCATGGGGATTCCAGTGCTAAAGATTCACTGACCACTGCGAGCCACAGCCGCAGGGCAGGCAGGTGTCGCCACTCCAGAAATTCCGGCATGACGACTACCTCAAGTCCATAGCTTAGTGCAGGAAGCATGCCAAGTATCAGGATGACCGGCTTCTGCGCCGGATTTCACAGCCGGATCAGCGACAGCCCTGAATGACGACCACGCCTGCCAGCCTCGATTCAGGCTGCCACGCTGTCAGCTCTGCGCCATCTTGACATGACAAGAATCCCCCGAAACTGGCCGGGTCATTACCCGGCCGGATCTTCACGCCTTGAAGGCGGCGGTCTCGCCAGGTCGACGCAGCATCTTGTTGACCTCATCCTGATGCAGCTCTTCGCTCACGATCATCTCCCGCGCGTATTCTTCCAGCAGTACCGATTGGCCCTCGACGATGTTCAGCAAGTCGTAGTAGGCAGCCAAGGCGCTCTTCTCGTGCGCCAGGCTTTCGCGCAGGATGTCACCGATGTCGTGCTGCTCGGTTTCCAGCAGCGGACCGATTTTCAATGAAGGATGCCCACCCAGCAGCGTGACCAGTTCCCCGGCCTTGTGCGCATGGGCCAGACTTTCGTCGGCATTGCCCTTCATCCAGGACACGATCGGAATTCGGTTGTAGCCGTACACCATCAGCGAGTAGTGGGTGTACTTCACCACTCCCGCGAGTTCGAGTTCCATGATGCGGTTGAGGGCATCGATAGCAGCCTGGGTTTTGAGTTCGTCCATGATGGCGTCCTTTCCTGTGTTGAAACTTTTCACACGGCAGATGGATTCTCAGCGGTTTCCGCTGCCTTGTCATCTGCGCCAGCCTGTTGCAGAGAGCGCGTCAGCGAAGAAGTGCTCGGGTTCTCGACGAAGACGCATTGCTTGCCGGTGCGCTTGCAGAAGTCCTTGACCCGCCAGTAGGCGTTGTGACTGATGCAGCCCGTCTGGCAGATCACCAGGTCGGCGGCGACCAGCACGGAGTCGAGCACAGCGTGGCTGTCTTCCAGCCCCCCGTCGTGGTGGGCAAAATGGCCACCCGCTTTCTCGATCACCTCCCGGTAGTTCGCCACGTTTCCGTTGCGGCCGCCAACGCACAGCACGGTCTTTTCTTTCAGATGGAAGGTAACCGGAGACTCCCTGGCAGTGTCGCCCTGGCGTTGCGTCGTCAGCACGGCCTTCAGCTCCTCCATGTCCTGCACGAGGAAGGCGATCCGGGAGTCCTTGCCAATCGCGATGGCCCGCTGCTGAACCAGTTGGGCCTGGAAATGCTCGACCTCAGCCGCCTTTTCCGCGATCACGCGGGTACAACGCTCCTGGGCCCGGCCCAGCTCGCGGGCGAGAACGCCGTTTTCCTTGATCAGCTCATTGAACCTGCCTGCATCCACACGGATAGCGGCCCCGGCCTGATGCTGCAGCATGTGCATGTCCCGCAGCACGACTTCCTGCAATATCTCGTCACAACGAGGATGGGTCAGAGTGGCCCAGAACGCCCCGGAGACATCCCCGTTGCGGACCGCCTCGGCCCACAGGTCTGCCACCGCCTTGGCGCTCTTGGCAACCTTGAAGGCCTGAACGCTTCTGGCGTAGCGCGCCTCCAGGTCCTGTTGCAGCATTTCCGACAGTCGATTGCGCTTCGTGCATTCGGCCACCGCACCGACATGGACCTCGTAGTCATCCGCCATCGCCTTGCCACCGAGAGCCTTGTTGACCAGTTGGCGCAGCGTGCTGAGCGGAAAGCACACGCCGACCACCGGGCAGTGGCATTGATGCGGCAGATCCCAAAGCCGTCTGCGGCGAGACCCGACGTTGGCCGGTAGAGAACGGGTGCACCGATCACACATATGCATCTCCTGCGAAGAATGTCGATGGCTAATTATAAATGAGAATCATTCGTGATAAAGAGGTGGGGCTGCGTTCCTGGATCAAACAATGGAAGGCCGGACGACGCCTCCAGGCTGACTGCTTATTCCTCGTGCAGGCGGCGCGGCATCCGTGCGGTCTTCTCATGGACATCGGCCACCCGATGCGGATCATGCCGGTGGCCTTGGGAACGCCCTCGACCTCCTCGATGGAGGCGAGTTTGACGAATTCCTGGCAGGCACTGGCGCCGGTAACACAATCAAGAATCATTCAACATTCTTCCGTCAGCACGCTTTCGTGTCTATAGTAGCCAAGGCGGATACGACCCCTTGTGTCTGCCACCGCCTTGCCAAGCAGGGCGAACTGCGGTTTTGGTCAACCACGCAACCCAAGGAGCGCGAGATGGACAAGAAAGATGTGAGTTCTGCTGGCAAATGTCCCGTCATGCATGGCGGGGCCACCTCGACCGGCATGTCGAACATGGATTGGTGGCCCAAGGCCCTGAACCTCGACATCCTGCACCAGCACGACAGCAAGACCCATCCGCTGGGCGCGGACTTCAACTACCGCGAAGAGGTCAGGAAGCTCGACGTCGATGCGCTGAAGAAAGACCTCAAGGCCCTGATGACCGAGAGCCAGGACTGGTGGCCGGCTGACTGGGGCCACTACGGCGGCCTGATGATCCGCATGGCCTGGCACTCGGCGGGCACCTACCGCATCGCTGATGGCCGGGGTGGCGCCGGTACCGGCAACCAGCGCTTCGCGCCGCTCAACTCCTGGCCCGACAACGCCAACCTGGACAAGGCGCGCCGCCTGTTGTGGCCGATCAAGAAGAAGTACGGCAACCAGCTCAGCTGGGCCGACCTGATGATCCTGGCCGGCAACATGGCCTATGAGTCCATGGGCCTCAAGACCTTCGGCTTCGGCTTCGGCCGCGAGGACATCTGGCACCCCGAGAAAGACATCTACTGGGGTTCGGAAAAGCAATGGCTGGCCCCCAGCGGCAGCGAGGGCAGCCGTTACTCCGGCGTGCGCGAGCTGGAAAACCCGCTGGCCGCCGTGATGATGGGCCTGATCTACGTCAACCCGGAAGGCGTGGACGGCAAGCCCGATCCGCTCAAGACCGCGCAAGACATCCGCGTCACCTTCGAGCGCATGGCGATGAACGACGAGGAAACCGTGGCCCTGACCGCGGGTGGTCATACTGTCGGCAAGACCCACGGCAACGGCAGCGCCGCCAACCTGGGTCCGGCCCCGGAAGGCGCCGGGCTGGAAGAACAGGGCCTGGGCTGGATCAACCACCAGACCCGTGGCGTCGGCCGCGACAGCGTGACCAGCGGCATCGAAGGCGCCTGGACCACCCACCCGACCCAGTGGGACAACGGCTACTTCGACATGCTGCTGAACCACGACTGGGCGCTCAAAAAGAGCCCGGCCGGCGCCTGGCAGTACGAGCCGGTCAACATCAAGGAAGAAGACAAGCCGGTCGATGTCGAGGACCCGGCCATCCGCTGCATGCCCGTCATGACCGACGCCGACATGGCCATGAAGATGGACCCCGAGTATCGGAAGATCTCGGAGCGCTTCCACCAGGACCCGGCCTATTTCACTGCGACCTTCGCGCGCGCCTGGTTCAAGCTGACCCACCGTGACATGGGACCCAAGGCCCGCTACCTCGGCCCGGACGTGCCGGCCGAAGACCTGATCTGGCAGGACCCGGTGCCCGCAGGCCGCACCGACTACGACCTGGCTGCCGTGAAGGCGCAGATCGCCGCCAGCGAACTGAGCGTCAGCGAGATGGTATCGACGGCCTGGGACAGTGCCCGCACCTTCCGCAAATCGGACAAGCGGGGTGGCGCCAACGGTGCGCGCATCCGCCTCGCCCCGCAAAAGGACTGGGCCGGCAATGAACCGGCGCGGCTGGCCAAGGTGCTGGCGGTCTACGAGCAGATCGCTGCCGACACCGGCGCCAGCGTGGCCGACGTGATTGTGCTGGCCGGCAATGTCGGTATCGAACAGGCGGCCAAGGCCGCCGGCGTCGAAGTGAGCGTGCCGTTCGCGCCGGGCCGGGGTGACGCCAGCCAGGAGCAGACCGATGTCGAATCGTTCGAGGTGCTGGAGCCGCTGGCGGACGGTTTCCGCAACTGGCTGAAAAAGGACTACATCGTTCAGCCCGAGGAGCTGCTGCTCGACCGCGCCCAGCTGCTGGGCCTGACGGCGCACGAGATGACCGTACTGGTGGGCGGCCTGCGGGTGCTGGGCGCCAACCATGGCGCCAGCCAGCATGGCGTCTTCACCGACCGCGTGGGCGCGTTGACGACTGACTTCTTCATCAATCTGACGGACATGGGCTACAGCTGGGTGCCCACCGGCCGCAACACCTACGAGATTCGTGAGCGCAAGACCAGTGCGGTCAAGTGGACGGCCACCCGCGTCGACCTGGTGTTCGGCTCGAACTCGGTGCTGCGTGCCTACGCCGAGGTCTATGCGCAGGACGACAACCAGCAGAAGTTCGTGCAGGACTTCGTGGCCACCTGGACCAAGGTCATGAACGCCGATCGCTTCGATCTGAGCTGAACAAGGCCGTCCAGCCCCACCCTCGGCGCACCAGCGCTGATTGAAAGCGATCCATCCGGATCGCTTTTTTCAAGACGTTAATGCGAATGATTCGTGTTTGATGTATGATCCGCTGCACAGCCAGCCACAGCGTGTTCCTTGCGTTGCCAGCCAGCCAATCTGTCCCACCCTTACTGCTGACCATGAACCGCATCGCCAACCCGCCTGAGCAGGCCGCTGCTCACCCTGCATTCGACACGCTGCCCCTGCTGGCCCGCCCGCCCCTGCTGCCGCTGGGCGCATTGCTGCTGGCCGGCTCGTTGGCCGCCCATGCCCAGACTGCGCCGACCAGCGCCAGCCAGACGCTCTCGACCGTGACCGTCAGCGACCAGGCCGAACCGGTCGAACTCAAGAGCAAGAACAGCCTGCGCACCAGCTCGACCCAGGCAGCCAAGGGCAGGCAGGAGCTGCGCGACATCCCGCAGACCGTCACGGTGATGACCGAGCTGCTGATCGACGACCGCAACCTCGACGACTTGCGCGAACTGCTCAAGACCACCGCCGGCGTGACCTTCATGGCGGGCGAGACCGGCGAGGAAGACGTGCGTCTGCGCGGCTTCTCGCTCGGCCAGGCGGGCGACATCTACGTTGATGGCCTGCGCGACGCGCCGTTGATCGAGCGCGACACCTTCAACCACGACCGGGTCGAGGTGCTGAAAGGCTCGGCCTCGATGCTGTTCGGCAAGGGCTCGACCGGCGGCGTGGTGAACCAGGTGAGCAAAACCCCGTTCCTGCTGGACCAGCACGAGGTCGATGTCACCGTCGGCAGCGGCAATGAACTGCGCGTGACTGGCGACTTCAACCTCATGACCGGCGAGGATTCGGCGCTGCGCCTCAACGCAATGACGCATGACGCCGACAACCAGGGCGCCAGCATCAACAAGAAGGGCATCGCGCCGAGCTACCGCTGGGGCATCGGCACGCGCGACGAGTTCTCGGTCGGCCTCTACCACCTCGAAACCGACGGCAAGCCGCTCTACAACCATCCCTGGTTCCTGAGCGAAGGCACCCGGGGCGAAATCAGTCCCAGCCTGCCGGCCAAGAACTACTACGGCCTGGCCAGCGACTACCTCAAGACCCAGAGCACCTACGGCACCTTCAGCCACACGCACCGCTTCGACCACGACAGCGAGCTCAAGACCACCGTACGCCATGGCAGTTACGAGCGCGAGCTGCTGGCGAGCGCGGTGCGCTTCTGTGGCCCCGGTCGCGATGGCAAGCCGAGCGCCGACTGCCCGACCATCATTAGCCCGATCACGGCCGAGACGCTCAGGGACTCGACGCTGCTCACGCGCAGCGCAAAAGCCCGCGTCGGCTACAGCGACCTGACCCAGGTCCAGAGCGACTACAGCGACAAGTTCCAGGCCTTCGGCCAGCAGCACAGCCTGATTGCGGGCATGGACCTGTCGCATGAGGACGCCGAGCGCAACAACAGCTACACAAGCGGGCTGACTGCGTCGCCGACCACCCAGGTTGGCACGCCCAACAACGGCGTGGGAGTCGCCGACACCCGAGCCGCGGCGGTACTCAACCGCTTCCAGGCCAGCAATCTCGGCCTCTATGCCCAGGACACCATCAGCATCACCGACAGCATCAAGCTGATCGGCGGGCTGCGGCTGGACCATTTCGATGCCTCCTACCATGCGCCGGTCAACGGCAGCACGCCTGCGGCAAGCTTCAAGCGCAGCGACGACCTGATCAGCCCGCGCCTGGGCGCGCTCTACCAACCGAGCGAGACCGAGTCGTATTACGCGTCCTTCGGCACCTCCTACAACACCTCGGGCGACAGCTATCAGTTCGCGCTGGGATCGCTGGCGGCTGGCAGCAACAGCGCCAAGACGGCCAACACCGATCCCGAGAAGAGCCGCAACTTCGAGCTCGGCGGCAAGTTCGAGCTGTTCGACAACAAGGCCTCGCTGGGCGTGGCGCTGTTCCACTCCGAGAAGTACAACGAGCGCAACACCGATCCGGACAGCGCCTCCACCCAGATGCTGCTGTCGGGCAAGCGCCACGCCACCGGCATGGAGTTCAACCTGGCCGGCCGCATCACGCCGAAATGGGAAGTGTTCTACAACCACAGCTGGATCCCCGAAGCCAGGATCGACGAGAGCAATATCGAGCCGAACCCCGAGGGCACCGGCGCCCAGCTCAAGGGTGACCGCCCGGCGCTCACGCCCAGGCACAGCGCCAGCCTGTGGACGACCTACCGGGTCGCACCCCAATGGCGTCTGGGCGCCGGCCTGAACTACCGCGGCGAGCAGAACCCGGAGGGCGCGCGCCACATCACGGCCAAGGCCTTCAGCACGGTCGATGCGATGGCCGAGTACACCGTGGACACCAACCAGACGCTCAAGTTCAACGTGACCAATCTGACCAACGAGCTCTACGCCGACTCGCTCTACCGCGGCTTCTACACCCCGGGCGCCGCACGCCAGCTGCAGCTGAGCTACAAGGTCCTGTTCTGATCCCCTGCTGAACTGTCCCACCATGCTGCTGCACCTGAAAAACCTCCTGAATCCGCAAGAACTGGCGCACGCCCGCGCGCTGCTGGGCGACGATGCGCCCTGGACCGACGGCCGCAGCACGGCCGGCGGCCAGGCGGTCGCGCTCAAGCGCAACGAGCAACTGGCGCAGGACAGCGCACAGGCGGCCGAGCTGCAGCAGCTGGTGCTGGGCGCGCTGCGGCGCGACCCGCTGTTCTTCTCGGCCGCGCTGCCGCGCCGGATCTTCAACCCGCTGTTCAACCGCTACCGGGTCGGCGCCGACCGCTACGGTGCGCATGTCGATGGCGCGGTGCTGCACTCGAAGGCGACGCAGGAATGGGTGCGGACCGATGTTTCCTGCACGCTGTTCCTGGCCGACCCCGACGAGTACGACGGCGGCGAGCTGCTGGTGCATGACACCTATGGCAGCCGTGGCGTCAAGCTGGCGGCCGGCGACGCGGTGCTCTACCCCGGCACCAGCGTGCACGAGGTCACGCCGGTTACGCGCGGTGCGCGCCTTGCGAGCTTCTTCTGGATCGAGAGCATGGTGCGCAGCGACGAACAGCGCCGCACCCTGTTCGAGCTCGACCTGAACCTGCTGCGCCTGCGCGAGCGCCACGGCGAGAGCGCCGAGACCATCGCGCTCAGCGGCGTCTATCACAACCTGCTGCGGCAATGGGCCAGCACCTGAAGCCGATGTCAAGCTGCGCACCACTCCAGCAACCCGCCGGCCTGCCAGCCGGGCTGTTCAATCTGGCCGATCACGAGGCCCAGGCGCGCGACCGGCTCGAGACGGCAGCCTGGGCCTATTACAGCGGCGGTGCCGCCGACGAGATCACGCTGCGCGCCAACCGCGCCGCCTGGGATGCGCTGGCGCTGCGCCCGCGCGTGCTGCGCCCGCTCGCCGGTCTGTCGCTGGCCAGTCGGCTGCTGGGGCTGGCCCTGCCCTGCCCCGTGCTGGTCGCGCCGATGGCGCACCAGCGCCTGGCGCATCCAGATGGCGAACGCGCGACCGCCGTCGCGGCTGCCGCAGTCGGTGCCGGCCTGGTGCTGAGCCAGCAGAGCAATACCCCGCTCGAAGCCGTCGCAACGCAATTTCTGGCCGACCGCGACCGCGGCCCGTTCTGGTTCCAGCTCCACGCCCTGGGCGAGCGCGGCTGGTTGCGCGAGCTGATCGCGCGCGCCGAGGCCGTCGGCATCGAGGCGCTGGTGCTGACGGTGGATGCACCGCTCAACGGCGTGCGCGACCGCGAGCGCCGTGCCGGCTTCACGCTGCCGGCCGGCCTCGCCACGCCTCATCTGCCACCGATGAACGCACGCAGCCTGGATGAGCTGCTGGCGCAAGCCCCTGGCTGGCATGACGTGGAATGGCTGCTGGCCAACAGCCGGCTGCCGCTGCTGCTCAAGGGCGTGACGCATCCGCTGGATGCGGCACAGGCCTGTGAGCTGGGCGTCGCGGGACTGATCGTCTCCAACCATGGCGGGCGCGTGCTCGACACCGTGCCGGCCAGCGCTGTGCTGCTGCCCGAGGTCGCGGCGGCGGTGGCGGGCCGCTGCGCGCTGCTGGTCGATGGCGGCATCCGGCGCGGCACCGATGTGCTGAAAGCGCTCGCGCTCGGTGCCGATGCGGTGCTGCTGGGCCGCCCGGTGCTGCACGGCCTGGCCAACGCGGGTGCCGCCGGTGTGGCGCATGTGCTGCGTCTGCTGCAGGACGAGCTGGCCGCCGCGATGGCGCTGTGCGGGCTGCGCAACTTAAGTGAAATCGACCAGTCCTGCCTGCAATCGCCACGGGACAACCGAACATGAAACTGCTTGCAACGACCGTCGGTTTGCCACCGGCCCCCTCCCCCATGGCGTCGGACCGGCGCCAGACTGCCCTGGTCACGCTGGCCGTGCTGCTGGCGCATGCCGGTCTGCTGGCCTGGCTGCAGACCAGCCCCGGTCCGGCGCAACCACCACAACCGGCGATCGTGACGATGGAACTGCTGGCCAGCAGCCCGGCTCCCCTCCAGGCCAGCAAGCCGGCACCACGACCCGAGCCCCACCCACAGCCCAAGCCGACTCCCAAGCCGACACCGAAACCAGCACCGAACCAGGCGCAAGCCGCCGTGACACAGCCTGTGACACAGGCCGATCCCAGTCCGCTGCCAGCCACCGCACCCAGCATGTCACCCGCCTCCGCAAGCAGCGCGACCAGCAGCACCGCGACGGCAGCGCCTGCAGCCGCTGCCACCGGCCCGGCCAGTGCCGCGCCGACGCCGGCCAAGGTCGAGCTGCCGAGCGCCAGCGCCGACTACCTCAACAACCCCAAGCCGACCTACCCGCCCCTGAGCCGGCGCCTGCGCGAGGAAGGCAAGGTGGTGCTGCGCGTGCTGATCGAGACCGACGGCACGGCAGCGAAGGCCGAGATCCGCCATTCGAGCGGCTACGAACGCCTCGATCAGGCCGCGCTGCAGACCGTGCTCAAGTGGCGCTACCTGCCGGCCAGGCGCAACGGCGTGCCCGAAGCCATGTGGTTCAACGTCCCCATCAATTTCGTACTGGAGTAAGCAAAAAATGGAAACGCAATTCGGCCTCGCCCATGTCTGGCAACAGGGCGACTGGATCACCCGCAGCGTCGCGGTGATCCTGCTCGGCATGTCGGTCCTGTCCTGGGTCACGATCTTGCTCAAGGCGCTCCGGCTGCGCCGGCACCGCACCCAGGCGCGCGCCAGCCATGACTTCTGGCACCGCCGCGATCTCGACGAGGGCCTGCGCCAGCTCGGCGACACCCTCGACAACCCGTTCCGTCTGCTGGCGCAGGAAGGCAACGAGGCGACCCGTCATCTGCTGCACCGGGATGGCAACCCGGGCCGCCAGCTGCACGACAGCCTGGATGTGAGCGACTGGGTCACGCGCTCGCTGCGCCATTCGATCGCCGACAGCCAGAGCCGCCTGCAGGCGGGCTTGAGCGTACTGGCCTCGATCGGCTCGACCGCGCCCTTCGTCGGCTTGTTCGGCACGGTCTGGGGCATCTACCACGCGCTGCTCGGCATCGGCGCCTCCGGCCAGGCCAGCATCGACCAGGTCGCCGGCCCGATCGGCGAGGCGCTGATCATGACCGCGCTCGGCCTGGTGGTCGCGATTCCCGCCGTGCTGGGCTACAACGCGCTGGTGCGCGGCAACAAGGGGGTACTGCACCAGCTTGACCGCTTCGCGCATGACCTGCATGCCTACTTCGTGACTGGCGCCCGGGTGCCAACCGGCGCAGCCGGTCAACCGGCCAGCCAGGCGCACCAGGCCTGAAACCCAGGAGCACAACCATGGCCTTTGCCAACTTCGAATCCGATGACGGCGCCGTTCTGAGCGAGATCAACATGGTGCCGCTGATCGACGTGATGCTGGTGCTGCTGATCGTCTTCATCGTCACGCTGCCAGTGGTACGGCACGCAGTCAGCGTCGACCTGCCGCAGGCCAGCTCACAAGCCAGCCGCGACAAGCCCGAGACGGTGCAGCTCAGCATCGACGCGCAGGGACAGTACCACTGGAACCAGGAAGCACTGAGCGACGAGGCGCTGCAGGCAAGGCTGGAGACCGCCGCGATGCAGCAACCCCAGCCCGAGCTGCATATCAACGGTGACAAGGCGGTGCGCTACGAGCGTGTCGCACAGGGGATGGCCGCGGCACAGCGCGCCGGCATCCGCAAGATGGGCTTCGTGACCCAGCCATGAGCCAGCCGACCCTTCCCCTGCACGTTTCGCCGCCTGGAACAGGACAGCCACTTGGGGCAGGCGACCAGGGCCATGCACCAGCCACGGTGATTGACAGCGCGCAGCTGCTGCAAGGCCGCAAGGAGGTCGTGCTCATGCACCAGGGCCAGCCTTACCGGCTGCAGCTCACGCGGGCCGGCAAGCTGATCCTGACCAAGTAGCATCGCATGCCGAGCGATGCAGCAGCAGCCTTGCAGCGGTTTCAGGCAGACGAGGGCCGCCAGCGGGAGTAAAGTCCATCCTGTGGCGCAGATCGCAGGCCTTGCGGGAGCGCATTGACACGACCACCCTACCCAGCCATCTACTCCATGACCGCCGAAACAATCGATGCCCGAGCGCTGTGGGCCGACCTGGAAGCCGTGCGCGAACAGGCACCGCTGGTACATAGCATCACCAACCTGGTGGTGATGAACTTCAATGCCAACGCGCTGCTCGCGCTCGGTGCCTCGCCCGTGATGGCGCATGCCGAGGAGGAGGTGCGCGAGATGGTCGGCATCGCGCAGGCGCTGGTGCTCAACATCGGCACGCTGGAGCCGGCCTGGATCCGCGCGATGAAGCTGGCGCTGGCGGCGGCGCGCGAGCGCGGCATCCCGGTCGTGCTCGACCCGGTCGGTGCGGGCGCCACGCCCTACCGCAACGCGGCGCTGGCAGAGCTGCTACAGGCCGGCTCGCCCACCATCGTGCGCGGCAATGCGTCCGAGATCATGAGCCTGGCCGGTCTGGCGGTGCGCACGCGCGGCGTCGACAGCGCGGCCAGCTCGCTGGAAGCGGTCGATGCGGCCAAAAGCCTGGCACGCGAGCTCGGCGCGGTGGTCTGCGTCAGCGGCGCCGACGACCATGTGGTCGACGCCTCGGGCCGCTGGGCCACGCTGTCCAACGGCCACCCGTGGATGACGCGCGTGACCGGGGTCGGCTGCTCGGCCAGCGCCTTGATTGGCGCCTTCGCCGCCGTGCAGCCCGATGCCTGGCGCGCGACGCTGGCGGCAATGGCTTACCTGGGCGTGGTCGGCGAGACCGCCGTCGAGCGCGTCCAGGATGTCGGCGCCGGCGTCGGCAGCCTGCAGATCGAGCTGCTCGACGGCCTGCAACTGCTGGAACAAAACATCTTCCAGCGCCGACTGCGGCTGCAGCTGCATGATTGAGCGCCACGCCGCCTTGGCACGCCTCGACACGCTGCGGCTGCACCTGGTGACCGACAGCGCGCTGTGCGGCGAACGCGGCTTGCTCGCCGTGGTCGAGGCCGCCGTGCGCGGCGGTGTCAGCTGCGTGCAGTTGCGCGAGAAGACGCTGGGCACGCGCGCCTTCGTCGAGCGGGCGCGCCAACTCAAGGCACGGCTGCAAGCGCATGGCGTGCCGCTCATCATCAACGACCGGGTCGACGTCGCGCTGGCCTGCGGCGCCGACGGTGTCCATGTCGGCCAGGGCGACATGGCGCCGGCCGATGTGCGGCGCCTGCTGCCCGGTGCGCTGATCGGCCTGTCGATCGAGACGCTGGAGCAGCTCGAGCGCGCCGAGCTCGAAGCGGTGGACTACTACGGCATCAGCCCGGTTTTTTCAACCGCGACCAAGACGGATGCCGCCGCCGCGGTCGGACTGGAAGGCCTGCGGGTGATGCGGGCGCACACCAGGCGCCCGCTGGTCGCGATCGGCGGCATCGCACCCGGCAATGCCCAGGCTGTCATGGCGGCAGGCGCCGACGGACTGGCCGTGGTCAGCGCCCTCTGCATGGCCCCCGACCCAGCCGAGGTCGCGCGCTGCTTCGCCCGCCAGCTGCACGCCGGCCTGCGCGAGCGGGCTGCAAGCGCCTGAGATCGAGCCGGCTGCCAGCCGGCTCCGGGCTCATTGCTTCATCGGACAGGTGCTCTTGCCGAGCAGGCTGTAGAGACCGCACCAGCCCACCAGACCCGTCAACAGGGGCACCACCCCGACATAGCCCCAGGCCCCCACGGTGCCGGTTGCGGCCAGGCCGATCAGCACCAGACCCACGACGATGCGCAGCACGCGATCGATACCACCGACATTGCTTTTCATGACTGCTCCTTGGTCAGAGATATACCCCAATCAGTATATTCGAGGCACGGCCTGAACAGACTAATCCCGGCGCCAGTGCCGGTCAAGCCAGCCCCATCGCCTTGAGCTTGCGGTAGAGCGTGCGCTCGCTGATGCCGAGCTCGCGCGCGAGTCCGGCCCGGGTACCGCGCCAGCCCTGCAGGCGCTCGCGCAGGTGCTCAAGCTGCAGGCGCTGCCAGGACCCCGGTGGCGCACCCTCGCCTGTCGTGCCCTCACTCGACGAGGCATCCGCCATGGCCGGTGCCGCGATCACGCCGAACTGGCCTGGCAGCAGGTCGCGGTCGAGCTGCAGCGCCCACTGCACCGCCTCGATACCGATCTGCGTGCCGTCGCACAGCACGATGGCACGCTCGAGCAGGTTGCGCAGCTCGCGCACATTGCCGCGGAAGGGCTGGCGCCCGAGCAATTCCAGCGCAGCCAGACTCAACTTGAGGCGGCGGCGCGGCGCGAGCCTGCTCAGCAGACCCTCGGCCAGCAAGGGCAGGTCCTCGACCCGCTCGCGCAGCGCCGGCAGCCGGATCGGGAAAGTGCACAGACGGTGGTAGAGGTCCTCGCGGAAACGCCCCTCGCGCACCATGGCCGGCAGGTCGCGGTGGGTGGCCGAGACGATGCGCACATTGGCCTGGCGCTGCTCGGTGCTGCCGACGCGGCGGTAGACGCCGTTCTCGAGCAGGCGCAGCAGCTTGACCTGCATCGTCAACGGAATGTCGCCGACCTCGTCGAGGAACAGCGTGCCCTCGTGTGCGCTCTCGACCAGGCCGGCCTTGGCACGGTGCGCGTCGGTGAAGGCGCCGCGCTCGTGGCCGAACAGCTCGCTCTCGAACAGGGTCTCGCTCAGGCTTGAGCAGTCGACCGGCACGAAGGGCTTGCCGGCGCGCTGGCTGGAGGCATGCAGCGTCTGCGCGACCAGGTCCTTGCCGGTGCCGGTCTCGCCCAGCAGCATGACGGCCGAGTCGGTCGGCGCGACCCGCGTCACCAGCGCCAGCATCTGGCGGAACGCCGGGCTGCGCCCGATCAGGCCCTGCGCCTGCGGCTGGTGGTGCACATGCCGCACCGTCTCCATCTTCTCGATGTAGCCGCTCAGCTGGCCCGTCGGGCCATGCAGCGGGATCAGCTCGATGTTGACATAGCTCTGGCCGCTGGCCGTGTGGTGCAGGTGCAGCACGCGCTCGCGCTGGCCCGACAGGCGGGCACGCGCCATCGGGCAGGACTCGCCAGCCTGGTCGCAGGGCCGGTCGAAGTGGTGCGAGACCTCGTAGCAGGTGCGGCCGACCGGATCGCCAGCACCGCCGTGCAACTGGCGATAGGCCGGATTGGCTGCGACGATGCGGTAGTCGGGGTCGCACAGGATATGGGGCTCGGACAGTCCTTCCAGGAAGGAGGCCAGCTCGGCATGTGCTGCGCTGATGCCAGGCCGGTCTGCCGGCCGTTTTTCAGAGAAATCGCTCAACTTACCCCCCAAGGTATCTGAAAGCGTCATTCTGGCAGAAACAGGCGCAGAAATGACAGCCAAGAATCCCTGTCAGTCAGGCCTGCGACTTCAGAGGAGCAGCCGTCTGGCGCAGCGCTTCGACTGCACCGCGGGCCAGACCCGTGCCGCAACCCAGCCCGCCGACCCTGGCACGTTTCTTGAAGAGCAAAGGCAGCACACACCATCCGCAGCCACGCCATGCCAATCCAAGCCGATCATTTGCGCCCGGGCAGACAGGCCGTCTTGTCGACACAGAACCCGGTACCTGCCAAGGGCAGCAACATCTACCAGCTGCTGGGGGGTGCCGTGGCGATTCGACGCCTGGTTGAGCGCTGCTACGAGCTCATGGATGAACTGCCGGAAGCCAGTCGCGTGCGACGCCTGCACCCCGACCCGCTGGGAGGCTGCGCCGACCGGCTGTTCGAATGCCTGTCCGGCTGGCTGGGCGGCCCGGCGCTGTGCTCGGCCAGACCGGGACCTGCACCGTCCGACTCAATCGGATCGATCGAATGCCACGAATGGCTGCTGTGCATGCGGCTTGCGCTCGCCGAGCAGATCGATGACGCTGAATTGCGTGCCGCCTTGCTGCAGGCCTTGAGCAGCATGGTCGAAGCGCTGATGCGCGAATCCATTTTTTCTTCAACCCAACAGGAAGCCCAACCATGAACAAGTCCACCCTGCTGCTGGCTGCCAGCCTGCTGCCCATCCTGAGCGCGTGCAATGCGCTGGCCCCCAAGACCCCCGATTCGCCAGTAACCAGCGCGCCGCCAGCGGCCTGGGTGGACGAAGCGCGCCAGGTGGCCGCATCGGTGCCGCCCAAGCTGATGGCGGTGCTGATGACCGAAATCCAGCAGGGCGGCCCGGCGCATGCGATCGGCATCTGCCAGACCGAAGCGCCCAAGATGGCGCGCGCGGCATCCGAAGCCACTGGCTGGCAGATCCGGCGCGTCAGCCTGGGCAACCGCAACCCGAAGGCGGTGCCCGATGCCTGGGAACGCGCGACCCTGCAGGAATTCGACCGCCAGCAGGCCGCCGGCGCCGATGTCGCCAAGCTGGAGCGCGCCGAGGTGGTGACCGAGAACGGCCAGCAGGTCAAACGCTACATGCGCGCGCTGCCGGTGCAGGCGGCCTGCCTGCAATGCCACGGCAGCGCCGACAAGCTCGGCCCCGGCGTGGCCGCGCGCCTGAACGAACTCTATCCCCAGGACAAGGGCACCGGCTACCTGCTGGGCCAGATCCGCGGCGCGCTGACGCTGCGCCAAAATATTCAATAATAGTGAATCTTTGAAGGAAGCTGCATGAGCACGTTCGACCACGCCGGGCTGATGAAGGACATCAACGCCAACCTGGCGCCATTTCGCAAGTCGCAATCCGAGGCCATGGGCGGCTTTGCCAAGCTGGCCCAGGCCTCGATGGCCGAGGGCGCGATCAGCGCCAAGCACAAGGAGCTGATCGCGCTGGCGATCGGCATCGGCCAGCGCTGCTCGGGCTGCGTGGGCTTCCATGTCAAGGCGCTGATCAAGCTCGGCTGCACCCGCGCCGAGCTTGAGGAAATGCTGACCATCTGCGTCTACATGGGCGGTGGCCCCTCGCTGATGTACGCCTCCGAGGCTCTCGCGGCCTGGGACAAGCTGCAGCCCGAAGCCTGAAGCCGGGAGGCTTGCGGTGGCGCCCCAGGATCAGTCCAGCCAGGACCAGCGGCATCTGCCCGGCGATCTGGCAGTCTGGCTCATCATCCTGCTCGAACTGGCCACCTTCGCGCTGCTGTTCGGCACCTACGCGGTGGTGCGCGGCATGGACCCGGAGCTGTTCAATGCCTCGCAGCAGACGCTCGACCGCAGCAAGGGCCTGATCAACACCTGGTTGCTGATAGGCGGCAGCTGGTGCGTGGTGCGCGCAGTCCAGGCCATCGGCGAGGATGCGCGCGGCGCCGGCTTGCGCTGGCTGCTCGCGGCCCAGGCCTGCGGACTGGCCTTCCTGGTCTTCAAGCTCCAGGAGTACGGCGCCAAGTTCGACGCCGGCATCGACCTGGAGACCAACCGCTTCTACCTGTTCTATTTCCTGCTGACCGGCTTTCACTTCTTCCATGTGATCGCCGCGCTGGTGTTTCTCGCCATCCTGACCTTCTACACCTGGCGCGGCGACTACGGTCCGGGCCGGCTGCATGCGCTCGAGACCGGCGCGGCGTTCTGGCACATGGTCGATCTGCTCTGGATCGTGCTGTTTCCCCTCGTCTACCTGATGCGATGAAGCGCCTGTTCACGCCCGTCAACATCGTCTGGATCATCCTCGTGCTGGCCACCGGGCTGAGCTACTGGATAGCCGAAGGCCGGCCCGGCCAGGCGCTCGGCCCGCTGCGGGTGGGCCTGCTGTTCGCACTCGCCGCCGTCAAGGGCTGGCTGGTGATCGACTTCTTCATGGGGTTGAGGCGGGCGCCGGTGTTCTGGCGCCGCATCGTGCTGGGCTGGCTGGTGGCGGTCTGCGCGCTGCTGGCGCTGGTGTACGCGGTGACGGTGATGGGGTGAGCGCCGACCGGCGGCCCAGTCGTTCAGTGCCGATGCGCGCGCAGCACGCTGGTGACGACGATGAGGGCGAACAGCGCCAGCGCCACGCCATTGCCCGCGCTGGCCGCCTGGCGCAGCGCTAGCAGTCCGTCCGGGCGATGGGTGCCCAGCAGACCGGCACCCAGGCGCAGCAGCAGCGAGCCGTGCAACAGCAGCAGCGGCAGGTAGAAAACCGGGTGATAAGGCAGCTTGATGCGTGCAACTGCCGGAAAGATGATGGGTGCGTGGCCGAAGATCATCGAGAACACGAAGCCCAGGAAGACCGAGTGCAGCGCCGCATCGCGCCAGGCATTGCCGGGCGCAAAGCCGCCCATCAGTCCAAGCAGGCCGCCGAACGCGAGCCAGACATAGCCTGCCAGCAGGCAGACCGCGATGAAACGGGTCAGGCCCTGCTGCCTGACGGTGCGGCGTGCGATGTCGTAGCGCAGCAGCCAGACCGACAACGCCAGCAGCGCCGCCGCGAGCCAGGCCAGACCCTGGGCCTCGAAAGCCAGCGTAGCGACCAGCCCCGCGAGCAGGATCGCGACGATGACGACGAAGGCGGGCTGCTTGCCGCGCGTCGCGGGCATGAAACGGGTCAGCTCAAGCCGCTCGCCCGCGATCGTCAGCACCAGGAAGGCCATCCACCAGGGCACGGCCTGCGGAATCACGCCGCCCACAAGCCAGACCAGGCTGCCGACCAGCCAGCACAGCGCGCCAAGCGCCAGCGTGGCGTTGTGCAGCACGGGCTGCAGGCGCAGCACCTGCACGCTGGCAGCCAGCAGCACCAGACCGGAGACAAGGCCCAGCGCTGGCGCCAGCCAAAGCGGCAGTCCGGCCAGCAGCGCGAGCCCGGCCAGTCCCGCGCAGATGGGGCCGAGATAGGGCCAGCTGCGGCCGAGTGCGACCGCACGCTCCAGGCTGATCACGGTGCCGAGGAAGGCCGTGATCATCAGCGCGCCATGGTTGCCGGCCTGCGCCAGCGCGAAATCGGGCTGATCCAGCCCCAGCCGCGCCAGACCAGACAGCACGCCGGCAAGCAGGCCGACCATGGCGGGCAGCAACAGCGGGAGGCGGAGCAGCTTCTTCACGGCGTCACCAGCCGAAATGCTGGCGCGCGTGCTCGCTCATGCGCTCGGGTCCCCAGGGCGGATTCCAGACCAGGTTGATGTCGAGCATGGCGTCGGGGTGCAACAGCGGGCGCAGCGCGGCGTCGACCTCGTCGAAGATCAGCTCGCTCATCGGGCAGGCGGGCGAGGTCATCGTCAGGTCGACCGTGAGCGTGAGGCCGTCGTCGGACAGCGCGACGCCGTAGACCAGCCCCAGATCGACGATGTTCATTCCCACTTCGGGGTCGATGACGCGGCGCAGGGCTGCATTGAGCGTTTCGGTATCAGGCTTTTCCATGAATCAACATCCCGCATGAATCTTATCCTGCCGACAGTCTAACGCTTCGCGAGCTTGCCCCAAGCGCTGTGGAGCCGCCGCCGGCCTCAGTTGCCGCCGGGAATGACGGCGTTCGCGACCGCACCGACGGCCTTGGCCGTGACCGAGACCCCGGTCGCGACCACGGTGACGGCGGCATCAGCGACCGCGACGACCGCGCAGCCCTGCAGAGAAGTCAGCAGGCCGGCCAGCATCAGGACGAACAGCGGGCGAATGGAGCGAGACAGACGGTGCATGGAGGAGAAATCGAAAAAAGGAAACAGCCGGATCAGCTGGCGCGACAACAGATGTGCGCGATCGCGATTCTAGCGAGGCCCTCCTGCGCCCGACGCCGGCGTGGGGGCAAAACGGGGTCGGACATGAGGGCTTGGCCGGTTTCCGGGACAATCTCGCCCCATGACTGCCCTCAAAGCCCCCGAACTGCTGCTGCCCGCTGGCTCGCTCGACAAGATGCGCGCCGCCTACGACTTCGGCGCCGACGCGATCTACGCCGGCCAGCCGCGCTACTCCTTGCGCGCGCGCAACAACGAATTCCGGCTGGAGCAGATCGAGATCGGCATCCGCGAGGCGCATGCGCGCGGCAAGAAGTTCTTCGTCACCAGCAACCTGCTGCCGCACAACGACAAGGTCCGCACCTACATGCGCGACATCGCGCCGGTGATCGCGCTGAAGCCCGACGCGCTGATCATGGCCGACCCGGGCCTGATCATGATGGTGCGCGAGCAATACCCCGAGATGCCGATCCACCTCTCGGTGCAGGCCAACACGGTCAACTACGCGGCGGTCAAGTTCTGGCAGCAGATGGGCGTGGCGCGCATCATTCTGAGCCGCGAGCTGAGCCTGGACGAGATCGAGAAGATCCGCCAGGAATGCCCGGACATGGAGCTCGAAGTCTTCGTGCATGGCGCGCTGTGCATCGCCTACTCGGGCCGCTGCCTGCTGTCGGGCTACTTCAACCGGCGCGACCCGAACCAGGGCACCTGCACCAACGCCTGCCGCTGGAACTACGCGACCCAGGAGACTGCCGTCGATCCCAACACCGGCGAGGCGATCGCGGTCAAGATGGAACAAGGCTTCAACTTCAACCAGGCGCAGGAGGAAGCCGAGTCCTCGTTCGCGGCCTGCGGCGGCGGCGAGCGCCATCCCAAGGCCGACCAGGTCTACCTGATCGAGGAAGCCGGCCGCCCGGGCCAGCTGATGCCGATCATGGAGGACGAGCACGGCACCTACATCATGAACAGCAAGGACCTGCGCGCGATCGAGCATGTGCAGCGGCTGGCCGAGATCGGCGTCGATTCGCTCAAGATCGAGGGCCGCACCAAGAGCCTGTACTACGTGGCACGCACGGCGCAGATCTACCGCCAGGCGATCGACGACGCGGTCGCCGGCCGCCCCTTCAACCCGCTCTTGATCACCGAGCTCGAAGGCCTGGCCAACCGCGGCTACACCAGCGGCTTCCTGGAGCGGCGCCCGAGCCAGGACTACCAGAACTACGAAACCGGCCACTCGCTGGTCGGGCACAGCCACTATGTCGGCGACGTGCTCAACGCGGCCGATGGCTGGGCCGAGGTCGAGGTCAAGAACAAGTTCTCGGTCGGCGACAAGATCCAGGTCATCCACCCGAGCGGCAACCACGTGATCGAGCTCAAGGAAATGCAGAAGATGGATGGCGAGCCGGTCAGTGTCGCGCCGGGCAGCCCGTTGCATGTGCGCATTCCGCTGCCCGAGCAGTACGCCGGCGCGCTGCTGGCCAGGCTGATCCCGGCTGAGGCGGCCTGAGCCCACCATTGGCACCATCGGGGTCAGACACCGATTTCATCTGGAGCCGGCCATCTGGCCGAAACCGGAAATCGGTCTCCGACCCCAAATGGACGTCATGCAGCTACCCAGCCGGCGCCGCGCCGACTTCGAGGCATGCCGAGCTCGATGGTCTGCGCATCGCCTGCTGGCCCCACCCCGGCGCGATCGGACTCGTCAAGCACTGGCCGACCGCCCCTGATGCGCCTGCCGCCGCCGCCGACTTCGACGCCGACGGCTACAAGATCCTGTGCCGTCCGCTGCTGACCGGTCAGGCCGAGATCCTGCCGCTCTGATCTCCTTCACGGCGGCAGGTCGAACATGCTGCAGGTTGGAATATTTTTCACTGCTGCTTTTGCCATCGTTTGCCAGTGCGCTAGCATTGACCAAGGCTTCGGACCCTGGCGCTGCGAGCAGCTGCCGGGTCTGGCTGCCAATGGCCACCGCAGGCATGCCCGAGCAATCGACAAGACAAGAAGCATCACCATGCACCCAGCCCAGGAGGAGAACCGGGATGGAGGAGACGACGGACATTTCAGGCCGCTGTTCATGCAGTTGCCGCAGCCCGTGCTGCTCGTCGATCCAGCCGGCGCCATTGAGGAATTGAATGCCGCGGCACGTTCGCTGTTCGGGCCGGATGCGCCGGGCGGCAGACCGCGCTCGGCGCATGAGCTGCTGACGGCCGACAGTTCCTGCTTGCTCGCCGCGCTGCTGCGGTCCGTGACGAGCCAGTCCGCCGGGCAGGTGCAGACGGCACAGCTATGCACCACCGGACCTCATTCCCGGCCCTGCACGGTCCAGGCCTTCGCTCTGGCGGCTGAAGGCCGCCGGTGCAGCATCGTGCTGCAATGGCTCAACCAGGACGGGGACCTGGCGCTGCAGCGCTCCGACGCGCGCTTTCGCCTGGCGCAGGAAGCAACCGAAACCGGCACGTGGGACTGGCAGCTGGCCGAAGATCGAATCGAATGGGATGCCATGTGCTGGCAGCTGCTCGGCATGAGCGGCGAGGCCAGAATGCTTGACTACGCCAGCTGGCAAACCATGGTGCACCCCGACGACCTGGCTGAAATCGAGCGCACCTATGTCGAGCAGATCGAGCGCAGCGGACGCTTTGTCACGGTCGGGCGCTACCGCAAGGCCGATGGCAGCTGGGTCTGGATTCAGGCCCTGGGCCAGGTGATGGAACGTGATGAATGCTGCCTGCCCAGCCGCATGACCGGAACGCTGACCGACATCAGCGAACGCAGGCTGCTGGAGCAGGATTTGCAAGCGCGTCATCAGCGCCTCGACAACATCCTCTGGGGCACGGGTGCCGGCACCTGGGAATGGAATGCCCGCAGTGGCGAGACGCGCGTCAACGAAGCCTGGGCTGGCATGCTGGGCTATTCACTGGCCGAGATCGGGCCGGTCTCGGCCGATATTTGTGTGGACTTCTCAGAGCGTGTTCAAAGTCTTCTGAGCAAGAGCCCCAGGAAAGCCAGATGGACGAACTGCAGGCTGGTGTTGAGCAGCCGCTCGCAGTTCTTCCACAGCCGCCTGTTCTTGTCCAGCCAAGCAAAGCTGCGTTCGACGATCCAGCGCT
>CALPRQ020000032.1 GCA_943326015.2 Chitinophaga pinensis | reverse complement strand
CGTGCCACCGTACTGGCGCGTGGTCGAGGCATCGGCCTGCTGGAAGGCATCGAACAGGCGCTCGATGTCGTCCTGCCTGATGCCGACCCCGGTGTCGCGCACCGTCACCTTGAGCCGCACGGTGTCGGCGCCACGCTCCAGGCACTCGACCTGGACCCGGATCGAGCCCTGCTCGGTGAACTTGAGCGCATTGCCGATCAGGTTGTTGACCACCTGCAGCATGCGCAGCGGATCGCCGAGCAGCATCGGCGGTACCGCCGGATCGCAGTCGAAGCTCAGCACGAGTCCTTTTTCCTGGGCCTGGAACGCGAACAGCGCCTCGCTCTTGCGCAGGATGTCGGTGATGCGCAGCGGAATCGATTCGATCCGCAGCGAACGGGCGTCGATCTTGGTGTGATCAAGGATGTCGTTGAGCACGCCGAGCAGCGACGTGCTCGCCAGGTGGATCTTTTCGAGAAAGTCGCGCTGCTCGGGGCTGAGCTCGGTGTCGAGCAGCAGGTTGGACAGGCCGATGACCGCGCCCATCGGGGTGCGGATCTCGTGGCTCATGTTCGCCAGGAAGGCGCTCTTGGCTTCGTTGGCTGCCGCGAGCTCGGTGCTGCGCTGTTCGAGCTCCTGGCGCTGGCTTTCGACCTCGGCCTCGGCCGCCTTGCGCCCGGAGATATCGCGCTGCAGCGCGAGCACGAAGGTCTGGCCCGCCCATTCGGCGCGGCTCAGCGACATCTCGGCCCAGTAGACGCCGCCGTCGCGGCGCCGGTGCCGAGTCATGTAGAACAGGCCTGAATCGTCCACCTGCCCGAGCATGTGCTGAACCTCGGCCGCGCTGTGGCTCGCATCCCATTCATGCAGCCTGTGCCCGACCAGCTCGTCGGCCTCCCAGCCGAGCATGGCCGCCGCGCTCGGGTTCGATTCGAGCACGCGGCCGGCGGCATCGCAGATCATGACACCGTCGCGCGCGTGCTCGAACAGGGCGCGACGGCGCGCGGCCTCGTTGGCGATCACGAGCTGGGTCTGGCGCTGGCGCTCATCCTGCGCGACGATGGTGTCGAGCAACTGGTTGAAATCGCGGCCGAGTTCGGTGATCTCGTCCATCGGCCCGGATAGATCGACACGAGCCAGGCGATCCCCTGAATGCACCGCCTGCATCGTGTCGCCCATGCGCTTGAGCCGCGAGGTCAGCATGCGACCGGAACGCAGAAACAGGACCGAGATCGCCAGCATCGTCAGCGCCAGCAGCAGTGCGACGGCCCCCAGCAGCCAGCGCCAGACGCGCTCGTAGGGTTCGCTCGGAAAACCCGCGCTGATCATGCCCACGCGCTGCCCGTCGCCATCCTGCAGCGCTTCAAAGCCCGCGAGATAGCTGCTGCCGTCTTCGATGATCTTGCCGTGCCAGGGCTGGCCCCGCTCCATCACGGACTCGATCACGGCGGGCGGAGCGGGCTGACCGACCCGGCGCAGGCCTGCGAGACGCTGCGAGCTGACCGCGATCCGGATGCCATCGAGGTAGACCGCGGCCATGCCCTCGGCCTCATCGGGTAGCGTGCCGAGCGGGTAGATGATCTCGCGCATGTGGTCGATCAGCGCGTGGTTGCGGTTGAACAAAACCCCCCCGAGCAGGATCGCATCGGGCATGTCGACCGCGAGCGGGAAATGGGCCGCCGCATTGATGAGCAGCGCATGCTGATTGTCCGTGACCAGTTGGCGACTGCCGGTCTCGGTCGGCGGCAGCCGGAGCTGCTCGGTCAGCCGGGGCGAAAGCACGCTCAGCTGAGCGGGCGTGAACTGCTCGTAGGCGGCGCTCGTCACGCCGATGCGGGCCTGACGCAGCACATAGGTCTCGGGCAGATGGCTGCCGGGCTGCGCGCCCGTGCTGCTGCCGACGATCTCACCCTGAGCGGTGACAACGACGAGATAGTCGAGTCCGCTGCCCTCGACGGCATCTTGCAGCACCTTGTCGAGCACTGTGTCGGGCGCATCGATGATCGCCTGCCTGACCGCCTGCTGCAGCGAGTGCGAGCGGACCATCTGCTCGATGCGCTTGCTGCTCTGGGTCTTGAGCCCGTCCAGATAGTTGCGGGCGCCAGCCAGATTGCTGCGCAGATTGGATTCGAGCAGGGTATTGGCCCAATGACCACCCGCGAAGGCCAGCACCGCGATCACGACCGGAAAAGCCGCGAGCAAGGGCATCAGACCCAGCGCCATGACGCGCAATCGAAGCGACTGACGCCAGTTTCCGCCAACGCTTGCCCAGCCCACTGGCCAGCGCAAGACCCAGCGGCTCCAGACCGACGATCCGGATGATCGCGAATCCTGGTCTGTGCCGTCAGGTGTCATTGACTTGATAAAATTGCAAGATGAAAAACTTGGCCATCTTATCATCGCTGACTTTGGCCTGCGCTCTGGCTGGTTGTGGTCCCAAGGAGCCAATCAAGATAGGCTTCATCGGCGGTTTGACTGACCGCAATTCGGATAATGGCCAGTCCGGAGTGAAGGGCGTGATGCTGGCGGTCGAGCAATTCAACCGCAGCGGCGGCATCGACGGACGGCTGGTTGAACTGATCGCCAAGGACGATGCGCAGAACCCCGAAACCGCAGCCAAATCGTCGCGCGAACTCGTCAAGGCGCGGGTCGAGGCCGTGATCGGCCCGTTCACGAGCGGCATGGCCAAGGTAATCGTCCCGATCACCGGCAAAGCAGGCATCTTCCAGATCAGCCCGACCATCACATCGATGGACTTCTACGGCCAGGACGACAACCTGTTCCGCATCAACCGCACGACGCGCGACAATGCGAGCGACTACGCCAAGGTGATGGCGAGTCTGGGCCAGAAGTACACCGCGGTGGCCTACGACACGCGCAACCTCAACTTCACCGCCTCCTGGCTGAAGGAATTCCGCAGCACGGTCGATTCGATGGGGCTCAAGCTGGCGGCCGAAATTCCCTACGAATCGAGCGAGAGCGCCGATTTCTCCGAGGTCGTCAGCCGCATGGTCGCAGCCAAGCCCGACAGCCTGCTGTTCATCTCGGGCGCGCTCGACGTGGCGCGGTTCGCGCAGCAGGCACGCCGGCAGGCGCCCAAGCTGCCGATCGCGGCCGCTGAATGGGCCTCGACCGAGCAGCTCATCGATCTCGGTGGCGAAGTCGTCGAGGGCCTGCTGATCGTGCAGAACTTCGACCACGACGATACCTCGGCACGCTACAAGGAATTCAGCGACGCCTATTTCAAGCGTTTCCAGCGCAAGCCGGGCTACAGCACGGTGTCGGCCTACGACGCGGCGACCGTGGTGCTGACCGCGCTCAAGCAGCGCGGGCGCGGCGAGAGCGTCAAGCAGTCGGCGCTGCGCAACAGCCCCTACACGGGGCTGCAGCAGACGATTGCCTTCGACGCCAACGGCGACACCCGACGCAAGGTCTTCTTCACCCAGATCCACAACGGGCGTTACGTCAAGCTGCAGACCCCGACGCCCTGAGCGCCAGTTCAGCGGCCGGCTGGCGCGTCGGACTGAGCGGCACGCCAGCGCTGCCAGCCGCGCGCGCGCAACTCGCAGGCCGGACAGCTGCCACAGCCCCAGCCCCAGTCGTGGCGGTGCTCGCGGTCACCCAGGTAGCAGGTGTGGCTGTGCTCGACGATCAGGTCGACCAGCGCCTGGCCGCCAGCGGGCACGCCCGCTGCATCGCCGAGCTGCTCGGCTAGCGCCCAGGTCTGCGCCTTGTCGATCCACATCAGCGGCGTCTCGATCAGCAGGCGACGGTCCAGCCCGAGCGAGAGCGCGACCTGCAGCGCCTTCATGGTGTCGTCGCGGCAATCGGGGTAGCCCGAGAAGTCGGTTTCGCAGACTCCGGTCACGATCACCTGCAGGCCGCGGCGGTAGGCAAGCGCCGCCGCCAGCGTCAGGAAGACCAGGTTGCGCCCCGGCACGAAGGTGTTGGGCAGGCCGCTGGCCTCGATCTGGAACGCCATCTCGCGCGTCAGCGAGGTTTCGCTGACCTGGCCCAGCACGCCGACATCGAGCACATGGTCATCGCCCAACCGCTCGATCCAGCCCGGGAACTGGCGCCGCAGCTCGGCGAGCACCGTCAGGCGGGCCTCCATCTCGACCGCGTGGCGCTGGCCGTACTGGAAGCCTAGGGTTTCGACGCGCTGGTAGCGCTGCAGGGCATGGGCCAGACAGGTGGTGGAATCCTGCCCGCCCGAGAACAGGACGAGAGCGGTGGTATGCATGGGCGCTATGGTAAGCCCGCAGCGCCTGACAGCGAACGACGCTTACTTGATCTCGACCGCTACGGGGCGGCCTTCTGACTGAACGCAGCGATCGCCGCCAGCACCGCGTCGAGCGCCTGGCTGAAAGCCGACAACAGAGTCGTGTCATGACTCTCCAGTGCCAGCTCGAAACCTTGCGCCACCTGATGCAGGGTTGCTGCGCCCAAGGTCGGAGCCAGCCCCTTGATGGTATGGACCAGACGAACGGCATCCTCGAATTGCTGAGCCTGCAGCGCCTGAGCCAATTGCCCGGCCGCCGGTGTGAAATCCCGCACGAAACTGGCCAGCACCGCCTGCAGCAATTCCCTGTCATCGCCCAGTTGCTGCAAGGCCCGTTCAAGGTCCAGCACGGCCAGCGTGGTCGGCTCGGCCCGGACCGTGGCAGGCAGACCGGCCGTATAGGCGGCAGGAGCGATCCACTTGACCAGCATGTCGGTCAACTGCAGGGGATCAATCGGCTTGGCGATGTGATCGTTCATGCCTGCCGCCTCAGCGGCCTGGCGATCGGACAGCCGCACCGCAGCGGTCAGCGCGATGATCGGCGTCTGCCGGCCCGATTCGGTCGCGCGGATGGCACGCGCGGTCTCAAAGCCGTCGAGCTCGGGCATCTGCAGGTCAAGCAAAATAGCGTCGAATTGCTGCTGCCGGACTTGCTCCAGCGCGGCCCGGCCGGAGTCGGCGGTTTCAGCCAGCAGGCCCATCTTGCGCAGATAAGCGCTGGCCACCAGCAGGTTGACGTCATTGTCGTCGACGACCAGCACCCTTGCCCCGCGGATCGGGACCGCCTGCGCGACCAGAGGGGACAGCCTGCTGCGGGCATCAGCAGCAAAAGACGACAGCGGCTCCTCGGCTGGCACCACCTGATCCGCGGACCTGTCAGGCCAGCCTAGCCTGACCGTGAACCAGAAGTGACTGCCCTCGCCCACCTTGCTGGTGGCGCCGATCTCGCCCTTCATCAACTCGACCAGCCCCTTGCTGATGCTCAAGCCCAGTCCGGTGCCGCCGTAATGACGCGAAGTCGAGACTTCGGCTTGCTGGAAGGCAGCGAACAGCCGGTCCATATGGGCCGGCAGGATACCGACACCGGTGTCGCTTACCGAGACTTTCAACAACACCGCATCCTGCCCCCGCTCCAGACATTCGGCCTTGACCCGAATCGAACCGTGCTCGGTGAACTTCAGCGCATTGCCGATCAGGTTGTTGAGCACCTGCAGCAGACGCAGGGGATCGCCCAGCAACAGTGCAGGCAGCTCGGGATCGCATTCGACCGAGAGTTCCACCTGCTTTTGCTGGGCCCGGATCGCGAACAGGGTCTCGCTCTTGCGCAGCACGTCGGCCACGCACATCGGGATCGATTCGACCTGCAGCAAGCGCGACTCGATCTTGGAATGGTCGAGGATGTCGTTCAGTACCCCCAGCAAGGCCGTACTGGCCATATGGATCTTTTCCAGATAGTCACGCTGCTCGGGCGGAAAATCGTTGTCGAGCAAGAGATTGGACAGGCCAATCACCACCCCCATCGGCGTGCGGATTTCATGACTCATATTGGCAAGAAATTCGTTCTTGGCCTCGTTGGCGGCTGCCAGCTCCGCGGTCCGCAGCTCCAGGCTCTGGCGGTAGTCCTCGAGCTCGGCCTCCACCCTCTTGCGCTCGGAAATGTCGCGTAGCAATGCCATCACGAAAGTCTGGCCAGCCCATTGCGCCCGGCTCAACGACACCTCGGCAAAGTAGCGGCTGCCGTCCCGGCGCTGGTGCTGGGTTTCGTAGGAGCGGCCCTCGGCATCGACCTGCTCGAGCAATTGCCGCATATCCGCAGCGCTGTACGGAATCTCCCATTCATGGAGATGGCGCCCCACCAGTTCCTCGCTGCCATAACCCAGCAGTGAGGCGGCCTTGGGATTGCATTCGACCACGCGACCCTGGGCGTCGCAAATCAGGACCCCATCACGCGCATGACTGAACAACGCATGGCGGCGCGCGGCTTCATTGGCAATCACTTCCTGACTGCGGCGCTGACGCGCATCCTGCTCGGCGATGGTGTCAAGCAACTCGTTGAAGTCCAGCCCCAGTTGCGCCAACTCGTCCCTGGTTCCGAAGCAGGCCATCCGGGCCTGACGGTCACCCTGGTGGACTGCCTTCATCGTGCCGCCCATGCGCTCGAGCCGCAAGGTCAGCGTGCGCCCGAAACGCAGGAACAACAGCGAAATCGACAACATCATCAAGGCCAGCAGCAGCGAGACCGACCCCATCACCCAACGCGAGACGCGCTGATAGGGCTCGCGCGGAAAACTCGCACTGATCATGCCCACGCGCCGTCCGCTGCCATCTTGCAGAGCTTCGAAGCCGGCCATGTAACTCACCCCGTCGTCATTCAGCTCGCCCAGCCAGGGCTGGCCTTGCGCCATCACGGTCTGGGTGACCTGAGGCGCAACGGCTCTGCCGAGCAGGTGCGCGCCTTCCTTGCGCTGCACGCTGACCGCGATGCTGATGCCATCGAGGTAAATGACCGTCATGCCTTCAACGTTGTCGAGCAGGGTTCCGAGCGGGAAAATGACTTCCCGCATGTGATCGGTCAGCGAATGGTTCCGATTCAGCAGGGTGCCTCCCACCAGGATGACATCGGGCCTATTCACCGTCCGTGGGAACTGGGCCGCGGCATTGATCAGCAAGCCACGCGCCGATGCCACAGCCCGCCCACCGGTCTCACTGGACGGAAACTGCAACTGATCGGAAAAATGTGGCGAGAACTTGTGCAACTCCTCGCGCGTGAACTGCTCGTAGGCGGAACTGCTGACACCGATCTGGGCCTGGCGCATCACGTAGGAGTCGGGCAAAAGCTGGCCCGGCATCGCGCCCGAACTGCTACCCAGGATCTGGCGGTCACCAGTGACCAGCAGCAGGTAATCGAGCCCGCTGTAGTCGGCAGCAGTCTGCAAGACCTTGTTGAGCGCCCGCTCGTCAGAGGCTTGATCGATGGCCCGCTTGACCTCCTGCTGGAGCGGAGCCGACCTGGCCAACTGCTCGATGCGCTTGCCGTTCTGGATCTTGAGCAGATCGAGATAGTTGTGTGCCCCCGCCAGATTGCCGCGCAGGCTGACTTTCAGCAGGGTTTGCCGGTCCGCCAACTCGGTCAGGATTCCGAACACGATCGGAAACGCCACCAGCAGGGGCATCAGCCCCAGCATCAGCATGCGAACCCGCAGCGACTGGCTCCAAGTCAGGCATGCCGACCTGCACCAACGCCACGCTTCAGCAAGCTTGACGTGCAGAGTACCCCCGCGCAGCAACACCGCCTTCTTCGTGGATCTGCTTGATGTCATTTTTTTTGAAATTAACCAATTAATAAGACAACTATTCTATTGGTAGCGATCGCAGACCTGCTGTTGGGCGCGTGCATGAACCAGGAACCTGTTCAGATCGGCTTCATCGGCGCCTTGACGGACCGCGACTCCGACCAGGGCCAGTCCGGTCGGCCCCGGCGCAAGGTGTTCTGCGCGCAGATTCGCAGCGGCAGATGCGTCAAGCTCAAGGATCAGTAAGGGCTGCGGCCGAACAGCGGACCCAGCGCGGCGGCGCGCGCATCCCAGGCCGCGCGCACGCGCCGGACCAGCTGCCAGGCCGACCAGCCGCGCCGCGCCCAGCGCAGCAGGCGGCGCGGGCGGCGCCAGACGAGCAGTGCCAGCGCAGCGGCCGGCACCAAAGGGTGTTCGCGCAGCCAGACGCCGGCGGCCCAGGCGCGATCGGCGCCCCGCAGCACCGGCGCGAGGCCTTCGGCATGCCATTGCAGCTTGTTGCGCAGCTCGGATGACTGGCGCAGCAGCTCCTGACGGCGGATCCAGAGGCGCTGCTGGCTCGGATTCATGTCAGTGTGAAGTCACGGCGAAAGACGCTCGCCGTCCTGCCTGAGTTCGCCCAGGCTGGACTCGAACCAGGACTGTGCCGCGCGCCAGCGACGCAACAGCAGCAGCCAGGCGATGCCGCCCAGCGTCAGGAACAGGGTGGTGAAAACGGACAAGGCCAGCAGACGGTGGCTGTCCCACAGCAGCACGGTGAGCAGCACCGCCAGGAAGCCCAGTCCCAGGCCGAGGAACAGCAGCGTGGCCAGACCGGCGAGCAGCAACTCGACCGTGGCCAAGGCATGCTCGCGAGCCTCGACGCCGAACAGCTCCAGCCGCACGCGCAGCAAGGCCACGGCATCCTGCAGCCAGCCGCGCAGCGCCTGGGTCACGCGCTCGGGAGCCGGATCGGCGTGCAAGCGGTCTTGGGTTGACATCACGCGCACGCCGGAGCGAGGATCAACGACGGCCGATCAGCATGCCGACCAGCAGGCCGGCACCGGCGGCGATGCCGATCGCCTTCCAGGGGTTCTCGTGCACGTAATGGTCGGTCGCCTTGGCCATCTGGCGGGTGCTCTCGCGCAGGGCAGCTTCGGCGTCGGCCAGCTTGAGGCGGGCCATGCGCAGATTGGTCTGCATGCGCTCGCGCAGCTCGGCGATCTTCTCGCCGGTCTGGGACGCGGTGGCGGCCAGCAGTTCCTCGGCGTCAGTCACGACAACCTTGAGGTCAGCGACCAGCTTTTCCTTCGGGGCGAGTGAGGTATCGAATTGGTTCATGGTGCTTCTCCCGTCAAAATGACTACACGTTGCTCACTATATCAGGCCGCTTGCGTGTTGCGCAGGCGGATATGCAGCTCGCGCAGCTGCTTCTCGTCGACCGGGCTCGGCGCCTGGGTCAGCAGGCACTGGGCACGCTGGGTCTTGGGGAAGGCGATCACGTCGCGGATCGACTCGGCCTTGGTCATCAGCGTGATCAGGCGGTCCAGACCGAAGGCCAGGCCACCGTGCGGCGGCGCGCCGTACTGCAGCGCGTCGAGCAGGAAGCCGAACTTGTGCTGGGCGTCTTCCGGCGAGATGTTGAGCGCGGAAAAGACCTTGCTCTGGACGTCGGCGCGGTGGATACGGATCGAGCCGCCACCGAGTTCCCAGCCATTGAGCACCATGTCGTAGGCCTTGGCGATGCACTGGCCCGGATCGGTGTCCATGTAGTCCTCGTGACCGTCCTTCGGCGCGGTGAAGGGATGGTGGACGGCGTTCCAGCGCTTGGCTTCGTCGTCGTACTCGAACATCGGGAAATCGACCACCCACAGCGGGGCCCAGCGGTCCTCGAAGAAGCCCAGCTTCTTCGCCAGCTCGCCGTGGCCGATCTTGATGCGCAGCGCGCCGATGGCGTCGTTGACGACCTTGGCCTTGTCGGCGCCGAAGAACAGGATGTCGCCGTTCTGTGCACCCGAGCGCGCCAGGATGGCGGCGATGGCGGCATCGTGCAGGTTCTTGACGATCGGGCTCTGCAGGCCGTCACGGCCGGCGGCGACATCGTTGACCTTGATCCAGGCCAGGCCCTTGGCGCCGTAGATCTTGACGAAGTCGGTGTAGGCGTCGATCTCGCTGCGGCTGATCTCGGCGCCGCCCGGCACGCGCAGGGCGACCACGCGGCCGTTCTTGTCCTGCGCCGGAGCCGAGAAGACCTTGAAGTCGACGTCGGCCATGACATCGGTCAGCTCGGTGAATTCGAGCTTCACGCGCAGATCCGGCTTGTCCGAGCCGTAGCGGTGCATCGCTTCGGCGTAGGGCATGCAGGGGAACTCGCCCAGATCCACGCCCATGGTCTGCTGGAACACGCTCTTGATCATGCCCTGGAACATCGAGCGGATGTCTTCCTCGGTCAGGAAGCTGGTCTCGATATCGATCTGGGTGAATTCTGGCTGGCGGTCAGCGCGCAGGTCCTCGTCGCGGAAACACTTGGTGATCTGGTAGTAGCGGTCGTAGCCGGCCACCATCAGCAGCTGCTTGAACAGCTGGGGGCTTTGCGGCAGCGCGAAGAAATGACCGTCATGGACACGGCTGGGCACCAGGTAGTCACGCGCGCCTTCGGGCGTGGACTTGGTCAGCATCGGGGTCTCGATGTCGATGAAGCCGTTGGCGTCGAGGAACTTGCGCACCTCCATCGACACCTTGTAGCGCAGCATCAAATTCTTCTGCATGTAGGGGCGGCGCAGGTCGAGCACGCGGTGCGTCAGACGGGTGGTCTCGGACAGGTTGTCGTCGTCGATCTGGAACGGTGGAGTCACCGAGGCGTTGAGCACGACGATCTCGTGGCACAGCACCTCGATCTGGCCGCTCTTCATGTTGTCGTTGCTCGTGCCTTCCGGGCGGGCGCGCACCAGACCCTTGACCTGGATGCAGAACTCGTTGCGCAGGCCTTCGGCGATCGCGAACATCTCGGGACGGTCCGGGTCGCAGACCACCTGGACATAGCCCTCGCGGTCGCGCAGGTCGACGAAGATCACGCCGCCATGGTCGCGGCGGCGGTTGACCCAGCCGCACAGGGTCACGGTTTGACCCAGCAGGGCCTCGGTCACCAGACCGCAGTATTCGGAACGCATTGCCATATTCAGCTTTCTAGAAATGTCGGGGATTGGGGCTTCAGGCCGCGGTGGCTTCTGCATCGTCCGCCTGCAGCGCCTTGGGGCCGCCGGGCACGATCACGCCCATGGAAATCACGTAGGTCAGCGCCTCGTCGACGCTCATCGAGAGCTCGACGCAGTCGCGCTTGTGCACCATCACGAAGTAGCCGCCGGTCGGGTTGGGCGTGGTCGGGACGAAGACGCTGACATAGTCCTGACCGTTGAGATGGCGCGCCACGTCGCCGCCCGGCGTGCCGGTCAGGAAGGCAATGGTCCACATGCCTTCGCGCGGCCACTGCACCAGCAGCGCCTTGCGAAAGGCATTGCCTTTCTCGGAGAACAGGGTGTCGGAAACCTGCTTGACGCCCGAATAGATCGAGCGCACCACCGGAATCCGGTGCAGCAGCGCGTGCCACCAGTTGACCAGCTTGTTGCCGATGAAGTTGGACGCCAGCGCGCCGATCGACAGCACGATCAGCAGCGCGAACAGCACGCCCAGACCCGGGATATGCATCCCGAACAGTTGCTGCGGCTGCCAGGCCTCGGGCAGGATCCTGAGCGTCTGGTCCAGCGTCGATACCACCCAGTCCAGCACCCAGAGGGTGATGACCAGGGGCACCAGGGTCAGCAGGCCGGAGAACAGCCATTTGCGCAATGCGGACATGTAGCGGCCTTCGGATCAGTGACAGGCGCAGGAGCCGCCACAGCCGGCGGCAGGCGCCGGGCTGTCGCTGGCTGCCGGAGCCGCGGATTCGGCCGCCGCGCTGGCCGGCGCACTGGTGCCGCCAGCACCGCTGGTGCTGCCACGGAAGTCGGTCGCGTACCAGCCCGAGCCCTTGAGCTGGAAGCCGGCAGCGGTCAGCTGCTTGCTGAAGGTCGCTGCGCCACAGGCGGGGCAATCGGTCAGGGGGGCGGCGGAAATCTTCTGCAGGACGTCCTTGGCATGGCCGCAGGACTCGCACTTGTAGGCGTAGATGGGCATGGCGTTACCGTTCGGGTCGGAAAATGAACAACCCTTGATTATAAATTGGGGGTCGCGATCGCGCTCACCACAGGCGCACCCGGACCAGCAGCTGCATCGCGAGCAGACCGAGCACGAAGCCCAGCCCGCCATAGATCAGACTCTGCAGCAGGCCGTTGGTGCGACGCTGCTCGGCCAGCAGCGCCAGCAACTCGCGTGAGTCATGGCCGTTGCGCTGGCGCAGGAAGTCGTGCAGCAGGCGTGGCAGCTCGGGGATCAGCTTGGCGTACTGCGGGGCTTCGGCCTTGAGCTGCTCCCAGAACTTCCTGGGGCCGAGCTGGTCAATCATCCACTTTTCGAGGAAGGGCTTGGCCGTGCTCCAGAGGTCGAGCTCGGGGTCGAGCTCGCGGCCCAGGCCCTCGATGTTGAGCAGCGTCTTCTGCAGCAGCACCAGCTGGGGCTGGATCTCGACGTTGAAACGGCGCGAGATCTGGAACAGCCGCATCAGCACCATGCCGAGCGAGATCTCCTTGAGCGGACGGTCGAAATAGGGCTCGCAGACCGAGCGGATGCCGGCTTCGAGCTCATCGACCCGGGTATCGGCAGGCACCCAGCCCGACTCGATGTGCAGCTCGGCCACGCGCTTGTAGTCGCGCCGGAAGAAGGCGGTGAAGTTCTGCGCCAGGTATTCCTTGTCGAACTGCGTCAGCGTGCCGACGATGCCGAAGTCGAGCGAGATGTAGCGCCCGAAGGTCGCCGGGTCCAGGCTGACCTGGATGTTGCCCGGGTGCATGTCGGCGTGGAAGAAGCCGTCGCGGAAGACCTGGGTGAAGAAGATCGTCACGCCGTCGCGCGCGAGCTTGGGGATGTCGACACCCGCCTCGCGCAGGCGAGCAACCTGGCTGATCGGCACGCCCTTCATGCGCTGCATCACCAGCACCTCGGTCTGGCACCAGTCCCAGTACATCTCGGGGATCAGCACCAGGTCGAGGTCGGCCATGTTGCGGCGCAATTGCGCCGCGTTGGACGCCTCGCGCACCAGGTCGAGCTCGTCGTGCAGGTACTTGTCGAACTCGGCCACGACCTCGCGCGGCTTCAGGCGCTTGCCGTCGGCCGAGAGCTTCTCGACCCAGCCGGCCATCAGGCGCATCAGGCCCAGGTCCTTGTCGATCACCGGCAGCATGCCGGGGCGCAGCACCTTGACCGCGACCTCGCGGCCGTCGTGCAGCACGGCGAAATGCACCTGCGCGATCGAGGCGCTGGCGACCGGCTGCTGCTCGAAGCTGGCGAAGATCTGGTCGAGCTGCTGGCCGAAGGCGCGCTCGATGGTCGCGACCGCGACCTCGCTCGGGAACGGCGGCACCCGGTCCTGCAGGCGCGCGAGCTCCTCGGCGATGTCGGGCGGCATCAGGTCGCGCCTTGTCGACAGCACCTGGCCGAACTTGACGAAGATCGGCCCGAGCTGCTCCAGCGCCTCGCGCAGGCGCTGGCCGCGCGGCGCCTCCAGATTGCGCCCGATCGTGATGAGGCTGCGCAAGGCGCGCAGCAGCGGGTTCGGGAAGCCCGACAGCAATAGCTCGTCGAGGCCGTAGCGCAACACGACCCAGACAATGAAGAAGCCGCGCAGGAAGCGTCTCATGGCGCGGCCTTGCGGCGCTGGGCGGCCTGCAGCAGGAAGCCGCTCAGGCCTTGTACCAGCATCCGGCCGGCAGCAACCAGCTGGTGCGCGGGCGCGTCGCCGATCAGGCGCGACAGGTCTTCCTCCAGGTCCCAGCGCAGGTTGTCGACCAGCCAGGCGACCTCGGCCGCCAGCTGCACATCACCCTGGATCTCGACCGGCGGCTTGCCACCCGCCAGCACCGTCTGGGCCAGCGCCAGCGGCGAAGCCTCGGCCACGCGCAGGTGCAGGTCGGACGACTGGCCCGGCCGGGACAGCGCCAGCAGGCCGGCCGGGGTCGGTTGCAGCACCAGCTCGATACCGCCCCAGTTCAGCTGCAGGCGCTTGCCCTGCTGGCGCCTGAGCCGGTCCATGGCCTGGGGCTCCTGCTGCAGCACATGGTTGAGCAGCAGCACGAGGCGGTTGTGCAGTTCGGCGCGCAGCCAGGCCGGCGGAGCCGGCAGCCGGGCCGCGATTTGCTGCAGCAGATCGGCCGGCGGCAATGAAAATGGGGGCTTGTTCATAAGCCCCCATTTTGACTGACTTTGAGCACCGTCTTTTATTGCAGGGCCTGAACGCCCGCAACGCGCCAGCCCTCGGAGCCCACCCTGGGCCGGGTGATGCTCCAGATCTCGCGGAAGGGATTGGGCGCGGCGAAAGCCTCGTCCCGGATCAGGCCGGAGAACTCGACGCTGGCCAGGTATTCGTCCGGCAGCTCATCGACGCGCAGCAGTTTGGCATCGAGCCGCACGACCTCGGACCGACTGGCAGCCGCGCCGGCCTGGCGCTCGCGCTCGGTCAGCTGGGCCTGGATCTGGCTGATCATCTCCTCGGTCATCATGGCGCGCAACGCAGGTACGTCGACCCGGTCCCAGGCTGCCTGCAGCTGGACGAAATGGGCCTTGGACGCCTCAAGGAAAGCGGCGGCATCAAAGTCGGCGGGTGCAGCCGGATCGGAGGCAGCCGCCTGTGGGGGAACCGTGGCGACATCAGCCAGCACCGGCTCGGTCCTGGCATCGAAGCCGCTGGCCTGCTGCTCCCAGGGACGCGCGGAAGCGTCGTTGCCGACGTTTCCGGGGCTGTAGCCGTCCGCCACCTTGACGGCCTCGGGCGTGACCACCGCAGCGGCCACGGACTGAGGCGCCCCACCCTTGCGACCAAGCAACCACCACACCAGCGCCAGCACGAGCACCACCACACCCAGGATCGCCATCCACTCATTCATCCCGATCTCCCGTCTTCAATCGCCTCCCGGCCGCCGGTCAGCACTTGATGCCCAAGTGCAGCGCGGCGATGCCGGCCGTCAGGTTGTGCACATCCACGTGACCAAAACCGACCTCGCGCATCATGCCGCGCAGCGTCTCCTGGTCCGGGTGCATGCGGATCGACTCGGCCAGGTAGCGGTAGCTGTCCTCGTCCTTGGCGATCCACTTGCCCAGCTTGGGCAAGATATTAAAACTATACCAGTCGTAAGCCTTCTCCAATGGAGCCGCGACTTTGGAAAACTCCAGCACCAGCAGCTTGCCGCCCGGGCGCAGCACCCGGTTCATCTCGCGCAGCGCGACCTCCTTGTGCGTCATGTTGCGCAAACCGAAGGCCACGGTCACGATGTCGAAGTAGCCTTCCGGAAAAGGCAGCTTCTCGGCATCGCAGACCAGCGTCGGCAGCACATGGCCGTGGTTCAGCAGGCGGTTGCGGCCCTCGCGCAGCATGGCCTCATTGATGTCGGTGTGCACCACCTGGCCGTTGGGCGCGACCTTGGGCGCGAAGGCCAGGTCGAGGTCGCCGGTGCCGCCGGCGATGTCGAGCACCTTGTCACCCGGGCGCGGGTTGGCGACCTGGATCGTGTAGGCCTTCCAGATGCGGTGCAGGCCGGCCGACATCAGGTCGTTCATGATGTCGTAGTTGGATGCGACCGAATCGAACACGCTGCGCACATGGCGCGCCTTGTCCTGCTCGTCGACGGTCTTGAATCCGAAATGGGTCTGGCTCATGGGATCTAGTCCTGACTGTTGCTTGCCGTCGCAGCGGCTGGTCAATGGGAGTGGCCGCAGCCCGGGCCGGCCTGGTCGGGCATGGGCGCGTCGCGGTCGAGGCCGGCGGCCTGCAGGCGCGCCAGGTAGTCGCCCCAGCGCTGTTCCTGCTCGGCACCCAGCCGGTAGAGGTAGTCCCAGCTGTAGAGGCCGGAGTCGTGGCCGTCCGAGAAGGTGGGCTTGACGGCGTAATGGCCGACCGGCTCGATCGCGCTGATCCCGACCTCGCGCTTGCCGGTCTGCAGCGTCTCCTGGCCCGGGCCGTGGCCCTGGACTTCGGCCGAGGGCGAGAGCACGCGCAGCAGCTCGAAGGGCAGGCGGAAACGCGCGCCGTCATCGAAGGCGATCTCGAGCACGCGCGACTTCGCATGCAGCGTCAGTTCGACGGGATGGGGCGTTTGGGAATTCAGGCCGGCCATGTTCTTGCTCGCGTTGCGACAGGGAAAATCAGGTCGATATCGTAACGCGCCGCTGCCGCCGGACGGCGGCGGCAGGACGCGGAATCAGAGCGCGAGAGCGGCAATCGCCGCGTCGCAGCCGGGCAGGCGTTCGCGCAGCGCTGCGAGGCGAGCCTCGTCGGCGGCACGCTGCGGCGCAGCCCAGACCGGCGCCGGCCAGCGACTGTCCCAGTCGTAGCGCGCGATCACATGCCAGTGCAGGTGCGGCACCATGTTGCCCAGCGCGGCCAGGTTGACCTTGGCCGGCTGCAGGCAGTCGCGCAGCACGCGCTCGACCGCGCTGACGGCGCGCAGGCAGAGCAGCTGGTCGGCCTCGGCGAGGTCCGAGAACTCGGCCACATGCTCGTGCCAGACCACCCGGTAGAAGGCCGGGCAGTCGGCCGCATCCGGCCCGCTGGCGCGGATGATGCGGAACTTGTCGTGGCGCGCGATCAGCAGGCCGCCGTCCTCGCGGCAGAGCGGGCAGCCAGGCTCAAGGGTAGCGGCCATGGCTCAGACCAGCACGCGCTCGATGCCGCCGGCGTTGGCCTTGGCGACATAGTCGGGCAGCCAGTTCTCGCCCAGGATATGGCGCGCCATCTCGATCACGACATAGTCGGCTTCGAGCAGGCCGTTGGGCAGGTCCTCGCCATAACGGCTCAGGCCCTGGAAGCAGCTCGGGCAGCTGGTCAGGATCTTGGTCTTGCCGGGCGTGGTGGCGACGCCATTCTTGGCTGCCAGCGCCGCCAGCTCCAGCGCGTTCTTGTTGAGCTCCTCCTCCTTGCGGAAGCGGACCTGGGTAGAGATGTCGGGACGGGTCACGCCCAGCGTGCCGGACTCGCCGCAGCAGCGGTCGGCCCTGATCACGGTGTCACCGATCAGCGCCTTGACCGTCTTCATCGGCGCCTGCAGCTTCATCGGGCTGTGGCAGGGATCGTGGAACAGGTAGGCGCCCTTGGCTTCGAGCGTGATGCCCTTTTCCAGCAGGTACTCGTGGATGTCGATGATGCGGCAGCCCGGGAAGATCTTGTCGAACTGGTAGCCCGCGAGCTGGTCGTAGCAGGTGCCGCAGGACACGACCACGGTCTTGATGTCGAGGTAGTTCAGCGTGTTGGCGACGCGGTGGAACAGCACCCGGTTGTCGGTGATCATCTGCTCGGCCTTCTCGAACTGGCCCGAGCCGCGCTGCGGATAGCCGCAGCACAGGTAGCCCGGCGGCAGCACGGTCTGCACGCCAGCATGCCACAGCATGGCCTGGGTGGCGATGCCGACCTGGCTGAACAGGCGCTCGGAGCCGCAGCCCGGGAAGTAGAACACCGCCTCGCTGTCGCTGCTGGTGGTCTGCGGGTTGCGGATGATCGGGACGTAGTCCTTGTTCTCGATGTCGAGCAGCGCGCGCGCGGTCTTGTTGGGCAGTCCGCCCGGCAGCTTCTTGTTGATGAAGTGGATCACCTGCTCCTTGATCGGCGCGGTGCCGACCGAGGCTGGCGGCGCGCTGGTCTGCTTCCTGGCGAAGCTGTGGAGCACGGTGTTGGCCAGGCGCTGGGCCTTGAAGCCGACGCCGACCATGGCGCTGCGCGCGAGCTTGATGGTCTCGGGATTGGTCGCGTTGAGCATGAACATCGCGGCGGCGTTGCCGGGACGGAAGCTCTTCTTGTCCATCTTGCGCAGCAGGTTGCGCATGTTCATCGAGACATCGCCGAAGTCGATCTTGACCGGGCAAGGCGTCAGGCACTTGTGGCAGACCGTGCAGTGGTCGGCCACGTCCTCGAACTCCTCCCAGTGCTTGAGGCTGATGCCGCGCCGGGTCTGCTCCTCGTAGAGGAAGGCCTCGACCAGCAGGCTGGTGGCCAGGATCTTGTTGCGCGGCGAATACAGCAAGTTGGCGCGCGGCACATGGGTCGAGCAGACCGGCTTGCACTTGCCGCAGCGCAGGCAGTTCTTGACCGAATCGGCAATCGCGCCGATGTCGCTCTGCTGCATGATCAGCGACTCGTAGCCCATCAGGCCGAAGCTCGGCGTGTAGGCCATGCTGAGGTCGGCGCGGCGCATGTCGGCCGCGGCGAACAAGCTGCCACCGCGCAGCAGCTTGCCCTTGTTGAAGCGGCCCTCGGGGTCGACCCGCTGCTTGTAGCCGGCGAACGGCGCCAGTTCCTCGTCGCTCAGGTATTCGAGCTTGGTGATGCCGATGCCGTGCTCGCCCGAGATCACGCCGTCCAGGCTGCGCGCCAGCACCATGATGCGATCCACCGCCTCGTGCGCGGTCTGCAGCATCTCGTAGTCGTCGCTGTTGACGGGGATGTTGGTGTGGACGTTGCCGTCGCCCGCGTGCATGTGCAGCGCCACCCAGACCCGGCCCTTGAGCACGCGCTGGTGGATGGTCTTGCATTCTTCCAGCACCGGCTCGAACACCGAACCGGTGAAGATGTCGCGCAGGGCCTCGCGGATCTGCGTCTTCCAGCTCGCGCGCAGGCTGTAGTCCTGCAGCTGATCGAAGAAGCTGCGGCCGCTGTCGGGCTGGACTGTATCCAGGCCGTCCTTCCACTGCTGCCACTGGGCCCGCACCGAACGGATGATGGCCAGCGCACGCTCGCCATGCTCCTGCAGCGTCTCGGGGCTCGGCCTGTCGTTGGCCTCCTCGACCTTGCCCAGCGGCAGCTGGCCGCGCTGGAAGAAGGCTTCGAGCTCGTTGGCCAGCTTGATCTTGTTGCGCAGGCTCAGCTCGATGTTGATGCGCTCGATGCCCAGCGTGTACTCGCCCATGCGTGGCAGCGGGATCACCACGTCCTCGTTGACCTTGAAGGCGTTGGTGTGGCGGCTGATGGCCGCGGTCTTCTTGCGGTCGGCCCAGAACTTCTTGCGCGCGTCGGCGCTGACGGCCGTGAAGCCCTCGCCGGCACGGCCGTTGGCCAGCCGCACCACCTCGCTGGCGGCGCGCGCCACCGCATCCGGGTCATCACCAACGATGTCGCCGATCAGCACCATCTTGGGGAAGCCGCCGCGCTTGCTCTTGGTCGAATAGCCGACCGCCTTCAGGTAGCGGTCATCGAGGTGTTCGAGACCGGCCAGCAGCGTGCCCGTGCGCTTCTGCTCGGCGAACATGAAGTCCTTGATCTCGACGATGCTGGGCACGCCGTCCTTCGGGTTGCCGAAGAATTCGAGGCAGACCGTGCGGGTGTGCTCGGGCATGCGGTGCAGCACCCAGCGCGCGCTCGTGATCAGGCCGTCGCAGCCCTCCTTCTGCACGCCGGGCAGGCCAGCCAGGAACTTGTCGGTCACATCCTTGCCCAGACCTTCCTTGCGGAAGGTACGGCCCGGAATGTCGAGCCGCTCGCTGCGGATCGGCGTCTTGCCGTCGGCCTGGAAATAATGCAGCTCGAAGCTGGCGATCGCGGCGTCGTGGATCTTGCCCAGGTTGTGATCGACCCGCACCACTTCGAGCCATTGCGCGTCGGGCGTGACCATGCGCCAGCTCGCCAGGTTGTCGAGCGCGGTGCCCCACAGCACGGCCTTCTTGCCGCCGGCGTTCATCGCGATGTTGCCGCCGACGCAGCTGGCCTCGGCGCTGGTCGGATCGACCGCGAACACGAAACCGGCATGCTCGGCCGCGTCGGCCACGCGCTGGGTCACGACGCCGGCCTCGGTCCAGAGGGTCGGCACCTTGTGGTTGACGCCAGGCAGGTCGATCAGCTCGACCTCGGTCATGCCGAGCAGCTTCTCGGTGTTGATGACCGCGCTCTTCCAGGTCAGCGGGATCGCGCCGCCGGTGTAGCCGGTGCCGCCGCCGCGCGGGACGATGGTCAGGCCCAGTTCGATGCAGGCCTTGACCAGGCCGGCCATCTCGGCCTCGGTGTCGGGGGTCAGCACGACGAAGGGGTACTCGACCCGCCAGTCGGTCGCATCGGTCACGTGGCTGACGCGGCTCAGGCCGTCGAACTTGATGTTGTCCTTGCCCGTGTGGCGGCGCAGCAGCTTGCCGGCCTGCTGGCGCAAGGCGCCCATCTCGTCGAAGGCGGCCGCGAACTGGCGCACGGCCAGGCTGGCAGCGGCCAGCAGCTCGACGACCAGCGCGTCGCGCTCGCCGTCCTCCTGCGGACGGCGGCGCTTCTCCACCTCGCCCAGACGGTGGTGCATCGCATCGACCAGGGCCTGACGGCGCGTGGGATTGTCGAGCAGGTCGTCGTGCAGATAGGGGTTGCGCTGCACCACCCAGATGTCGCCCAGCACTTCATACAGCATGCGGGCCGAGCGGCCGGTGTGGCGCTCCTGGCGCAGCTGATTCAGCACCTCCCAGGCGCGGGCGCCGAGCAGGCGAACGACGATTTCCCGATCCGAAAACGAGGTGTAGTTGTAGGGAATCTCGCGCAGGCGGGGGGTGTCGCCGGCGGCGTCGAGCAGGTGCTGGATCGGGGTGGGAGCGTTCATATCCGGAGCAAATTTCGCCGTTGTACGGGGGGAGTGATGTTACCGCAGCACCGGCGGCGGCGTTCGATCCGGCGGGCAAGGCAACACGGCAAGAATGGATACGGCGCCGCACGCCTGTCCGACAGCAGCGGCGAGCCGGGCGACTGTTATTGCCGTAGGTCAACAACATGAAAGAAAGATCGGAGATGAAAATTTTATAATCCCGACCCATATGGCTGTCTGGGCGCTAGGAATCAACCACCACACCGCTCCGCTCGACTTGCGCGGGCGGTTCGCGTTCGCGCTCGACCAGCTGCCGGAGACGCTGCAGCGCTTCCGCTCCTCGCTGGCGCGCCAGCCCGAGGCCACGCTGCTGTCGACCTGCAACCGCACCGAGATCTACTGCGCGGCGGACAAGCTCGAACTCGATTCGACCGTGCAATGGCTGGCCAGCACCGGCGGCGTGAGCCCGCAGGAACTGCTGGACCACGCCTATGTGCTCAAGGGCGGCGAAGCGGCGCGCCACGCCTTCCGCGTCGCCAGCGGCCTCGACAGCATGGTGCTGGGCGAAGCGCAGATCCTGGGCCAGCTCAAGAACGCCGTGCGCGCCGCCGACGAGGCCGGCGCCCTGGGCAGCACGCTGCACCAGATGTTCCAGCGCAGCTTCGCGGTCGCCAAGCAGGTGCGCAGCCACACCGAGATCGGCGCGCACTCGATCAGCATGACCGCCGCCGCGGTGCGGCTCGCCGGCCAGCTGTTCGAGGATCTGAAGGACATCAAGGTCCTGTTCGTCGGTGCTGGCGAGATGATCGAGCTGGCTGCGACGCATTTCGCCGCCAAGGCGCCCAAGGGCATGGCGATCGCCAACCGCACGCTTGAGCGTGGCGAAAAGCTCGCCAGCCGCTTCGGTGCCGAGGTACTGCGGCTGTCCGACCTGCCGGATCGCCTGCACGAGTTCGATGCCATCGTCAGCTGCACCGCGTCCAGCCTGCCGCTGATCGGCCTGGGCGCGGTCGAGCGTGCGCTGAAGAAACGCCGCCACCGCCCGATGTTCATGGTCGACCTCGCGGTGCCGCGCGACATCGAGGTCGAGGTCAAGGGCCTGTCGGACGTCTATCTCTACACGGTCGACGACCTGGCCGCCGTGGTGCAGGCCGGCAAGGAAAACCGCCAGGCTGCCGTCGCGCAGGCCGAGGCCATCATCGACGCCGGGGTACAGAGCTTCATGCACTGGGTCGGCCAGCGCGATCCGCGCGGCGGCGTGGTCGAGCTGATCCGCGACCTCAACGCGCAGGCCGATGACTGGCGACAGGCCGAACTGGCACGGGCGCGCAAGCTGCTCGCGCGCGGCGACGACGTCGACGCCGTGCTCGAAGCCCTGGCGCGCGGCCTGACGCAGAAGATGCTGCACGGCGCGCTGGCCGAACTGCACACCGGCGACGCGGCCACGCGCCAGGCGACCGCGCAGACCGTCGAGCGCCTGTTCCTGCGCGGCCAGGACCGGCGCGCATGAAGCCCTTCATCCGCGAAACGCTGGAACGTCAGCGCCTGCGCCTGCACGAACTCGACGCGCTGCTGAGCGCGCCCGACGCCACCGCCGACATGGAGCGCTTTCGCAAGCTCACGCGCGAGCACGCCGAAGCCGATGCCATGGTCCGGCCCTTCCTGCGCTACCTGCAGCGCGAGGTCGACTTGGCCGAGGCCCGCACCATGGCCCAGGAAGAAGACGCCGAGATGGCCGCGCTGGCGCAGGAGGAAATCGCCGCCGCCGAAAGCGAGCTCGCCGCGCTGGACGAGGAGCTGCAGTTCCTGCTGCTGCCCAAGGACCAGGACGACGATCGCAACGCCTTCCTCGAAGTCCGCGCCGGCACCGGCGGCGACGAGGCTGCGCTGTTCGCCGGCGATCTGGCCCGCCTCTACACCCGCTACGCCGAACGCCAGGGCTGGCGCATCGAGACGATCAGCGAGTCGCCCGGCGAGATGGGTGGCTACAAGGAAATCGTGCTGCGCGTGCTGGGCCACCAGGCCTATGGCAAGCTGCGTTTCGAGTCGGGTGGCCACCGGGTGCAGCGCGTGCCCGCGACCGAATCCCAGGGCCGCATCCACACCAGCGCCTGTACCGTCGCGGTGATGCCGGAGCCGGACGAGGCCGAGGCCGTCAAGCTCAACCCGGCCGAGCTGCGCATCGACACCTTCCGCGCCAGCGGCGCCGGCGGCCAGCATATCAACAAGACCGACTCGGCCGTGCGGGTGGTGCATCTGCCGACCGGCATCGTCGCCGAATGCCAGGACGGGCGCAGCCAGCACAGCAACAAGGCCAAGGCGCTGCAGGTGCTGCAGGCCCGCATCCAGGAAAAGGAGCGCAGCGAGCGCGCCGCCAAGGAGGCCGCCGAGCGCAAGGGCCTGATCGGCAGCGGCGACCGCAGCGACCGCATCCGGACCTACAACTTCCCGCAGGGCCGCCTCACCGACCACCGCATCAACCTGACGCTGTACAAGCTCGGCGCGGTGATGGAGGGCGAGCTCGACGAGGTGGTCCACGCGCTGCAGCTGGCACGCGGCGCCGAGCTGATGGCTGACCTGGAGCAAAGCGCCGGTCAGGCCGCGCACGGGGCGCTGGCATGAGCGTCGCCCAGCCGGACGGACTGCCCGCGGCTGGACCCGACGCCGACCGGGACGCCACCCTGCCGGCAACCGTCCAGCAGGCCTTGCTGCACGCCCGCCAGGCCGGCCTCGACCGGCTGGACGCCCAGGTGCTGCTGCTGCACCGGCTGGGCCGCTCGCCGCACGACCGCGCCTGGCTGATCGCGCATGACACCGACCCGCTTCCGGCCGGAGCCGCGCAGGACTTGCTGGCGCTTTGCCGGCGCCGCCTGGCAGGCGAGCCCGTCGCCTATCTGATCGGCCAGCGCGAATTCCACGGGCTGGCGCTGCAGATCGACGCGCGCGTGCTCGACCCGCGCCCCGACACCGAGACCCTGGTCGACTGGGCGCTTGAGCGGCTCGAAGGGCAAGAAAACCCGGCGGTGCTCGACCTCGGCACCGGCAGTGGCGCCATCGCGCTCGCGATCCAACACCGCCGCCCCGACGCCAGGGTCTGGGCGCTCGACGCCAGCCGCGACGCGCTGGCCGTCGCTCAGGCCAACGCACAGCGGCTGGGGCTGCCGGTGCGTTTCCTGCTCGGCAGCTGGCTGACCGACTGGCCGGCGCGCCAGGCCGAGGCTGCCGCGCAATCGCCCGAAGGCCCCGCCCTGCCCGATCGCTTCGACTTGATCGTCAGCAATCCACCCTATATCCGCGCTGACGACCCGCATCTGGCCGCGCTCACGCACGAGCCGCTGTCGGCGCTGGCCAGCGGTGCCGACGGGCTGGCAGACATCCGCATCATCGCCGCTCAGGTCAGGCAACACCTGCTGCCGGGCGGCTGGCTGCTGCTGGAGCACGGCTGGGACCAGGCCGATGACGTCGCAGCCATCCTGCGCGCACAGGGCTGCGATCAGATCGGGCACCAGCGGGATCTGGCCGGGCATCTGCGCTGCACAGGCGGCCGGGCACCCCGCCTTGCCGACTGAACCCGGACGGCCGCATGGCAGACAAGGCTATTCACGGGGCGAGGATAATCCAGCCCCAGCAGAACCCGGCCGCAGGGCCGACAACCGGAGCTAAAGATGAGCGACACCCAGCAACGAATCGACCAACTGGTCAAGAACAACGACATCGTGCTCTTCATGAAGGGTACGGCCAGCTTTCCGATGTGTGGCTTCTCGGGCCGCGCGATCCAGATCCTCAAGGCCTGCGGCGTCGACACCAAGACCATCCAGACCGTCAACGTGCTGGAAGACCAGGAAATCCGCCAGGGCATCAAGGAATACAGCAACTGGCCGACCATCCCGCAGCTCTACGTCAAGGGCGAGTTCATCGGTGGCTCTGACATCATGATGGAGATGTACGAGTCGGGCGAGCTGCAGCAGGCCATCGCCGGCGAGGCCGTGTGATGAGCGACGAGACGCCGGACATCCTGGCTGCCGAAGCGGTGACCCAGGACGAGACGCTGGCAGTGCTGGGCACCGAACAGGTGACCCAGGCCCTGACCGAGCTGCCGAGCTGGGAATACGACGAGGAAGAGCAGTCGATCACGCGCTGGCTCGCCTTCCGCGATTTCGGCCAGGCCTTCGCCTTCATGACCCGAGTCGCGCTGGAAGCGGAGCGGCGCCAGCACCACCCCGAGTGGTTCAACCTCTACAACCGGGTCGAGATCAGCTTCACGACCCACGACGCCGGCGGCGTGACCGCACGCGACATCGAGTTCGCGCACTGGGTCGAGGACGTGGCGGCCAGCGCTTGAACCTGGCGCCTGTCGAAGTCGAATTATCTTATGAGAACAGTCCGAGAATCAGTTTAGTCCCCCAAACTCCGGCCTGTTCTCCGTCAGATTCATTCCACACATCCAAAATTTAGACCGGTAACGCATTGCCCTGCAGGAAACTTATGAGTGCTTGAAAATTTCCTGATGCCCAACCATTTTGGTCAACAACGCTGTGTCGAAAATACTTCTCGACATTAGCCGCCGTAATTTCCATATTTATCGGATCGTACGTGGATCCATTGGCACCGCCTGCCATGTGCCCTGCGCTTCTGGTCAGCGCAATTAGAGACAAGCCTGCGACGGCTTCATGATTCCCGCTGGCGACAGCCTTGTCATAGATCGCCCTTTCGGCTGGACTAAGAGTTGCCATGGTATTGACGAATCCGCCGGCTTTTTGCACGTAGTCGAGCTCATCAGCAGTGAGCTGATCAGATGACTTGCCTTGTGCCCTGATTTCAGCCAGCCGCTTATCGTTGGCGAACAGATACTCCCCATCTTCCTGGCTTCTGTTCACAGGACCTCTCGCCCTGATCTCGGCAAGTTTTGCATCAACTGATGTGGAAAAGTTGCTCGCGCTCGGCACGGCAGTGGATGCAGAAAACGCCTCTCGGGCAGCAGCTGAAATCGAAGGATTATCTGGCCCAGCCCGATTAGCTTGGGTGGTGGCCAGTTCGGCAGCAAAAGAAGTGGCTGTAAAACGGTTGGGAACTTTGGCCTGTGATCGCTGGCTGGCATACAGGTAACTCGCCGCATTTTCAATTTTCATTGAATTAATCTCCATAATAGAAATTTCCGTAGATGCTCAGCATCTTACCATGCCATCCTGATATCAATCAGCATGTTTACAGATTTTTCTTGAAATGGATATCAAATTGATACGCGGCTAAAAATTGGCGCACACAACCGGGCGTCCGGCGATCAGATTGCGTCGTCCCACCGTGCAAATTTATTAAGAAATCGATTTCTCTGCGTCATGGCGCATCAGCGCAATCAAGCCCTGCGCCAGTGCTTCTGCGCCGCGAACACCGCATCGGGATACTGGGGACGGCCACGGCTGCCGTTGTAGCGCCCCAGCGCCAGGAACAGGTCGCCGCGCTCGCGCTCAAGATAGTGGCGCAGGATCACGCAGCCGAAGCGGATGTTGGCCTGCATCAGGAACAGCTTGGACGGGTCGCCGTCGCCGATCAGCCGGGCCCAGAAGGGCATGACCTGCATGTAGCCGCGCGCGCCGACCGGCGAGACCGCGAACTTGCGGAAGGCGCTCTCGACCTGGATCAGCCCCAGCACCAGCGACTCGTCGAGCCCGGCACGCCGGCTCTCGTACCAGACCGTCTGCAGGAATTCGACCCGGGTCTGCAGTTCGGGCTTGCGCCGCACCAGCCTGGGGCTCATCTCGCCGAGCCAGCGCAGATAGGCCATTCTGGCCTCCGGGGTGGGAAACTCGGGCTCGGGCGGCGCCGGATGCTCGATCGCGGCGCGCAGTGCGAGCCGGACCGGATCGGCCAGCGGCTCCTCAAGCTGGCCACCCGCCCGGGCCAGCGCCGGCAGGCTGACCGGCCACAGACTCGCCAGGCCTGCCTTGGCGATCCAGCCCAGACAGTCCCGGCGGCTCATTTCACAGCCCCAGCTTGCCCTTGAGCAGGGCCAGCAGCTCGGCCACGGCGACCTTGGTCGAAGCCTCGTCGCGGCGGTGCTGGTACTCGACCTGGCCCTCCTTCAGGCCCTTGTCACCGATGGTGACGCGATGCGGCACGCCGATCAGTTCCCAGTCGGCGAACATCGCGCCCGGGCGCTCGCCGCGGTCGTCGAGCAGCACATCGACGCCCAGCGCCAGCAGCTCGCCGTACAGCTGCTCGGCGGCGGCGCGCACGGCCTCGCTGCGGTCCATGCCGATCGGGCAGATCACGAGCGTGAACGGCGCGATCGCGTCAGGCCAGATGATGCCGCGCGCGTCATGGTTCTGCTCGATCGCAGCCGCCGGCAGGCGGGTCACGCCGATGCCGTAGCAGCCCATCTCGAAGTGGCGCGGCTTGCCGTCCTCGGCCAGGAAGGTCGCGTTCATGGCGCGGGAGTACTTGGTGCCGAGGTAGAACACATGGCCGACCTCGATGCCGCGCTCGATCGCGAGCAAGCCCTGGCCGTCCGGCGACTGGTCGCCCGCGACCACGTTGCGGATGTCGGCCACCAGGTCGGGCTCGGGCAGGTCACGCACCCAGTTGACGCCGGTGAGGTGGTAGTCGGCCTCGTTGGCGCCACAGGTCCAGTCGGCCATGACCATCACCTCGCGGTCGGCCACGATATTGACCGGCTGCTTCAGGTTGACCGGTCCCAGGTAACCCGGCTTGCAGCCGAAGTGCTCCAGGATCTCGGCCTCGGTCGCGAAGCGGAAGCCCAGGTCCAGGCCCGGCAACTTGCCGACCTTGACCTCGTTCATCTCGTGGTCGGCGCGCAGCAGCAGCAGCCAGACCTGGGACTTGACGATCTCGTCGTTCTCGTTGATCTCGTCGGTGGCCAGCACGATGGACTTGACGTTGCTCACCAGCGGCGTGCCGAGCTGCTCGGCCACGGCCGCGCAGGTGCTATTGCCCGGCGTGAACACCTTGGTCAGGGGCATGGCAGGCGCGGGACGCGGACCCTGCGGCACCAGCGCCTCGGCCTTCTCGATGTTGGCCGCGTAGTCGCTGCCCGGGCAGTAGACGATGGCGTCCTCGCCGGTCGCGGCGATGACCTGGAATTCCTCGCTCAGGTCGCCACCGATGGCACCGCTGTCGGCCGCCACCGCGCGATAGGTCAGACCGAAGCGGTCGAAGATGCGGCGGTAGGCCGCGGCCATGACCTGGTAGCTCGCCTGCGCGCTGTCACGGTCGCGGTCGAAGCTGTAGGCGTCCTTCATGACGAACTCGCGGCCACGCATCAGGCCGAAGCGCGGGCGGCGCTCGTCGCGGAACTTGGTCTGGATCTGGTAGAAGTTCTTGGGCAGCTGCTTGTAGCTGCGCAGCTCCTGGCGCGCGATGTCGGTCACGACCTCCTCGGAAGTCGGCTGCAGCACGAAGTCGCGCTCGTGACGGTCCTTGATGCGCAGCATCTCGGGACCCATCTTGTCGAAGCGGCCGGTTTCCTGCCAGAGCTCGGCCGGCTGCACGACGGGCATGGAGAGCTCGATGCCACCGGCGCGGTTCATCTCCTCGCGGATGATGCGCTCGACCTTCTGGATCACGCGCAGACCCATCGGCATATAGGTGTAGATGCCGGCGCCCAGCTTCTTGATCATGCCGGCGCGCGTCATGAGCTGGTGGCTCACCACCTCGGCGTCGGCCGGGGCTTCTTTGAGGGTGGAAATGAGGAACTGGGAGGCTTTCATGTCAGGCTCAGGCAGGCGCCCTGCACGCCGCTGGGCCGGAACAGAGCCAGCCGGAGTTTGACCCGGCAGCGCCTGCGTGGCCGCACGCTAGCGGTGCATAATGAACGCAGTTTTAAAATTTGGGGTTGATTATGCTTGACAGAGACGGCTTCAGGCCCAATGTCGGCATCATTCTGCTCAACCAGAAGAACCAGGTGTTCTGGGGCAAGCGCATCCGCACCCATTCCTGGCAGTTCCCGCAGGGCGGCATAGACCGGGGCGAGACCCCCGAGCAAGCCATGTTCCGTGAGCTGCACGAGGAGGTCGGACTGCTGCCCGAGCATGTGGCCATCGTCGCCCGCACGCGGGACTGGTTGCGCTATGAAGTGCCGGACCGCTACATCCGCCGGGATGCGCGCGGCCACTACCGGGGACAAAAACAGATCTGGTTCCTGCTGCGCCTGACCGGCGGCGACTGGAACCTGAACCTGCGCGCGACCAGCCATCCCGAGTTCGATGCCTGGCGCTGGAACGACTACTGGGTGCCGCTGGAGATGGTGGTCGAGTTCAAGCGCGGCGTCTACGAAATGGCGCTGCACGAGCTGTCGCGCTACCTGCCGCGCCAGGAAAGCCGCAACCGCTACCTGCGCGGCAACGCGCGACCACGCCCGCCACTGACCGAAGCGCACCATGGGGCGCCGCATCTGCCGGTGTCGCTGCACATGGAACTGCCCCCCGGCGCCAGCTTCGACCCGGACCCGCAGCACCCGCTGGGCCGATGAAGCCGGGGCCAGCCAGGCCCCGGACAGGACTCAGCCGCGCAACAGCACCATGTTGTCGCGGTGGATCATCTCGGGTTCGGCCGCGTAGCCAAGCAGGCCTTCGACCGCGTTCGAGGACTTGCGGCACAACAGCCGCGCCTCGCCGGCCGAGTAGTTGGCCAGGCCGCGTGCGAGCTCCTGACCCTGCGCGTCACACACCGCGATCACGTCGCCACGGCTGAACTCGCCGCTGACGGCGGTCATGCCGATCGGCAACAGGCTCTTGCCCTCGGTCACGATCTTGACGACCGCACCGTCGTCCACCGTCACCTGGCCGCGCAGTTGCAGATGGTCGGCCATCCACTGCTTGCGCGCCTGCTGCTTGGGCGTCTGCGCCACCAGCATGGTGCCGATCGGCTCGCCCTGCGTCAGGCGCAGCAGCGCGTCGGGCTCACGACCCCAGGCGATCACGGTCGAGGCGCCGGAGCCGGCTGCGCGCTTGGCGGCCAGGATCTTGGTGATCATGCCGCCGGTGCCGACGCGCGAGCCGGCGCCGCCGGCCATCTCCTCCAGCCGTGGATCGCCCGCGCGCGCGACATGGATGAACTCGGCGTCGGGGTTCTTGCGTGGGTCGGCGCTGTAGAGGCCCTTCTGGTCGGTCAGGATCACCAGCAGATCGGCATCGACCAGGTTGGCGACCAACGCGCCGAGCGTGTCGTTGTCGCCGAACTTGATCTCGTCGTTGACAACGGTGTCGTTCTCGTTGATCACCGGCACCACACCATGCTCAAGCAGCGTCAGCAGGGTCGAGCGCGCATTGAGGTAGCGCTCGCGGTCGGCCAGGTCGGCATGGGTCAGCAGCACCTGGGCGCTGCCGACATCCTGCTCGCGCAGCTTGGTCTCGTACATCTGGACCAGGCCCATCTGGCCGACGGCAGCGGCGGCCTGCAGCTCGTTGATCATCTTGGGTCGGGTCTTCCAGCCCAGCCGCTTCATGCCCTCGGCGATCGCACCGCTGCTGACCATGATCAGCTCGCGGCCCGACTTGACCAGCGCAGCGAGCTGGGCGCTCCACTGCTCGATGGCGGCCTCGTCGAGGCCACGGCCCTCGTTGGTGACCAGGCTGGAGCCGACCTTGACGACGATGCGGCGCGCACCGCGCAGCAGCTCGGAGGAATCGACGGAAAGGGAGACGCCTGGGTCGGCTTGCGGGTCGGTGCTCATGTCTGGGGGGTTCATTCAGTTACCGTAAAACCTGCTCAATTCTTGTCTTTCATGCTTATACCTGCTCACGCACTGTGGCAGCATGAGGAGAAGAAATGCAGCTCTGTTCAAGCCGTGCGGGTCCGTGTCAGAATTATGCCGCCATGCTGATCGCTCACCGCATCGCGCTCGACCCGAATAACACGCAGGCCACCTATCTGGCCCGCGCGGCTGGTGTGGCGCGCTTCGCGTACAACTGGGCGCTGGCCGAGTGGAAGCGCCAGTACGAAGCCTGTAAGGTCGACAACAGCCTGCCCAAGCCCTCGCAGGCCGCGCTGCGCCGCCAGCTCAACGCCGTCAAGCGCGAGCAGTTTCCTTGGATGCTGGAAGTCACCAAGAACGCTCCGCAGATGGCGATCATCCAGCTGGGCCAGGCGTTCCAGAACTGCTTTGCCGGACGTGCCAAGTATCCGCAATTCCGCCAGAAAGGCCGGCACGACCGTTTCAGCCTGAGCAACGACCAGTTCAGTCTCGACGGCTGTCGCATCCGTATTCCCAACCTGGGCTGGGTATGGATGCGCGAGACGTTGCGCCTTGCGGGCAAGATCCTGTCGGCCACCGTCTCGCGCGTGGCCGACCGCTGGTATGTGAGCCTTGCCGTCGATACCCAGGATGATTCACCCCTGCCCCGAACCGAGAACCAAGGCGCGGTGGGGGTGGATCTGGGTGTCAAGGCACTCGCGACGCTCTCGACGGGAGAAAGCATCCCCGGTCCGAAGCCCCACAAAGCGCTGCTGGACCGCCTGCGCCGGCTATCCAAGAGCCTGTCGCGCAAGCAAAAGAGATCCGCCAACCGCAAGAAGGCCAAGACCAGGCTGGCGAAGTTGCATGCGCGCATCGCCAACATCCGTTCCGACGCCCTGCACAAGCTCACGACGAACCTCACGCGGCGCTTCCATACTATCGGCATCGAAGACCTGAACGTGCGCGGCATGGTGAAAAACCGTCGCTTGGCGCGCAGCATCGCCGACATGGGTTTTTTCGAGTTCAGGCGGCAGCTGGAATACAAGGCCGCGAGGCGCGGCGGGCAAGTGGTGGTGGCGGATCGCTGGTATCCCAGCAGCAAGACCTGCTCGGGCTGCGGGCACAAGCTCGAAAAGCTGCCACTGTCAGTACGCGAGTGGACTTGTCCGTACTGCGGCGCTGTCCATGACCGCGACGTGAACGCGGCGGTGAATCTCAAGAACATGGCCGTGAGTTCCACGGTTACAGCCTGTGGAGAGGAAGGCGCTGGCCTTGGTCGCAAGACGAAGGCGAAACCGGCCTCGGCGAAGCAGGAAGTCAGCTTCAATCATGATTGAGCAAGTCTGACGGAACGGTCAGGTTGTCATCACGGAAACGGCTGAGACACCCCCCGGACCCGGGCAGGCGTCCAGCCCAGGTGGGTCAGCGGAAGCGCGGATCGTCCGCGTCGATCTGCGGCGCCGGCTCGATGCCCGGCTGGTCGCGGCGGGCATCGAAGCGCGGATCGACCTCGACATGGGGCTTTTCTGCCTCGCGCGTATCAACGATATGCTGGAAGATCTTCTGCACCAGCAGCTCGCAGCCCTCGCGCGTCAGCGCCGAGATCTCGAACACCGGGCCCTTGTGGCGGAAGCGCTTGACGAAGTCCTTGACGCGCGCCGCGCGCTCCTCGGCCGGAATCATGTCGAGCTTGTTGAGCACCAGCCAGCGCGGCTTGGCGTGCAGCTCGGGGTCGTACTTCTTGAGTTCCTTGACGATGGCCTTGGCCTGCGCGACCGGATCGACCGCGTCGTCGAACGGCGCCATGTCGACCACGTGCAGCAGCAAGCGGGTGCGCTGCAGGTGGCGCAGGAACTGGTGACCCAGGCCCGCCCCCTCGGAGGCGCCCTCGATCAGGCCCGGTACGTCGGCGACGACGAAGCTCTTCTCGGGGCCGACGCGGACCACGCCCAGATTCGGGTGCAGGGTGGTGAAGGGATAGTCGGCGATCTTCGGGCGCGCGTTCGAGACCGCGGCGATGAAGGTCGACTTGCCCGCGTTGGGCATGCCGAGCAGGCCGACATCGGCCAGCACCTTCAGTTCCAGCGCCAGGCTGAAGCGCTCGCCCGGGTGGCCGATGGTCTTCTGGCGCGGCGCGCGGTTGATCGAGCTCTTGAAGCGCAGGTTGCCGAAGCCGCCCTCGCCGCCCTTGGCGATCAGGATCTGCTCGCCCGGCTGCAGCAGCTCGTGCATCAGCTCGCCGGTCTCGGCGTTGCGGATGATGGTGCCGACCGGCATCTTGAGGATGATGTCGTCGCCCTTGCAACCGAACATGTCCGAACCCTTGCCGTGCTCGCCACGCTGGGCCTCGAAGCGGCGCGAGTAGCGGTAGTCGATCAGGGTGTTGAGGTTCTCGTCGGCCAGCGCCCAGACCGAGCCGCCGCGACCGCCGTCGCCGCCGTCGGGGCCGCCGAATTCCTTGTACTTCTCGTGGCGGAAGGACGCGCAGCCATTGCCTCCGTCGCCGGCCGCAATGTCGATATAGGCTTCATCAACGAATTTCATGGCTGAATTGTCCTTCAAACGGATAAAAACAAAAGGCCCGCAGCGCGGGCCTTTGCGGTCTGAACGCCGAAGCGATCAAACAGGCAACATCACACCGGGGTGACGTTGATGGTCTTGCGGTTGAACTCGCCCTTGACGGTGAAGTTCACGACGCCGTCGCAGGTCGCGAAGATGGTGTGATCCTTGCCGCAACCGGTGCCCACGCCAGCGTGGAAACGGGTGCCGCGCTGACGCACGATGATCGCGCCGGCGCTGATGGCCTGGCCGCCGAACACCTTGACGCCCAGCATCTTCGGCTTGGAGTCGCGACCGTTGCGGGTTGAGCCGCCGCCTTTTTTCTGTGCCATGGTGCTTTACTCCTTAGCCGTTGATCGAGCCGATTTGCAGCTCGGTGAAATTCTGACGATGGCCCTGGCGCTTCTGATAGTGCTTGCGACGGCGCATCTTGAAGATGCGGACCTTGTCGCCGCGACCGTGGGAAACCACAGTGGCCGTGACCGTTGCGCCGGAGACCAAGGGAGTGCCGACCTTGATGTCTGCGCCGTTACCCACGGCGAGCACCTGATCGATCACGATCTCTTGACCCACATCCGCAGCAATCTGTTCTACTTTAAGTTTTTCGCCAACGGCAACGCGATACTGCTTGCCGCCGGTTTTTATGACCGCGTACATATGAACCTCTGGAATTGTCCGTCTTTCGACGTGTCTCAGTGAACGGATTTTCACCGAACCGTGGATTATAGCCAAACGCCCCAGCGGGCGCAAGGGCAGACCGAGCACCCGCTCCAGGAACAGCGCGCGGCAGCCTCCTAGAAAAAACCAGAAAAATCATATTTGCACCATTCAAGGTGCCCTACTAAAATGAAAATACAGGGGAGGTCGTTACCGTGCCAGTTCACAAATCGCACAAATCGGGCTTCACACTGATCGAGCTCATGATTGCGGTCGCCATCGTGAGCATACTTGCCACGGTGGCGTACCCCAACCTCATGAACCAGATCCGCAAGAGCCGCCGGAGTGACGCCATCCAGGCCTTGGCAGCCCTGCAGCAAGCCCAGGAGCGCTGGCGAACCCAGCACCCCACCTATGCAGGCAACGGTGTGATCGCTACGGCATGGCCCAATGGACTGGGCCTGAGCGTCAGGACGGCTGGCGGGTACTACGACATCGCGATAGCGACCGATCCGGCCCCCACGGGGCTGAACTACGCTGCAAGCGCAACCGGGGTGACTGGAACCAGCCAGGCCTCGGATGCCGCCGGAACCACGAGTTGCGCCACTCTCACAGTCGCCGTGACCAACGGCAATGCCATCTATGCGCCAGCGGCATGCTGGAGCCGCTGATGAACAAACGTCGTGGCATCACGCTGATCGAGTTGATGGTGACACTGGCAGTCATCTCGATCGTGCTGCTGATAGCGATGCCGTCGTTCATCGGGTTCCTCGCCAAGCGCCGCGTCGAAGGCGTGGCACACGAACTCAGCACCGATCTGCAGTACGCGCGCTCACTGTCCGTCAACAACCGGATCGAGGTCACGCTGAACCGGATTTCGGACACCCAGTACGAGATCACGGGAACGGTGGTCGAAGGCGGGGCTTCGGTCGCGCGAACCTTCAAGGCCATGCAACTCAGCGGCGTGACGCTGGACGGATCGACCTCGGTCAGCTACGAGCCCCATCGCGGCACCCGCTCGACAGTGGGCGCCGACCCGGCGATCACCGTGGCCGCGAACGGCACGGGCGCGACGCTCACGGTCAGCGTCAACCCGATGGGACAGGCCCGGATCTGTTCGACCGACAGCGCCATGGGCGCCTATCCCGCATGTCCCTGATGACCGTGATCCGACAGCCACCCAAGCCGGGCCGCGGTCAGGCCGGAACCTCGCTGGTCGAGGTCATGGTCGGCCTGGTGCTGGGTCTGCTGATCATGGCCGGCGCGAGCTCCTTCTTGCTGATCCATCTCGTGGGCGCGCGGCGCCTGCAGATCGAAGCCAGGCTCGACCAGGATCTGCGCGCGGCGATGGACCTGGTCACGCGCGACCTGCGCCGTGGCGGCTACTGGGCCGGCGCCACCAGCTCGACGCTGACCGCCAACCCCTATGCGGCGATCACGCTTGACAGCAGTCCGCCCCGGATCGCCTTCGCCTATTCGCGGGACAACGACAACACGCTCGGTAGCGACGAGCAATACGGGTTCCGGCTCAACACCGACGCCGCGGGCGAGATCAGCCTCGATTTTCTGCTGAACTCGGCCTGGCAGACCGTGACCGACACCCGGACCATGAAACTCGATCTGGCGCAATCGAACATCGAGCGCCTGTCGGTCACGGATACCAGCACGCCGCCGGCATCGACCTTCGTCGATCAGCCGATCGCATTGAACAACGCCTGCCCGAATGGCTGCGCCACGACCTGCCAGGTCACGGCCAGGGCCTACCGCATCACGCTGACCGGCATCTCGAAGACCGACCCGGGCCTGACGCGCACGCTGACCTCGACCGTGCGCGTGCGCAACGATGTCGTCGCGGGCAGCTGCAACCCATGATTCGCGAGTGAGCACCATGCGCCACCAGCCCGCCACTCCGCAACATGGCATGGCCGTGCTCGCGATGGTCATGATCCTGCTGTTCGGCATTTCCCTGATCGTGCTCTACCTCAACCGCAGCATCATTTTCGAGCAGCGGATATCGGCCAACCAGATGCGATCGACGATGGCACAGGAAATGGCCGAGGCCGGGATCGAATGGGCGACCGGCATGTTCAACCGCGCCGAGTTCATCGGCACGAACTGCCAGCCGCTGGCAGGCGGCAGCCTCACGTTCCGCAAGCAATATGTCACGGTCAGCCCGACACCCGGCATCGCGAGCCATGTCCTGCCGGGCTGCAAGCTCAACCCGGCAACGGGTGTCAGCCTCTGCCATTGCCCGGCGGTTCCCGCGAGCGGCACGACCCTCGCCAATCTCGGCAGCGCGAGCCTGCCAGGCTTCACGGTGCAGTTCTCGCCGGTGGCGGGCGACGCCGAAGCCGTGCGCGTGATCGCAACCGGCTGCACCGAGCAGGCCGACACCTGCGGGCCGGGCACCCGGGGCGCGTCCGACGCTTCGGCCAGCGTCTCGGTCGTGCTCAAGCTGATGCCCGGGCTGCGCGCGGTGCCGGCCGCCCCGCTGACTTGCGGCCTCTCGTGCAGCATAGGCGGATCATTCGATATCGTGAACCAGGATGTCGCGACGGGCGGCATCCTGGTCAATGCCGGCTCGACGGTCAGCGCGAGCGCCAGCCAGCTGACGACGATACCGGGCCAGCCTATGAGCGGCGCGATCATCGACAACGATCCGTCGCTGCTGAGCCTGGCTTCGAGCGATCCGACCTGCTCCAACTCAAGCATGTTCAGCGCCTTCTTTGGCTCGACCGTCGCCGAATACATGGCCTCGCCGCTGACCAAGACGATCAGTTGCAGCACCGCCAACGATTGCGGCCAACTGATCGGCGCGGCCTACAACGCCGGCTGGCGCGCCTTCTATTTTCCCTTGTCGCTCGAAATCAACAACAGCGCGCCATTCAGCCAGCTCGGCACCGCAACCGATGGCGTCTCGCTGGTTTCGCCAGGCCAGATCGACATCAACGGCAACATCAGTCTCTATGGCATGCTGTTCTCGAACAGTTCCAACTTCAACAACCTGGGCACGGGAACGGCGAACATCTACGGGGCGATGGTCACTTGCGGCGGCTTCAACAGCAACGGCAACGGCACGGTGAACTACCTGCCGTCGGCCTTGTCGTCGACTCGCACCTCGTCGGCCAGGATGGTGCGCATGCCCGGCAGCTGGACCGACCGCTGCGCCTTGAGTCTGCCGCTGCCGACGGTGGCCAACGCCGCCCCCACCATCAATTGCAACTGAGGTGATGCGATGAACCGGACCAGGACAGGCCGCAACGTCGGCTTCGCGCTGCTGGAGGCGCTGATCTCGCTGCTGGTCGTCTCCGGCGGCATGCTCGGGCTGAGCCAGCTGCAGAACATGCTGGCACGCAACAGCGATCTCGCGGCGCAGCGGACCGAGGCGACCCAGCTGGCGAGCGAATGCATGGAGAGCCTGCGCTCGCTGCGCAACGCGACGGACTGGAACAGCCTGCCCGGCACGCGCTGCCCCTCGCCCGTGACGGGCCGCAACACCAGCTACACGAGGACGGTGACGCTGGGCGGCGATGTCACGACACCAATGCGGACCGCGAGCGTGACGGTGAGCTGGGCCGACCGCGAGGCCGGGCAGCAAAGCGTCAACCTGTTTTCCTATCTGGCCAATACCGATCCGGCCACTTCCGCGATGCTGGCGTTTCCACTGCCGGAGAACACGATCCTCAAGCGGCCCAAGAACCGCAACATCAACATCCCGATCCCGGCGCTGGATCTCAATGACGGCAGGAGCTCGATCCAGGTCAACGCCAACTATGCGGTCATCTTCAGCAACATTTCGGGATCGGTGATCCAGATCTGCAACCCCGGCGTGCTCAACGCGACCATCGAGCAGATCAAGGCGCACTGCGTGACGGTCGAAGGCTACATCCTGGCCGGCTACATCAGCCGCGACAGCTCGGTGAGCAATGCCGAATGGACCGGCATCGAGGCCGGCCTCGGCATCAACTACGGCGGCGTGTCACGCAACCTGGCAGGCAGCGACGCCATCAATTGCCAGTTCGGCAATGCAACCGCCTTCGACACCTCGTACAAATGGTATATGTGCGTGATTCCGCTGTCGTCGCCCAAGCTGTGGTCGGGCAGGGTCAGGGTCGGCGGCCCCGTCGCCTTCAGGAGCGGCAATCTTTTCGTCTGCCGCTATCAGTACCTCGACCCCGGCCTGCTGCCGTTTGAGCGCAACGTCCAGGACTACGCGAACGTGGACCGTTCGATCGACCAGCAGAACTACCGGATCGCCTCCGGCAACGCCACGGCCGCCTGTCCGTCGTCGATGACGCTGGCGAACGTGTCGAGCGGCGTGCTGCACCAGGACTGCCGACCCGGCAACGCGAACCGCGCGACCGACTGCCCGTCGCCCTCGACGCCCTGACGCCGGCCCGCCGCCGCAGCAGCGCGGTGCGGGAGGGCGGGCACAATCCCGGCATGTCTGTCAACCCGCATCGTCCGACCGATTCCGCAGCCACCGCCTTCAGCGAGGCGGGGCGTGACAGCGCCCGCCTCGGCTTGCTTGCCATCTTCGGCTCGACCTTCTTCGAGCTGACAGGCTACTTCATGCTGGCGCCCTGGCTGCTGCTGCGCCTCAAGGGCGCGGATCTGCCGACCTGGCTGGCCGGGCTGTTCGCGGCTACCGCCTGGCTGGGCATCTTCCTGGTGACGCCGTTCGCATCGGCCATCACGCGCGCGCTGGGCCGGCGTCCGACACTCTGGCTGTCGGGCCTGCTGCCGGTGCTGGCCGGCCTGGCCTTCGGCCTGACGCAGGAACTGCGGCTCTGGTTTGTCGTGCAGCTGCTGGCGGGCATGGCGTCGGGCCTGCGCTGGGTGCTGGCCGAGTCGGTGGTGGCGGAGTTCTCACCGCCGGCACAGCGCGGACGCTGGATCGGCATCTTCGAGACCATGGTCGGCAGCACTTTCGTGGTCGGCCCCACGCTGCTGGCCTGGATCGGACCGCAGAGTGCGCAGTCGCTCTGGGCTGCCATGGCGCTGATGCTGGCCGGACTGATCTGGAGCCTGGCGATTCCGCCGCTGCCGCCCGAGCATGATGCACACGAGGCGGAAGTCGGGCTGCGCGGCGTCTGGCGCGCGCTGCGCGAACACCCGGTCATCATGCTGGCGGGCTTCGCGGGCGGCTTCTTCGAGAGCGGGCTGACCGCCATCCTGCCGCTCTACGGACTGGCATTGGGCCTGGGCGCGGCGGCAGCGACGCTGCTGGTGTCGGCCAGCGGTTTCGGCAGCGCCATCCTGATGCTGCCGGTCGGCCTGCTGGCGGACCGCCTGGGGCGCCACGGGTCGGGCGGTTTCTGGGGCGACTCGCGCCAGACGCGGCTGCAGCTGATGCGGATCTTCGCCGGCATCACGCTGCTGGGTTCGCTGCTGCTGCCCTGGGTGGCAGACAAGCCCTGGCTGGCCTGGCCGCTGGCCTTTGTCTGGGGCGGAGCGGGCGGCTGCCTCTACACGCTGTCGATGATAGACATCGGCTCGCGCGAGCGCGGCATCACGCTGGTCAACAGCACGGCGGTGCTGGTGATGTCCTATACGCTGGGCGGGGTGCTGGCGCCAGCACTGGGGGCCGCGGCGCTGCAGTGGTCGCCGCGGCTGGGATTTCCGGCGCTGCTGGTCGGGGTGGCAGCGATGGGACTCGCGATGCTGCTGCGGGCGCGCATCGGCCGGCGGGTGTGACGCAATAAGCCACAGGCGCTATGCTGGTCGCAGCTTGAAGCGGGGCGCGGGGCGCGGGGCGCGGGGCCACGCCAGTCGATGCAAAAGAAACGGATGGCAACAAGATGGCGATAGGCTGGCTGACGGCACTGAAGGTGATTCCCTGGGGCGACGTGATCGAACACGCACCCAAGGTGCTCAAGGGCGCGCGCTCCTTGCTGGAGCGCCAGCGCCAGCACGAACCGGCAGCACCGGAGCCGGTAGCTACGCCCAGCGTCGCGGCGGCGGACCCACAGGCGCTACAGGCCCAGCTGAAGGTGATGGAGCACATGCTCGCCGGCACCCAGGCCGACCTGGCGCAGCTGACCGAAACCGTGACCGAACTGGCCGAGCAGAACGCGCGACTGGTGGAAACGGTGGAGCGGCTGCGTTGGCGCAGCCGCTGGCTGGGGGTGGCGCTGCTGGGGCTGGCAGCGGGACTGGCCTGGCTCGCGCGGGCGGCCTAATCAGCCCCGGGCCAGCACCGGCGCCAGCGCGCGACCGGTGTGGGTGCCCAGCCGCACCAGCGCCTCGGGCGGCGCGGCCGCGACGACCCGGCCACCGCCATCGCCGCCTTCGGGGCCGAGGTCGAGCACCCAGTCGGCCTCTGCGATCAGATCCAGGTCATGCTCGATCACGACCACGCTGTGGCCGCCGTCGACCAGGCGGTGCAGCACGCGGATCAGCTTGTCGACATCGGCCATGTGCAGGCCCACGGTCGGCTCGTCGAGCACGTAGAGGGTGTGCGGTGCCTTCTGGCCGCGCCGACCCAGCTCGTCGCGCACCTTGGACAGCTCCGTCACCAGCTTGATGCGCTGAGCCTCGCCACCCGACAGCGTCGGCGAGGGCTGGCCCAGCGTCAGGTAGCCCAGGCCGACGTCCTGCAGCAGCTGCAGCGGCTGGGCGATCGCGGGCATGGAGGCAAAGAAACCGACCGCCTCGTCGACCTCCATCTGCAGCACCTCGCCGATGCTTTTTCCCCGCCAGCTCACCGCCAGCGTCTCGGGGTTGAAGCGGGCGCCGTGGCAGGCCTCGCAGGGCACCTTGACGTCGGGCAGGAAGCTCATCGCGATGGTGCGCACGCCCTGCCCTTCGCAGCTGTGGCAGCGCCCCTCGCCGGTGTTGAAGGAAAAGCGGCCCGGCGCGTAGCCGCGCGCCTTGGCCTCCAGCGTCTCGGCGTAGAGCTTGCGGATCGCGTCCCAGAAGCCGATGTAGGTCGCGGGACAGGATCGCGGCGTCTTGCCGATCGGGGTCTGGTCGACCTCGAGCACGCGCTCGACATGGCCGTGGCCGTGCAGGCCGGCGCAGCCCTGCCAGACCGGCAGCTGGCCGGCAGCGAGCGCGTCGCGCCCGGCCTTGGTCGAGCTCTGGGTCACGGCGGCGGCGACGTTGGCCAGCAGCACCTCGCGCGCGAAGGTCGACTTGCCCGAGCCGCTGACGCCCGTGACCGCGACCAGGCGCTTGAGCGGAATCGCGGCCGTCACGCCCTTGAGGTTGTGCAGGTTGGCACGCTCGACGGTGAGCCAGTGCAGCTTTTCCGGCAGCGGCGTTGCTTCTGGCTCCGGTTGCTTCTTCTTGCGCGAGGATTTCTTGGCAGCGGGCCGCGAGGGGACGGCGGCTTCCTCATGGTGCGAGCACAAATCGTCAGCCGCCGCCCCCTCGCGGCCCTGTGACGCTGTGCTGGCGACATGAATACCGAAATCCGCTGCAGCAGCAGCCATGACGCCACCATTCGGCGCCTCCCGAGTCGTCGAGTCGGGCGGGGTGCCGGGCGACGATTTGTGCTCGCACCATGAGGCGCCCGGCACCCCGCCCGGCTCGGCGACGAGCGCCTGAGCCTGAGCCTGAGCCTGAGCCTGAGCTGCGGCTGCGGCTGCGG
>CALPRQ020000031.1 GCA_943326015.2 Chitinophaga pinensis | reverse complement strand
GCGGTGCGCAGGGTTTCCTGGCATTGAGCCACGCCGCAGGACACCGCGATCACTTCGGTCGCCGCGCCCTTCTCCTTCAGGCGCACCGCTTCCTCGATCGCGATCTCGTCGAAGGGGTTCATGCTCATCTTGACGTTGGCGATGTCAACGCCCGTGCCATCGGCCTTGACGCGCACCTTGACGTTGTAGTCCACCACGCGCTTGACGGGGACGAGGATTTTCATGTTTTGACTCCTGCTTGTGTAGGAAGGTTGAAACCGTGTCGATAGCAATAATTAACTGGAATTCTATTCCAGTTTTACTTCAGACCGCTGCCGGCGGATGCCCTGGCGTGGTGCCAGTCGGTTGCGCACCGGTCACATGCAACACCCGCTGCGGGTAGGGAATCTCGACGCCCTGCGCACGGAAAGCCGCCAGGATCGCGCGGTTGATGTCGGATTTCAGGCCCAGGGTGCCGTTCTCGGGATCACCGATCCAGTAGCTCAGCGTGAACTCGAGGCCATCGGCGCCGAAGGCCGACAGCGAGGCTGCCGGAGCCGGTTCGGTCAGCACCCGCGGCTGGGCCTTGGCCGCCTCGACCAGCAGGCGCGCCACCAGATCGACGTCGCTTTCGTAGGCCACGCCGACCACGGTGAATTGCGAAACGCGCGGATCCGCCAGCGACAGGTTCTCGACCCGGCTCGTGATCAGGATCTCGTTCGGGACGATGGCCTCGCGCCCGGCGATCGAGCGGATCACGGTGAAGCGGGCCTTGATGTCGGTGATGCGGCCCTCGAAGTTGTCGACCCGCACCATGTCGCCGATGCGCATGCTGCGCTCGGTCAGGATCACGAAGCCGCTGACATAGTTGGCCGCGAGCTTTTGCAGGCCGAAACCGATACCGACGCCGATCGCACCGCCCAGCACCGACAGCGCCGACAGGTCGATGCCGACCGAGGTCAGCGCGACCATCAGGCCGACGAACATCAGCAGCGCGCGGGTCGCGTTGCTGGCTGCCTTGCGCAAGGACAGCTCGCTGCCGGTGGCCGCGCGCAGCAGCCGCGACTCGATCGCCGACGAGATCCAGAGCGTTACCAGCAGCACGGCGCAGGCGGTCAGCGCCCCTTCGATCAGGGTACGGACCGAGAGCTTGCTGCCGCCGATCTTCCATTGAATCTGGTCGAGTTCGTTGAGCAGCACGGGCAGCAGCCCGGTGACCCACAGCACCATGCTGAGCCAGGCGAACCAGGAAATGGTGCGTTCGATCGGGCGCAGCCAGGCCGCCTGCCGGAAGGCCACCTGCAGCACCTTGACGCCGACGCGGATCACGACCAGCGCCACCAGCACCGGAATCGCTATGCGCAGCAGATGGACCGGGTGACTGGCCGACCAGAGCGTGCGCGCGGAGAAGCCCAAGCCCAGCAGCAGGGTCGGAAACAGCACGCCGTCGACCAGGCCATGGCCGAACCAGATCGAATGGCTGGTGTCGGGCGAGAAGATACGGCGCAGCAGCCCGACCAGACCCCAGGCCAGCAGGCCGCAAGTGGCCAGGATCGCGAGCTCAAGCAGGACCTCGGGCCGGCCGAAGGAGGCCAGCCAGAGCGAGAAATCGTCAATGGGGATGGGAGCGGGATTCACAGCAGGCAAAGCGGCATTGGAACAAAGCCGCTAGCTTGCCACAGTTTGACCAATGCCTCCCGGCAATCCCCCGGCCTCAGACGTCGGCCAGCACGCGCAGATGCGCCTCCACGCTGCGCGACAGCGAGCTCAGGTCGTAGCCGCCTTCGAGGCAGCTCACGATGCGGCCCTGGGCGTGGCGCTTGGCGACTGCCTTGAGCTGGGTCGTGATCCAGGTGTAGTCCTGCTCGACCAGGCCGAGCTGGCCCATGTCGTCCTCGCGGTGGGCGTCGAAGCCGGCGCTGATGAAGATCATCTGCGGCTGGTGCTGCTCCAGGCGCGGCAGCCAGCTGGCTTCGATCAGCTCGCGGATCACGGTGCCCTTGGTGTAGGCCGGCACCGGCAGGTTGACCAGGTTGGGAGCATCGGACAAGGCGCCGCCTTCCGGGTAGAAGGGGTGCTGATAGAAGCTGCACATGAGGATGCGGTCGTCACCGGCGACGATGTTCTCGGTGCCGTTGCCATGGTGAACGTCGAAGTCCACGATCGCCACCCGTTCCAGCCCGTGGCGCTCGAGCGCGTACTTGGCCGCGATCGCCACGTTGTTGAAGACGCAAAAGCCCATGGCCTTGTCACGGCAGGCATGGTGGCCGGGCGGACGCACCGCACAGAAGGCGTTTTCGAGTTCGCCGGCGATCACGGCGTCGGTGGCGCAGATCGCCGCGCCGGCCGACATCAGCGCGGCGTCGTAGCTGAACTCGTTGAGCGCGGTGTCGGCATCGACGTGGTAATGGGTGGGACCGCCAGCCACGATGTCTTCCTTGAGGAAGTCGCACAGGCCGCGCATGGCGGCGATATGCATGCGGCCATGTGCCAGCTCGATCTCGGCCACCGAAGCCGGCGTCGGGTCGCGGTGTTCGAGCACGTCGAGCACCCCGGTGACCAGCAGCCGGTCGTCGATCGCAGCCAGACGTTCCGGACATTCCGGGTGACCCGGTCCCATCTCGTGTTTACGGAACAAACGGTGGGTGTAATAACCTGTCGCATTCATGATTGGCGTTTTCCGTTATGGTCGAGCTGATGCAGTCAACTCAAGTCCAAATCTCCTCGTTATTTGACCAGCTTAACACGATCATGGCTGGCAAAGCCTTACAAGTGCGCGATTGCGTGATCTGCCTGCTGGCAGGTGGCCATTTGTTGATCCAGGACATGCCGGGCGTGGGCAAGACCACGCTAGCGCAGGCATTGGCGCGCAGTTTCGGACTGGCGTTCTCGCGCGTGCAGTTCACCTCCGACCTGATGCCGAGCGACCTGACGGGGGTCTCGGTGTTTCAACGCGAGCAGCAGACCTTTGTCTTCCACCCGGGGCCGCTGTTCACCCAGCTGTTGCTGGCCGACGAGATCAACCGCGCCAGCCCCCGGACCCAGAGCGCCTTGCTCGAAGCGATGGAGGAGCAGCAGGTCTCGGTCGAGGGCGAGACGCGGCCGCTGCCACGCCCCTTCTTCGTGATCGCGACACAGAACCCGCATGACCAGGTCGGCACCCAGCTGCTGCCCGAGTCGCAGCTCGACCGCTTCCTGATGCGCATCAGCCTGGGCTATCCGGACCGCGCGGCCGAGCGCAGCCTGCTACAGGGACAGGACCGGCGCGGGCTGTTGCAGGAGCTGCCGGCTCGAATCGATGCGGCCGAGTTCGCGCGCCTGCAGTCGGAGGTGCTCGCGGTCCAGGCCGGCGACGCGGCGCTCGACTATCTGCAGGATCTGGTCGAGGCCACCCGCAGCGGGCGCTGGTTCGTGCAGGGCCTGAGCCCGCGCGCCGCGCTGGCGGTGCTGCGCGCGGCCAAGGCGCATGCGCTGGTCGAGGGCCGGCGCTACCTCGCGCCCGACGACATCGCCGCCATCCTACCGCAGACCGCCGCGCACCGGCTCACGCCGCTGTCGTCATCCGGCCGCGGCCCGGTCGAGCAGGTGCAGGCCATGCTGGCGGCCACCCCGCTGCGCTGAAACACCGGCCATGGCAGCTTCCGCCGCAAAGCTCGCTCCCCGTCGGGCAAGGCGCGCTCGCCTGCGCTGGCAAGCCAGCTGGCAGGGCTGGTGGCTGCGCCGGCTGCCCGCGACCGACCAGCTGGAGCTGACGCAGCGCAATGTCTACATCCTTCCCACCCGCGCCGGGCTGCTGCTGGCGCTGACGCTGCTCGTGCTGCTGATCGGCAGCATCAACTACCAGCTCAACCTGGGCTATCTGCTGACCTTCCTGATCGCCGGCAGCGCGCTGGCGGCGCTGCACCTGACGCACGGCAACCTCAACGGCCTGCGGCTGCAACTGCAAGCGGGCGAGCCGGTCTTCGCCGGCCAGGCCGCGACGGTCGCCGTCACGCTGCACAACCCGACGCGGCGCGAGCGCTGGGCCATCGCGCTGGACTGGCTGGCGCCGGGCCAGACCGGTCGTGACATCGACTGGCCTGGACACTGGACCGACCTGCCCGCACAAGGCCATGTCACGCTGCAACTGCGCTGTGTCATGCCGCAGCGCGGACGCCATGCCCTGCCACCGCTGCAGGCACAGACCCGCTTTCCGCTCGGCATCTTGCGCGCCTGGTGCTGGTGGCGCCCGGCTGCGCTGCTGCTGGTCTACCCCGCGCCCGAGACCCCGGCGTCGCCCTTGCCGCCTCCGACCGGGGTAGAGGAAGGTCTGACCACTACGGACACAAACGGCAGCAGCGATGAATGGGAAGGCCTGCGCCCCTGGCGCCGTGGCGATCCGCTGCACTGGGTGGCTTGGAAGAAGGTGGCCCGCCAGGCAGAGAGCGGCCGCGATGACTGGGTCAGCCGCGATTTCACCCGACCGAGCGGGCGCCGCTGCTGGCTCGATGCGGGCCGCACCGGCCTGTCCGACCCGGAGCAGCGCCTGAGCCGGCTCTGCGCCTGGGTGCTGGCCGCCGAGGCGCAACAGCTGGACTACGGCCTGCGACTGGGTGCGCTGGAGATCGCACCCGGTCACGGCGCCACGCACCGACAACGCTGCCTGGAAGCGCTCGCGCTGTGCTGAACACCCGCAGCCTGACCGCCTTGCCGCGCGAGACACGCGACACGCTGTTCCTGCTCGGCGTGATCGCCTGGATGCTGCTGATGCTGGCCAGCCAGCTACCGGTCTGGTGCACGGCGCTGGCGCTGGCCCTGCTGCTGGGGCGCGGCTGGCTGGCGCTGACGCAACGCGCGCTGCCGCCGCTGGCCTGGCGCGTCGCACTGCTGACGCTGGCCGTGGCCGCGACCTGGCTGGACTACCGGACCCTGCTCGGGCGGCAGGCCGGCGTCGCACTGGTCGCGCTGCTGCTGGCGCTCAAGACGCTGGAGCTGCGCGCGCGCCGCGACGCCTTCGTGGTCTTCTTCCTGGGTTTCTTCGCCTTGCTGACGCTGTTCTTTCACTCGCAGTCGCTGCCAACCGCGCTGGGCATCCTGCTCGCGCTGCTCGGGCTGCTGACAGCACTGGTCAACGCCAACCTGCCGCTCGGATGCCCGCCGCTGCGGCTGTCGGTGCGGCTGGCCGGGCGCATGATGCTGCTCGGCACGCCGCTGATGCTGGCGCTGTTCCTGCTGTTCCCAAGGCTGGCGCCGCTGTGGGGACTGCCCGCCGACGCGCTCGGCGGACGCAGCGGCCTGTCGGACCGGATGCAGGTCGGCCAGATCGCGCAACTGGCGCTGGACCCCGGCATCGCCTTGCGCATCCGCTTCGATGGCCAGCCACCGGCCCAGGATGCGCTCTACTTCCGGGGCCCGGTGCTGAGCCGCTTCGACGGCATCGAATGGCGACCGGCACCGGCGCTGCCCGACGCGGCACGGGCCGCGTTGCGGGTCGCGGGCGAGCCGGTGCGCTACCAGGTCACGCTGGAGCCCAGCCGCCGGCCCTGGCTGTTCGTGCTCGAAGCCACGCCGCAGGCGCCGCTGGTCCCTGGACAGCAGCCCTACATGAGCGCCGACCTGCAGTGGCTCACGCGCCAGCCGCTGACCGAACTGGTGCGCTACGAGGCGCGGAGCTACACCCGTTTCCGCTACGGCCCCGAGCGCGCCAACGGCGCGTTGCAGGAGATGCTTGAGCTGCCCGCCGGCTACAACCCGCGCACCCTGGCGCTGGCGCGACAACTGCGCAGCGAGATCGAGCAAGCGCTGCCGGCCGGGCAGGATCGCGGCACGGCCTTGATACAGCGGGTGCTGGAGCGGCTGCGCAGCGGCGGCTACCGCTACACGCTGGAGCCGGGCGACTACGGCCGCGACAGCGCGGACGAGTTCTGGTTCGATCGCCGCGCCGGCTTTTGCGAGCATATCGCGGCCAGCTTCGTGATCCTGCTGCGCGCGGCGGGCCTGCCGGCGCGCATCGTCACGGGCTACCAGGGCGGTGAGCGCAACCCGGTCGACGGCCTCTGGAGCGTGCGCCAGAGCGACGCCCATGCCTGGGCCGAGGTCTGGCTAGCCGGCCAGGGCTGGACCCGGGTGGACCCGACCGCCGCGGTGCAGCCGGACCGGATCGCCGCGCTGCAACGGCTGCGGCCCACGCCCGGCCTGCTGGCCGACGCCATGATCCGGATCAGCCCGACGCTGGCGGCGCAATGGCGCCAGGCCTGGGAAGCGCTCAACCACCGCTGGAACCAGTGGGTGCTCGACTACAACCAGACCCGCCAGCTCGACCTGCTCAGGCGGCTGGGCTTTGCCACACCCGAGTCGGCCGACCTGGTGCGCCTGCTGGCCGGACTGCTCGGCTTGCTGGGCCTGGCCGGCGCGGTCTGGGCACTGCGGCAGGGTCGCCAGCACGATCCCTGGCTGCGACTGCTGCAGCGCGCCAGGCAACAGCTGCTGCGCGCCGGCTACCCGGTGGCACCGCAGGCCACGCCACGTCAGCTCTCCGGGCTGCTGGCAGTCGATGCGGCCGCCGGGCGCTGGCAAGCGCTGCGGGACTGGCTGCTGGAGCTGGAACGCCAGCGCTACGACCCGTCCAGCCGCCGCTCGCTGGCCGAGCTGCGGCGCCAGGCACGCGCACTGGACTGGCCGCCGCCCTTGCGTTCGGCACGCCGTCCCCTGCGGCCTTCTGTATTACGCTAGGAGTTTTTTCACGCTCACTCGCCATGCCCGACACCTTCCTGCCCGCCGACCCGGCGCCCAGCCCCAACACCTTGCACCAGCAGGCCAGAGAGGGGCGCAAGGCCCTGTGGCTGGCCGCGCTGGGACTGATGCTGGCGGGCACGAGCGCCGCCGCCACGACGGCGGGCGATCAGAACCCGGCGCAGGCCCGCCCGGTCAAAGCAGAAACCAGTCAGCGCGCACAGGCCAACCAACCGCCTCAGGGTGCCCGCTATGCCGGCAAGCCCGCGGCTGAGCAGCTCGCGCGCGAGATCGCGCAGCGCCGCGGCTGGGACCTCGAATGGGTTCGACACTGGATCGGGCAGGCTCAGCAGCTGCCCAGCGTGATCCGGCTGGTCACGCCAGCGCCAGCCGCAGCCAGGAACTGGGCCGCCTACCGCGCACGCTTCATCGAGCCGACCCGCATCGAGGCGGGCGTGCGCTTCTGGCAGGCGCAGCGCGTGGCACTCGAGCGCGCCGAGGCGAGCTACGGCGTGCCGGCCTCGCTGATCGTCGGCATCATCGGCGTCGAAACCCTCTACGGTCGCCATACCGGCAACTACCGGATACTCGATGCCCTCGCCACGCTGAGCCTGGACTTCCCCGCCAGCCACCCGCGCGCGGCCGAGCGCCAGGCCTACTTTCGCGGCGAGCTGGAAACCCTGCTGCAGCTCTCGCGCGAGCAGGGCGTTGACCCCGACAGCTGGCGCGGCAGCTACGCCGGCGCCATGGGCTTACCGCAGTTCATGCCCGGCAGCTGGAGCAAGCATGCCGTCGACTTCGACGGCGACGGCCGCATCGACCTGAGCACCAGCGCGGCCGACGCGATCGGCTCGGTGGCACATTACCTGCAGCAGTACGGCTGGCGCAGCGGCATGCCCACCCACTATCCGGTCAAGGTGGAGGCCAGCGATGCCAACCTGGCCACCCTGCTCGCACCCGACATCAAGCCCAGCTTCGACGCGGCCCGCTTCCAGGCGCTGGGCGCCCGGCTCGACGGCCAGGCACGGCAGCATGCCGGACCGCTGGCCCTGATCGAGCTGAAGAACGGCGATCCGCTGCAGGGCGGCGCCGCGCCTAGCTTCGTGGCCGGGACCGAGAACTTCTACGTCGTCACGCGCTACAACTGGAGCAGCTACTACGCACTGGCGGTGATCGAACTGGGCCAGGCGGTGCAGGCCGCGCTGGACAACCTGGCCCCGGTACGCTGAATCAGACCGGTGCCGGCACCAGGAAGTCGCGACTGATGCGCCCGCCGAGCTCGTTGACGCGGTCGAGGAACTGCGTCAGGTAGGCGTGCAGGCCGGTCTCCATGATCTCGTCGAGGTTGCCGTACTGCAGGTCGGACAGCATCTTGCCGGCACGGCGCTCGGTCTCGCCCGAGATCGAGTTGCTGACCCGGCCCAGATTGGTCACCACGCCCTGCAGGCTGGCGTGCAGGCTGCGCGGCATGTCGGCGCGCAGGATCAGCAGCTCGGCCACGCGCTCAGGGGTGATCACGTCGCGGTAGACCTTGCGGTAGACCTCGAACGCCGAGACGCTGCGCAGGATCGCGCTCCAGTGGTAGAAGTCGTACTCCTGGTCCTGCTCGGAGGCAGCGCCGTAGAAGTCGCTCTCGACCGCGTGGAACTTGACGTCGAGCAGTCGCGCCGTGTTGTCGGCGCGCTCCAGGAAAGTGCCCATGCGGTAAAAGTAGAAGGCCTCGTCGCGCAGCATGGTGCCGATCGCGACGCCGCGCGACAGATGCGAGCGGTGCTTGACCCAGTCGAAAAACTTGGCCGGATCACGCTCGAAGTCCTTGCCCTTGAGCAGCTGGATCAGCTTGAGCCAGGTGTAGTTGATGGTTTCCCAGACTTCGGTCGGCAGCGCGCCGCGCACGGCGCGGGCGTTCTCGCGCGCGGCCTTCAGGCAGCAGTAGATGCTGGAAGGGTTGGATTCGTCGCGCACCATGAAGTCCAGCACAGCCTTGCTGTTGACCTCGCCGTGCAGGAACTCGTAGGACGGCATCAGCTCGCTGATGCGCAGCAGCCCCTCCCAGCCCAGCTTGGCCACCGCGGCCGACTGCGGCAGCAGCGCGGTCTGGTAGTTGACATCCAGCATGCGGGCGGTGTTTTCGGCGCGCTCGGTATAGCGCGACATCCAGAACAAATGGTCGGCGGTTCTCGACAGCATGATCAGTCTTTCTTCAGTCTTCCAGTACCCAGGTGTCCTTGGTGCCACCGCCCTGCGACGAGTTCACCACCAGCGAGCCCTCCTTCAGCGCGACGCGCGTCAGGCCACCCGGCACGATCTGCACCCCCTTCTTGCCTGACAGCACGAAGGGACGCAGGTCGATGTGGCGCGGTGCGATGCCGCGCTCGACATAGGTCGGACAACTCGACAGGCTCAGCGTGGGCTGGGCGATATAGCCTTCGGGCTTGGCGATCACGGCGCGGCGGAACTCCTCGATCTCGGCCTGGGTGGCGGCCGGCCCCACCAGCATGCCGTAGCCGCCGGCGCCATGCACCTCCTTGACCACCAGGTCCTTGAGGTTGGCCAGGATGTACTTGAGCTCGTCGGGCTTGCGGCCCATGTAGGTCGGCACGTTCTTCAGGATCGGTTTCTCGCCGAGGTAGAACTCGATCATCTGCGGCACATAGGGGTAGATCGACTTGTCGTCCGCCACGCCGGTGCCGATCGCGTTGCACAGCGTCACATTGCCCTTGCGGTAGACGTCGAGCAGGCCGGCACAGCCCAGCGTCGAGCTGGACCGGAAGGCCAGCGGGTCGAGGAAGTCGTCGTCGACGCGGCGGTAGATCACGTCGACGCGCTTGGGGCCGCGCGTGGTGCGCATCCAGACATAGCCGTCCTTGACGAACAGGTCCTGGCCCTCGACCAGCTCGACGCCCATCTGCTGCGCCAGGAAGGCATGCTCGAAATAGGCGCTGTTGTACATGCCAGGCGTCAGCACGACCACGGTCGGATCGACCGGATGATCAGGACAGACCGAGCGCAGCGTCTCCAGCAGCAGATCGGGGTAATGCGCGACCGGCGCGACCCGGTTCTGGCTGAACAGATCGGGGAACAGCCGCATCATCATCTTGCGGTCTTCCAGCATGTAGCTCACGCCGCTGGGCACGCGCAGGTTGTCCTCGAGCACGTAGTACTCGGCCTCGCCCGACCCGCCCGGCACCGGCGCGCGCACGATGTCGATGCCCGAGATATGCGAATAGATGCCGCCCGGGACATCGACGCCGACCATCTCGGGACGGAACTGCGCGTTGCCCTCGATCTGTTCGCGCGGCACGATGCCGGCCTTCAGGATCTCCTGGTCGTGGTAGATGTCGTGCAGGAAGCGGTTGAGCGCCGTGACGCGCTGCTCCAGGCCTTTTTCCATCGAGCGCCATTCCTGCGCCGGAATCACGCGCGGGATCAGGTCGAAGGGAATCAGGCGCTCGGTGCCCGAGCCGTCCTCGTCCTTGGCGCCATAGACCGCGAAGGTGATGCCGACGCGGCGGAAGATCAGCTCGGCCTCTTCGCGCCGGGCCCGCATCACATCGTCAGGCTGCTCGGCAAGCCAGCGCGCGTATTGAAGGTAATGCCCACGCACCTGATCGGGTGCGGCATACATCTCGTCGAATTGGTGTCGGCTCATGGGAGGCTCGCGTTTATGTTGGCAGTTTCATGTTAGCAAGTAACGGGCCAGTCCTTGCGCAGCCGCCACAGAATCATTGATCAGGATCAAGTGCCAGCCCGGGCTCCGGCCTGCCAGTAGCGCGGCCTCGAATGACGCCAGCACTGGAGGTCGGCCGGCTGCGCGCTGCGCCAGGTCGCGGCGCCACAGGCCGGGCTGTCGGTCCAGGCCATGCCGCGCACCCGGTAGCGCTGCAGCACCTCGGGCGCGGGGTGGTGGAAACGGTTCAGATGGCCCGACTGGATCACGACCCGGCCCGGGCGCAGCCCATCGAGCCAGGCCTCGCTCGACGAGGTCGAACTGCCGTGGTGCGGCGCCAGCAGCAGGTCGGCATGCAGACCGGGGTGGTCGCGCAGCAGCCGCGCCTCCTCGCGCCCCGTGATGTCGCCCGTCAGCAGCGCCACCCGGCCCTCGGCACTCGTGACCCGCAGCACGCAGGAGAGCGCGTTGTCGCTCAGTCCCGCGCCGTAGTCCTCGGCGCGCGGATGCAGCCACTCGAAACGCACGTCATCCCAGGACCATTGCTGCCCCGCCGCGCAGGTCCGCGCCGGGCGGCCGGTGCCACGCCGCGTGTCGTAGGAGGCCCAGAGCTCGGCGCGCGGGTGCCGGCGCAGCAGTTCGGGCAGGCCACCGACGTGGTCGAGATCGTCATGGCTGGCGACCAGCGCATCGAGCCGGTCGCCGCCGGCGCGCAGCAGCGGCAGCAGCACCCGCTGCGCCGCGCTGGCCGCCCCCTGCCCCGGCCCGGCGTCATGCACCAGGGTGTGGCGCGCCGTGCGCACCACAATGGCGCCGCCCTGCCCGATATCGGGCGCAATCAGCTCGAACTGCCCCATCTGCGGTCGCGCGGGCGTCCAGGCCAGCAAGGGCCAGGCCAGCAGCAGACCCCAGGCACGGGACCTCCGGGGCAGGCGCAGTACCAGCAGCACGCCGCCAGCCAGCGCGAACAGCGCCAGCGTCGGCGGCAGCTCGGGACGCTCGAACGCGGCCCAGGGCAGTCGGGACAGCCACTCCAGGCCGGCATTCATGGCCTGCACGCCCCAGGCCGCCAGCCGCCACAGCGGCGACCAGAGCAGGCCCAGCATGGCCAGCGGCGTGACGACGGCGGTGACCCAGGGCACGGCGACCAGATTGGCCAGCAGGCCGACGAGCGAGAACTGGCCAAAGCACCACAGCGTCAGCGGCGCCAGCGCCACGCTCACGATGGCCTGGGTGCGCAGCAGTCCGATGAACCAGGCGCGCGCGCCGCCCGGCTCGACCTGCCCCAGCCAGGACGAGGCCAGCAGCACGCCAACCGCGACAAAGCTGAGCCAGAAACCCGCCTGCAGCAGCGCCCAGGGGTCGAGCAGCAGCACCACGACCATGATGGCCAGCAGTAGCACCGGCCAGGGCCAGCGCAGGCCGTTCAGGCGCAGCCAGGTGAGGCCGGCGAGCATCAGCAAGGTGCGCTGGGCCGGCACCCCCCAGCCGGCGAACAGCGCATAGGCAAAGGCCAGCGCCAAACCGCCAATCGCAGCAGCGTTGCCAGCCGGCAACCGCAGCAGCAGGCCAGGCCAGATCCGGGCCAGCAAGCGCCAGAGCCGGCCGACCAGCACCGAAGCGAACAGCGCGAACATCGTCACATGCAGCCCCGAGATGCTGACCAGATGCGCCACCCCGGTCAGGCGAAAGACCTCCCAGTCGGCGCTGTCAATCGAGGCCTGGTCGCCCACCACCAGTGCGGCCAGCACGCCAGCGGCGCGGGCATCAGGCACCGCGCCCTGGATGGCGGCGCGTACCGCGTGGCGTGCCTGCGCCACCGGCACCCGGACCAGCCCGGGCAACAGCCGCGGCGCCGGCTGATCCCGAGCCAGGCGCACCGACCCGGTCGCCCCCAGGCCCTGCTCCCACAGCCAGAGCTCCAGATCAAGGCCCTGCGGGTTGGCCAGACCGTGCGGGCGCTGCAGGCGCGCGACCAGCTCCCAGCGCTGGCCTGGCAGGACGACGGGTGGCGCCACGGCTGCGGACAGGTCAGCCTGGGATGCAGCGGGCCGGCTCCACCAGCCCAGCTGGACATGGGCAGGAATGACGACAGGCTTTCCGTTCCAGCGCGCCGACTCGACCTCGAACTCGAACTGCACGCCCTTGTCCCCCAAGCGCGGCAAGCCCGCGACATGACCGACCAGCAGCAGGTCCTGCCCCTCCAGCGCCGCCGGCAGGATCTGGCCCAGACGGTCAAGCGCGCGCAAGCCGGTCGAGCCGGCCATCAGCGCGGCCGCCGCCAATGTCGCCAACAGCAGGCGCAGGTCCGCTTTCCGACCACCACGCCAGGCCACCAGTGCCAGCAGCAGCCCCAGGGCGATCAGGCCCTGGTAGGTGCGCGTGTTCCAGAGTGCGGCCTGCAACAGCTGCAGCGCAACGCCCGCGACCGCGCCCAGCAAGACGGCGAGCATGGGCCGATCAATCCTTGACCGAAATCAAGCGCCTTGTCATGGCAACTGGCGCGTTACTTGCTAGGATGCAAAGAACAAGGTTCAAGCGATCGATAAGGTCCATAGTCCTCCTTTGTCCACCATCTCCGAAAGTCACCGATGGCGATCCATGTTGCCCTGAATCACGTCACCCATTACCGCTACGACCGCCTGGTCAATCTGGGCCCCCAGGTCGTGCGTCTGCGGCCGGCGCCGCACAGCCGCACCCAGGTGCTGTCGTATTCACAGACGATAGAGCCGGCCGAACATTTCATCAACTGGCAGCAGGACCCGTTCGCGAACTACCAGGCCAGGCTGGTGTTCCCGCAGCCGACACGCGAGTTCAAGGTCACGGTCGATCTGGTGGTCGAGATGGCGGTGCACAACCCCTTCGACTTCTTCCTCGAACCGAGCGCCGAGAATTTCCCCTTCGGCTACGCGCCCGAACTCGAAACCGAGCTCGCGCCCTACCGCATCAAGTCCGAGCTGACGCCGCTGCTCGCGGCCTACCTCAAGCAGGTGAACCAGCAGGAGCAGCGCACGATCGACTTCCTGGTCGGCATCAACCAGAAGCTGCAGCAGGACATCTCGTACACCATCCGGATGGAGCCGGGCGTGCAGACGCCCGAACAGACGCTGGAAAAGCGCAGCGGCTCCTGCCGCGACACGGGCTGGCTGCTGGTGCAGCTGCTGCGCCAGCTGGGCCTGGCGGCGCGCTTCGTCTCGGGCTACCTGATCCAGCTGGCCCCCGACGTCAAGGCGATCGACGGCCCGAGCGGCACCGAGGTCGACTTCACCGACCTGCACGCCTGGTGCGAGGTCTTCCTGCCGGGCGCGGGCTGGATCGGACTGGACCCGACCTCGGGCCTGCTGGCCGGCGAGGGCCATATCCCGTTGGCCTGCACGCCCCAGCCTTCGAGCGCGGCACCGATCGCCGGCGCGCTCGACGAATGCGAGGTCTCGTTCGAGCACCAGATGCAGATCACGCGCATCCATGAGTCGCCGCGCGTGACCCGGCCCTACAGCGACGAGCAATGGCAGGCCATCCTGGCGCTGGGCGAGCAGGTCGACGCTGACCTGGTCGCGGGCGACGTGCGCCTGACCATGGGCGGCGAGCCGACCTATGTCGCCACCCGCGACCGCGACGCGGCCGAATGGAACACCGACGCGCTCGGGCCCACCAAGCGCAACTACGCCACCGAGCTGCTCGGTCGCCTGCGCGAGCAGTACGGCGCGGGCGGCTTCGTGCACCTGGGCCAGGGCAAGTGGTACCCGGGCGAGCAGCTGCCGCGCTGGGCCTTGTCGCTCTACTGGCGCGCCGACGGCGAGCCGATCTGGCACGACCCGGCCCTGTTCGCCGACGAACGCGACCCGGCCCGCTACACGGCCGAGGACGCGCAGCGCTTCACGCAGGCGCTGGCGCGCAAGCTCGGGCTGGCGACCGACTTCATCACGCCGGGTTACGAGGACAGCTGGTACTACCTGTGGCGCGAGCGCAAGCTGCCGATCAACGTCGACCCGTTCGACTCCAGGCTCGGCGACGAGCTCGAGCGCGCGCGCCTGCGCCGGGTCTTCAGCCAGGGGCTGGAAGCGGCCGTCGGCTATGTGCTGCCGCTGCAGGCCAGGCATGATGTCGAGCCGAACGGGCCGCGCTGGGGCAGCGGACCCTGGTTCCTGCGCGACGAACGCATGTACCTGATCCCGGGCGACTCGCCGATGGGCTACCGGCTGCCGCTGGATTCGCTGCCCTGGATCGCGGCGCGCGACTACCCGCATCACATCGAGCAGGACCCGAGCGTGCCGCGCGACGCCCTGCCGGCCGGCGCGACCTTCCTGCACCAGTACGCCCCGCACCAGGTCGGCGGCGGCTTTGCCGAAGGTGGCACGGTCGCGCTGCAGAACCGTGAATATGGCCGGCACGAGGCGGGCCAGGCGTCCGGGCTGGACGGCCAGTCCAAGCCCAAGCTCGACGCTGGCACGGGCACGGGCACGGGCACGGGCACGGATCATGCCAATGGCCTGACACCGGCTGACGCGAACCGCCTGCCGGCCCGCCACGAGTCGGCACACTGGCTGACCCGCACCGCGCTGTGCGTCGAGGCGCGCGACCCGCAGCGCGCCAACGGCCCGAAGGCCGAGGTCAGCAACGGCGGCGCCAGCTGCCAGCTCTATGTCTTCATGCCACCGCTGCAGCGGCTGGAGGACTACCTCGACCTGCTTGCCGCGCTCGAAGCCACCGCGACCGAACAGGGCGTCAGGATCGTGCTCGAAGGCTACCCGCCGCCGCGCGATCCGCGCCTCAAGCTGCTGCAGGTCACCCCCGACCCGGGCGTGATCGAGGTCAACATCCACCCGGCCAGCAGCTTCCCCGAGCTGGTCGAGCGCACCGAGTTCCTCTACGAGGCCGCGCACCAGACCCACCTCTGCGCCGAGAAGTTCATGACCGACGGCCGCCACACCGGCACCGGCGGCGGCAACCATTTCGTGATGGGCGGCGCGACGCCGTCGGACTCGCCCTTCCTGCGCAAGCCCGAGCTGCTGGCCAGCCTGCTGGCCTACTGGCACAACCACCCGAGCTTGAGCTACCTGTTCAGCGGCATGTTCATCGGGCCAACCAGCCAGGCGCCGCGCGTCGACGAGGCACGCAACGACCAGCTCTACGAACTCGAGATCGCGCTGGAGCAGATCGCCAAGAACCGTGAATTGCACGGCGAAGCCATGCCGCCCTGGCTGGTTGACCGCACGCTGCGCAACATCCTGATCGACATCACCGGCAACACCCACCGCAGCGAGTTCAGCATCGACAAGCTCTACTCGCCCGACAGCAGCACCGGACGGCTCGGCCTGCTGGAACTGCGCGCCTTCGAGATGCCACCGCACGCGCGCATGAGCGTCGCCCAGCAGTTGCTGCTGCGCGCGCTGGTGGCACGCTTCTGGCAACAACCCCAGGTGGGCAAGCTGGCGCGCTGGGGCACCGAACTGCACGACCGCTTCCTGCTGCCGACCTTCGTGCAGATGGACTTCGACGACGTGCTCGACGACCTGGCCCAGTTTGGCTATCGGTTCGAGAAGGCCTGGTTCGCACCGCATTTCGAGTTCCGCTTCCCGTTGGTGGGCCAGGTGGCCGCGCGCGGCATCGAGCTGACCTTGCGCAACGCGCTCGAACCCTGGCATGTGATGGGCGAGGAAAGCACCTCGGGCGGCACGGCACGCTATGTGGACTCGTCGCTGGAGCGCATCGAGGTGCGCGTCAGCGGCTGGAACGACAGCCGCTACGTGATCACGGTCAATGGCCGCGCATTGCCGCTGCACAACACCGGCACTGTGGGCGACTATGTGGCCGGCGTGCGCTACAAGGCCTGGAACCCGCCGTCGAGCCTGCATCCGACCATCGGCGTGCATGCGCCGCTGGTGTTCGACATCGTCGACAGCTGGATGCAGCGCTCGCTGGGCGGCTGCCAGTACCATGTCACGCACCCGGGCGGGCGCAACTACGACAGTTTCCCGGTCAACTCCTACGAGGCCGAAAGCCGCCGGCTGGCGCGCTTCTTCCAGCTGGGGCACACGCCGGGCCGGATGCAGGTGGAACCCGCCGCGCCGAGCCGCGAGTTCCCCTTCACGCTCGACCTGCGGCGCTGAAACAGCGGATCCGCCCCGGTCAGTCAGCCGGGGCGGAACGCAGGGCGATCACGCTATGTGGGAAGCGGCTGAAAAAAACCCACTTCACCGATAGCGTGTGACCAGCGCGTTATAACGCGGGTCACTCCGCAGTTGAACGAGATCCTGCGAGGTTTCCAACAACTGAAAATCGCGGAAGCCATGCTCAAAAGCATCGCGCAGACTGCGCACGGCGGCATCCGCATCACCTCGACGCATGTGCAGAATTGACTGGTTGTAGTCCACCATCGGGTCATTGCTCTGCTGTCGCTCGGCCTGCGGTGGGGCGGCGACTGCCGAGACGTGAGCTGCTGATTCCGCCTCCCGGCTGAGTTGCACCGAGCCGGATGGTGGTGCGGTCACAGCGCGATGAGCCGGGGAAGGCTCAACCCTCGAATGGGCTATCGACGTCGCATCACTGACCCGCCGATAGTAGATTTTTTGGCCTACCAGCGGAACCTCGAAGGACATTCGGTCGTTTCCCTCGAACTGAAAAGTCAATCCCAGACCCAGAGTCATATCAAGGGTGATCTTGTCGTCTTTCTCGGTGATTGACGAGAGCGGGATATCAATCGCCCCATCCAACGAGCGCAACTCATGGTGTCCGACCACAAACTCCGGCCCTATCGGCACGCGGATACCCTGCAGTTGCAATGGTTCTGCGCGCCAGCGACCCAGGATGCGTTTGCCGTCAGGCTTACTGCAGGCGCTCAGGAGCATTGCCAGCGCCACGCCAAGCAAGCCACGTGCGATGAGCCCAGAAATTCGCAGTGTCATTTGGCTGCCGGCTTACTCCGGTACTGGGCCACGAGCGCGTTGAAGCGCGTATCCTTGCGCATGACGTCAAGATCCGGATCCTGATCCATCTTGTCGAAGTAGCTGAATCCCGCCATGAAGCTGGCTTCGAACTCCTTCAGCGCATCGTCCTTGCGGCCCTGCTTCAGGCGCAGCACGGCCAGGTTGTAAGACACCAGCGACTGCTTGGGATCGCGCTCACGAGCTGCCAAGAGATCCGTTTCTGCCTCGCCGAGCTTGCCCTGAGCCATCTTGGCGATGGCCAGCTTGAGCATTTCATTGGCAGCCGCCTTGTTGCCAGCCTGCTCAGCGCTTGCTGCATCGCCCGAAGTGAGCTTGTTCTCGCTTTCCTGGCGCAATGCTTTGGTTTCGGCTTCCGTGGGTGCGATGCCTGATGCAGCAGCTTGGGACGCTTCAGGTACGGGCGTCGGAGCCGGCGTGACGACTACCTCGGCTGGCACTGGAGCCTCGGGTGCTTTGGCACTACCTGCGGTGAAGTAATAGCCACCGCCGGCCAGCAGCGCCACGGCGACCGCCGCGCCGGCAATTAGCGGAAGCTTGGAGCTCCCGCCGCCACCAGCGGGAGTATTCACAATCTCCAGCATGCTACCGATGCCACATCTTGGACATTTTTGGTCTTCACCCGCAGCGATTTCGAAGACTTCGCCGGAGTTTGCCCTGTCGCATTCGCCCAGGTTCTTGCACTTGTATTTCGCCATTTTGGTTCCGTATTAATTGGTCAGGTAAAGGGTCAGCCGTCCGGCAGCGCTGGACAGTTGCAGTCTCACTCGTCCTCGGCGGAAACGCCGACGATCTCGAGCAGGGGGGCCTGCATCGCGCTGAGCGCAACAAACTGCGGATCCTGGTCGTCTTCGCCAGCGTCGGTGAAGCAAGTCAGCACCATCTGCCGGTAGGTGTCGCGCAGTTCCCTCTTCTTGTCGATATGCTTGTACTCGGCATCGATGCGCTTGTTGACTTCCTTCTCGACGCTGGCCTGCAGTTCTGCCGGGTGGTCGCCATTGAGCACATCGAACCAGGTTTTTCCTTGCAGGACCTGGACCTTGGGCAGGCCACCTGCGATATAGGTGAACACCCATTCCATCAGGCCGCTGGTCTTGTTCTGGCGTTCCTTGATCATTCCCAGCAGGCGGGCGACCAGCAGGTAGGGCTTGCGCTTGCCCTGCGCCTTGACTTCGACCGCCGAGCGAGCGAACAGCGGCGGCAGCTTCTTGCCGTCGCCCTCGCTGTGCAGCAGCACTGCCTCCTTGTCGTCAGCGAGCAGACCGTCATAATGGCGTTTGAAATCGGTCAGCGACTCAATGAAGCGGGCCGGCATCAGCGAAGCGATCTTCATGACGACGATCTGGTTCGACAGCTTGCCCGTTGCAACTTTGGTATCGGATGCCGGGTCCTTTTGCTCATCGAACAGAGTTGCCAGATTGCTGCGAAAATCCTTCTGGTTTTCACACTCGGGCAGGAATACGCCGATGGTCTGCGAGCGGCCCTGGCTGCCGCCGGTATTGTTGGCGACAATCCGATCGACCTCAGTCTTGTTGAAGACCATCATCGAGCCCGCCTCGTCATAGAGTTCGGCGACAAATCTCTTGAGTTCGCTCGGGTTCGCGTCGTACTTCTTCTGCAAGCGCTCGACGATGTTGACATGCAGCACCGCAGGCAGCGACTTGGATATTTCGGCGTGAGCCATCTCGACGATCTGGGCCGACTCCTGCGACAGCGTGGCGATCACGCTACCGAGCGATACGCCCTTCAGCAGCTGGTCGAAGCTGTCCACGTCGGTGCCGGCCAGGTCGATAACGGATTGGCGCACGCGTTGGGTGCGTGCGGCTTGGGCGGCCTCGTCGACGATCAGCGCCTTGTGTATGTTGCTGATCGCAGTCTGATCGAAGATGCGTTTCTGGTAAACCGCGTCGGCGGGGCCGAGGCGGGCGGCTTTTTCCTGGTTGATCCGTTCGGTGGCTGCGCTGAGGTTCTGGTGCAGTTCGTCGATCGCGCCACGCAGCGCGGTCAGCTGCTCCTTGACGAAGGGAATCAAGCCGCACGCGAACTTTTGGCCCTGGTAGAGCGTGTTCAGCGTGTACTTCTCCTGCAGCAGGATGCCTATATCCGAGAATAAGGCAGCGCGTTTGTCAGTAAGAAGACTGGCAAAAAACCCTGGATGGTTGAAACTCAGGGTCAACTCGTTGATCGTCTGCTGATTGGCTTCGAGTGTTGCGGGTATCTTGGCGACACGCTCGGAGAGCATGACAAGACGCTCGTCGAGCATCGCGATCAGACCATCGGTGAACTGGCGCAGCTGAATCAGTGAAGCATTGCCGGCTCTCCAGCGCGCGAACAATTCCTTCTCGATGTAGCGGCCGATGTGGCGCGCCATCTCGAGGCGGGCATTGCCCTTGACCTCGTAAAACTTGCGCACGCCCCCCATGCTGCGGTAGGTGTCGTCGAAGACCTTGGACAGGCGACTGATCAACGTGGGGATCCAGTTGGTCTGTTCGATGTTCTTGTCGGCCTTGATGTCCGGCACCTGCAGGCTGACGATCTGCTTCCAGTATTCACTCGCTGGCTTCCAGGAGGCGTTCTTGGCGTCATCGTTCAGGATGCCGGTTTCCAGCGTCAGATGCGCGTCGGTGAGCAGGAAGGACTGCAGCGTGTCGGGCTTGCGGGCCTCGAAGCCCCAGTCTTTCTCAACTGGCTCGTCGGCATAACCCTCGCCCTGCCGGAAGTTGTTGTACATCAGCTGGCGCGTGGCCTGCTCGGCGAAGCCATAGGCGAGGTATTCCTTGATCTCCTGCTCGGGCACGACAATGCGCTTGATGCCGAAAGACAGGAACAGCTTGGCGCGGGCCTTGCCGATACCATCCTCGACCTCGAAGTTCCTGATGTCGTTCTCGCCTTTCTCGGCCCGGCCCAGGCCTTCCCACTCCTTGTTCATCGTCTTCTGGAAGATGAACTCGGCGACGATGCGTGGCACCTCCGATTCGACTTCGAACTGGATGTTGTGCTCGTTGATGTTGTTGATCAGGTAGCAGCCGTTGAAGTAGATATCGTGGGCAAGGCGTGACCCGTCGAGAATGTTGGTCGGCTTGTACTGACCGACCGCAAGCGCGTTGAGTTCGGACAGCGCGGCGTAACCGTTGGCGTAGTAGTTCGAAAAGCCGGCGACATCCTTGACTCGGCGCGAGTTCTTCTCAGGCAGCATCGCGTAGACGAGGATGCGGTAGAGATCGTGGTCCGGGCACTTGTGGCGGATCTGCGCTACCGCATCGACGATCGAACCGCTGCCGGTGCCTCCGGCCAGACCGCAGACGATATGGATCACAGCGCCCTTCCTGCTGCCGGGCGTGGATTCGAGGACCGACAGGCGGTCTTCGATCGCCTTGACAAAGCTGGATGCGTTTTGTGCGAACACCACCCGGCCGAGCTTGCGCCGCTGTGCGGCACCTGCGGTCGATGAATTAACGAAATCGAACACATGGCGCGGCTCGATCCAGTCCTTCAGTCCCGGGAAGGAATCAGGGTCACCGAGTACCGGACGGACGTTGCTGGCGGTGTTGATCAGGAACTGGCTGCGTGCGAGATCGATTTCCTTGCCGAGAACCTTCCATTCCTCTTTCTTGTCGAGCTCGTCACGGGAGGTGTCGACATAAAGGTAATCGAAGCGGGCTTCTGAAGGACTCTTGCCGTGCGCGTCTTTGCTGCGCTCCAGGGTCTTGCGCAGCTGGCGTATGACCTTGCCTCCCGTGCCGCCCAGACCGACAATCAGGTGATTGTTGCTCATAAATTTTTCCGATGAATACGAAGTAAGTTCACTGAGTCTTGCGACTCCTAGTCCAGTTGCCGGACCTTTCAATCATCAAATCACTGATGGTGCAGCTTGATTTTCAGGAACAGGTTGGCATCCGGAGTCGTTTTGTTCTTGACTACATAGGAGGCGGACTGAAGCCCACCGACATCGGAGTCCTCGGCGAACGCGATGCCTTTTGATGCATAAGATTCACCTTTTCCGATGTCCTGAGCGCACGGTGCGTCTTCAGCGAAGGCGATACCTTTGGATGCATATTCGCCTGCGCTAGCCAACTGCATACCGCCGTTCGGTGCAGACGCCATAGTCGTCATGCCCGCCTGAGTGCAGCTTGCTCCGGCTGCGATTGGCGCAACGCTGGCCGTGATGACATCCGGGCGCATCTGCCTGACGCGATCGGTCATTCCGTTTGCCATAGGGGTCATCGACACATAGACCAGCAACTGCTCGATTCCCGGTTCGTGGTCGAATTCGAACGCGCCCTTGCTGGGCAGAAATACCGTGCCCATGGCATTGATGAAGTTGTCGCCACCGGATCGGGGATAGATTTGCGTGACCTTTCCGCTGGGATCCTCGTTGAGAACGTAGACATAGGACGGGTGATTGACCTTGATGCCGAGCTGGAAGCGCTCGCCGCTCTGGAATTTGCGGCTGGCGAGCACGTCACGGCTGCTGCCATCCGGGTTCTTCAGTCGGATGAAATAGCTGACGCCGATGTTCTGGGGCTGCTTGTTCTTCTTCTGCGCCACCTGCGTAGGAGCCTTTTTCGCTCCGTCCTGGCTGCCGGCAACGGCTGTCGGCGCCTTGTCTTTAGGCGTCGTCGAAACGGCTATGACCGAGTTGTCATCACCAAAGAACAGGGACTTGGCGCTGTAAGTTTCAGTTTCCTGGGCGCCGATGCTGCCGGCCAGCAGCATCAAGGAAAGTGCGGAAAGATGGAGTCGCATCGTCTGGGTCCTAAGAAAATTCACTATCGGTCGCTTGCAGCCGTTCAGTTGTAGAGGCTGCTGCGGTCGCCGGCGGGCAGAGGAGGATTGAGGCGGGGCGTCTGCTGCACAGGCCGCTTGACTTGCTGCGCGACTTCCTGTGCCACCTTCGTTGCAGTGAAATCCCGGGCGGCCTTGAACGCCGGCTCAAGATGGCCGTCGTACTGATCCAAATACTCCAAGAAGGCCTGGGTGAAGAATGAACCCTGGAGTCGCTTACCGGGATTCACCGGGCTGGCAAAGCTGCTGCCTTTGCTTGGTCCCCAGGCCTCCTGGCCGTCGCTGGTAGAGGTGATAACGGTATAGCGGTTGATGTCGGACTGCTCGCTGCCGGCTCGCGGCGCTGGCACGGCTTGCCGGCCGGCCTTGTTCTTCGTGGCAGGGGGGCTGTCGTCGGCGAAAACGATACCCTTGGCTGCGTAGGACGGACCGGTCCAGGCCGCCATCGAGATGCCGGCCTGCTCCGGGATACCGCCATTGGTCTTCAGGATGTAGCGGGTCGATTCGTCCGGAATGCCCTTCAGAATCTCGCCGCTGTAGCAGGTGTCGATGATGACCCTGGTTTGCCGGGTCGGCATTTCGGCGAGTACCTGCACCTTACCGTCTGGAACCGAAGTCTGGTACAGATCGCGTGCGATATCCGGGTTGTTATCGGTTTTGTGATACTTTGTGTCGTAGGCGATGATCGACATCTTGCGTACGTCTGCGCCCTTATAGGATGGAAGCGGCGGGGTGCCGTGGCTGGAGATGTAGATCAGCAGACTGTCATTCGGCCTCAGTTCCCCTGACAAGCGTTGCAGCGCATCCTCGATGTTCTTCTTGGTGGCCTGCTGGCCGAGCAGGGTCATCGTCCGGTAGCCGGCTTTCCTGGCCGCACTGTCCATCGTCCTCGCGTCGTCTTCTCCTAGAATAGAAGACAAATCCTTGTAGAGGAAGTCGTTGATGCCGATGATCAGCGCGCGCTTGACAGGAAGCGTCAATGTCATCTCGGCATGACGCACCAGTGCGCGCTTGGCTTCGAGCTCCCAGCGTTTCTCCTTGATGTTTTCCGGGTAAAGCGGGGAGGTGGACTTGATGCCGACGATGGACTGCACGAGCACGAACGCCAGATCTACCTCTTCTTCGTTACGGTAGCTGCCGGTCAGACGGATGCGGCCCACGTTGTCGCGCGTCACCTGAGCATTGGGCAGCCCGTTTTTTCCGAGCTCGGTCCGGATGCGGACAACCAGCGACTCCGGAACATTGTATGCTTGATAAGCATTCTCAAAGCCAGCCAGCTGGCTGGCAGCGCAACCGCCGAGCAAAATTGGCCCAAGCAGAAGCAACGTGCGACGAAATGTGCTGATGATCATGTGACTGACTGGCGAGTAAGAATTTGAGGTTGAGCGCTATACCCGAGCTTCAGTGCATCGGATGATTTCAAGCGCCCCACCCTTCGGAAAGTCAGGTAGCACCTGACTCCTGGCTAGCTCGCGAGAGCAGAAATTGATATGGCCGAAGATGCATGTAGCGGTGCCACCTCCATCCAAGGCCACACCAAGCTCATTTCGCCGAGGCGCTCACGCGTCCTTGTTTGAATCAGCCGGGTGAGAGACAGCACTGGCCGCGCCGACCGTCTTACTCGACGGTGACCTTTGCCTGAACGGTGGAGGCTGGCTTGCCGCCTGCGCTGACGCTGAATTCAACGCGGTACTGGGTACCAGCCTGCGCCTTGGCGGGAATCGGCAGATGGGCCATATCCTTATGTTCGCCGGGCTGCAAGGTGCGCTGCTCCGAAGTCTTGCCGTTGAAGGTCACCGGGGTTTCCTTGCCGTCCACGATGGAGAACAGCTTGCGCTCGATCGTCACGTCGGTTTCCGCCCCATTGGGAGTCAGCACATAGAAGGTGCTCGCGACATCGAGCATGGAGCCAGCCTTGGCGCTGCCAGGCATCTCCAGCTTGGTCGCCTGAGCCTTGATGCCCTCGCTAGGCTTGTATTTGGTCGCCTTCTTGACTTGCGCGTACTCCTGTGTGCGTTCGATCTTGGATTCCGGAATCCAGCTCGGATTCTTCTTGAAGCAGGTATCGATTGCGGTGAAGTAAGCCGTGGCAAAGCCTGCGGCACCACCGACTGCCGCACCAATGGCAGCCTTCTTCAGCGCGTCTTCCTTGTTGCTGGAGAACAGTGCTGATCCCAGACCGGCCACTGCGCCGAGGCCAGCGCCCTTGGCGGTGAGGGCGATCTGTTCGTCCTTGACACAAGCGTCCAATTCGGCGTTGGCCGACTCCTGCGCGTGGGCGACAGTTGCGGCGCTCAGCGCAGTGACGAGTACAGAAATAGTGAATTTCTGCCGAATAGATTTGTAACTTTTCATGCTGATTTTTTCGGTAAGTACAGTTTACAAGGTGATCAGAGTAAGAGTACCACATCATAACGACATTTTTTATCAAAGTGATATAAAGGATATTCAGGCAGTCGAGTCAAATTTCTATATCTTGGAATCCATCTCCTATAGTTTGACTACCATATGAGCTACTGAGGTTTATCAAATTACATGAAAAATATACCCTTTCTAATAAAAATGAAAATTTCAATAATTTTTTAATCATATTAATGTCAAATTAATTATCGCAGCATGATGTCCATCTTTTTCAGTCGAGCTACGATAGCGTCGTGTGCTTGATGGAGTGAAAGTGAGGACAGCAGGAACTGGGTTAGGCGCAACGGGGCGATCCGCATTCGAGTTCCCCTTCACGCTCGACCTGAGGCGCTGAAAGCGCAGGCGGCAGGCGGGCGCAGGGCGGCGAAACAGGCATACTCGCCACTGTCCCAGCCGCCTGCGCCTCCTCCGATCTTGAACGACATCCTCCAGCCCAAGCCTGAATCCGCCATCACCTGTCCGCAGGCGATGGCGCTCGCGCGTCCGGTCGCCGCCGGCCATCACGACGAACTGCGCGGCGGCCTGGCCGGCGCTGACCTGCCAGACCAGCTGGCGCCGGACTGGGCCGAATTCTTCTCCCATCTCGACAGCGAGGGCCTGGCCGAGCTGGACCGGCGCGAGCAGGGCGTGGCACGCCAGTTGCGCGACAACGGCGTGACCTACAACGTCTATGCCGATCAGGACAGCCTGCAGCGCCCCTGGTCGGTTGACCTGTTTCCACTGATCATCCCGGCGGCCGAATGGGCCGGAATCGAAGCCGGCGTGCTGCAGCGCACCCGGCTGCTCAACGCCATCCTGGCCGACCTCTACGGCCCGCAGCAGCTGCTGCAGGAGGGCCTGCTGCCGCCAGCCCTGGTGCAGGGGCACCCGGGCTACCTGCGCGCCATGCGCGGGGTGCAAGCCGCTGGCGACACCTGGCTGCATGTGGTCGCGGTCGACCTCGCCCATGGTCCCGATGGCCGCTGGCGAGTGGTCTCGCACCGCACCCAGGCGCCCTCCGGTCTGGGCTACCTGCTGGAAAACCGGATCGCGATCGGACGCCAGTTCCCGAACGCCTTCAATGCGATGCGGGTGCAGCGCCTGGGCGCGAGCTACCAGGCGCTGATGCAGGGTCTGCATGCGCTCAGCCCCAGAGGCGCCGACGCGCGCATCGCGCTGCTGACGCCCGGCCCCTACAACGAGACCTATTTCGAGCATGCCTACCTGGCGCGCTACCTGGGCCTGCCGCTGGTCGAGGGCAACGACCTGACGGTGCGCGACCAACGCGTCTACCTCAAGACCCTGCACGGGCTGGAGCCGGTCGACGTGCTGATCAAGCGCCTGGGCGACGAATGGCTGGACCCGCTCGAGCTGCGCTCGGAGTCGGCGCTCGGCGTGCCGGGCCTGATGCAGGCGGTGCGCGCCGGCCATGTCCTGCTGGCCAACGCCCCGGGATCGGCGCCGCTGGAATCGGCCGCGCTGCTGGGTTTCCTGCCCGCGATCAGCCGGCGCCTGCTCGGCGAGGAACTCAGCCTGCCCTCGCTGCCCACCTGGTGGTGCGGCGAGGCCGCCAGCCTGGCAGACGGCCTGCACCGGCTCGGGCGCAGCGTGGTCAAGCGCACCTACCCCAGGGCCAGCAGCGAGACCGAGATCGGCCCCCTGCTGAGCCCGAAGGAAATGGCCCGGCTGCGCGAGCGCATCCGCCTGCAGCCCGACCAGTACACGCTGCAGTCCTACCTGCCGCTGTCCCGGCAGCCGACCTGGCGCGAAGGCGAAATCGTGCCGCGCGCCGCCATGCTGCGCGTGTTCGCGCTCTGCGACGGTCCGCAATCCTGGCGCGTGCTGCCCGGCGGACTGGTGCGCATGGCTCCGCCCGGCCAGGCGATCGCCTCGATGCAGAGTGGCGGCAGCAGCGCCGACTGCTGGGTCCGGACCGAGGGCAAGGTCGACCGCACCAGCCTGCTGTCCGACGCGCACAACGCGCGCGCGCACGCCCAGCAGAAACGCATCGTCTCAAGCCGCTCGGCCGAGAACCTGTTCTGGCTCGGACGCTATACCGAACGCGCCGACAACAGCCTGCGACTGGCCAGGCTGGCGCTGCGCCTGCTGCAGGGCGAACAGCTCAACAGCCCTGAACTGCTGAGCTGGCTGGGCCTGGCCGCGCGCCACCAGGGCCTGCTGCCCTGGAGCCGAACCAAGGCCACGCCGTCGCCACGCGACTTCGAGCGCGCGCTGATCGAACAGCTCGGCAGTGGATCGAGCAGCGTGGGCTACAACCTGCGCGCGCTGCGCCTGGCCGCCGACCAGGTGCGCGAGCGCCTGTCGCTCGACCTGCGGGCACTGATCGAGCGCGTCGACAAGCAATTCACGGCGCGTCTGGCCGCCCTCTGCGCCGTCGCCGCCAACGGTGACGGCTGTTCGGTGCAGGACGCGCGCGACGCGCTGGACGAAGCCAGCGGACTGCTGACGGCCATCACCGGCGAACAGACCGACCGCATGGTGCGGGACGATGGCTGGCGCATGCTCAGCATCGGCCGCCATATCGAGCGCCTGTACCAGCTGGCGGGCGCGCTGGCGCTGGCAATGGACAGCGGCTGCCTGCGCCGGGACGACGGCTTCGAGGCGGTGCTGGCCTTGTTCGACAGCACGATCACCTTCCACTTCCAGTACCAGCAGCGGCGCGACCGTACCGCCTTGCTCGACGTGCTGATCGTCAACCGCGACAACCCGCGCTCGCTGGGCTGGGTACTGTCGACGCTGCGCTCGCGCCTGGGCAAGCTGCCGCGTGCCAGCGAGGGCGGGGTCGAGCTCAAGGACCTGCTGCCGGATCCCGACGACTGGACGCTGGACTCGCTGATGAACCCGCCGCTGCTGCCGCTGATGCGCCAGATCGAGTCCGCCATGCTGACGCTGTCCGACCAGCTCGCACAGCGCTACTTCAGCCACGCCGACCGCGTCAACACCAGCCTGATGGCCTGAACATGCTGCTGCGCATCGTCCACCACACCCGCTACCGCTACCAGACCCCGGTGCTGCTGGCCCAGCACCTGGCCCACCTGCGTCCGCTCGACCGCAAGGGCCAGCAACTCATCGAGCACCAGCTGAGCATCAGCCCCGAGCCGTCACAGCTCGAACAGGGCCTGGACGCCTTCGGCAACTGGCGCAGCTTCTTCGCGCTGCAAAGCGCGCATGACAAGCTCGATGTCAGCGCCGACAGCCTGGTGCGCACTGCGCCGCCGGGACCCCTGCCGGACTCGCCGGCCTGGGAACCGGTGCGCGAGGGCTTTCGCTACCACGCCGGTGCCAGCTACGAACCGGCGACCGAATTCACCTTCGCCTCGCCCTATGTCCCGCTGGACGACGCCTTCGCGGCCTTCGCACGCCCCGTCTTCACCCCCGGACGGCCTCTGCTGCAAGCCTGCGAAGCGCTGTGCAGCAAGATCCACCTGGAACTGCAGTACGAAACCGCCAGCACCCAGGTCAACACGCCGGCGCTGCAGGCACTGGCGCAGGGCAAGGGCGTGTGCCAGGACTTCGCCCATATCATGCTGGGCTGCCTGCGCAGCCTGGGGCTGGCCGCGCGCTACGTCAGCGGCTACCTGCTGACCCAGCCCCCGCCCGGCCAGCCGCGCCTGATCGGCGCCGATGCCTCGCACGCCTGGGTCTCGGTCTGGTGCGACGGCGGCTGGCACGACTTCGACCCGACCAACGACCGCTGCGGCAGCCCCAGCCCGGGCGAAGACTATGTCACGCTCACGCAGGGACGTGACTTCGGCGACGTCTCGCCGCTGCGCGGCGTGATCCAGGGCGGCGGCGCGCACAGCCTGCAAGTCGAGGTCACGGTCGCACCGCCCGAGGAATACCCGGACCAGTAGCCGTGCAACACGGCCGTAGAATGCGCATCCCTCGCGCATCTTGACGACATCGCTCGTGGCTACGGGACACGCAAGGTGCGACAACCCTGCGCGATAAAATTACGCATTCTTACAATCAGCCCGCATCCCCCGATGAAAATACTTCGTGACCTCTGTCTGCTGCTCGCCTGCTGCCTGTCGGCTGCGGTCGGCGCCGAGGAAGGCAGGAAAGTCATTGCCTTCGCCCAGGACACGATGGCCAACGACTTCCGCCGCGCCCAGGTCGAGGAGACCCGCGTTGAAGCCGCCAGATACCCCGAGCTGCAATTCGTCCATTCCGACGCCAGGGGCCAGACCTCGTTGCTGATCCGGCAGATCGAGCAATTCACCGAGCAGCGTGTCGATCTGCTGGTGGTCGGCACCAATGACGAGAAGGCTGTCGTTCCCGCAGTGAGCCAGGCGCAGCGCAGCGGCATCCCCGTCATCATCCTGGACCGCGGCATCGAAGGCAAGGACTACACCACCTTCATCAACTCGGACAACCTGCGCATCGGTGCCCTGGGCGCACGCGAGATCGCGCGCCGCCTCAAGGGCCGTGGCCTGGTGCTGCTGTTCGAGGGTCTGCCCAGCGCCGACGTCACCCAACTGCGCAGCAAGGGCTTCCTCGACGAAATCGGCCGGCACAAGGGCATCCGGGTCATCCGCCGCGTCGGCAACTACCTGCGCAAGGACGCGGTCGTCGAGATGGAAAAACTGCTGGCCGAAGGCATCCGGGTCGACGCGATCTTCGCCGAGAGCGACAGCATGCTCAGCGGTGTGCGCCTGGTGCTGGGCAAGAACGGCATCGACCCGAAATCGATCGTCATGATCGGCTGCGACTACACCAGCGAGGCGCGCGAGGCGATCCGCCAGGGCACGCAGACCGGCTCGGTGCTGTTTCCGCTCGGCGGCCGACAGACCGTGACCATCGCGCGCCAGATCCTCCAGGGCGAATCGGTGCCCAGGCATGTCGTGATTCCGGTCCTGCTCGTCACGCGCGACAACGTCGAGCAGATCGCTCCGGTCTTCTGAACCAGCCATGTCCTTGCCGGTCATCCAGTTCAAGCTCAAATCCAAGCTGACGACCTTGGTGATCGGCCTCGTCGTTTTCCTGACCACGATCCTGGGTTTCTACTTCGACAGCGAGCTCAAGGCCCATTTCCGCGAACAGTCCCAGCAGCAGCTCCAGCACGGTTTCGACCGCCTGGCCCTGCAGCTGACGCACACCGAGACCCTGCTGCGCGAGGGCGTGGCCTTCGTGCAGCAGGATCCCGAGTTCACTGCCTCGGTGAGCCTGATCGACCGCTACCAGGACAAGAGCCAGTACAACCGCTTCCTGATCGACGAGGAAAAGAAGATCATCGCGAACGAGCTGCTCACGCACGCCAAGCTGGCCTTCCACCACAGCGCCATGCTCTACGACCGCCACGGCGAGCTGATCGCCTATGTCCGCAAGGCGCAGGACCGCTACCGGCTGACCTACATCACCTTCGCCGACGGCCAGGCCGCCGCGCAGCAGCGCGACGAAGCCGAGACGCTCTACGCACCGGCCCCGCTGCCGCCACAGGACGGCCTGGTGCGCCTGCAGCACCCGGGCTACCAGAACCGCGGACCCGACGCTGCGATCACCATCAGCTACCACCCGCTCGACGACAAGCTGCTGATCCGCTCCCACTTGAGCATCCTGCGCGACGACGCGGGGGAAGTCATTGGCCATATCGAGATGAACCGGGTCCTCGACCGCAGCTTCTTCGAGAACTTTTCGCGCGATCTCGGCTATTCGATGAGCGCGAGCTTCGTGAGTCCGCAGGCCGATCGCGCCCAACGGCTCGGCGCCGATCTCACGGCCCCGCCGATCGCCCTGATCGAGCACAGCGACGCCTTCCTCGGCGTGATCAGCAAGCCGACCGCCAGCGGGACGGTCTATTTCACCGCCCAGCTGCCCCATGCCCAGGTGGCGCAGTTGCTGCACCGCAACCAGCTGCAACTGCTGGGACTGCTGCTGCTGGCGATCAGCTGCACCCTGCTGCTCGCGCACTTCGTGCTGCACCACCTGCTCGAGCGACCGCTGCTGAGACTGCGCGTCCAGATCGAGAAGATCCAGCAGCAGGATTACTCCAGTTACACGGGGGTCAGGAGCGGTGACGAGATCGAGGCGGTCTCGCAGACCCTCAACGAGCTCGCGGGGACCGTCGAGGCGCGCGAGCGCGAGCTCGGGCGCCAGCAACAGAACCTCGAAGACCTGCTGACCCAGCGCACCGCCGATCTCGCGGCGCTGCGCGAGATCGAAATCCGCCTGCGCGACGCCAAGGAAACGGCCGAGGCAGCCAACCAGGTCAAATCCGAATTCCTGGCGCGGATGAGTCACGAGCTGCGCACGCCGATGAACGGCATCCTCGGCATGGCGCAGCTGCTCGACAGGCAGGATTTCAGCGCGACCGAGCGCCACCAGCAGCTGCAGGTCCTGCTTGAATCCAGCCAGCAGCTGCAGACGCTGCTCGACGACCTGCTCAACTTCTCACAGTTCGACAGCGACCAGGACCCGCTGAACCGGGTCGACTGCGCGCTGCCCGGGCTGCTGCACGACTGCGTCACGGCATTCGATGCCGCGGCGCGCCACCAGCATCTGCGCCTGGACAGCCGCTGCGAGCTGGGGGCGCAGACGCATTACCAGATCGATCCGCTGTGCCTGCGCCAGCTGCTGTCCAAGCTGATCGACAACGCAATCAAGTTCACCCGTGAAGGCGGGGTCCGGGTCAAGCTCGATGTGATCGAAAGCGACGCCGACAGCGCGCTGCTCGAGTTCTCGGTCAGTGACACCGGCATCGGCATTGCGGCCGAACAGCTCGGCATGGTCTTCGAGCGCTTCAAGCAGGTTGACGGCTCGGGGACGCGCCGCTATGGCGGCAGCGGCCTCGGACTGGCCATCGCGCGTCAGCTCGCGCAACGCATGGGCGGCGAGATCGGCGTCGACTCCGAGCCCGGTCGCGGCTCGCGCTTCTGGTTCCGCCTGCGCGCGCCGCGCGCCGATGTCCGCCACCCCGTGCCGGTCGCAGCGCCGGCACTCGGCCTGGAGCAGGCCGCACAGGCGCTCGGCGGCGATCCGGAGCCGCTCAGGACGGTGCTCGCGCAGGCCGATGACGCCGCATCAGCCGTGCCCGAAACCGACCTCGCCGATCTGCGGCCCCAGATCGAGGCACTGGCGCTCCAGCTCGAAGGCAACCAGACCCGTTCCCAGCAAGGCAGCGAGGCCATCCAGGCGTTGCTCGCCGCAACCCCCTGGCAAGCCGATTACGCCCCGGTCGGCGAATCGATCGCGAACTTCGATTTCGAGACCGCGTTGCAGCAACTGCGGGACTTCGCGAAAAAACACCATTGGAATCTGCCATGACACAGCCCCACAGCCGGCCCAGTCTGCTGATCGTCGACGACACGCCCGTCAACATCCAGATTCTGATCGCGACGCTGCAGCATGACTACGAGCTCAGCGCGGCGACCTCGGGCCAGCGGGCACTCAAGCGGCTCGCGCTCGACGACAAACCCGACCTGATCCTGCTCGACATCATGATGCCGGACATGGACGGCTACGAGGTCTGCGCGACGCTCAAGCAAGACGCCGCCACCCGTGACATCCCGGTGATCTTCGTGACCGCCAAGACCGATGCCGCCAGCGAGGCCCGTGGCCTGGCCCTGGGCGCGGTCGATTTCATCCACAAGCCCTTCACCCCGGCGCTGGTGCGAGCCCGCCTCGGGGTGCATCTGCGCCTCGCGCAGCAGCGCGTCCGGCTCGCTGAGCTCAACCACCGCCACGAGCACCACCTGCGCGAGGTCGCGCTGCTCGAGCTTGCGGTACGCCAGTCGTTCAACGCGGTGCTGATCACCGACGCCGATTTCGACCACGACGGTCCGCTCATCCAGTTCTGCAACCCCGCGTTCTGCGAGCTGACCGGCTACACCCGCGCCGAGCTCATGGGCCAGTCGCCGCGCATCCTGCAAGGCCCCGAGACCGACCGCACGCTGATCGCCGAGCTCAAGCAATGCCTGCTCGACGGCCGGCAGTTCCACGGCTCGACCGTCAACTACCGCAAGGACGGCCAGCCCTACCGCGTCGAGTGGAACATCTCGCCGGTGCATGGCCCGCACGGACACATCACGCACTACATTTCGACGCAGCAAAACATCACGGCGCGCTTCGACGCCGAACAGGAGCTGGCGCGCGCTCGCGCGCTCGAACTCGAGACCGGCGCGCTGATCCAGAAACAGCTGCTGTTCGGCGAGCTGCCAGCCGAGCTGCAGGGTTTTGCGCTGGCCTGCGGCAGCGAGGCCTCGCAGGGGGTGGACGGCGACTTCTACACCTTCACCCAGCTCGGGCCGAGCTGCTTCGAGATCCTGACTGGCGACGTGATGGGCAAGGGCCTGAAGGCCGCGATGACGGCCGCCGGTGCCAAGAACGCCTACAGCAAGGCCTCGGCCCGACTGTCCGCGACACGCCGCGGCGGCATGCACTCGCTGGCCGAACTGGTCAACGCGATCCACGCCGACATCACGCCCAAGCTGATCGAGCTCGGGACTTTCGTGACGATGTCCCTGCTGCGCTTCGACGACTCGACGCGCACGGTGACCTGGGTCAACGCCGGCCACATGCCCACCCTGCTCGCCCCTCGGGACGGACGCGAGATCATCGAACTCGTCGGCATGAACCTGCCCCTGGGCATACTCGAATCCGAGGTCTACGAGCAGCATGTCACGCCGTTCGAGGCCGGCGACACGCTGCTGCTGTATTCGGACGGTGTCTCGGAGTCGGTCGATGCGCAGCAGCTGCACTATGGCGAGGAACGCCTCAAGCAGGCCCTCGCGCGCGGCCTGCGCGCGGGGGCCACGCCGCAGGCGCTGCTCGACGAGATCCGGCGCGACCTTGAGGCCTACACCCAGGGCACCAAGGCGGCCGACGACCGCACCGCGATCATCATCCAGGCCCGCGCGCCGGCCAGCCGGTAGCAATTGAAAGCCAGAAAAATCACCATGAGTCCGTCACACTCCCTGCCGCGTATCCTGATCGTCGACGACACGCCCGCCAACATCAAGGTCCTGATCGCGATGCTGCAAGCTGACTACGAGCTCAGCGCAGCCCTCTCGGGCCAGCAGGCCCTGTCCCTGCTCGCCAAGGGCCAGCGGCCAGACCTGATCCTGCTCGACGTCATGATGCCGGGCATGGACGGCTACGAAGTCTGCGCGACGCTCAGGCAAGACGCCGCCACGCGCGACATCCCGGTGATCTTCGTGACCGCCAAGACCGATGCCAACAGCGAGGCGCTCGCACTCGCCAGCGGTGGCATGGACTTCATCCACAAACCGGTCAATCGGGTGGCCGTGCAGGCGCGCATCCGGCTCCACCTCGAACGGGCCAGGCAACAGCGCGAACTCGAAGCGCTCAACCTGCAACTCCAGCAGAGCCTGGCCGCCCGCCTTGAGGTCGAGCAGGAACTCGCCCGCGTGCGGGCACAGGAAATGGAAATCTGCGCCACGATCCAGCAGCAACTGCTGTTCGGCACCCCGCCGCCCAACCTGCAGGGCTACTCGATCGACTACCACTCGGAGCCCTCGCAGGGGGTGGACGGCGACTTCTACACCTTCACCCAGCTCGGTCCGGCCTGCTTCGAGGTCCTGACCGGCGACGTGATGGGCAAGGGCCTGAAGGCTGCGATGACGGCCGCCGGTGTCAAGAACGCCTACAGCAAGGCCTCGGCCCGACTGTCCGCGACACGCCGCGGCGGCATGCACTCGCTGGCCGAACTGGTCAACGCGATCCACGCCGACATCACGCCCAAGCTGATCGAGCTCGGGACTTTCGTGACGATGTCCTTGCTGCGCTTCGACGACTCGACGCGCACCGTGACCTGGGTCAACGCCGGCCACATGCCTACGCTGCTGGCCCCCAGGGATGGCGAAATCATCGAACTCATCGGCGTGAACATGCCTCTGGGCATACTCGAATCCGAGGTCTACCAGGAATACAGCAACGCTTTTCACGTCGGCGACACGCTGTTGCTCTACTCCGACGGCATCTCCGAGGCGGTCGATCCGGACGACGTTCCGTATGGCGACGAGCGCGTCCAGCGCATCCTCGGCCTGGGCCAGCGCACGGGCGCCACGCCTTCGGCGATCGTGAATTCGCTGCGCAGCGACCTGGCCGACTACACCCAGGTCAGTGCTGGCGTCGACGACAAGACCGTGATCGTGATCCAGGCCACGCCGACTTGGACCGCGCCGCCTTCAGACCGCGCCGAGGACTGCCGGGAGCTGTCCCTGAGCCTGGACCAGCTCGACTCCTGAATCCGGGCAATCCGTAGAATCAGCGCCTTTGCAACCCTGACCGGAGTCCCGAATGAGCGTCTACACCCGACTGCAAGCCCTGAACATCACCCTGCCCCCGGTCGCCGTGCCGGCCGCGGCCTACCTGCCCTATGTGCAGAGCGGCAAGCAGGTCTTCCTGAGCGGCCATATCGCCAAGCAGGACGGCAAGCCCTGGGTCGGCCAGCTTGGCCTGACCATGACGACCGAGCAAGGCCGCTCCGCCGCACGCGCCATCGCCATCGACCTGATGGGCACGCTGGAACACGCCTGCCGCGCCGCCGGCACCGACCTCAACGGCATCAGGCGCATCGTCAAGGTCATGAGCCTGGTCAACTCGACCTCCACCTTCACCGAACAGCATCTGGTCACCAACGGCTGCTCGGAACTGTTCGGCGAGGTCTTCGGCGCCGCCGGCACGCACGCGCGCAGCGCCTTCGGCGTGGCCCAGATCCCGCTGGGCGCCTGCGTCGAGATCGAACTGATCGCCGAACTCGCCTGAACAGCGCCTTGCCCCGCCGCCACGGCGGGGCGGTCCGCTGCCGCCGGTCCGCACCCGGATCGGATGCCCATCGGGTCTCAATCACCAATCCGATGCATCACCAGGGCATTGCTCCCAAAACTGGCACATTTCATGCTTGCGTTTGGTGCAGGGACTGAGACATCCCTGTTCCAGACAACAAACCTCCACTTCATTCACCAAAGTCAAGCATGGACGCACTAAAACAGGGCACTGATGCCCTCTTCATACTGCTCGGCGGCATCATGGTGCTGGCCATGCACGCCGGCTTCGCCTTCCTCGAACTCGGCACGGTACGCCACAAGAACCAGGTCAACGCCCTGGTCAAGATTCTGGTCGACTTCTCGGTCTCGACCGTGGTCTATTTCCTGGTTGGCTACGGCGTGGCCTATGGCACGCATTTCCTGGTCGGCGCCGAGTCCCTGGTGCAGAAGAACGGCTATGAGCTGGTCAAGTTCTTCTTCCTGCTGACCTTCGCCGCCGCGATTCCCGCCATCATCTCGGGCGGCATCGCCGAGCGTTCCAGGTTCTGGCCCCAACTGCTGGCCACCGCCGTCATCGTCGGCTTCGTCTACCCCTTCTTCGAGGGCATCGCCTGGAACCAGCATTTCGGCGTGCAAGCCTGGATCAAGGAGGCGACCGGCGCCGAGTTCCATGACTTCGCCGGCTCGGTGGTGGTGCATGCCGTCGGCGGCTGGATCGCGCTCGGCGCGGTCATCCTGCTGGGCCCGCGCGCCAACCGCTATCGCAAGGATGGCGCCATGAGCGCGCACCCGCCATCGAACATCCCCTTCCTGGCGCTGGGTGCCTGGATCCTGATCGTCGGCTGGTTCGGCTTCAACGTCATGAGCGCGCAGACCATCGACAAAATCTCGGGCCTGGTCGCGGTCAACTCGCTGATGGCCATGGTCGGCGGCACGCTGGCCGCGCTGGTCGCCGGCAGGAACGACCCGGGCTTCGTGCACAACGGCCCGCTGGCCGGGCTGGTCGCGGTCTGTGCCGGCTCCGACCTGATGCACCCAATTGGTGCACTGGCGACCGGCGCCATCGCCGGCGCGCTGTTCGTCTACATGTTCACGCTGACGCAGAACCGCTGGAAAATCGACGACGTGCTGGGCGTCTGGCCGCTGCACGGCCTGTGCGGCACCTGGGGCGGCATCGCGGCCGGCATCTTCGGCCTGCAGTCGCTCGGCGGCCTCGGTGGCGTGAGCTTCTCGGGCCAGTTGATCGGCACCGCCATGGGCGCCGGCTGGGCCGCCATCTCGGGCTTCGCGGTCTATGGTGTCATCAAGGCCGTCCTGGGCCTGCGTCTGAGCCAGGAGGAGGAATACGAGGGCGCCGACCTCAGCATTCACAAGATCCGCGCCACGCCCGAGCGCGAGGCCAGCTGGTAACACCGGCCCTGCTCTCATCCCGCAATGCCGCCCCCAGGGGCGGCATTGTCATGTCCGGTCAGGCAGCAGGGACAAGCCCCACACCGCCGGCATGACAGCGGCGGCTGCCTACAATCGTCGCATGACCACCACCCGCCTGCTCAACCTCCTGCGACCGGTCGTGCTGCTCGCCTGCGCCTTGCCCCTGGCTGCGCTGTTCTGGGCCGGCCTGCACGGTCAGCTCGGCAGCAACCCGGTCGAGCGCATCCTGACCAGCACCGGCGACTGGTCGCTGCGCCTGCTGCTGGCCACGCTGGCGGTCACGCCGCTGCGCAAGCAGCTGGGCCTGCACGCGCTGGCGCGCTGGCGGCGCTTCCTCGGCGTCTGGTCCTTCGTCTATGCGCTGCTGCATCTGGCCGCCTATGCCTGGCTGGACCTGGGCCTGGACCTGGCCGAGATCCTGCGCGACCTCATGACCCGTCCGCTCATCACGGTGGGCTGGCTGGCGCTGATCTTCATGCTGCCGCTCGGTGCGACCTCGACCAACGCTGCAATCAGGCGGCTGGGCGCACAGAAATGGCAGCGCCTGCATCGGCTGGTCTATCTGGTCGCCATCCTCTCGGTGCTGCATTTCCTGCTGAAGAAAGCCGGCAAGCATGATTTCGCCGAGGTCTGGGTCCATGCCGGCTTGCTGACTGTCCTGCTGGGCTGGCGCATCCACGACAAGTGGAAGAACGGCGGCTTCGCGGGTTTCTTCTCGGCCGGGCCGCACGGCTGCAGCCATGCGCCTGGCCCAGGCGGCAAGTCCTCCCACCCCATGGGAGCGCAGATCGCGCCGATCACCTTCCACCGCAAGCGGCCCTGACCGCGGCCTCGATCCGGGTCTGCGCGAAGCGCTCGCTGCAACCCGACAGGAAAGCCCGGCGCAGCCGGCCCGCTCAGGAGAGACCGAGGCTGCAGCTTGGATAAGGCGCAGCCTCACCGGGCACGATCGGGCACAAGGCCAGCGGTCCCAGTTGCCTCAGGCGCCCCGACCACTTGGCGCCATCGAAGGGCAAGGCTCCCCTGGCTGCCTTGCCCCGTTCGGCCCACTGGAAGGTGTAGTAGTCCCGTTTGCCCTTGATGACGACCAGCAGCGCTGATTCGCTGCGGGCGCCATCTGCCGCACCCACATTGCCGCAGCTAGCGACAGCGGCAAAGGCATCGTGGCCATCGAGCTTGAACTCTCCCAGGGACCTGCCAGCGAAGGAGTCGGGACAGGCGGACCGGAAACCGGCTGCAATCTCGTTGGCAAAGCTGATCGGAGTCTGGTCCGGATTCGAGGCCAGGCCCTTGGCACCGGTGACCGTGAGCATCTGGGACCAGCTCTGCACGCTCTCGCCCTTGAGAACGGACTCCTGGATGTAGTTGCCGTTCCTGGCTTCCTCGAAGGCCGGAGCGAAGCCCTTCGGATAGGAGAACGCCAGCAACTGGCTGAACACCGGCATGACCGCCCGGACCTTGCTGCCCGCTGGCAACACGGCATCGGCCCCACCGCCTTGCTGGGCACCCGCCTGAGCCGAGGCCAGCGAGCACAAGGTGCTCAGAATCGTCAAGACAAAAAGCTTCCGCATGACCATCCCCCTTGAATAAAATGATGCAATCACACAGCAGGACTGCTCCTGTTCTGCCAGGACTCATGTTCTGACGCGACTCCAATGTGGCGGCAGCTGAAAATCAGACTGCGCCGCCTCCATGACCGCTCCGATTCTGTCAATGATCGATCCGATCTGGTTGGCGATCTCATCCCGGTTCGAGGCAGAAAGCTCTTTCGCCAGCTGGATTTGCGCGCGCAGCAGTTGGAGTTCATTTTCGACTGACGTGTCCTTGAGTCCCACTTGAGCCAGATGGTGGAGCGCCTGCTCCAACCCGATCAGTACATGCTCGGTCGGTCCTTGTCGCAACAAGGTGTCCGCGGTCCACATCAGGTCGTGCCCCAGCCAATACAGGCTGCCTGTCGAATCTCTTTTCAGGGAGCCCATGACCGACATGATTTTCTCGGCGGAGGGAGCATGGGAGAACTGCTGATCGAAGGCAGCCCGCCCGTAGGCCAAGTCGCGAAAAAGGTCTTCGTTCCGAAAGGCCGATGGGGGATACAGCTTCTGGTGCCGAGTGCTCACAAGCCACGCGAAGACAGCGAAAACGAAGGCGGGAAACAGCACGAGAAACCAGACCAGAACAGACCGGTCCTCTGCCCCGATGTTGTTGGAAAATCCCAGCACCAGGCTCGCGAAGCCATGAATCAACACGATGAAAAGCGCGATGATGCCAAGGGGCCCCTGGGACAGCTTGACAGCCGTTTGCTCGAAATCCTCGGTCGATGTTGTCGACGGGGTTTTCCTGTTCATCGAAAACCTCCTTGCCGCCAGGCGAGATCAAAATTCGAAACAACTTGAGAAAGGCAAAATCATCCTACTATACAAATAGGAAAAACAACACCTGAAACCAATTAAACCTGGCGGTCAAATGAGGCCATCAGACCCAGCGCAGCACCCGGTTGGGCTTGAAGCCGAATTTTCCGTCGGCGCCCTTGCGCCCGCGCGGCGCACGCGCGTTGTTCAGGCTGCGGATCTCCAGCGTCTCGTCGCGCAGCTTGCCGCCGCGCCCCACGCCCTCGATGCGCACGCTGCGGGTGTAGCCGGCAGCGCCGGCCAGGCGGTCCTGGTCATCGAGTGCCAGCAGTTGCAGGCCGCGGCCACCCTTGGGCTGGTGCTTGAGCTCGGCCAGCTCGCAGGTCAGGATGCGACCGGCCTGCGAGACGCAGCAGACATGGGTGGCTGGCAGCGCAGCGCCGGCTTGCAAACCTTCGCCTGGCGCGGGCGCCAGCACGCTGCCATCCTGGCCGACCAGCCGGACAGCACCGCCGCCCAGCACCACCGAAGGTGCGCAGACCGTCTCGCCCTCGGCCAGCGTGACAAAGGCCTTGCCGCCCTTGTTGCGCGCGACCAGGTCCGCCACCGTGGCCAGGAAACCATAGCCGCCCGACCCGCTCAGCAGCAGCGTCGCAGCCGCCGCACCGGCGAAGTAATGCACTGGCTGGGTGCCGGCCTCCAACTCGATCAGCGTCGTGATCGGCTGGCCGTCGCCGCGCGCGCCCGGCAGACTCGCGACCGGCACCGAATAGACCCGCCCATTGCTGCCGAACACGATCAGCTGGTCCACCGTGCGGCACTCGAAGGTGCCGTGCAGGCCGTCGCCGGCCTTGAAGGCGAAACCGCCCGCCTCGTGGCCGTGTCCGGTGCGCGCGCGCACCCAGCCCTTGGCCGAGATCACCACCGTGACCGGCTCGTCGACCACCTTGATTTCGGCCACGGCCTTCTTCTCGGCCTGGATCAGGGTGCGGCGCTCGTCGCCAAAGGTCTTGGCGTCGGCCTCGATCTCACGGATCATGAGCCGCTTCAAGCTGTTCGGATTGGCCAGGATATCTTCGAGCTTGCCTTGCTCGCCACGCAGCTCGGACAGCTCCTGCTCGATCTTGATCGCTTCGAGTCGCGCCAGCTGGCGCAGCCGGATTTCGAGGATGTCCTCGGCCTGGCGCTCCGACAATTTGAGGCGCTCGATCAGCGCCGCCCTGGGCTCGTCGCTTTCGCGGATGATCGCGATCACCTCGTCGATGTTGAGCAGCACCCGCTGCCGGCCTTCGAGGATGTGGATGCGATCCAGCACCTTCTGCAACTTGTGCCGGCTGCGGCGCGTGATGGTGGTCTGGCGGAATGCCACCCATTCGACCAGCATCTGGCGCATCGACTTCTGCACCGGCTTGCCGTCGAGCCCGACCATGGTCAGGTTGATCGGCGCCGAGGTCTCCAGGCTGGTGTGCGCCAGCAGCGCGGTGATGAGCTCTTGCTGCTCAATGGCGCGGCTCTTGGGCTCGAACACCAGCCGCACCGCCGCGTCCTTGCTCGACTCGTCGCGCACGCCGTCGAGCACCGCCAGCAGCGACGCCTTGAGCTGGGTCTGGTCCTGGCTCAGCGCCTTCTTGCCAGCCTTGAGCTTGGGGTTGGTCAGCTCCTCGATTTCCTCCAGCACCCGCTGCGAGCTGACGCCGGGCGGCAATTCGGTCACGACCAGCTGCCACTGGCCGCGCGCCAGGTCCTCGATCTTCCAGCGCGCGCGCACCTTGAGGCTGCCGCGCCCGCTGCGGTAGGCGTCGGCGATGTCGGCCGCGCTGCTGATGATCTGGCCGCCGCCGGGGTAGTCCGGGCCCGGGATCAGCTCGAACAGCTCGGCATCGGTCAGTTGCGGGGTTTTCACCAACGCGACGCAAGCGGTCGCGATCTCGCGCAGGTTGTGGCTCGGGATCTCGGTCGCCATGCCGACAGCGATGCCGCTGGCGCCGTTGAGCAGCGCAAACGGCAGCCGCGCGGGCAGCTGCTTCGGCTCCTCGGTGCTGCCGTCGTAGTTGGGAATGAAATCGACCGTGCCCTGGTCGATCTCGTCGAGCAGCAGGCTGGTGATGCGTGACAGCCTCGCCTCGGTGTAGCGCATGGCGGCGGCGCCGTCGCCGTCTCGGCTGCCGAAATTGCCCTGGCCGTCGATCAGCGGATAGCGCAGCGCGAAGTCCTGCGCCATGCGCACCAGCGCGTCATAGGCGGCGCTGTCGCCATGTGGGTGGTAGCGACCCAGCACGTCGCCGACCACGCGCGCGCTCTTGACCGGCTTGGCCGGGGTGTTGTGGTGGGTGCCGCCGTAGCCCAGGCCCATGCGCTGCATCGCGTACAGGATGCGGCGCTGCACTGGCTTCTGGCCATCGCAGACATCGGGCAGCGCGCGGCCCTTGACCACGCTCAAGGCGTATTCGAGGTAGGCGCGCTGGGCGTAGGCGGCCAGGCTGTCAGGGTCAGCGGTGGCGGGCTTGAGGTCGAGGATTTCTTCGTTCATGGGGCCGCTATCGTAGCGTCTCGGACCCAGGTTCCACGCGGGGGCGGCGGCCACGCGAAACTCGCCGAATCGGACAGCGCGAAACCGGCCAATCAATCCCCGTTTTCGTGCCTTGATGCACCGCCATTGTGCGAAATTGAAATGAAATGCCAGAATATCGCATCCGAATCAGGAAAAATTCCGGTATCGCGCGACTGGATTACATTTACCCATTTCCGTCCACGGCATCCCAGCGCCGCCGCGGACAATTCCCCCATTCGTGTCCAGGCTCACAGGATTCAGACCATGCGACCTCTCACCCCCTCCGGCCAGCAGGCCATCAGCCAGATCGCGCAGCGCCATGGCTTCAGCGTCGAGGCCGTGACGGCCATGCTCGACGCGGTCATCAATGGCAACGGCAGCATGGCGCAGTTCAGCCATCCCGAGTTCGGCGGCTCGGGCCAGTGGATGTCGGGCGGCATGACCATGCTGTCCGACATGTTCAACAACTATCTCAAGGGCCGGGTCGACCAGCTGTGTGCCGAACTGGCCGGTCTGGTCGCCAGCCAGGCCGACCTGATCCAGCGCGGCAACTCGCAAGCACAGGGCCAGGATGGCGCCAGCCTGTTCGCGCCGCCGGGACCTGACTGGTGGGGCCCGGAGCTGCGCTGGCCCGACAGCAGCGGCGCGCAGAACGGCGTGCGCTATGCCTATTTCTCGCAGGCGCACCGGCTCGCGATCGAGGTCAACGGCCAGGTCACGATCTACGACACGCTCGACCACCAGATCGGTGGCATCTCGCAGCAGCAGGGCTACGGCGGCTCGCTGAGCTTCAACAGCCAGTACGGCCTGATCGACATCAACCGCCTGCCGATACTCAGCATCGATGGCCAGCTGCAGGCAACACCGGCAGCACCAGTGGCAGCAGCACCGCAGCCACCGCTTGCCAGCGACTTCGGCACCTTGCAGCCGCCGCCTGCTCGGCCGATCGCGGGCGAGAGCGATATCTTCACGCTGATCGAGCGGCTGGCCGAATTGCACCAGCGCGGCCTGCTGAGCGATCAGGAATACGGCAGCAAGAAAACCGAATTGCTGTCCCGCCTCTGACACCAGCCATTCATCGGGACTGACGGGATGAGGCTCTGGCGCGGATATTGCTGTGCCATTGACCCGCCCTCCATGGAAAAATCCCGATATGTCAGACTCCATTTCCAGGCCCCGCATGAATTTCTGCGGCAATCTGGGCTATCGATTCGACGCTGACCAGGTCGAACTGCAGGCCGATATTGCCGCTCCCTGCGGCTGGTCAGATCAGGGCCAATCGGCACTGCAGCTCTGGGCCGACGAAACCGTCAAGGTCGCGGAATTGCCGCTCGGCCTGCTCGCACCCGACGAGCAAGGTCTGCTCAGGGTCAGCGGCCTCGCGACCGCGCAACCGCCGGCCGGCGACGACTTCCATCGGATGAGCCTGAGGCTGGTCTCGGGCCAGCCGGGCGACTACGCCAAGCTGCATGACCAGCAGACCTTCGAGCTGCTGCAAAGCTTCGCGCAACCCAGCCTGCACGGAACGGTAGCCGGCCACCGGAGCAGCGAGGGCATGACGATCGAAGTCGAGTCGATCAGCAACCCACGTGCGCCCGGCAACCTCAGCGGCACGCTGGCGCTCGAACTCTGGGCGCTCGATGCCCCCTACGCCGGCACCAGCTGGTCCGGCACACCAGTGGCCAGCTTGGTGATCGGCTGCCTCGACGGTCAGGCCAGCCTGGAACAGAACCGCTTTGTCGTGCATGCAGCGCCCTGGCCTGCAGACCGCGAGCTCACGCTGATGCTGCGCGAATGGACCCCGGCTGGCTATGTCACGCGCGACTACCGTCGGCTGGAGCAACCGGCCACGACAGCGCCAGCCCCAGCGCAGGAGCCCGAGCTGGAGCCAGTACCGGCAGCGGAACCAGCACAAGAGACGTTGCCAGCGGCCAAAGCCGAGGCCAGCGCCCAGCGGGTCTCGATCAACCGCGCCAGCGCCGCCAGCATCAGCTCGCTCAAGGGCATCAGCGACAAGGTCGCCGCGTCGATCGTCGCGCACCGCCCCTACAGCTCGCTCGACGACCTGCTGCGGGCCAAGGGCATAGGAACGAAACGGCTCAAGCAGCTGCGCGCGCAACTGGAGCTCTGAGGCATCAGCCATGTCGCATGGGGACGGGTAGGCACCGGTGGCAGGGCGGGCGGACACCTCATGCTGGAGTACCAGAAATCGGCGTCCACCCGCCCTGCCATCAATGCTTCCATGAAGCATGAGATCGGACCAGGTGATACCAATCTCCGACACTCCGATATGGATTGGCTGTCTGCCCTGCCATCAACGCTTACCCGCACCCTGCGGCGTGAGTCGGATCGGCGGACACCAATTTCTGGTACCCCAGCATGCGGTGGCCGCCGGTCCGGCTCACG
>CALPRQ020000030.1 GCA_943326015.2 Chitinophaga pinensis | reverse complement strand
ACGAGACGAAGAGCAGCTACGCGATCACGGTCAAGGCCAGCGACGGCAAGCTGAGCGACAGCCAGGCGGTGACGGTGAGCGTGACCGATGTCAACGAAGCGCCGGTGCTGACCTCGGGCGGCAGTGCAAGCGTGGAAGAGAACGCGGCGACGAGCCAGGTGGTCTACCAGGCCAAGGCCAGCGACGTCGATGCCGGCGCGAAGCTGAGCTACAGCCTGTCGGGCACCGATGCGGGCAAGTTCACGATCGATGTGGCGGGTGCGGTCAGGCTCAAGGCGTCGGCGGACTACGAGACGAAGAGCAGCTACGCGATCACGGTCAAGGCCAGCGACGGCAAGCTGAGCGACAGCCAGGCGGTGACGGTGAGCGTGACCGATCTCAACGAAGCGCCGACGGCGAGCCACAACTCGGTGACCTTGAACGAGGACACGCCCCGCAAGTTCGCGCTGGCGGACTTCGGTTTCAGCGACGTCGATGCGGACGATAGCCTGCAGTCGGTCAAGATCACGACGCTGGAGACCAAGGGCGCGCTCAAGCTCAACGGCGCCGATGTCACGCTGAATCAGGTCATCAAGTCGGCCGACATCAAGGCGGGCAAGCTGGCCTACACGCCGGCAGTCGATGGCAATGGCGAGGCTTACGCGAGCTTCGGCTTCAAGGTCAGCGATGGCACGGCCATGTCGGCCAACGCGTACCAGATGACGATGAACGTCACGGCGGTGCGTGACGATCTGACGCTGACCGGCACCAGCGCTGCCGACACCCTCAAGGGCGATACCATCGATGCGGGAAGTTACGACAAGCTCTCGGGTCTGGGTGGCAACGACAAGCTCTCGGGCTTGGGTGGCAACGACAGTCTCGATGGCGGCGCGGGCAACGACACGCTCATCGGTGGTGTGGGTGCTGACAAGCTGACGGGTGGCGCAGGCAATGACATCTTCGACTTCAAGGCCCTGACCGAACTCGGGCTCGCCAGCGGACAGCGCGACGTGATCACCGATTTCGTCTCGGGCCAGGACAAGATCGACTTGTCCGCGATCGACGCCAATTCGTTCGTGGCCGGCGACCAGGCCTTCAGCTGGGTCAGCGCTTTCACGGCAACGGCGGGCCAGGCCCGCTTTGCTGGTGGCGTGCTCTATCTGAACACCGACAAGGACATGGCGGCCGAGTACGAGATCGAGCTGACCGGCGTGACCAAGTTGGTGGTGGCGACCGATCTGGTGCTGTGACGCGGGGCGGCCGGCTGGCCGCTTCCCGTCGAGCTATCCGGACGATTTCTGACCGCCGCCCCTGAGCCACCGACCCGAATCCGGGCAGGGGCTGGCCGGGGCGCCGTCGATCCAGACCTGCTCCTGGTCCAGTTGTCTGGCGCCTGCCGGGTCGATGTCGAAGGCTATCCGCAGTGCGCGCGCGAGCTCGGCTTGCTCGATCGGCAGCTCCCAGCTCAGGAAGATCTGGCTGCAGTCCGGCTCGGCCGGGAAGTCGTCCGGGTCGAAGCCCGTGCCGTGGCGCCCGATCACGGCATGCGGCTGCGCCGTATCGAATATCACCGTCCTGCCCCTGGTCAGAGGAATGCGCTGCCCGGTGGCGGGAAAATGCAGGTCCTGCCCCCGGTCCTCGCTCAGGAACAGATTGCAGAAGGCTGCTGCGCCATATTGTGCTGCGTCATGGTGGTAGCGCGCGCCACGGCAGGCCATCAAGGCCAGTTCGGAGGCGTCGAGCATCCCATGCAGACCGAGCGAGCCGATCCACTCGTTCATCACCTGAATGCATTGCCGGTAGTCCGGCCAGCGCGTCCGCGACCTGGCCAGCGACAGGGGTTCGACGTCGCCCGCTTCCAGGCCCAGGCGCAAGGTTTCCCGCTGCCAATCGGCGCTCAGCCGGGCCGTGGGCGCGGGCAGGTCCAGCAGGCCGGTCAGCACGACCTCGCTGACGGATCGGCTCCGGATCGCATCTCCGCTCCAGAAATAGGCAACCAGCGGGTCTCGCAAGCGATCCGTGCTCATCCAACAGCCCGTTCAAAGTCAGCGCTCGGTCGATCCGCTGCCCTGGCCTCACATCTCGTAATCGGCGCCATGGCCTTGCATCGCCTTCGCGATCAGGTCGCGGCTGAGCCGCTCGCTCAGGAACTCGGCGAACTTGAGCACGAACAGGCGCAGGTAGGCTCCGCGCTTGAAGGCCACGCGTGCGACGTTCTGGCCGAACAGGTGGCCGGCCGGGCGCGCGACCAGGTCGGGGCTGCGCTCATCGCCCTGCATGGCCATCTCGGCGACTATGCCCACGCCCATGCCGAGCTTGACATAGGTCTTGATCACGTCGGAGTCGATCGCATCGAGCACCACATTGGGCGTGAGGTGACGCTGCGCGAAGGCCTGGTCGATCCGGGTGCGGCCGGTGAAGGTCGGGTGATAGGTGATCAGCGGCTGCCTGGCCAGGTCCTCCAGGCTGATGCGGTCCTTCTCCAGTAGCGGATGGCCGAACGGCAGCACCAGTACATGCTGCCAGTCGTAGCAGGGCAGGGTGACGAGATCCTCATACTGGCCCAGCGACTCGGTCGCGATGCCGATCTCTGCCGTCTCGTCGAGCAGCATGCGCGCGACCTGGTCGGGCGAGCCCTGGTGCAGGCTGATGCCGACCTTGGGGTAGGCGATGCGCAGCTTGGCCACCGGCCCGGGCAGCACGTAGCGGGCCTGGGTGTGGGTGGTGGCGATGCTCAGGTTGCCGCTGTCCTGCGCCGAGAACTGTTCGCCGATGCGCTTGAGGTTGTTGACCTCGCGCAGGATGATGTCGATGCTTTTGAGCACATGCTGGCCGGGTTCGGTCACCCGCTTGATGCGCTTGCCGTGGCGCGAGAAGATCTCGATGCCCAGCTCGTCCTCGAGTTCGATGATCGCCTTCGAGACCCCGGGCTGCGAGGTGTGCAGCGCCTTGGCCGCCTCGGTCAGGTTGAGGTTGCGGCGCACGGCCTCCTGGACGAAGCGGAACTGATGCAGGTTCATGCGGCTTCCAGCGCCAGCTCGGCCAGCAGTGCGGTCAGGCGCGGTTGCTCGCCGGCCGTGGGCAGCTGCAGGAACTTCACCGCCGGGTAAGCCTGGCGCAACTGCTCCATCAGCACGGGCAGGTCTTCGCGCGCGTGCTTGCCCATGCCGAAGAAGAGCGGCAGCACGCGCACCTCGGTCGCGCCGGCTTCGATGGCCTGCGCGGCGGCCTCGGGCAGCTCGGGGGTGCAGAGTTCGAGGTAGGCACAGCCGACATGGACGTCCGGGGCCTGGGCGCTGACGGCATGGGCGACCGCCTCGACCGGCGCGCGCCAGAGCGGGTCGCGCGAGCCGTGGGCAAAGATGAGAATGGCGAGCATGGGGGTCTGGATTCTGTTGAGTGGCGGCGCCAAGGGACGGAGATGCTGTTGGCTAGTGCCGCAGCACCAGCCAGCCGAAGGCGCCCAGCGAGACGAGCGAGTAGAGCAGCGACGGCGCAGCGGCCACCAGCCAGGGTGCCCAGGCGCGCAGGTTGCCGATATAGCCGAACACATTGCTGAGCAGGAAGAAGCTGATGCCCAGCATCACGCCCAGAAAGACATAGCCCGCCACCCCGCCGGAGCGGAAATGCAGGTAGGCAAAGGGCAGCGCGAGCACCACCATCACCAGGCAGCTGAGCGGATAGAACAGCTTGCGCCAGAACTCGATCTCGTAGCGCTGCGCGCTCTGGCCGGTGGCCTCCAGATGACGCACATAGCGGAACAGGTCGAGCGTGGCCATGCGCTCGGGCTTGAGCAGCGCGACCGATACCATCTCGGCGCTGAGCCCGGTCTGCCAGGCATATTGCGGCAGGAACTCGCGCTGGACATGGGCCTGACCTGCGTCGGTGTCGAAGACCCGGCGCTGGACCTGCTCGAGCTGCCAATGGCCAGCGGATGTGACATGGCCCCGTTCGGCGCTCAAGGTGCCGCGCAGCTTACCATCCGCGCCGAACTCGAAGATGCGCACCTCCTGCAACTTGCCGTCGGCAGCGAGCGCGCCCACGTTGACCGAGAACTGGCTGTCGTCCGAGCGTTCCTTGAGCCAGGCGCCGGTGCGACCCAGGCTGGTGCGGCCCTGGTAATGGCCCTTGAGCAGCTGGGCGGTCTTGCCGGCCAGCGGCGCGACATAGTCGCCGACCGTGAAAGTCAGCAGCACGAAGCCGGCACCGAGCGCCAGCAGGGTGCGCAGCGCGCGTCCGGGCCCCAGGCCGCTGGTGCGCAGGATGGTGAACTCCGAGCTCTGCGCCAGCCGCACCAGCACGAAGACGCTGCCGATCAGCACCGCGATCGGCAGCAGCTCGTAGATCCGGGTTGGCAGCTGCAGCGCGACGAAGGCCAGGGCCTGCGGCAAGGCGTAAATGCGCGCGGGGTCCAGCGGCGAGGCACGGCCCAGCGCGGGCAGTTCGTCGAGCAGGTCGAAAAAGGAGAACAGCGCCAGGAAGGCCAGCAGCACGAACAGGACAGCGACCAGGATCTCGCCGTAGATCAGGCGGCGCAGCGTCCTCATGCCGCTACCCCCACGGCCGCGCGGCGTTGCGGCCACAGTCGCCAGTTGTAATGGCGCTTGGCCAGCCAGGCCAGGGTGGTCGCCAGCACGCCGCCGTGGATGGTTATCATGTAGCCCAGCCAGTTGAACTTGCCGGCTGCAATCCAGCCGGTGCCGAGGTTGACGAGGTTGTAGTAGAGCACGAAGCTGAAGAGCAGAAAGACCAGGTTGCCGCTGCGCCCGGCGCGCGGGTTGGAGACCGAGACAGCCACCGCGATCAACACGAAATTGAAGGCCGTGATCGCCATGCCGATGCGCCAGGACAGCTCGCCCAGTGCCGCGCGCGTGGGCTCGCGCAGCAGTTCCAGCGTCGGCTGGGCCTTGAGCTTGGCGGTCTGACCGCCGGCGCTCCCCGTGCCGCCGATGCGGATGCCGTAGTTCTCGAATTCACTGACCCGGATCATGCCATCGGCTTGTGCGGCGGACGGCAGTTCAAGCCGCTGTCCGCGCTCCAGCATCAGGTACTGGTCCTGCCCGATCCACTCGATCCGGCCCGCCTGCGCCGAAGTGACCGTCTCGCGCCCGTCGGGGCCGGTGTCGGCGATGAAGACATTGCGGCCCTGCTTGCCGCCCTCGGTGTCGCGGTCGATGAAGAAGACGCGCCGTCCGCCCGAGGACTCCATGAACTGGCCCGGACTGACCCGCTCCAGGTCGCCGCGCTGCTCGTAGCGGATGCGCAGCAGCTCGGTCTGCTTGTTGGCCCAGGGCCAGGCGAAGGCGACCAGCAGCGCGACAGCGGCCAGCACCGGCCAGGCAAAACGCAGGATGGGCGGCAGGAAGTCGGCCAGTCCGCGGCCGGCCGAGAACCAGATGAACATCTCGCTGTCGGCGTACATGCGCGACAGTGTCGAGACGATGGCAACGAACAACGCGATCGTCAGCACGATCGGCATCTGCGCCATCACGCTGTAGGTCAGTACCAGCAGGATTTCCTGCGGGTTGACGCTGCCCTTGCTCGCCATGCCCAGCGTGCGGATCAGCAGCATGGTCAGCACGATGGTGAACAGCACCAGCAGATTGGCGCCGAAGCTGCGCGCGAGCTCTCGCCTGATAGAAGAATGGAATAACATCAGCAGGATTTTTACTAGAGCCGACATTATGAACTTCGAACTCAAGTCCGTGAGCCTGGCCCAGACGGCCGAATGGGAAGTCGATGCGCTGCTGGTGCTGTGCCCTGACGAGGTGCTGGCAGCCAGCCGCCACGCGCAAGATCCGGTCAGCGTCTGGGTCCAGTCCGCCATCGCGGCCAAGGACCTGGAAGAGGGCACGGCCAAGCTGTTGCAAGCTTATGGACTGCCTGGCGTGGCGGCGCGCCGCCTGGTGTTCGCGCGTGCCGGTGACGGATCGGCTGCCCAGTCGCGCAAGGTCATGCTGGCCGCCATGGCCGCACTCAAGGGCGCCAAGGTCAAGAGCCTGGGCCTCTACGCCGGCTCGCTGGATGTGGCTTCGGTCAACGCGCTGGTGCAGGCGGTGGCCGAGGGCAGCTATGCCTACACGGCCACCAAGAGCGTGCCGCAGCCGCGCCTCATCCGCCGCGTCGACATCGGCGTGACCGATGCCGGTGTCGTGCGCTCGGGCTTCGAGCTGGGCTGCGCGACGGTGCGCGGCATCGAGCTGGCCAAGGAATGGGCCAACCGGCCGGCCAATCACGCTACCCCCAAGCTGCTGGCCGAAGCGGCCCAGCAACTGGCCAGGAAGCCGCACCTGAGCTGCGAGGTGTTGGGCCCGTCCGAGGTCGAGAAGCTGGGCATGGGCGCTTTCCTGGCGGTGGCTCAGGGGTCGGACGAACCACTGCGCTTCATCGTGCTGAAGTACCAGGGCGCGCCGAAGTCTGTGGCGCCAGTGGTGCTGGTCGGCAAGGGCATCACCTTCGATACCGGTGGCATCTCGATTAAGCCGGCTGCCGAGATGGACGAGATGAAGTTCGACATGGGTGGCGCGGCCAGCGTGCTGGGCACCTTCGCCGCGCTGGCTGAATGCAAGCCCGCGCTCAACGTGGTGGGCCTGATCCCGGCCTGCGAGAACATGCCGAGCGGTCGTGCCGTCAAGCCCGGCGATGTGGTCACCAGCATGAGCGGCCAGACCATCGAGGTGCTCAATACGGACGCCGAGGGCCGGCTGATCCTGTGCGATGCGCTGACCTACGCCCAGCGCTTCGAGCCGCGTGCGCTGGTCGATATCGCGACGCTGACGGGTGCCTGCGTGATCGCGCTCGGTGGCGTGCGCGCCGGTCTGTTCGCGAACCAGGACGACCTCGCGCAGCAGCTGCAGGAGGCCGGCAACGCCGCGCTCGACCTGTGCTGGCGCCTGCCGCTGGACGACGACTACGCCGAGGGCCTCAAGTCCAATTTTGCCGACATGGGCAACGTCGGCGGGCGCCAGGCCGGCGTGGTGACGGCGGCCAAGTTCCTGCAGAAGTTCGTCCAGCCCGAGCAGGCCTGGGCCCATCTGGACATCGCGGGCGTGGCCTGGAAAAGCGGCGCGGCCAAGGGCGCGACCGGCCGCCCGGTCGGCCTGCTGCTGCAGTACCTGGTCGATGAGGCAGCGCGCATCGCAGCCGAGCTGCCGGCCCGCATGGATACCGTTGCTGCCGAGCCGGTCAAGGGGGCGCAGAAGAATACCGGCAAGGACGTCAAGGCCTCCAAGCTGGAGAAGTCTGAAAAATTGAACAAGGTCGCCAATACTGTAACGAAAACCAAATCCAGGAAGAAGGCTTGAGCGTGGCGGCTGTGCCCGAAGTGGCCTTTCATTTCAACGTGGCGGACCCGCTGCGCTACCTGTGCCGACTGTTGCGCAAGGTGCAGCAAGCGGGCATGAGCGCGCTGGTCTGTGTGCCCTCCGAGCTCGCGCGCGAGCTCGACTTGGCGCTCTGGACCTTTTCGGCCGAGGAGTTCATCGCGCACGCGGCCTGGGACAGCGGGAGTCTGGTTCAGGCGCATTCGCCGATCCTGATCGCGGACCGGGCCGTCGAATGGCCAGGCGCGCAGGTGCTGGTCAATGCCTTGCCCCTGACCGATTTGCCGCCGGCCTACGAGGGTTACCGCAAGGTGGTCGAGGTCGTGGGGCTCGATGAGCCCGGCCGCGATGCCGCGCGCCGACGCTGGCGCGTCTACACCGCGCAAGGACACCGCCTCAAGCGCCACGACGCGGCGGCAGCGACCTAAAGGTAGTCCGGCTCCGGCGCCGCGCTGTTGGCCAGAGTCGGAGTCGGCGCTGGCAGCGAGGCGATCAGGCAGTCGGTGCTCAGGATCAGGCTCGCGATCGATGCCGCGTTCTGCAGCGCCAGCCTTGTGACCTTGGCCGGATCGACCACGCCCATCTGCAGCAGGTCGCCATATTCGCGCGTGGCCGCGTTGTAGCCCTGCGCGATCTCCTCGGTCGCATCGACCCGGTTGAGCACGACCGAGGGCTCGTCACCCGCGTTGCCCACGATGCGGCGCAGCGGCTCCTCCAGCGCACGCGCGACCAGCCGGATGCCCGAGCTCTGGTCCAGCGTCTGGCCTTCGAGCGACTGCAGCACGCGGCGCGCGCGCAGCAGCGCGACGCCGCCGCCCGGGACTATGCCTTCCTCCACCGCCGCCCGGGTGGCGTGCAGCGCGTCCTCGACCCGTATCTTGCGTTCCTTGAGCTCGGTCTCGGTGGCGGCGCCGACCTTGATCAGCGCCACGCCGCCGGCGAGCTTGGCAGCCCGCTCTGCCAGTTGCTCGCGCTCGTAGTCGCTGCTGGCGGTTTCGCGCTCGCGGCGGATCTGCGCGATGCGCTCCTGTATGGCTGGGGGCTCGCCGCCGCCGTCGATCAGCGTGGTGCTTTCCTTGCCGATTTCGATCCGCCTGGCGCGGCCGAGATCGGCCAGTCCGACCTTGGCCAGCGGCAGCCCGACTGCTTCGCTGACGAGCTTGCCGCCGGTCAGGATCGCGATGTCCTGCAGCATCGCACGACGGCGGTCACCGAAGCCCGGCGCCCTGACCGCGCAGGCCTTGAGCGAGCCGCGCAGGCTGTTGATGACCAGCGCGGCCAGCGTATCGTTGTCCACCTCTTCCGCGATCACCAGCAGCGGGCGGCCAGCCTGTACGACTTGCTCCAGCAGCGGCAGCAGATCTTTCAGCGACGACAGCTTGCCGTCGCACAGCAGGATGGCGGCATCCTCGTGCAAGGCGGATTGGCGCTCCGTGTTGTTGATGAAGTAGGGCGATAGCCAGCCACGGTCGAACTGCAGGCCCTCGACCACCTCGAGCACGCTTTCAAGGCCGGAGCCGTCCTCGATCGAGATCGCGCCCTCGCGACCGACCCGGTCGATCGCGCCAGCGAGCAGCTCGCCGATCGACGGGTCGTTGTTGGCCGAGATGGCGGCGACATGGGCGATTTCCTGTGAGGTCGCGCAGGGACGAGCCATGGCCTTCAGCTCGGCGACGACGGCGGTCGTGGCCTGCTCCATGCCACGTTTGAGCTCCATCGGGTTCATGCCGCCCGCGAGATAGCGCAGGCCCTCGTGGATCATGCTGTGCGCGAGCACGGTAGCCGTGGTGGTGCCGTCGCCCGCCATTTCGGAGGTGCGGGCAGCAACCTCGCGCAGCAACTGTGCGCCCATGTTCTCGAACCGGTCTTCCAGCTCGATCGACTTGGCGACCAGCACGCCCGAGTTGACGATCTGCGGCGGGCCGAATTCGCGCTCGAGGATGACGGTGCGTCCGCGCGGGCCCAGCGTGACCTTGACGGCCTCGGCCAGCGTGTCAACGCCGCGCCGGATCTTGGCGCGCGCGTTGTCGTGAAAGATGATCTGCTTGGCTGCCATCGGCTCCCCCCTGTTCTTGAGCATCTATCTTGGCGTTGGCTGGTGCGATGCGTCAAGCCTGGCGCGAGGCCCAGGTCAGCAGGGAGTCCGACCAGCACGCCGGGCGACCGTTGTTCGAGCGTGGCTCGGAAACGGGTCGTCGGCCGCGGCCGGGCAGCGATCGAGTCAGGCTTCAGTTGGTCTTCTGGTCCAGCCAATCAGAGAAGTCGGCACCGACTTCGGCATGACGACGGCCCAGATCGACCGTCGCCTGCAGGAAACCGAGCTTGCTGCCGCAGTCGTAGCGCGTGCCGGCATAGCGATAGGCGAACACCTTCTCGCGCCGCAGCAGTTGCGCGATGCCATCGGTCAGCTGGATTTCGCCGCCGACGCCGCGCGGCAGGTTCTCAAGCTCCTTGAAGATGCCTGGCGTCAGGATGTAGCGACCGGCTACCGCCAGCGTGGTGGGCGCGACCTCCGGGGCCGGCTTCTCGACGATGCCGCTGACATCGGTCAGGCAGTCGTTGATCACCGTGCCCGAGACGATGCCGTAGCGCCTGGTGTGCTCGCGCGGCACGTCCTGCACGGCCAGCAGGCTGGCACGCCAGTCGGCGTACTGCTGGACCATCTGCGCCATGATGGGCGGCTCGCCGACCATCAGGTCATCGGCCAGCAGCACGGCGAAGGCCTCGTTGCCGACCAGGTTCTTGGCACACAGCACGGCGTGGCCCAGGCCCAGCGCGCGGTGCTGACGCACGAAGACGCAGCTCATGTCGGCCGGGGCGATGGAGCGCGCCACCGCGAGCAGTTCCTTCTTGCCAGCGGCCTCGAGCTCGCTTTCGAGCTCGTAGGCGGTGTCGAAATGGTCCTCGACGCTGCGCTTGGTGCGGCCAGTGACGAAGATCATCTGGCGGATGCCGGCGGCATAGGCTTCCTCGACCGCGTACTGGATCAGGGGCTTGTCGACCACGGGCAGCATTTCCTTGGCGCTGGCCTTGGTGGCGGGCAGGAAGCGGGTGCCGAGGCCGGCGATCGGGAACACGGCCTTGCGAATCGGAGCAGTCATGGGGCGTAGTTTGAGAAAAATGATTGTGACGATATGCTGCATGCACTGTTCGTTCGCGCGCTACCCGCAGCGGGTAGCGCCTTGCACCGGCGAGCAGCACACTCAGTCAGACCTATTCTACGTAGTCGAATGCGACTTCCGGCCTGCAGCTGAAAGTTCTTTTTTGCAGATGCACAGATGAACGTTTGCTGCTGTCCTCGCGCTCCATGTCGATCGGATTCTGCTGGATTTTTAAATCAAAAAGAATATATATGATTATTTTTGATTAATTAAATGCCAATGAATTTATTAAATATTTCCATGAAGAATTGATTTCTCTGTTTCTTGTGGTCATGGCTTGCTGGTATTGATTTTCTGGCGGGGTTGATGTCGTTGGGGCTTTTGGATTCCTGTGCTATAAGTCCCGTCAGGGAGTGACCGATCTTTCATGTTCTGAATGAAATGGTCTGAAATTCGTTGGCACAAGGCGCAGGCGTCAAGATGAAGCAATCATGCAATTACAGACCCGGGTCTTGGCTGGCAGCTACTGCACCCGCAAGAATTGCGCAGCCTGCACCCCGGCATCGACTGATGGCGCTGTCGTTTGCATTGCTGATTCTGCTGAGCCCGCAAGCCTACGCACAGCCTTCCAGTCCAGTCTCCCCGGCATCCGCACCTGTCTCCAGGCCAATGGCTTTCCGCATCGATTCCGTCCGGGTCGAGGGCAATACCCTGTTGCCCCCTGCGTCGCTGGATGCCGTGCTGGCCGACCTGCCTGGTCCGTCACGCACGATGGCTGACCTCACGCAAGCTGCCGCGCGGCTGCAACGGGCCTATCGCGACGCGGGCTACGGTGGCGTGCTGGCCTTCGTGCCGCCCCAGACGCTGGGGTCCGGGCCGGTCCTGATCCAGGTTGTCGAGGGCAAGCTCGCCAAGGTCAGGGTCATGGGCAACCGCCATTTCTCTGGCAGCAACCTGCGTGCCGGTTTGCCCAGCCTGCGCGAAGGTGTCACCCCCGTCGTGCCCAAGGTCGATCGCGATATCCAGCTCTCGAACGAGAACCCGGCCAAGAACCTCAAGGTCACGCTGACCGCCGGCGCCCAGCCCGGCGAGATCGATGCCGAAGTCCAGGTGCAGGACCAGCATCCCTTGCAGTTTTCGCTGGGCTACAGCAACTCCGGCACCGAGTCGACTGGACGGCATCGGCTCAGCTTCGGCATCCAGCATGCCAATTTGAGCGACAGGGACGATGTCATCAGCGCCCAGTTCCAGACATCGCCCGGCCATTTCGACCAGGTCAAGGTGTTCGGCCTGGGCTACCGTCTGCCGGTCTATTCCCGGGCAGCGACGCTGGACGCCTTCCTCGCCCACTCCGATGTCAGCAACGGCATCACGCAGACCCTGGCCGGACCGCTGGCCTTTGCGGGCAAGGGCACGGTGCTGGGTGTGCGAGGCAATCTGCATTTCGATCGTCTCGGCGACTACGACCATCGCATGGGCCTGGGGCTGGACTGGCGCGACTACGACAACGATTGCTCCTACCTCAGTCTGGGTCCGCTCGGCACGGCTGCCTGCGGTCCGGCTGCCGTGAGCCTGCATGTGTTGCCCTTGATCCTGTCCTATACCGGGCAGGCGCAGGGCGTGGAATCTGCCTGGGGCATCAACGCCTCCCTGTTCGCCAATCTGGGCGGCAGTGCCCAGTCCACTTTCGATGCGGCCCGCCCGGGTGCCAGCAAGCATTTCTTCAAGACCCGTTTCGATGCCTTCGGTCAACTGCAACTGCCCGCTGGCTTCGCACTCGCCGGAAATCTGGAGGCTCAGTACAGCCCCGATGCGCTGATCTCGGGCGAGCAGTTCGGCATCGGGGGGGCGGGCAGCGTGCGCGGCTACCAGGAGCGCGAGCTGGCTGGCGACTACGGTCATGCGGTCCGCGCCGAATTGCTGGGCCCCAGCTTCGGCGGTGATGGCTTGAGCCTGCGCCCGCTCCTGTTCGTGGACCATGGCCGGCTTGCCAAGCGCAAGGGTGCGACCTGCGGCGCTGATGGGCAAGCCGCCTGCAGCATCACGGGTGCAGGTGTCGGCTTGCGCCTGAAATTGTCTGACCGTGCCACGGCAAGCGTCGAATGGGCGCGCGCCCAGGACGATGCGATCCAGACCGCGAGCGGGGACATGCGGGCGCATGTTGCCATTCAACTCGCCTTCTGAGCGCCCGATGAGCGGCATGTCTGACATGCCGATTCGTCCTTGTCGATGCCAACAAGACCAGATCCAGCGGGAGTTTCATCATGAGCCGTCATGCCGTCCAATCGAGCTGTGCCAAGAGCCAGGACCGAAATGTTCCTGTGCTCCGCCCTCTGAGTGCTGCCCTGGCCTGGGCCTTCACGCTGGCAGCCGGCACGGCCTGGGCGCAGTTGCCCGGCGGTCCCCAGGTGGTTCACGGCAGCGCCAGCATTGTCACCAACGGTCCCGCCCTGACGATACGCAACAGCCCCAATGCCATCCTGGACTGGCAGTCCTTCTCGATTGGTGCCTCCAACAGCGTCCATTTCCAGCAGGAGAGCGCAGTCAGCCAGGTCCTCAACCGTGTCGTGGGCCAGGACGCCAGCCGCCTGCTCGGCAGCCTGAGTTCCAACGGCCGCGTCTGGCTGGTCAATCCGCATGGCGTGCTGTTCGGCTCCGGTGCCCGGGTGGATGTCGGGGGACTGGTCGCCTCCACGCTCAGCGTCAGCAATGGCGACTTCCTGTCCGGTCGGGGCATCTTTGGGGGCGCGGCTGACAGGGCTGGTGCGCAGGTGCTCAACCAGGGTCGGATCAGCACGACCACCGGCGGCCGCGTCTGGCTGATCGGTGACAGCGTGCGCAATGAAGGTCTGATCCAGACCCCAGGCGGCCAGATAATGCTGGCGGCCGGCAAGAGCATCGAGCTGATCGATTCCGGGACGCCCGATCTGGTGCTCCGCCTGACAGCGTCGGACAACGAGGTGCTCAACCTGGGCCAGCTGATCGCATCCGGTTCGGGCGCCGGCATTGATCTGCAAGGCGGCATCGTCAATCAGCAGGGCATTGTCCGGGCCGACAGCGTCGGTGCCGATGCGGCCGGGCGCGTGGTTTTGCGTGCGCAGGGTGACATCGGGTTGGGGGATTCCAGCCAGACCAGTGCCAGCGCGACCGGTTCTGGCGCTGGTGGCCAGGTCATCGTCGAATCGACGGCTGGCACCACCCTGGTCAGCGGCGAAGTCCGAGCTGCCAGCGCCCAGGGGCAGGGCGGTCTGGTGCAGCTGCTCGGCGACCGGGTGGGTGTCTACCGTCAGGCCTCTGTCGATGCCTCGGGCGCTTCCGGCGGCGGCATTATCCTGGTAGGTGGCGATTACCAGGGGAACAATCCGCTGCTGCGCAATGCCCAGACGACCTATGTCGGTCCCGACGCCCAGCTGCGGGCGGACGCTACCGCTCAGGGCGATGGCGGCAAGGTGATCGCCTGGAGCGATCGCGCGACCCGTGTCTACGGCCACCTGAGCGCACACGGAGGGCCTGACGGCGGCGATGGCGGACTCATCGAAACCTCGGGTGCCTATCTGGATGCCAGGCCCGCTGCGATCGATGCCACGGCAGCCAAGGGCCGGCCGGGTACCTGGCTGCTCGACCCCAACGACATCGTGATCTCTGCCCATGATGGAGTAAACAGCAGCATCGACGAGAATGGACTGCCCGTTCTGACCACGACAGACGATTCGGCGGTCGTCGATACCTTCTACCTTGCGAGCGCCATCGGACAAGGACAGCAGGTCATCATCCGCACCGGTACCGCCGGCAGCAACAGCCAGGCCGGTGACATCACGGTGGCCAGCCATGTCAACGTGGACTACTCCCGATGGTGCGAAAGCGTTGCCTGTCCGCAAGGCTCGCTGACGCTGCAGGCGCAGCGCAACATCACGGTCAATCCCGGCATCCAGATCAGCTCCCGGAACGGCGCCATGCCCTTGAGCCTGCAGGCCGACAGCGATGGCAACCAGGACGGCGGCATCCTGATCGGCCGGGGCGTCCTGCTTGACAGTGGAGGGGGGAGCATTGTTCTGCACGGACCCGGAGTCCAGGGCATCCGGGTGGATGGCGCTACTATCGATTCGGGTAGCTCAGTCTTGTCGCTGACCGGTTCGGGTGCCGTGTTCGAGCTGGGTACCGTCCTGAGCAGTGCTGCGTCCGGAGACGCGATCGTGGTGCACAGCGGCAGCTTCGATAACCTGGCTGGCGCCGGGGCCTTGAATACGCCCAACGGCCGCTGGCTGGTCCATACCGATGGCGCCGCCTCGACAACGCTGGGCGGGTTGCCATACGATTTCGTCCAGTTCAACGTCGGGAGTGAGACCAACCCGGCGCAGGACAGTGGCAACGGGCTGCTCTACACAGAGACACTTGACCTGCAGGGCAGGATCGGCCGTGTGTACGACGGCACAACTGTCGCTGCATTGAGTGCCTCGACCGTGATCAGCGGAGTGCCAGACGGCTACCAGGTAAGCGTCGTTCAGCCGGGCGTGGGAATTTTTTCCGACAAGAATGTCGGCGTCAGCAAGCCGATCACGCTGGTCACCGCGCCAGTGCTGGGCGTGAAGGATGCTTCGGATAAACCGGTATATGGCCATTCCACCCGCTACACAGGTGACATCATCCCGGCGCAGCTCATGGTGACTGCCCAGCCTCAGGACAAGGTCTATGACGGCGGGCGCGGCGTCAACCTGACCGGCGTGAGTCTGACGGGCGCGGTGGCAGGTGACAGCGTGAGCGTCGCTGCGACCGGCAGCTTTGGCGACGCCAATGTCGGAGCGTTCAAGCTGGTCGGTGTGAACTGGACCCTCAATGGCGGCGATGCGGGCAACTACATCATCAACCCGCCGGTGGGAATGAACGCCAGCATCACCCCGGCACCGCTGACCTTCACCGCCAGACCTGTCGTGGGCTATGCCGCGCAGCCTTTGCCTCTCCTGTCTGGCCGTGTCAGCGGGTTGGTGGCGGGCGAATCCTTGCCTGCCAGCTGGACCACGATCGAGGATGCCTTTCCGCCGCCAGGTCGCTATCCCGTCATGGGCAGCGTAGCGTCAGGCAATTACGAGCCCGTACAGGCTGCCGGCAACAGCACGGCACTGACGCTCCTGCCTGATGGCAGACCGGCCGCACCGCCGGAACAGGCTGCCAGGGCCGCCGAGGCTGCCATGTCAGACATGCTGCCTTTGCTGATTCCTTCTCCCGGATCATTCGCCACGGTCGGTCTGGTCGATCTGTCGTCGCTCAGCCAGGGCAACTTGTTCGCACCGATCCATGTCGGTGCCATGAGCGCCAGCGACTTGGCCGGCCTGCTGGCGTCACGCCATGAGTTCAAGCGCAAGCTGTTTGCCGATTCGATCGACAAGCTCGAAATCGATCCCAGTCTGGCCGATGCCAAGTCCTGTGTCAGTGCCGAGGAGGCCGGCACCGGCCTGTGCCGCATCACGCAGGAACTGATCGCTGATATCCAGGCCAAGGCGGCCCAGGCGCAGCCTGTCCAACAGGCGGTGGACCTGCAGCACCAGCCCGCCTTGCCGCTGATCCAGCGCAAGCTCGCCGTGCTGTTCGGCATCAACGACTACGGTGACCGCCGGATTCCCCGGCTTGAGAGTGCGATTCCCGATGTCGAAGCCGTCTCAAGGGTGCTTGAGGCCCAGCTGGGCTATGAAGTGCGCGTACTGCGCAACCCCGGCAAGGCCGACATCATCCGTGCCCTGAACCAGATCGCTATGGAGGCCAAGCCGGCCGACAGTGTGCTCATCTACTACGCGGGCCACGGCTACTCGCTCGAAAAGCATGGCGCGGGCTACTGGATTCCCGCCGACGCCCCAGTCGATGACCCGGCTCGCTGGCTTTCCAATGCTGACATTTCCAGGCTGCTGGCCGGCTACCAGCCACGGCAAACAGCGCTGATCTCCGACAGCTGCTACTCCGGTGCCTTCGCACGCGAAGCGCTGGATGGACTGGGGTCGCAGGTCGACGCCCGGGATGTGTTGAGCAAGCGCTCGGTCGTCGTGCTGTCTTCGGGCGGGGATGAGCCCGTCACTGACGAAGGCAAGGAGGGGCACTCGATCTTCGCCTGGAACTTCATGCAGTCAGTCAACTCGGTGCAGGGCTGGACGCCAGGCAATTCCATCTTCCGGCAGGTGCAGACCGCCGTCACAAGGGAGTTCCCGCAGACGCCCCGGTACGGCGCCGTGACGGCTGCCGGGCATCAGCGCGGTGGCGAGTACCTGTTCGAAGTCCGCTGAAGGCTATCTTCGACCTCAATCCCGAATGAAAGGCATGTCATGAGTCTGGAGCAATGGCTGGCGCCGGTGTCCGCCGAAAATCCCTGCGGACCCAACCTGGAATATGACGCGCAATTCCTGGCCCTTGAGGAGTCGGTTCGGACCCAGCCCAGGCAGGAGTTCCGGCGCGAGGATGGTGGCACGATCGAGGTCGAGGGCACTGAAATCCAGTGGTCCGTCGTGCTGGAGCAGGCGCAAGGCTTGCTGATGCGGTCCAAGGATCTGCGTGCCGCCCTCCTGTTGACGCGTGCCCTGCTGCATCAGCAGGGCTACCGTGGCATCGCGCTCGGACTGGAACTGATCAGACGCTTGCTGCAGGAGCAATGGCCCGGGCTTCACCCCGGCCTCGACCCGGATGACGGTGACCCCACCATGCGCCTCAACGCGCTGACCTCGCTCAATGCACTCGATTCAGTGGCGGGTGACGTCCGTGCCAGTTATATCCTCGACTCGCGACAGCATGGCCAGCTCGCTGTGCGCGATCTCGAAATCGTGCAAGGCCGCCTGGAGGTGGCACCCGAGGAGATCAAGCTCGCTCCCGCCCAGGTCGAGGGCCTGGTCGATGTGGCGCTCGGCCTGTCTCCCGATCTCGCAGCGCAGTCGCTGTCGGCATTGAACGATCTTGAATCCATCGTCGCCTTGCTGGGCGAGAAGGTGGGGGCTGCACAGGTCCCGGACCTGTCCCGGCTGCATGGCATGCTGCTGCTGGTGTCCCAGTCGCTCAATCGCAAGCGGGTGTTCCCTTCGACCCGTCCGGCTCAAGATCCGGAATCTATTTCCGTCGACCAGGTATCCCTGGGATTATCCCGGGAGGCTCCTGTATTGCTGAATATAGGTCAATTGAAAGGCCGCAACGATGTGGTGCAGGCGCTCGGAATTCTTTGCGAGTATCTTGAAAAGAATGAACCCACCAACCCGGTTCAGATCGTCTTGCGGCGGGCTCAGCGCATGATGAACATGAGCTTTCTCGAATTGATGAATGACATGGCACCTGAAGGCCTCGAACAGGCGGAAAAAGTCGTCGGGCAGAAGCTTTCCAAGGATGACGAATGACAGTATCTCTGTTACTGTGAGTCCATATTGATTGGCCATCGTTTGGGTAGAAGGGGGGGTTGAGATGCCGACCAGCAGCCAGAAATTCATTGCACGCAACCGTGCACCCAGGGTCCAGATCGAATACGACGTCGAGCTTTACGGCGCCGAAAAGAAGATCCAGCTCCCCTTCGTCATGGGCGTGCTGGCCGATCTGTCCGGCAATCCAGCCGAGCCGCAGCCTGCCGTTGCCGAGCGCAAGTTCCTTGAAGTCGATGTCGACAACTTCGACAGCCGCATGAAGGCCATGAAGCCGCGGGTTTCCTTTCAGATCCCCAACACGCTGACCGGCGAAGGCAACCTCAACGTCGAGCTGACCTTCGAAAACATGGACGACTTCTCGCCGGCGGCGGTTGCCCGCAAGGTCGACGCGCTCAACAAGCTGCTGAGCGCGCGTCAGCAGCTCTCCAACCTGATTACCTACATGGACGGCAAGTCCGGCGCCGAGGACCTGATCGCCAAGGTGCTGAACGATCCCGCCCTGCTCGAATCCTTGGCTGCAGCGCCCAAGCCCCAGCAGCCACCGCAGCGGCAGCCCTGAAGTCCTGCAGGCAGTGCTGGAACGCAAGCGCGCGCAGGCTCTTGGCAAATTCAAAGAATGAAGGTGGTTGAAATGGCAGACGCACAAATCCAGACCGAACTGCAGCCTGGCGCTGTGCCCGCGGCAGACGAATTCGCTGCATTGCTGCAGAAGGAGTTCAAGCCCAAGTCCGAAGAGGCCAGGGAGGCGGTTGTCAAGGCCGTCCAGACACTCGCGCAGCAGGCGCTGGCGCAGACCCCGCTGATCGGCGTGGACGTCATCAAGTCGATCGAATCCATCATTGCCGAACTCGACCGCAAGCTCTCCGAGCAGGTCAACCAGATCATTCACCATCCGGACTTCCAGCAGCTCGAAGGGGCCTGGCGCGGCTTGCATTACCTGGTCAGCCACACCGAGACCGACGAATTGCTCAAGATCAGGGTCGCCAACCTATCCAAGGCGGAACTGGGCAAGACGCTCAAGAAGTTCAAGGGCACGGCCTGGGACCAGAGTCCGCTCTTCAAGAAGGTCTACGAGGAGGAATACGGCCAGTTCGGCGGCGAGCCCTTCGGTTGCCTGGTCGGCGATTACTACTTCGACCACAGCCCGCAGGATACCGAACTGCTGGGCGAGATGGCCAAGATCTCGGCGGCGGCCCACACCCCGTTCATCACGGGTGCCTCGCCTTCCGTCATGCAGATGGATTCCTGGCAGGAACTGGCCAACCCGCGTGACCTGACCAAGATCTTCACCACGCCCGAGTACGCCGCCTGGCGTTCGCTGCGCGCGTCCGATGATGCCCGCTACCTGGGGCTGGCGATGCCGCGTTTCCTGTCGCGCATTCCCTACGGGGCCAGGACCAATCCGCTCGATGACTTCGATTTCGAGGAAGAAACGGGGGCAGCCGACCACAGCAAGTACACCTGGTCGAACGCGGCCTATGCGATGGCCGTCAACATCAACCGCTCGTTCAAGGAGTTCGGCTGGTGCTCGCGTATCCGGGGCATCGAATCCGGCGGTGCGGTCGAGGGTCTTCCCGTCCATACCTTTCCGACCGACGACGGCGGTGTCGACATGAAATGCCCGACCGAGATCGCGATCAGCGACCGCCGCGAGGCAGAGCTGGCCAAGAGTGGCTTCATGCCGCTGATCCACCGCAAGAATTCGGATTTCGCCGCCTTCATCGGCGCCCAGTCGCTGCAAAAGCCGGCCGAATACGACGATCCGGATGCGACTGCCAACGCCAATCTGGCGGCCCGCCTGCCTTATCTGTTTGCCTGCTGTCGCTTTGCGCATTACCTCAAGTGCATCGTGCGCGACAAGATCGGGTCCTTCAAGGATCGGTCCGCAATGGAGCGCTGGCTGCAGGACTGGATCATGAACTACGTCGATGGCGATCCGGCGCATTCCTCGGAGCAGACCAAGGCTCGCCGTCCGCTGGCGGCGGCTGAAGTGATGGTCGAGGCGATCGAGGGCAATCCGGGCTATTACCAGTCCAAGTTTTTTCTGCGGCCGCATTATCAACTCGAAGGCCTGACGGTTTCGCTGCGCCTGGTTTCCAAGTTGCCCAGCGAGAAGGCCGCCTGAGTCTAGAAGCCTGTCTTGATTGCACGATGGCGATTACGGTCCACGTCGCCTTCGTCATTTCCAGCAAGGCAGTGGACCGTCAACAAGGGAGATCGGATATGGCTGTCGACATGTTCCTGAAAATCAAAGGCGTGGAAGGAGAGTCCACGGACAAGTCGCACAAGGGCGAAATCGATGTGTTGTCCTGGTCATGGGGCATGTCGCAGAGCGGCACGACCCATATGGGTGGTGGCGGCGGATCGGGCAAGGTCAACGTGTCGGACATCAGCCTGACCAAGTACGTCGATGCCTCGACCAACGCATTGATGCTCGGGTGTTGCAAGGGCACGCACTTCGGCGAAGCCGTGCTGGTGGTGCGCAAGGCGGGTGACTCCCCGCTCGAGTACATCAAGCTGACGATGAAGGAGGTCATCGTCAGCAGTCTCTCCACCGGAGGCAGCGGGGGCGAGGACAGGCTGACCGAGAACCTGACGCTCAACTTCGCCGAATTCAAGTTCGAGTACCAGACCCAAAGTACCAAGGGTGGCAAGGAGGGCGGAGCCAGGGTTGCCGCCTGGAACATTGCCGAAAACACCTCGGCTGGTTGAATGACTGGCCTGGTTGCAGCCCCACCGTGGCGTTTGACCCCGGGGTGAAGCCAGGCCGGATCCCCACTCCGGGCTTGTCTTGGCGTCAGGCCGAGGCTTTGCTGTCAGTCTTCATGAAGGGCGTCCGTCATGGCCCAACGCGATATGTTTCTCCGCATCGAAGGCAGTCGCCAGGGCTCGGTGCGTGGTGAGTCGCTGGACAAGTCTCACATCGGCGAGATTGATGTCATGTCCTGGTCCTGGGGCATGGACAGCCCTGGCGATGCTTTCGGCCTGCCGACCGGACGCACCAACATGGAACTGTTGCGCGTGAGCAAACGGGTCGACAGCGCGACCACGGCGCTGATGTCGGCCCTGCGCAACAACGAGGTGATTCGCAAGGCGGTGCTGACCGTGCGCAAGGCTGGTGACGAGGCGCTGGCCTATCTCACCATCACGCTGGAAAACGCCCGTCTGGTGCACCAGCGTGTCATGGGCGGCGAGGGAGCCGACAGCTCGATCCTGTCGGAGGAGCTCGGCTTGAGTTTTCAGAAGGTGACGGTCGAGTATGTGCCGCAGGTCAAGACCGGTGGCGGCCGTGGTACCAACACTTTTGAAACCACGATCAACCAGAACACCTGAGGCCATCAATTGAACAGCCCTACCGATGCGGAACAGGCACTGCGCGACGGACACCTCGATCAGGCGCTGAAGCTGTTGCAGGAGCAGGTCCGCTCCAGCCCCTCCGATGCCAAACTGCGCATCTTCCTGTTTCAGCTGCTTGCCGTCATGGGGCAATGGAACCGGGCACTGGTCCAGCTCAGGCTGGCCGGCGAACTCCAGGCCTCCGCACTGGCCATGGTGCAGATGTACAGCGCTGCCATTCATTGCGAGTTGCTGCGTGCCGAGGTTTTCGCGGGCAAGCGCTCGCCGCTGATTTTCGGTCAGCCCGATGAATGGCTGGCCTTGCTGGTCGAGTCGCTGCTGGCCTGCGGGCAGGGCCGCCTCGCTGACGCCGAGGCATTGCGCGCGCGGGCCTTCGAAGCGGCTCCTGCGCAGGCGGGCCGCGTCGACGGCCAGTTCTTCGGCTGGATCGCCGACGCCGACATGCGGCTGGGGCCGGTGTGCGAGGCCATCATCGAGGGGCGCTACCACTGGTTGCCGTTCGACCGCCTGGCCAGGATCGTGATCGAGGCGCCGGTGGACCTGCGCGATGCCGTCTGGATGCCGGCCCGTTTCGAATTCACCAACGGCGGTGGCAGCATCGGCCTGATCCCGACCCGCTATCCGGGTTCCGAGTGGCATCCCGACGCGGCGATTCAGCTGGCCCGGCGCACCGAATGGACCGAGCGTTCCAGCGGGGTCTATGTCGGCTCAGGCCAGCGGCTGCTGTCGACCGATCAGGGCGATCATCCATTGATGGATTTGCGCGAGATCGTCTTGACGCCAGCGCTGGATCGGCAGCAAGCCTTGAGCACAGAATGAAACTGCCGGATCTCCGGCAAGGATGATCACCATGAGCGAAATCAGTCGGGTTGCCTTGTTCGGCAAGCTCAATTCGCTGGGCTACAAGGCCATCGAGGGTGCGACGGTATTTTGCAAGCTGCGCGGCAACCCTTATGTCGAACTGGTGCACTGGATGCAGCAGATCCTGCTGGTTCCAGATTCGGATCTGCACTGGATCGTGCGTCATTTCGAGCTCGATTCGGCTCAACTGGCTGGCGACATCACGGCGGCGCTGGACCGCTTGCCGCGCGGCTCGACCTCGATTTCCGACCTGTCCGAGCAGGTCGAACGCATCGTCGAACGCGGCTGGGTCTATGGTTCGCTGATGTTCCACTCCTCCCAGGTCCGCACCGGCTATCTGATCATCGGCGCGCTCAAGACCCCCAGCCTGCGCAGCGCCCTGCTGGCCATCTCGCGCCAGTTCGAGCGCGTGCGCGCCGACACGCTGACCGAGGAGTTCGATCGCATCGTCGGCGGCTCCCCCGAGGAGGTGCTGGGCGCATCGGATGGATCTTTCGCCGGCGCCTTGCCGGGTGAGGTCAGCGGCGCGATTGCACCCGCGCAGCTGGGCAAGCAGGAGGCGCTCAAGCGCTTCACGACCGACCTGACCGAGCAGGCGCGTCAGGGCAAGATGGATCCGGTGGTCGGTCGCGACGAGGAGATCCGCCAGGTTGTCGATATCCTGATGCGTCGGCGCCAGAACAATCCGATCCTGATCGGCGAGGCCGGTGTCGGCAAGACCGCGGTGGTCGAGGGCTTCGCGCAGCGCATCGCGCGCGGTGACGTGCCGCCCAGCCTGCAAGCGGTCAGCCTGCGCGCGCTCGACGTGGGCCTGCTGCAGGCCGGCGCCAGCATGAAGGGCGAGTTCGAGCAGCGCCTGCGCTCGGTGATCGACGAGGTCCAGGCCAGTCCCAAACCCATCATCCTGTTCGTCGACGAGACGCATACCCTGGTTGGTGCGGGTGGGGCGGCTGGTACCGGCGACGCAGCCAACCTGCTCAAGCCCGCGCTGGCGCGCGGCACCCTGCGCACCATAGGCGCGACCACCTTCGCCGAGTACAAGCGCCACATCGAGAAGGACCCGGCGCTGATGCGCCGCTTCCAGGCGATCCAGATCGGCGAGCCCAGCGAGTCCCTGGCCACCGCAATGATGCGCGGCATCGCCGCGACGATGGAACAGCATCATCAGGTGCAGATTCTCGACGAGGCACTGGAAGCCGCGGTCAGGCTCTCGCACCGCTACATCCCGGCGCGCCAGCTGCCCGACAAGGCCGTCAGTCTGCTGGACACGGCCTGCGCGCGCGTGGCGGTCAGCCTGCACGCGACGCCAGCCGAGGTCGACGACTGCCGCAAGCGCATCGCCGCGCTTGAGACCGAGCTCGAAATCATAGGGCGTGAAACAGCGATTGCGATCGAAGTCGGTGACCGTGAGGTCAAGGCAAGCGCGAGCCTGGTCGCCGAGCACGAGCGGCTGCAGGCCCTCGACGCGCGCTGGGAAAAGGAGCGCATTCTGGTGGCCGAGCTGCTGGAGTTGCGCGACAAGCTGACCGCACCAGCACCAGCCCAAGAGGTAGAGGCCGCCTCATCCGAGCCGGCACCCACTGCCTCGTCATCGGCCGTTGGGGACGAGCATCGTCCCGATGCCGTCCCTGATTCCGAAGCGATGCGGCTTCGCTTGAAGGAATTGCAGGCCGAGTTGACCGCTTTGCAGGGCGAGCAGCCGCTGATCCTGCCGACGGTTGACTATCAGTCCGTGGCCTGCGTCGTCGCTGACTGGACCGGCATTCCGGTCGGGCGCATGGCCAGGAACGAGATCGAGACCGTGCTCAATCTGCCCGCCATCCTGGGGCAGCGCATCGTCGGCCAGGACCACGCGATGCGCATGATTGCACGCCGCATCCAGACCTCAAGGGCCGGGCTCGACAATCCCTCCAAGCCGATCGGCGTCTTCATGCTGGCCGGCTCGTCCGGCGTGGGCAAGACCGAGACTGCGCTCGCGCTGGCCGAGGCGCTCTACGGTGGTGAGCAGAACGTCATCACCATCAACATGAGCGAGTACCAGGAGGCGCATACCGTCTCGACCCTCAAGGGCGCACCGCCCGGCTATGTCGGCTATGGCGAGGGTGGCGTGCTGACCGAAGCGGTGCGGCGCCGGCCCTACAGTGTCGTCTTGCTCGACGAGATCGAGAAGGCCCACCCGGACGTGCACGAGATCTTCTTCCAGGTCTTTGACAAGGGCTGGATGGAGGACGGCGAGGGGCGGGTGATCGATTTCAAGCACACGCTGATCCTGCTGACGACCAACGTCGGCACCGAGCTGATCACGCAGATGTGCCGCGACCCCGAACTGATGCCCGATGCCGAGGGCCTGGGCAAGGCGCTGCGCGAGCCGCTGCTCAAGGTCTTCCCGCCCGCGCTGCTGGGCCGGCTGGTGGTCATTCCTTACTACCCGCTGAGCGACGCCATGATCCGGGTGATCGCGCTGCTGCAACTGGACCGCGTGGCGCGGCGCGTCGAGCAGAACCACCAGGTGCCGTTCAGCTATGACGAGGCGGTGGTGGGACTGATCGCCAGCCGCTGCACCGAACTCGAGAGCGGCGGGCGCATGGTCGACGCGATCCTGACCAACACCCTGCTGCCGCGCATCAGCGAGGAGTTCCTGCGCCGCCTGCTCGAAGGCAAGCCGATCTCACGGGTGCATGTGGCCGTCGAAGCCAACGATTTCCAGTACGGTTTCGATTGAGAAGCACGATCAAATCATGACGCCTTTCCCGCACCTTGCCGTCTGCGTGCTGGCTGCCTGCCTCACAGGCGAGGCTCGCGCAGATTCGCCGAACCCACTGGTGGGCGACTGGGCGCGCACTGATGCCGGCTGTTCCCGACCGGAACTGTCCTTCGCGTCAGGTTCGGCCGTCATTCGCCTTGATGCTGACGGCACGCCGGTACTGTTTCGGTATCCGGCTGTGACATATCACATCAGCGAAGATGGGGTAATGGTCGAAATGGGCAGGCACCATCCGTTGGCCAAGACGCCGGACAAGTTCTCTTTGCGCTTTGTCATGGCGCTGGGTGACCGCGCCAACCTTCAACTGCGCAACGCCAAGACGCTGAGCTACTTCCGTTGCCCCCTTGAAAAACGTCCCTGACCGAGGATCCGAACATGGCTCAACCCTGTGATCGTCTCTCCAAGCACTTCACCTTCGGGCAGCTAACGACGACGTCTTCCGGCCTGTCGAATCAGCCTGTGTCGTCGCAAGTCCTCGCGTCGCAGCACGTCAGGGGCGAAGCGGTCGATTTCCCAGTGAGCGGCCACTCGGTTTATGAGGTGGCGATGTGGATTTCGGAAACGATAGATTACGACCAGCTGATCCTCGAGAATTTCCTGCCGGGCATCCCAATCTCTGGCTGGGTGCATTGCTCGTTCGCGAGGAACAACCGCGGCCAGGATCTCACCAAGTTCAAGGGTTCGAAAACCTACTACCCCGGGATCATCCTCAAACCCGAGTAAGCGCCCGCATACCTACAACCATGAACGCTAACAGAGCGGCTGTCGCATGATCGACGCGATCCTGACCAACACCCTGTTGCCGCGCATCAGCGAGGAGTTCTTGCGTCGCCTGCTGGAAGGTCAGCCGGTCACCCAGGTCCATGTCGGCGTCGAGGCGTCCGACTTCCGCTACGAATTCGACTGAAGCGCCGATCAGGCATTCGGTCCAGCACAACCCAGTTTTGCATCACGGAGACCAGCATGCTGCAGGAAGCCAAGCTACCGACCCAGGCAGAGACCGAGCAAAAGGCCGAGCAAGAGGTTCGGGCCGGACTCAGTCTGCAGGACGCGATTCTTTATGCCCAGCGCCTGCACCGCAGCCAGCAGCTCGAAGGCGCCGAGACCTTGTATCGTCGCATCCTGGCGATCGCTCCGGGCCATCCGGATGTGCTGCATTTTCTTGGTCTGGCGCGGTTCCAGCGTGGTTATCCGGACGAGGCGGTCGAGTCCCTGCGCGCGGCCATCAGCCAGCAGCCCGGCTATCCGGATTTCCACAGCAACCTCGGCAATATCTACATGTCCGAAGGCCGGATCGAGGAGGCGCTGGCCAGCTACCGTAAGGCACTGGAGCTGGCACCAGGCCGTGCCGACTTCCACAACAATCTCGGGGCCCTGTTTCGGGCGAGCGGACAGCTGGAGGCGGCCGAGGCCGAATACCAGCGCGCGATCAAGCTCGATCCGGAGCATTTTCGTGCCTACAACAACCTAGGGATGTTGGCGGCTGCACGCGGCGACGCCGAGGCTGCCGTGCGCTACTACTGCCAGTCCATCACGCTTACGCCCGGCCACCCCGAGGGGCACAAGCTGCTGGGACTGGCGTATTACCAGCTGGGGCGGCTGGAGGAGGCAGCAGCCGTCTTCCGGGACTGGCTGCAGCTCGATCCGGGCAACCCGACGGCAATTCACCATCTGGCCGCCTGTTCGGGGCATGATGTGCCGACGCGCGCGTCCGACGACTACGTCGAGCAGACCTTTGACGGTTTCGCCAGCAGTTTCGAGGAACAACTCCAGAACCGGCTGTCCTACCGGGCGCCCGAGCATGTGGCCACCGCGCTGCAGCGCTGCTTGCCGCAGTCAGCCAGGCAGTTCGACATCCTCGACCTGGGTTGTGGCACCGGACTATGTGGTCCGCTTGTCCATCCCTGGGCGGCCAGCCTGACCGGCGTGGACCTGTCGGTCGGCATGCTCAACAAGGCCGAGGCCAAGGGCTGCTACGACCGGCTCTACAAGATCGAACTGACCGATTTCCTGCTCAAGCCGGAGCAGCAGGGGAGCTGGGGCCTGATCCTGTCGGCCGATACCCTGTGCTATTTCGGCCCCCTCGATGCAGTGGCCAAGGCCGCGCATGGAGCGCTGCGACCGGGAGGGCTGTTGGCCTTCAGCGTCGAAGATGTGGCCGGCAAGGCGGCGCCCGCAGGACATGTGCTCAACCCGCATGGCCGCTATGCCCACGCTGAGGGCTATCTGCGCCGCTGTCTGGCGCAGGCGGATCTTGACTTGTTGTCGATCGATTCCGTCACGCTTCGCACCGAAGGCGGCAAGCCGGTGCCCGGCTGGGTGATCGTCGGGCAGCGGGCCTGATTCATCCATGAAAACCGGCGTTCATTCCAGGGAAGGGAGCCCAGCAGCATGAAATACTCTGATCTCGTCCAGTACAGGCACAACGGCGTGATGCTGGTGCGTGAACCGGCCTTGTACACAGCCCGCGCTGGCGGCAACCCCCAGGAGGCGTCCATTGCCATACGGCAAAGCTCGCCAGAGTCCCGGCAACTCGTGTCCAAAGCGACCGGTGAGAACCTGTTGCAGCTGATCAAGGCCGAAGACGGCGACGGCATGTGGATTCCCTACCTGGCGGGCAGGTCCGTCTATGGCTTCCTGTCGGGCTCACAGTCCTGGGCTGCGTCAGGTCCCTACAGCGGCTGCTACTTCGAGGTCGGTCGGCTCAAGGGCAGGGTCTATGTCGCACATATCTCCTGCGAGAGCAAGGACGATGTGAACGTCGAAACCTGGAACCACTCGCCCGTCATGGCGGGCAAGGAAAGACTGTTTTCCAGCAAGATCGGGATGGCCGCTGTGTTGCCGCTGGGCACGACGAATGCGGCGACCATCGTCTTCGCCGATCTGAGCGGTGGCAAGGTGTCCGTGAGCCGGGTCGATGTGCAAACCCAATCGGCGGGTGGCATGTCGGGTCCCATCTTCGACGTGCGCGAGATCGCTTCGGACTGAGTCGGCCCACCCTTTGGCCTGGAGAATCGCCAATGCCGGATAGCCGTGTTATTCCCCTGGTCCAGCTCGACACCGCGCTGGGTGACGCGCTGCTTTTCAGTCGCCTCGACGGTGTCGAAAGGATCTCGCAGAATGGCGAGTTCCGGATCTCGGCGCTTTCGAGGCGAGGCGACATCCGGGCCGATGAGCTGCTGGCCAGGCCAGTTTCCGTGCGTCTGCGCACACCCCAGAGAGGCGGACGCGAGTTCAACGGCATCGCCGCCGCCTTCTACCAGACCGGCAGCGAGGGGCGTCTGCATCGGTATCTGATCGTCGTGCGACCCTGGACCTGGCTGCTGACCAGAACCCGGGATTGCCGCATCTTCCAGGACAAGACGACGCGGGACATCATTGCAGAGATTTTTGCCGATCACGTGCTGGCTGACTTCAAGTTCGAGCTCGGCGATGACTATGCCCGCTGGCCCTTCCGCGTCCAGTACCGGGAGAGCGACTTCGACTTCGTCGCCCGGCTCATGGAGCAGGAGGGCATGCATGGCTATTTCCTGCACGAGGGCGGCCGGCATCAGCTGGTGGTCGCCGACGGGGCTCATGTGCATGAGGCGGCACCGGGGTACGAGCGGGTGCCCTTTCTTGAGCCCGAGCAGGCCAGCAGCCGCCAGTCCGAGGGCATCCGGCGCTGGTCCCATGGCGCCGAGATCCAGCCCGGTCGCTGCGTGCTGCGTGACTTCGACTTCGAGAAGCCGCGGGCCGACTTGCAGGTGTCTGCCGACGCGCTGTATCCGAGCGCCAACTGCCAGGTCGATGAGCTTGAGAGCTTCGATTTTCCTGGTGTTTACACCGAGCGCAGCGATGGCGAGCGCATCGCCAGGGTGCGGGTCGAATCCCTGCAGCACCGCCACGAGGAGTGCCGCGCCGAGGGCAACGCGATCGGCCTGGCACCCGGCAGGCGCTTCACGCTGGAGGATCATCCGCGTCAGGACTTGAAACAGGAGTACCTGGTCATACAGGCCGAGTATTCGGTCGTGGGGCAGGCCTTCGAGTCCGGCCCCCAGGAAGGGGAGTTTTTCAGCGTCAAGCTGCGCGCGATGCCTGCCTCCCAGCCCTTTCATCCGCCACGCCGCACGCCTTTGCCGCTGGTCACGGGGCCGCAGACCGCGATCGTGGTGGGCAAGCAGGGCGAGGAGATACACACCGACCAGTACGGCCGGATCAAGGTCCAGTTTCACTGGGACCGTTACGGCCGCCAGGACGAGAGCAGCTCCTGCTGGATCCGCGTCGCCCAGCCCTGGGCGGGCCAGAACTGGGGCATGATCGCCATTCCCAGGGTCGGGCAGGAGGTGGTGGTCGAGTTCCTTGAGGGTGACCCCGACCGTCCGATCGTCACCGGCCGCGTCTACAACGCCGAGCAGTTGCCGCCCTATGCGCTGCCCGCTCACATGACGCAAAGCGGCATCAGGTCGCGCTCGTTGAGCCAGGGTGGGGTCGAGAACTTCAACGAAATCCGCTTCGAGGACCTGAAGGGTTCCGAGGAGCTGCGCATCCATGCCGAACGCGATCAGACCCTGCACACCGAGCATGACCAGATCGAGTTCGTGGGCCATGACAGCCACCTCGGCGTCGGCCACGACCAGTTCGAGTCGGTCGAAGGTGAGCGCCACCTGTGTGTCAAGCAGGACGTGAGCGAGTCGTTTGAAGCCGATTTCCATCGCAAGGTGGCCAAGGACAGCGTCGAGGAAGTCGAGGGCGAACAGCACCGCACGGTCAAGCTCGACCTGGTCGAGCACATCGGCGGGGATAGTCATGTCCAGATCAGCGGCGACCAGCTGCTCGGCATCGACCAGTCGCAGCTCGTCGAAGTGCTCAAGGACTGGCAGCTCCAGGTCGGTGGCAAGCTGGCTGCCAATGCCGACCAGGAGATCCATCTCAAGTCTGGTGTCAAGATCGTGATCGAGGCTGGGGTACAGCTGTCCCTGGTCGCCGGCAGCAGCTTCGTTGACATCGGCCCGGCGGGCGTGACCATCAGCGGTGCGCTGGTCAAGATCAACAGTGGCGGCAGCGCCGGCAGTGGCTCCGGTGTCAAGACCAAAAAGCCCAAGCTGGGCAAGAAACCCAAGCAACCGAAGGCGGCCAAGCCGCCCCCCGTCTGAGAGGTGATCCGCGATGCCATTCCAGGTCTGTCATGGTGCGCTGCTGCGCTGCAGCTTCGGGTTGGCACCGAGCAGCTTGCAGGTCTTGCCTGTCAAGCGCGTGATGAGCGCAGGCGTTCCGGCGGCCAACATCATGGATCACATGCCCATGGTCAACATCCTGCCGTTTGGCCTGTGCAGCTGCCCGGGCAATCCCGCCGTGATCTCGGCCACGGCCGCCGCCATGGGGGTGCTGACTCCGATGCCCTGTGTGCCGAATACGCCTGCCCCCTGGACGCCGGGCGCGGCGACGGTGCAGATTGGCAATCTGCCGGCACTGGATGACGTCAGCCAGCTGGTTTGTGCTTGGGGCGGCATGATCGCCGTCGCCTATCCAGGCCAGGTGACACACCAGATTCCTTGAGTTTTGCCTGAGCAAGATAGACCCTGAGGCATTCCTTTGGCCGAGCCGGCTGAAGGCCTATCAGCGCTTCAGCAGATCCAGCCGGGCCCAGCCCATGCCCGGTCCGGCGGTGGCGCTCAGCTGCTGGCGCAGCTCGTCGAGCCCGGCGACCTCAAGCGCAACGAAGTCGCCCTTCTCGATCAAGGCGATGCTTTCGAGCGGCCGCAGGCTGGCCAGACAGGCGACGGCCTCAGGCTTACCGCTGAAATCGGCGTTGATCCTGAACTTCATCTTGCCCGGCAGGGTCAGGCCGATGGCATCGACTGACGCCGAGGGTCTGAAACGGTTGGGGAAGAAGCGCTGCAGCTGGCCCTTGGCGTCCTGCATGAAGCAATAGACCTGTGCCGGCTGGGCCGGTCTGACGCGGATCGATATCGTCTGGCCCTGGACATAGCGATTGCTGCCGTCGGGCGTGGTGAGTGACAGCGTGATCGGTGTTGGTACCGGCGCAGCAGGCACCACTGGTGCCACGGGCGCCACTGCTACGGCATCCCTGCCTGCTGCCGGCTCGTTCCTGGTCGGGATGGCAGCCGTTTCAGTCCGGCTGGGCTGGCTGCTGCCTGGAGGCGCGGCGGTGAACCACCACATGGATGCTGCGGCTGCCAACGCCAGCAGGCCGGCGCCGACGAACGCCGTGCGCCTGGAGGCAGGCGATCGGGCAGGCGCTGTAGTGGCAGGTTCGCCATCGAGTGGCTTGTCACTGGAGGCGGTAGCAACCGTTTGGCTCCGGGTGGCATTCGCGCTGGCCGGTTCTGCGGGACCTTGTGCGGCCGATTCGCCCGGCGCCACTGCTGTGGGCTGGTGGATCGAATCTGCGAAGCCTAGCAGTTCGCGCATCGCCGCCATGTTCTGGGGGCGGTCCTCGCCCTTGACCGACAGGCAGCGGTCGATGCCGAGCAGGAAGCGCTCGGAATAGCGCCCTTGCGCGATCTGGACGAGCGGCTCGTAGCTGTCGCTTATCATGCGCCCGACCGCCGGCGGCGGGGTATGGCCGGTGATCATCCAGTAGACGACGGCGGCCAGCGCATAGACATCGGTCCAGGCGCCTTGCTTGACGCCGTGCATCTCGGCGTACTGCTCGATCGGAGCGTAGCCCGGCTTCAGGATCACCGTCAGGGCCTGGGTCATGTCGCCGATGACGCGGCGTGCAGCGCCGAAGTCCAGCAGTACCGGCCGCTCGTCCGCCAGCAGCATGATGTTGTCGGGCGCCACGTCGCGGTGGAAGCAGTTTTCGCTGTGCAGCAATTCCAGTGCATCCATCACCGGCAGCAGCACCTTGTGCATCCAGTCTTCGTCCGGAGCCTGGCCACGCGCCTCGATGATCTGCTTGAGTGTCTGCCCTGCGTAATAGGGCATGGCCATGTAAGCCGTGCCATGGGCTTCCCAGAACCGGTAGACCTTGAGCAGGGCGGGGTGGTCGAACCGGGCCAGCAGCCTGGCTTCGTTGACGAAGCTGCGCAGGCCGATCCGGAAGGTGTCGGCGTCGCGCTCGGATTTCAGCACCACGGAGGCGTCGTCGCCGCGCATCGCGAGCGATGCCGGCATGTACTCCTTGACGGCCACGCGCCGCTGCAGCGAATGGTCTTCGGCCAGGTAGACGATGCCGAAGCCACCTTGCCCGACCAGGCCCACGATCTCGAATTCTTCCGACAGCCGGGTGCCGTTCGGCAGCGCGCTGGACGAGCTTGCGGCTCGGGCTCCACCGGTCGAGGCTGGCTGGGCGCCGATCACGCGGGTCTGGTCTGGATCAGAGTCGGTCACGGATGGGATCGGGCTTGGCTGGGTTGAGGATGATCTTCGTCACAATGCCGCCGCTTGACAAGACTGGATTGACACGATGGGTCATCCTGATGATAGGATGATAAAAACATTTAACCATGTCGTTCGGCGATTGAATCGGGAACAGTCTTGCGAATCACCGTCATCCGTATCAACGGCGCGTCGCCTCAACAGCCACTGACGTTCGATTTCGACGAGCGCGGTGGAGGAATAGGACGCGAGCAGGGCAACGAACTCTGCTTGCCTGATCCGGAACGTCATGTCTCGCGCCAGCAGGCGCGTGTCGTCTTCGATGGCCAGCGCTTCGGACTGGTCGACCTCGGCAGCAATCCGACCCTGGTCGATGGCAAGCCACTCGGGCGAGGTGAACATCAGCCGCTGCTGGGTGGAGAACGCATCACCATCGGCCAGTACGAACTGGACGTGGGGCCTTGTCAATGTGGTTCTGTTGCTTCCTCGGTGACTCCTTCGTCTTCACCTGAGGAGAATGCTCCGGATATCGATCCCTTGGGGCTGCTCGTGCCACGGGGAGGGGCTGGATCGCTATTGCAGCCGTTCGAGCAGTCCGGTGCTGCGCCTCCCTCGGTTGCCAGCGACGATCCCTTTGCCGTGTTCTCGGTACTGGCATCATCCGCAGCGGCGGCTGCTGCCCCGGAGTCTGATCCCTTCGCCGCACCAGCGCCCGCGCCCACCAAGAGCCCAGGCAGCGACCTGCTGGGCCTGGGGCAGCAGGCGGGTTCGGCGTCGATCGACGATCTGTTCGGCTTGAAAGGCAAGGCAGGCGATCCATTCGCAGGCACCCCGCTGGGTGTTGCCGCACCTGCTGCCAGTGGCAGCGAAACTCGCGATCCGCTGGCACTTTTTGGCGCTGAGGGCTTGAAGTCTCCCGGCGCATTGGCTTCGCCGCAGCGCGACGACACCCCCCTGCTTGAGCAGTCCTGCCGCTTCCCGCCGCCTGTCGCGGCCACAGCTCCCTTGTCGTCAGCAGGCCCTGAAGATCATCAGCCAGGCCCCGTCACTCACGTCGGAGCAGAATCCCCGCAGGGCATGGTGCTGTCCTGGGATGCCGCCCCTCTTTCCAGTCCGGTCGCTGCCAGCACAGGCTCCCCGCCTGAGGTGGCTGGCGTCAGGGAACCTGCGTCCGAGCCAGCCCGACAGCCCGCTGCCGGTGAGGCAGACGAGCTGCTCGCCGCCTTCCAGCGTGGCCTGGGCTTGTCGCTCAACTTGCCGGTCGGCCTGACGCCGGACTTGATGCAGCAGGTCGGCATCATGCTGCGCGAGGCCACCCAGGGCACGCTGGACCTGCTCAAGGCCAGGGCGATCACCAAGCGCGAGGTCCGTGCCGAGGCGACCATGATCGTGAGCCGCGACAACAATCCGCTGAAGTTCTCGCCTGACATCGATTTCGCGTTGGCGCAGCTGCTGACCTCCCGCAGCAGGGGCTTCATGGGCGCGCAGGAGGCGATGCGTGACGCCTACGACGATTTGCGCGCGCACCAGTTCGGGGTGATGGCCGGCATGCGCTCGGCGCTCGCGGGCGTGCTCAAGCGTTTCGAGCCTGCCGAACTCGAAGCCCGGGTCGGCACCCTCAGTCTGCTTGACAAGCTGCAGCCATCCGGCCGCAAGGCCAGGCTGTGGGATCTGTTCGAGCAGCACTATGCCGACCTGTCGTGCGAGGCGGCGGATGATTTCAATGCGCTCTTCGGCAAGGCCTTCCTCGACGCCTATCAGCAGCAGGTCGAACTGATGCGTGAGCGTCGTGAGCAGGACGAAGATCCCGCCGGGCGTCCATCCTGAAAGGCCGGCCATGCTGGAACTCGATACCTGCTACATCTCGGAGACGGGAGGCCGCAAGCGCAACGAGGATGCCTGTGGCTACTGGCAGTCCGGCCGCTCGGGTTGCTGGGTGCTGTCGGATGGCGCCGGTGGGCATGGCAGCGGTGATGTGGCGTCCAGGCTGGTGGTGCAGACCGTGCTGCACGGTTTCAGCTCATGCCCCGAAGTGTCGTCCGGGAAGGCCAGGGCACTGTTGCAGGCCGCGCAGGAAGCGGTCATCTGGGAGAAGACATCAGGTGCTACTCGCGACGACATGCATGCCACCGCAGTCGTGCTGCTGATTGACCGTGACAGCGCACAGGCGGTTTTCGCCCATGTCGGTGATTCGCGCCTCTACCACTTCAGGCAGGGCCGGATCCTGTCACAGACGCGTGACCACAGCCTGGTGCAGCAGATGGTGGATGCCGGTTTCGGCGGCGCCGAGATGATCCGTAGCCATCCCAAGCGCAGCTTGCTGACCTCGGCCATGGGGGCTGCCGGCCAGGTCGAGATGAGTGTCTCTTTGCAGCCGCTGGCAGTGTTGCCGGGTGATGTGTTCCTGCTCTGCTCCGACGGCTGGTGGGAGCTGCTGGAAGAGGCCGAAATGGAGGCTGCACTGGAGCGGCACCCGGTTGGCACGCGTTGGCTTGCCGACATGGCCGCAACGATCAGAAACCGGGCGCCAGCCGGGCACGACAACTATTCGGCGCTGTGCGTGAGCAGCCTGGACGACAGGACGGTGATGTTTGAGCGCTATCAGGCCTGATTGGGTAATGGAAATGCTGCATCGTGCAGTCATCAAGGGGGTTGGTATGTTCAGAGATGTCTTCGCTCGCCAGGGCACGCGCTTGCTTGCCAGCGCCGCTGCCTGTGTTTTCTTTGCCACGCCGCTGGTCGCGCTGGCGCAGGCCGATGCCCAGCCGGGGGCGCCCACGACCCAGTCCATCATCGACGCGCTCAAGCCCGATGCGGAGGCTCCGCGTGGGCGTACCCGTGGCTTGTCGCTGGAGCCGCCTGCCGGACCCGCTGTCAAGCCCAGGATCAGACCTCAGGAGCCCGTCGATGCACGCCATGTCGATCTCCAGGTGCCGTTCGAGTTCGATTCTGACCAGTTGACCGATGAGGGCCGCGACCTGCTCGACAAGCTGTCGCAGGCGCTGGCTTCGCAGGAACTGTCCGGCATCAGGTCCGTCACCTTCGAGGGCCACACCGACGGAGTGGGCAGCGCCGCCTACAACCGGGCCTTGTCGCTGCGACGTGCCCAGTCGGTCAAGCGCTACCTGCAGGCTGTGCCGGAACTCAGAGGCAAGTTGTTCCGCGTGGTGGGCAAGGGGACGAGCGAACTGCTCGACCGCAACGATCCCGCCAGCAGCGTCAACCGTCGCGTCCGGGTGGTGGTCTACTACGCCGAAGACAGGGCGGCTGGCCAACAGTGAACCCGTTCTGTCCTGGTGCCGGAGCTCAGCGCATGGCTGCCTGGCTCAACGCTGGGCGATTGTCAGCAGTGGCGAGCTTGATCGGGCTTGCACTGGGTCTGACGCTGTCGGCGCATTCCCTTGCTGCCGAAGAAGTCCTCACAGCTGTACCGGCGTCATCCGCTTCCGTAGCCGGCCTGCCTGAGCTCGAGTTTGGCGCCATCGCATCAGCCGGGACGGCTCTGCCACAGGCCTTTCTGTTGTCCGACCTGCCGCGCGTGCTGGTCTTGCCGCAGCCCGATTTGCGGCAGCAGGGGCAGGTCTTCGGCCGCATGGTCGCCTTCATGGAAAAGGCCGGCCTGCCCAGGACAAGAGTGCCGACCCAGGTCGAGCTGGAGCAGTGGCGGCAGCGTTCCGGACAGGGCATCGAGCGGCTGACGCTGGGCAACAACCTCGAGGCCTGCCGGCTGGCGCGCTTTTACAACCTGGCCCACTGGCAGGGCGAGCCGCTGAGCGCTGACGAGTCCAGCTTGCTGGACAAACTGCTGCGCTGGCGCGTGCTGGCCCGGACACCGAACGGCTATGTCCCCGGCGAGGGAGCGGTCATCGTGCTGAGTTTTCCCCTGGCCTCCGAGCTGCCGGGATGCGAGTCCTGCCGCGTCAGCGAGGCTGACAGCCGGACCATCCTGGCGCATGAGTATCAGCACGCGAAACATGCCGTCGATCCAGCCCTGCGGCACTACACCGAGTGGTATTGGTTCAACCGTACCAGCGTTTTGCTGCGCTCGCATGTGCTGCGCTTCCTGGAGCGGCGCGGCTACGACACGGCCCAGCAGCCGCTGGTGCTGGACGAATTCCACGCCTTCCTGGCGCAGTCGGGCGACGGCGCCTGGTTGCTACCTGTCGAATGGGGCCTGAACGCGGACGGTTTCGATCGCCTGCGGCAGGATTTCTTCAACGGACTGGCGGTTTTCGGGCTGGGAAAGGAGCCTGAGACCAGACCGCCTGCACAGACCAATCATCAACCGAGGGAGAACGACAATGAGTGACAGCAAGAATGTGAGCATGGGCTGGATACGCGACCTGCCCAGCATCAAGGATTACGCCATCGACCAGCATCAGGTCAAGCCAATGCTGGCCAAGCTGAAGGCGGCTGGAGCCCCGAGTGCGCCGCCGACCTTGCCGGGCGGTGTGGACCTGCGCGCCTGGTTTTCAGCCGTCGAGAACCAGGGCAGCCTGGGTTCCTGCACGGCGCATGCCGGCGTGGGGCTGCTCGAATACTACGAGCGGCGCGCCTACGGCAAGCATATCGACGCCTCGCGGCTGTTCCTCTACAAGAGCACTCGCAACCTGCTCAAGTGGAGCGGCGACACCGGGGCCTACCTGCGCAGCACCATGGAGGCGCTGGTGCTGTTCGGTGCTCCACCCGAGAGCTACTGGCCCTACGACATATCGAAGTTCGATGCCGAACCGAGCTCTTTCCTTTATGCCTTGGGCAGCAACTATCAGACGCTCAGCTATTACCGGCTGGACCCGCCCGGCACCGCCAAGGCGACCCTGCTGACGCAGATCAAGACCAATCTGGCGGCGGGCCTGCCAGCCTTCTTCGGTTTCACGGTCTACAGCTCGTACACGCAGGCCAACGCGGCCAACCAGGGTGCGATCCCGTTTCCGACCGGAGCTGATCGGGTGGTGGGCGGCCATGCCGTGGTGGTTGCCGGCTATGACGACAGCCGGGTGATCAGGAACAGCAACCCGGGTGCCTCGCCGACGACGGGTGCGCTGCTGATCCGCAACTCCTGGGGCAGTGGCTGGGGCAATGAAGGCTATGGCTGGCTGCCCTACGAATATGTGCTGCGGGGTCTGGCGGTCGACTGGTGGAGCCTGATCTCGGCCGAATGGGTCGACACGGGTCAATTCGGCTGAACCGCTTTCCCCCGCTGACAGGGAATGCCTGACATGGGCCCAGAGTCGCCAGCGGGAAGCCGCCCGGGTGAGCCGGGCGGCCTGAGCTCGCAAGAGGCGGCGGCCAGGCTGGCGTGCGACGGCGCCAATCTGCTGCCTTCGGGCGTTCCGAAGTCCCGGTTCGTCATCGTGCGCGAGGTACTGAGCGAGCCCATGTTCCTGCTGCTGCTGGCCTCGGGCGGTATCTATCTGGCGCTCGGCGACCGCGCCGAGGCCGCCTTCCTGCTGGCTTTTGTCTTCGTCGTCATTGGCATCACGCTGGTACAGGCACACCGCACGCAGCGGGCACTGGAGTCACTGCGCGACCTTTCGGCGCCGCGTGCGTTGGTCCGGCGCGATGGACGCGAGATGCGTATTGCGGGTCGGGATGTGGTGCGGGGCGACTGCCTGATCCTGCACGAGGGGGACCGGATCGCGGCAGATGCCCGCCTGCTCGAGGGCCGACTTGAGGTGGACGAGTCCCTGCTGACCGGCGAGGCCGTTCCCGTCGCCAAGCTGCCTCTGGTCCCCCATCCGTCCTCGCATGAAGCCAGCTCGGCAGCGACTGGCGGCGCTGTCAGTTCTTCGGATTGCCTGTTTGCCAGCACGGTGGTGACGCGCGGCGTCGCCGTGGCCGAGGTGACGGCGACGGCCGAGCGCACCGCCGTCGGGCGCATCGGTGCCGATCTGGCGGGCACTGTCGAGCCGCCTTCCGGATTGCAGCAGCGCTCGCGGGTCCTGGTGCGCGGCCTGGGACTGGGCGCTGTGCTGCTGGCGGCGACCCAGGTCATGCTGGCCTGGTGGTGGAACGGCAGGCCGTTGCTCGACAGCCTGCTGTCAGGGATCGCGTTGGCCATGGCCATCCTGCCCGAGGAGATTCCCGTCATCCTGACGGTGCTGCTGGCGCTGGGTGCCTGGCGCATCGCCCGTCGCCAGGTGCTGACGCGACGGGTCACGGCGGTCGAGGCACTGGGCGCCATCACCGTGCTGGCGGTCGACAAGACCGGCACCCTGACGCTCAACCGGATGGCCGTCGTCGAGCTCGCGACGGCGGATGAAGGCTTCAGGCCGCAAGGCGCGAGCAACCTGCCAGAGACTTTTCATCTGCTGGCCGAATTCGCGGCCTTGGCGACTCCCGGCGATCCCTTCGATCCGATGGAACAGGCGATCCGGGATTTTTGCCGCCGCTGGCTGGCAGGGACCGAGCATGTCCACGAGGGGCTGGAGCCGGTATTCGAATATGCCCTGTCACCCGACATCCTGGCGATGACCCGGGTGTTCTCGACGGCTGAACCGGGGAGTCACCTGCTGGCGGCCAAGGGCGCACCCGAGGCCGTGGTCGATCTCTGTCACCTCGATCCGCAGCGGCGGGCAGCCATCCTCGCCCAGGTCGATCGCATGGCCGAGCGCGGCCTGCGCGTGCTCGGTGTGTCCTGCGGACGCTGGCTGGCGCCTGCCTCGGCTGATGCCGATGAGATGGACTGGCCGCTCAGCCAGCATGATTTCGATTTCGAGTTCCTCGGGCTGGTGGCGCTGGCCGACCCGACGCGCGCCGAGGTGCCGGCCGCGCTGGCCCAATGCCGCGGCGCGGGCGTGCGGGTCATCATGATGACGGGCGATCACCCGGCCACGGCGCTGGCCATCGCGCGCCAGGTGGGTTTGTCGGATCGGGCCGAGGTGATCACGGGTGAGGAAATGGCCGCGCTCGATGACGGCGAGTTGAGCCGGCGACTGGCACAGATCGACATTTGCGCCCGGCTCAGACCGGAGCACAAGCTGCGGCTGGTCCGCTTGCTGCGGGCGGCAGGCGAGGTGGTCGCGATGACGGGCGACGGCGTCAACGACGCACCCGCGCTCAAGGCCGCCGACGTGGGCATCGCGATGGGAGAGCGGGGCACCGATGTCGCGCGCGAGGCGGCCGCGCTGGTGCTGCTGGATGACAGTTTTGCCCGTATCGTCGAGGCGATTCGGCAGGGCCGGCGCATCTACGACAACATTCGCAAGGCGACGGTCTTCGTCTTCGCTGTCCATGTTCCGGTCATCGCCTTGACCCTGCTGCCCAGCCTGTTGCACTGGCCGGCGCTGCTCGGACCCTTGCATATCGTCGTGTTGCAACTGCTGATCGACCCGGCCTGCTCGCTGGTCTTCGAGGCGGAGGCGGAGGAGGGTGAACTGATGGAGCGCCCGCCCAGGCCGCCGACGGACTCGCCCTTCGCCATGAACCGCCTGCTGCCCGCCTTGCTGCAGGGGGCCGGCTTGGCCACCCTGCTGCTGGCGGCGCAGGCCTGGATGAGGTTCAGCGGCTGGGAAGCCGGGCATTCCCGCAGCGTCGTGTTCTGCGTGCTGGTGCTCGATGTGATGCTGCTGATCCTGGCCAGCGGCGGCAGATCCAGCCTGCTGAGCCGGCGCGGGGGCAATCCCTGGCTCTGGCGCATGGCGCTTGCCATGGTCCTGCTGCTGGCGGGTGTGCTGAGCTGGCCCTGGTTGCGTCAGTTGCTGGGGCTGGCCCTGCCTACGCTGGCGGTGCTGGCTGCGGTCGGCAGCTTGACGGCACTCTGCCTACTCTGGCTTGAAGCCCTGCGCCATCTGCTCAGGGGGTGAATTTGTCAGCCTGGCTTGCTGCTGCCTGCCGTGCTTCAGTCGCGTCGCCCGCCCTCGAAGTAGGGCAGCAAGGCCTTGGCTGCCTCGACGCGCAGGCCCAGTTCGGCGCTGGGGTTGCGCATCACCGCGAGCAGGAACTGCCTGGGATCGATGTCTGCTGCAGCCTGTGACGGTTCCTGGCGCAGGTCTGTAGCAGGTTCTGCATGTTGAGGCGCCACAACCGGATCAGGTGAGGTCGGCATAGCGTCAGCTTGGAGTCGATCGAGCACCCGCAGAAAATCGGCTGGCTTGATGCTGCGCAGGCGCAGCAGCAGGTCGGCCTGGGCGTCGGGACTGGGGGGGAAGTCGAGCCAGGGCTCGTCGGCGAACAGTCCTGCCAGGTCGGGGGCCAGGAAGGCTGACCAGTGGCCGCTTTCGGCCTGAACGGCCGGTACCAGCGCGGCAGGGCACAACTGATCCTGGCTGGGAGTATCCAGCGCCGGCATCAGTGTCACCTGCCTGGGGGCCATGCCGCCCAGGTAACGCAGGCGCAGCGCCTCGAGGAACGCCATGGCCTGCGCGACCGGAGCCGGCTGCTGGAGCGAGAACCAGACCTGGTAGCCGTCGATGCCGTTGACTGCAATGGCGGGGGCCGGCAGGTCCAGTTCGGTCTGTACGCCTTGCCAGAGCGCAGCCACCGCGTCCCAGCCGACTGGAAGGCGCAGTTCCACGACCAGTGCGCGCACTCGCCCGTCGGCGCCGGGGAGGTAGAGGCGCTGCAGTTCCGTTTGCAGTCGGTTCATGGTGGCAGGTTCAGCCTGCCAGGCCCACGAACATGTTCTGCACGTCGTCGTTGGCGTCGATGGCAGCCAGGAAGGCTTCCACTTCCTCCAGCTGCTCGGCGCTCAGGTCGGCCGGGTTGACCGGGTTCTTGGCCTTGTAGCCGAGCTTGGCCGACAGCACGCTGAAGCCCTGCGCGGGCAGGGCGCGGCTGACCAGGTCGAGGTCGGTCGGATCGGTCAGGAACAGGGTGCTGCCTTCCTCGTCGCCCGGTTCGAAGTCCTGTGCGCCGGCTTCGATCGCCGCCAGTTCGGGGTCGGCGCCCGGGGTCGAGGGTTCGGCCTCGATCAGGCCCAGATGGTCGAAATCCCAGGACACGGAGCCGGAAGTGCCCAGTTGGCCTTTGCGGAACAGCACGCGCATTTCTGGCGCGGTGCGGTTGACGTTGTCGGTCAGGCATTCGACCATGACCGGGACGCGGTGCGGGGCGAAGCCCTCGTAGATCACGCGCTCGAAGCTGACGTTGTCGCCGCTCAGGCCGGCGCCCTTCTTGATGGCACGCTCGAGCGTGTCCTTGGGCATGGAGACCTTGCGCGCCTGCTCGACGACCAGCCGCAGGCGGGAGTTCGCTGCCGGGTCGGCACCGCCGCGGGCCGCGACCATGATTTCCTTGGCCAGCTTGCCGAACAGCTTGCCCTTGGCATCCGCTGCCTGTGCCTTGCCCTTGGCTTTCCACTGTGCGCCCATGTCTGATCTTTCTCTGTGTTGTGGCGCGACGGAGCGCCGAAGTTGTGGGGGTCGCTGAGCCCTCCCGCTTGCCAGGGGCTGGCCCCGCAAGGCAGCCTGACTGGCGGGAGGCGTTTTCGACCAATCCGCAAGTTTACTGCTTGAGCCGGCCGGTGGCGGTCAGCGCCGACCGTCGACAGGGCGCTGGCTCAGTCGAAGACGCGCCCTGGGTTGAGAATGCCGAGCGGGTCGAGCGCAGCCTTGACGCTGCGCATCACGGCGATTTCCTCGGGGCTGCGGCTGTGGCCCAGGTAGTCCTTCTTGTGCCGGCCGACGCCGTGCTCGGCCGAGATGCTGCCCCGGTAGTCGCGCAGCAGGTCGTAGACCAGGTCCTTGATCTCGTGCTCGGGGAAGGTCTCGGCGCTGGTGCCTGGAACGGCCACGCAGACATGCAGATTGCTGTCGCCGATATGACCGAAATGAACCGCCTCACAGCCCGGGAGTGCCTGCGTCAGCCGACGGCGCAGCCGCTCGACGAACTCGCCTATGGCGCCGATCGGCAGGCTGATGTCGAAGCTGGCCAGCTGTGGCCAGATCATGCTGAAGCGGCCCGGCGAATCGCGCAGTTCCCAGAAACTCTGCGCTTCCCTGACCGAGCGGGCGACCACTGCGTCGCTGATCAGCCCGTCGGCCAGCGCCTGTTCCAGCAGGCGCTCGAACAGGGGGGCATCGGTCTGGGCGTCGGCGCCCTGCAGGTCAAGCAGCACGTAGAAGGGCGAGCCCGGCGGCAGGCTGGGGCGCTGGCCTGGGATGCGGCTGGTGACGGCGTCGTAGAAATCCGACCACATCACCTCGAACGCCGACAGACGCCCGGACAGGCGGCGCTGCGCGTGGTGCAGCAGGGCGACGACCTGCTGGTAGCTATCGACCGCGCACAAGGCGGTCTGCACGGCTTCGGGCAAGGGTTCCAGCCTCAGCACCACCCGCGTGACCACGCCCAGCGTGCCCTCGCTGCCGATGAAGAGCTGCTTGAGGTCGTAGCCGGCGTTGTCCTTGAGCATCTTGTTGAGCGAGCTCAACACCGTCCCGTCTGCCAGCACCACCTCTAGGCCGAGCACCTGCCCGCGCGTCATGCCGTAGCGGATGACTCGGTTGCCGCCCGCGTTGGTCGCGACATTGCCGCCGACCTGGCAGGAGCCGCGCGCGCCGAGGTCGATCGCGAGCAAAAAGCCGCGCGCAGCAGCAGCCTCCTGGGCCTGTTGCAGCGGCGTGCCGGCCAGCACGGTCATCGTGCCGGCCGCCTCGTCGATTTCCTCGATGCCGCGCAGCCGTTCGAGCGAGAGGATCAGCTCGCCGTCGCCGGGCAGGGCGCCGCCTGATAGGCCGGTCATGCCACCCTGCGTGACGACGGGCTGGCGGTGGGCATGGCACAGCCGCATGATCGCCGCGAGCTGGCCGGTATCGCGGGGACGGACTACGACCAGGCCCAGGCTGGCCTGTGGCAAGGGCGAGAAATAGTCCTGGCGGTAGCGAGGCGAAATGTCGTCGCCGACCAGGACCGCCTCGGGGCCGAGCACATGGCGGAGTTCATCGATGAGGGTGGGGGGCAAGGTCTGGGTCATGGCAGCTCGACTCGGTGGGATGACCATTGCATTATCCGAGTTGGCCGTCATGGAGCAGACCTGAGAAGCATGGCGCTGAATGATTGGCTTTATGATGCAATATGTCCATATGCACAATTTTTCATGAAGCCGTCAGACAGCCTGCTCAAGCGTTTAGCCTCCCCCTGGAACATGCTGGCCATCTTGTTGCTGGCGCTGGCAGGTCTCATCGGCTTCGATCTCCATGGCGCTCGTGTCGCCATCGAGTCGCAGGAGCGTCAGCGGCTGCTGCAGCTGGTCGGCATGGTCGAGGCCAATCTCAGCCGACGACTGCAATCGACCAGCAATGCCCTCGACTCGATCCGGGACGAGTTGCCCGGGCAGCTGCTGTCGCGCAGTGACCTGAGCGCGCTCGACCGTCGCCTGCAGTCCATGGTCGCCGCCATGAGCGGTGTGCGCTCGCTCAGCGTCCTGAGTCGGGAGGGCGACGTGATCGCGAGCAACCGGCCCAAGTTTGTGGGTCTGAACGTCCGCGAAGCCGAGCGCTATCAGGTCATGCGTCGGGGCGAGGACCCGAACCTGCTGTATGTTTCGACCCCCTTTCTGAGTCCGGACGGGGTGTCCAGCCTGGCGGTTGGCAAGGTGCTGCTCGACGCCAGGGGCGAGCTCAAGGGCTACGTCTCGGCCATCCTCGATCCGGACTATTTCAGCGTGCTGCTCGAATCGGTGCTTTATGCGCCGGACATGCGCGCCGAGCTGCTCCACAGCGACGCCCAGCTGGTATTCCGGGTGCCGGCTGCCGAAGGGATCGACGCCCCGGATTTCATCAACACGCCCCACAGCCTGTTTACGCGCCACATCCAGAGTGGGCAGCTGTCCAGCGTGCAGGAAGGCCTCGCTGGTTCGAACGGGCAGCGCCGTCTGGTCGTGCTGGGCTCGATCCAGCCCAACACTACCACGGCCAACAAATCGCTGGTGATTGCTCTGAGCCGGCAGGTTTCCTCCATCTACCACGACTGGGAGCGGGAGTTCTTGATCAAGCTCGCCCTGTTCGGCACCATTGCCGGGGTGACCAGTCTGGGTTTGCTGGCGATCCAGTGGCGTCAACGGGCTTACACCCAGCTGTGCCGCAACCATGAGGCCCAGACCTGCCAGGCCGACTTGCGGCTGCGCGAGAGCGAGGAGCGTTTTCGCAAGCTGTTCGAGGACACGGTCCAGGCCGTCGTGCTGCTCGAGAACGGCCGCTGCATCGCCGCCAATCAGGCCGCCTTGCTCATGCATGGCATGGATCACCTCGATCAGTGGGTCGGCTGCTCGCCGAGCGAACTTTCACCCTGGCTCCAGCCCGATGGCCAGCCTTCGGCGGACAAGTTGGCGCAGCTGATGCGGCTCGCTTTCGAGCAGGGGGCTTGCGAGTTCGAATGGACCTTCCTGCGTCCCGATGGTCAGACTTTCATCGCGCATGAGGTGGTGACCCTGATCCATCAGGGGGGCAAGGCCTTGTTGCATGTCGTCGGCACCGACATCACCGAGCAGAAGAAGGCGCGCGAGCAGATCGAGTTCCTAGCCTATCACGATGCCCTGACTGGCCTGCCGAATCGGGTCCTGGGCCAGGACCGCCTGCAGCAGGCCCTGGAGATCGCCAAGCGCCATCGCAACGGGCTGGCCGTGCTCTACCTGGACCTGGACAAGTTCAAGTATGTCAACGACTCCTATGGCCACGCCGTGGGAGATGCCCTGCTCAAGAGCGTGGCGCTGCGACTGCGCTTGTGCCTGCGGGCCGAGGACACGGTATGCCGCCTCTCGGGTGACGAGTTCATGGCGGTCTTGCCCGAGGTGCAGGGCTACCCCGAGGTCTCCAATCTCTGTACCCGCGTTCTGTCCGAGCTGGGCGGCCCTTTCGAGCTGGAGGGGGTTCAGCTCTTTCTCTCGTTCTCGATGGGTGTCGCGCTGTATCCGCAGGATGGCAGCGACAGCGAAACCCTGATGCTCAACGCCGATACGGCGCTCTACGAGGCCAAGAAGGCCGGGCAGAACCTGTACCGTGTGTTTGAGCCGGGCATGAACGTCAAGCTGCTGCATTACGTCGAGACTTGTGATGCCTTGCGGCTGGCGCTCAAGCAGCAGCAGTTCGAACTGCACTACCAGCCGCAGATCGACCTGCGCAGCGGGCAGCTGGAGGGTGTCGAGGCCCTGGTCCGCTGGCGTCGGCCGGGACATGGACTGATCGCGCCCGGCGCTTTCATCGGCGTTGCCGAGCAAAGCGGGCTGATCGTGCCGATCGGTCGCTGGATCCTGCATGAGGCCTGTCGCCAGGCAGTGGCCTGGCAGCACGCTGGATTGGCGCTGGGACGGGTGGCGGTCAACCTGTCGGCCGTCCAGTTCCGCCAGGGCGTGGTCGAGCAGGATGTCCAGTCCGCCCTTGAGGCCAGCGGTCTCGACCCCTCCCGCCTGGAGCTCGAGCTGACCGAGTCCATCTTGCTGCAGCCTGACGAGTTGGTCATGGCGGTCCTGGCGCAATGGAGTGCGCTTGGCATTCGCCTGGCCATCGACGATTTCGGCACCGGTTACTCCAGTCTGGCCTACCTCAAGCGCATGAAGGTCGACAAGCTCAAGATCGACCGCAGCTTCATCACCGACCTGCTGCACGAGGACGAGAACCAGGCCATCGTCCAGGCCGTGATCCAGATCGCACGCAGCCTGAAGATCGACACCCTGGCCGAAGGGATAGAAGACCCGCTGGTGGCGGAACAGCTCAAGGCCCTGGGCTGT
>CALPRQ020000029.1 GCA_943326015.2 Chitinophaga pinensis | reverse complement strand
TGATGGCATCGTCCTCGATCCGGATGCCGATGTTCCAGAACTCCTTGGGCACATCGGCCGCCGGGCTGACGTAGAGGCCCGGCTCGATGGTCAGCGCCATGCCGGGGCGCAGGAGGCGGCTGGGCCGGTCCTTGATGATCTCGCCACTCAGCGGGTCGCGCCGCTCGATGCTGGCGACCGTGCCCGGCTCGACATAGCTGCCGACATCGTGCACATCCAGCCCCAGCCAGTGGCCGGTGCGGTGCATGTAGTGGCGGAAATAATGCCGCTGCTCGATCACGTCGTCGAGGTGGCCGACCTCATCCTTTTTCAGCAAGCCGAGGTCCAGCATGCCCTGCGCCAGCACCCGCACCGAGGCGTCATGCCCGTCCTGGAAACGCATGCCGGGCCGGGTCGCCGCGATGGCGGCTTCCTGTGCTGCCAGCACCAGATCGTAGAGCGCGCGCTGCGGCCCGGAAAAGCGCCCGTCGGCCGGGAAGGTGCGCGTGATGTCCGAGGCGTAGCCATCGAGCTCGCAGCCGGCGTCGATCAGCACCAGCTCGCCCGCGTGCACCGGCGCCACATCGGCACGGTAATGCAGCACGCAGGCATTGGCGCCGGCCGCGACGATGCTGCCATAGGCCGGGTACTGCGAGCCCTGCTGGCGGAACTCGTGCAGCAGCTCGGCGTCGAGGTGGTACTCGCGCACCTCCTGGCCGGCGCGGATCATCGCCGCGCTGCGCTGCATCGCGCGCATATGGGCCTGGGCGCTGATCTGCGCCGCGCGCCTCATCACGTCGATCTCGTGCGCGTCCTTGAACAGCCGCATCTCGTCGAGCGGCACGCACAGGTCGCGTTGCGCATCCGGGCAGAAGACACCAAAGCGGGCGCGTGCCCTGACCTTCTGCAGCCAGCCGTCGATCCGGGTCTCCAGCCCCGCGTGGGTCGCAAACGGATACCAGAGCTGCTGCCGGTTTTCCAGCAGCCTGGGCAGGCGCTCGTCGAGCTCATGCACCGAGTACGCCTCATCGACACCAAGCGCGCTGGGTGCCGCCTGCGGCCCGAGCCGGTAGCCGTCCCAGATCTCGCGCTCCAGATCCTTGGGCTGGCAGAACAGCGTGGTGTGGCCCTCGGCCGTGATCACCAGCCAGCCGCGCGGCTCGGTGAAGCCGCTCAGGTAATAAAAATAGCTGTCGAAGCGGAACAGGTACTCGCTGTCGCGGTTGCGCTGGCGCTCGGGCGCGGTCGGGACGATCGCGATGCCGCCTGCGCCCAGCTGCGCCGCCAGGCGGGCACGGCGTTCGACATAGATGGATTGATGGGGAATGGCACTCATGGTTGGATCTCCTGATTCAGTGCGGCCAGCCGCTCGGGCGTACCCACGTCGGTCCAGTCGCCGCGCCAGAGCTCGGCGCTGACCTGCCCGGCCTCCATCGCGGCGCGCAGCAGCGGCGCCAGCGGGGCGGCAACGCCCTGCGGATTGCCGGCCGGGATGTCGCAGGCCGAGAAGAACTCGCGCCGGTACAGGCCGATAGTGCTATAGGTATGGCGCGGCCCCGGATGATCGGCCGGCAGGTTCAGCGCCAGCCCGTCTTCCGACAGGCCGAAGTCACCCTTGGGGTTGTGCACCGGGTTCGGCACCAGCCAGAGATGCGCCAGCCTGCCGCTGGCGGCAAAACGCTGCATCGCCTCGGGCGCGAAATCGAAGCCCGGCACGAAGACATCGCCCGCCACGACCCAGAAAACCTCATCCAGCTGCGGCAGCACGCGCAAGATGCCGCCAGCGGTCTCGAGCGCTGCACCAAAATCATGCGCTTCCATCGAATAGCCCAGTTCGAGCCCGGCATCCGCCTGCGCCGGCCAGCGCGCGCCGAAGCGCGCCGGGATCTGCTCGCCCAGCCAGGCCGTGTTGACCAACACCTGGCGCCAGCCCGAGCGCGCCAACGCGTCCAGATGCCACTGCAGCAGCGGCCTGCCCTGCACTTCCAGCAGGGGCTTGGGGGTACGGTCGGTCAACGGGCGCATGCGCTCGCCGCGCCCGGCGGCCAGCACCATGGCCTGCGCGCGGCTTGGAACGGTGGAAGTCATGAATACGAAGCATGGGTGGCCGCGAGGGGCCGAGGCATCGATTCTGGCATGCATCAGCCTCACTGCCCGACCGGGTTCAAAACCGCTGCAGCAGCATCAGGGCGCCGATCAGCAACGGCTGGTGCAACAGGTACCAGGACAGGCTGTGACGGCCCAGCGCGGCGAGCGGCCGCAGCGGGACGGGCAAGGCGACCCGCAGCCAGCCGGGCTGCTGCCTCAGCCAGCATTGGCCGGTCGCGAGCCCCCACAGCATCACGCCCAGCCAGGGCGCCAGCGGGGCGTAGTCCTCGGTGACGGGCTTGCGGCTGATCCAGCCCAGCCAGTTGAGGCCGGGGCCGTTCAAACACTCCAGCCAGGGCCAGAGCGGGTGCGCGAACCCGGCCAACGTCGGCATGGCGACGATGGCCAGCCCGGCTGGGTACAGCCATCCCCCCAGCGGTGCCAGCAGGCGTGCCAGCACCAGCATCACCGCCATCCCATGCAAGATGCCGAAGTAGATGAAACTGGCAGGGAACATGAACCAGGACCCCGCCGTCACCAGCAAGGCAGCGAGCAGAATCTGGCGCCAGCGCCGCCAGAAGCGCGGCCAGCCCTGTCCCTGATGCAGTGCCAGCGCCTGCCCCAGTCCGGCACAGAACAGGAACAGGCTGACGATGATGCCGCGCTGCACGGTCCAACGCGGGTCGCGGTAGAAGTCAGCCACCAGATAGCCGAATTGATGCAGATCGAAGCAGAAATGGAAGGCCGTCATCCACAGCATGCTGGCGCCGCGCAGGGCGTCCAGCAGATCGCTGCGGGACGGCTGAACGACGGGCGTTCCCGCCGCTACGCACAGGGCCGAACCGGCTCGGGTTTCGAGGTGGCTCCGGTCTGAGATCATCGATAGGTCCAGAGGGCAGCCGCACGGGCCGGGGCCGATCATTCTGGCATGACCCGTCGCTGGACGCCCGACAGCCACCCGCTTATGCTGCCGAAAAAACAGGGAGCTGCACATGCCGGACAAGACCGAAAACGGGAATCCGCTGGCCGGGCTGATCGCGACCGGCAAGGATCTGGTGGCACTGCTGCGCGACGCCCTGCTGTTGCTGCTCGGCGTGCTGCTCATCCTCTGGCCAGCCGCGATCAACGGCATGCTGGTGGCCGCCGGCTTCGAGGAAGGCAGCTTCGCCGGCCTGCAGTGGAAGGCCAGGCTGACGCAGTCCGACGGCAGCCTGGTCAAGGCCCAGGCGCTGATCGCCGACCTCAAGGACCAGAACGAGCGCCTGAGCCAGGCACTGACGCAGGCCCGCGTACAGGGCGCCAGCCCGACCAGCGACGGCACCAGCCTGGCACAGATCAACCAGGCGCTGGCGGCCAAGACCGACCGGGTCCAGTCAGCACTGTCGTCGAGCGTCTCGGCCAACTCGGCGCTGGTGCAGCAGACGCAATCGCAAACCGGCCAGAGCACGACCTGGGGCGTGGTCTATGGCGGCGACCGCGCGCTGGCTGACGCCCGCTACGAAGTCGGAACCATCGCCTCGAAGCTGGGCCTGCTCAACGCCGCGGCCTACCTGCGCCAAGGCAGCTACCGCAGCGTTGCCACCAGCACCGACCGGTTGCAGGCGACGCAGATGCTCAAGAAGGCGCAGGAACGGCGAGCCGATGCCTACCTGGTCGACATGTCAAGCTGGTGCCCGGATCCAGCACAGAAGGACGGCTACCTGGAATGCCCGGCACCCTGATCACTCCAGCCTCGCGTTGCGGCTGCGCTTCACGCCAGCGCCCTACCGGCAGCATTTCAGGACCATGGCTGGCTTGCTGCGCATCAGGCCCCGGACGCCGTCCGCCCCCAAAGCGCCGCGCCGATGATCATCGCGACCGACCGCGATGCCGGGTGCCTGGTCAGGCTCAATGCAGCTCTTGTTGCAACCACTGGCGAAGCCCCCTGACTTCTGCGACTTCGTGTTGCAAGTGGCTGGCCTTTCTGACTCGCCAGAACTCGGGGAGCCTTTGGGTCAACAGCCGCCACCATCTGACGGGGTAGTAGAAATAGATGCGCCAGTCATATTGACCTACCGGATGCTGTGTGGACAGAACCGCCCTGGACACGAACAAGCGGTTCAGTACATGGGCTGCCTTGGAAAACAAGGTCGATTTCCCGGTCATTGTGGCGCCTAGTGCGACATCTCCTCTGGCATCAAAGTCACGCAGCATCAGATGCACAGCACGGTTCATTTGAACGTCATAGTCGGCCGGATTCATGGGCAGGGTGGAAGCCCATTCAATCGACTTGCCACCCCAGTACCGCTCAGTCAACTTCAAGGCCAGGCAACATCCTCGGGTGTACCGTCCCCTCTCTGCCAAGGCCCAAAACAGCGGCCAGTCTATCTGATAGGCATCCAACAGGAAGGCCAAGTCACTGATCAGCAAAGGGCCGTTGTTGAATTCATGATCGTACACGGCATGGACAATCATGTGAAACAGCAAATCGGTAGGCGACTCATACCGAATCATGGCTTGCGCCAACCGGACTTCTACCGTTCTCTGCCAAAAGCCCGGCTCCTCGCTGAGATCCGGGGTACCGCTTTCGCAATGTTCCGGGTGAAATATCCGGTTGTGAAGCTCGATATTCAGGGTACCGGATGGCGAACACAAAGGTGGCAGATGCTTGTTATCAAGATCGACAAATGCTTCGGGTCTACCTTGGTATTTTTCAATACGGGTCAGACCACCGTCAAGCAATGCCTGGAAGGCCTGCAAAACGCGATCATCGGGAACCAGAATATCCAGGTCGCGCAGGGGACGCAGCGATGAATGAGGGTAGGCATAAAAAGCCAGGAATGCTCCCTTCAACGCAACACAGGGAATTCCGGCGGCATGCAAGACATCGTGCACCAGCAGCAGCTCCCGTTGCACCATCAAATTGCGCAAGACACTCTGCCGATAGTTCGCCTGGAGCCGGGCCTTTACGGGTTCAGGGCATTGCAGCTGTGCATGGGCACGGCCCAGTTGCCAATGCAGCAGCGGGCCCAGCCGGTGCTGCTGCACCATCTTGAGCATGACCTCCCAGTCCTGGTCGGACAAGGCATCCAAGCGGTCTTGCGGGACAGCATGTGCAGGAGAGATCAGATCCAGCAAGAGCAACGGGAGGTCAGCGAGTGTCATGGATGGGTTGCACATGCGTGGTTGAAGTTGCAAGGTGCTGACGAACGTCAGCCCAGCTACCCTGGGCCTTGACGGTGCCTGCCTGCAGCACAAGCACCTGGTCGGCGTGCTCAAGTGTTGGCAGCCGGTGACCGATGATGACCACGGTCAGGTCGCCGTGGAGCTGCTCAATCGCGCGGCGTATGCGCGCCTCGTTGTCGGTATCCAGAGCGCTGGTGGCCTCGTCCAGAATCAGCAGGCTCGGCCGTTTCAACAAGGCGCGGGCCAGGGCAATGCGTTGACGTTCGCCACCGGACAGGCGCATGCCGCCGTCGCCCACCACGGTATCGAGGCCCTGCGGCAGGTCGAAAACAAAATCGGCCGCCGCGCGCTGCAGCGCCAGGCGCAAGTCAGCCTCGGTGGCCTGGCCCTCGCTCCAGAGCAGGTTGTGGCGGATGCTGTCATGGAACAGAAAGCATTCCTGCGGCACGTAAGCCACCTGCCGGCGCCACTGCTTGCGCAGCGCGCCACTGATCGGCACGCCATCGACGCGGATTTCGCCCTGCTGCGGCTGCAGCAAACCCATCAGCAGGTCAGCTAGCGTGCTCTTGCCGGCACCCGAGTGTCCCATGATGGCGGTGGTCGTGCGGGCAGGCAGGGTCAGGTCCAGTTGCGCGACGGCGGGGCGGTCGCGCCCCACATGGCAAAAGCTCACGCCCCGCAGTTCGATGGCATGGCGGACGACAGCGGGCAGTTCAGCCTGGGTATCGGTGTGACCTTGAGGCTCGGCAGCGGCCTCGCAGTCAGCCAGCAGCTGCTCGGTCTGCTGCAGGGCCGGCAGGGCGTGCAGCCAGTGGTGCAACTGCTGGTGCGCCGACATCAGCAGCGGAATCAGGCGGCTGAAGATCAGCACCAACGTCAACAGCACGGGCACCGGGGTCTGCCACCAGGTCAGCCCCAGATAGACGTAGGCAGCCAGCAGCATCGCTCCCGCCAGCTGGAAACCCGCGCGCGACAAGCCGGTGCTGGCGGCAAACTGCAACTGCTGGGCACGCAGCCGGGCCGTGGTGTCGACAAAATGGTCCAGGTGGCGATGCTCGGTGCCCAGGATCTTGGCCAGCTTGATGCCGGCCAGGCTCTCCTGCACATTGCCTTGCATGGCGCGGCTGGCTTGGCTCAGGTTGTGGCCCAACTGCAGGGCGTGGCGGCGCTGGCCAGCCAGCAGGCCAAACACCAGGGTGCCGCTGCACAGTGCGACCAGGGTCAGCGGCCAGGACAAGGCCGTCGCAGTCAACAAATAGGCCTGCAGGGTGATGGCACTGGCCAGCAGGTTGATGCCGAAGTACAAGCCAACGCCTACACGGTTGACGTCGTTCAGCAGCAAATTGGCGTGGTCTGCGTGGCGGGTGCTGGTCAGCCAGCGCCATTCGACCCGCAGCAGCGCGGCAAAGCAGCGTTGGCGCAGTGTATCCACCAGTTCATGCTGGAGATGCTGACCCCACTGCTCGCGCCCATATTGGACGGCGCTGCGCAAGGCCACCAGGCAGACAAACCCGGCCAGCAAAGCGGCTGGCCCGGTCTGCTCCACCCAGCCCGGCCAAGCGCCCCAGCTTGCTGCCGGCAGCCGCGGGTGTTGCGGATTGCCAAGCCATTCCAGCAAGGGCACCAGCAGCAGCAAGCCGATGCCCTCGGTCAGGCTGACCAGCACCATCAACAGCAGCACGACTAGGGTCCGGGCCAGCGGGGCCTGGCGCAACAGGCGCCAGAAAGCCATCAAGGCGGCGGTCATGAAGGCGTCACTGGCAGGGACGTAAAAACCCCCACGACGGTAAAACGGTCAAAGCTGAACCTGCCGGTCACGGCCACCGGGCCGGCCGCCACCCAGGCATGGGCCTGGATTTCACCTGAGGCAGGCCCGCGCATCAGGCCGAAGCAGAGGGTGTAGGGAATGCGATACAAGCCCAACAGCAGGCGGGCCACGACGGCTTGTGGAAAGCAGTTGGATTCCCAGGGGGTGTAGCGCGCGGCCGTCTGTACCGTGCGGCCAATCAGACGGGCTTGAACTTGTTTCGGGGCCGTCAACAGGGGCAGAACCGCCGCAGTGCCCATGGCGTGGCCCAAGTGCGGCGCCATGCGGGCAAAGGTCAGGCCCTGTATCAGCAGCCTGGCCAAGCCCAGCAACAGCCAGACCGGCAGCAGCCACAGCAAGACGAAGCGTGGCGCCCGACGCGCACTGCGCAGCTTGCGCAAGCAGATGACCAGCACCGACAAGACGGCTCAGGCCGGCTTCACGATGCCGTTGGCCAGCAAGTCGTCAAGAAAACGCTGCAGGTCGGCAAGGCAGGTCGTGGCATCGACGTCGAACTCGGCGCAGACGGCATCGGTCAACTGGTCCAGCGTCATGGGCTGTGCCAGCAATTCCCAGACCCGACCGCCGAGGCTGCCCAGCCCGAAGTACTCGCCGCGCTCGATACTCATCATGACGGTTTCGCCATCCATGTCGGTGGCAATCAGGTCCGGACTTCTGGTGAACAGGAATGAATTCAAGATTTTTAAATTTATCTGTTAAAAATTACTTGTCAATAAATGGCAACCTGAGTAGTTCAAATTCCAATATTACTGACAAACTCCATGCATGTGAAAATTTAATAGCTATCTGCACTTACCTTAAGACACGAAGCCAAGGCCATCATAATTTATACCGACTTTACTAAAGGTGGAGTTTTGAGTTTTTCATTCATGGAACCGATGCGAACCAAGCTCGGTGCAACATAGCCGGCCCTGGCGTGGGTCGTTTCAGCGCGGTCAGCTACGACGGTAGCTTGATTGATTTCTTCCATGCGAGTCTCCTTGGAATGTCAATGGCCTATTGAATGAGGCGGGGCTGTCGTTTTTCAGTCATCAATTGCGACTATCAACATAGCGGATGAAGGTGCCCACTGACAAACCACGCAACAATTTTAGCCGCAAATCATGGGGCACATCATTGCCACTCCAGTTATCCGTTGGCGAATCGTCCAGCGCGCGCTCCATGGCCTGCAGGTCGAGGTAGCCCCCCGGGCTGCCATGCTGCTGCAGGCGCTCCACTTCCGCGCGCAGGGCTGACAGATCTGCCGCCGCACCCTCATGCCAGTCGGCAGCCCCTTGCTGCGGGCCTGCAGGATTTCGGGGGCAGCACGTCGCCCATCAGGCGGTGCAGCAAATGGCGGGTCTGGCTGTCGGGCAGGGCCAGGCAATATTCGACCAATCGCAGGGCGGCCGTCGGGTCGCGCATGTCCAGGCCGAGAGATTCCAAGGTGATCGCGAGGCAGGCGGCAGTCGCCCAGACAATCGCAGGCTGCAACCACAAGAATCCGATGATCCGATGCTGAACTTCAGCCCCGTACTCAAGCGCTTCGCGGACAAGGCCCGGCTGCCGGTGATGATGCGCGCGCTGCTGCAGCGCGAGCTCGATGCGGTGCAGCTTGACCGCTGGTTCGAGACGGTGGCGCAGCAGCAGTACACGAGGAAGCTGCTGTTCTCGACCCTGTTCGAGCTGATGACGCAGGTGGTGCTGCGCCAAAGCGGCTCGATCCGCGCGGCGTGGCTGGAGGGCGAGGCCGATGTAGAGGTATCGCTGGCGTCGGTGTACAACAAGCTCAACGGCCTGGAGCCGGGCACCTCGGCCGCGCTGGTGAGCTTTGCCGCCGATCGGGCGTGCGAGGTGATTGATGCGATGCCCGGAGCCGCCGTGGAAGTGCTCGCGGGCCTGCCGGTTCGAGTGCTCGACGGCAACTACCTCGACGGACGCCAGCATCGGCTGCAGGTCACGCGCGAGAGCACGGCCGCGCCGCTGCCGGGCAAGGCGCTGGTGGTGTTCGATCCGCAGCGCGAGACGATCGAGGCGATGGTGCCGTGCGAGGACGGGCACACCCAGGAGCGAAAGCTGCTGGGACAGGTCGGGCCGCTGGTAGGCACGGGCCAGGTGTGGCTGGTCGATCGCAACTTCTGCACCGAGGCCTTCCTGGGAGAACTGGAGGACCGGGGCGCGTACTCGCTGATCCGAGAATACAGCCATTTGCGTTTCACGCCGCTGGAAGCGATGCGTGGGCAGGCGCGGCCCGAGGGGGCCAACAGTATCGTGAGCGAGCAGTGGGTGCAACTCAAGCTCCGACCCGAGGACGCGAGGGTTTCAAGCTGCGGCGCATCCGCGTCGATCTCGACGCGCCCACGCGCCACGACGAGACCGAGCTGTACCTGCTCAGCACCGTACCCGAGAGCGTGGCCGATGCGCCCACGCTGGCCCGGTTGTACCGCCAGCGCTGGACCATCGAGCGCGCCTTCCTGCATCTGACCGTGCAACTGCGCTGTGAGGTCAATACGCTGAGCTACCCGCCTGCGGCGCTGTTCGCGCTGGCCTGCGCGTATCTGTTCAGCCCCCTCGACCAGAGCCAAAGGGTGGCGGAGTAGAGTGATGACATGAAGCGCTATACCAAGGCGCCCGCGCGCAAGACAGCGCCCAAGCCCGCAGCCAAGCGGGTGCACGATCCCAAAAAGCCCCATGTGTCGCTGGCCAAGCTGCTGGCAGCCAAGGCACCTTGAAATCAGTCAACGTCCTTCTTACCCCAAGTGACTAACGAGGGTCACGCAGAGGGAGCAGTGTCCGATGGGCAAATCGAACTGCAGCAATATTGCGTAACAATCCACCGTTAACCAGAGAATTCTGCCGAGCCAGAGCGATGTCATCGCAGGCAGCGAATCGTTCGAGATAGGCAGTGAAACGGTCCGTATCGAGAATATCGGTCAGTTCCGTATTTGCTTCCCAGGCCGCAACTTCATTCCGTAACACGGGTAGCATCTGCCGAAAATGCAGATGAAAATCCTCTCCCTGGGCGCCTCGGTCTTGCCCCTGACATACCGAATCAGGCAGGCGATCAGCCAGGACTCGGCGAGCTAAGCTGCGCGGCACACTCCCCAAGCAATATTGCTCGTCCGGAATACCCAGGGAGAATTCCACCAGCCGACGATTAAGCAGTGGGTTGCGGGCATCCAGACCGTGGCGCACCAACGTAGCTTTCTGTTCTACTCCAAAGTCAGGCATTTGCAGAAAATCGCTGCGGCGTGCGCGGGAGTCGGTGGCCCAGCCTTGTCGATGGGGATCCCAGCTCTGGGCATATCGGTCCGACAGGTTGTTTTGTTTGACTATTTCATCTCGAAGGCCGTTCCAGCATATCTCGGGTTCCCGCATCAGGTGTTTTCCCAATGTGGCAATGAAAATGTTGGGCACCTGCTGCTGCAGCCAGGCAGCAAGGTTTTTTAGTAGCCACCGACCCGACGTCCGGAGATGGGAACGCCGCAAGGTATGGCCAAACAATCTCAACCAGGAACGATAGTACCCCATGGCTAAAGCGTGAGTGAAAAACAACTCACCGTCATAGGTTAGAGTGAGATTACCCATGGCGCCAGTCAATAGTATGCTGACGTCGTGCTTCCGAGCTCTTTCGCAAATAGAATCAATCCAGCCAATGTTGACGGGATTTAGGAACGGAACACCGGAAATGTCGGCCCAGGCATCCAGGTCATCAATCAGTCTTCGCCCTGCGCTAGTCACCAGATGGTGCCGAACATTGGAATAATCCTGCGCCACCTCGGCGGCGCGGGGGCTCTCGTCGTAGATTCTGTTTGCCGGCAGATGGGAAACTGCCGAATGAAGCGGTCGGGCGGTAAATGCATGCAAAATTTCTCCGCGAGGTGCCAGGTAGCGGGCCGCCGTAGCGGTAATTCCACCAGAATCCAGGCCGGCGCTGAGATGCGACCCCACCGCCCCACGGGTGCGCAGGTTGGCTACCACTGCCTGATCGAGCATGGCGCGACCAGCTTCGACATAGTCCACGTCGCGGGAAAAAATGACCGGAGGCAATTGCCTGGGATTCCACCAGCGCCGCAGGGTAACCCCCGAATCATCGGCAATCCCCACATGCCCCGGTGGCAAGCGTCGAATGTTCTGCCACAGGGTCCGATCGGATGGGCCGACGACCATGGCCAGCCGATCTACGAAAGCCGCCACGTCCACACCGAGACAGACCCCCGGAATTGCGGCCAGGGCGCGAGGCAAGCTGGCAACCATTACTTTCCCTGCGGCGTAGTGGAAAAATAGGGGTCGGCCACCTAGACAATCCCGAGCCATCACCAGCCGCTTTGTACGCTCTTCCCAGGCGACAAAGGCGAAGTCGCCGTATAGGCGGTCGACGCAATGCTCGCCCCAGCGCAGATACGCAGCAAAAACCAAGTAGGAATCTGAGCAGGCCTTCCCGCTAATACCAAGGCTTGCAGCCAGTTCGTCGGGATAGTCCAGCCGGACATCGGCGATCAGCGCCAACCCGGTTTCCGGGTCCACATGAACCTGTCGATCCAGATCATCCTCGGGTAGAAGTCGCCAAAGCTGTCGACCGAGTGCTATGCCCGATGTTGTACGCTGCGTACATCCATCCGGGCCTAGACTCGCTTGGGCAGCCAATATAGTTGCACAATCTGGTTCGGCTCGTTCCGGCTCAGACCAACTCCAAACTGCAGCTAGTGCGGTCATGCGTTCGAGCTAGTCTGGATCAGTATGCCTCGCGCTATCATGTCATTGAGAAAATTCATGGTTTCCCTCTTGCACTGCTCGGGCTCAACATCAAACTGCTCCAGCAAGCTGGCATGGATTTCGGCCACGGTGCAAGGGTGCTCGGCGAGTGTCCAAATTGCGCTGGCTACCGTGTTCAGTTCGAAATAGCTGCCTAGTTCAACATTCAGCATCACGATGCTGTCTTCCACATCCGCCGCGATCATGGTGGGGGCTCGGGCAACGGTCGTATCAAGGGTAATCATGGTCACAATCAAGACATAATTTAGTTGCAGGAAATCAGGCAAATTCTACAGGTTCCAGTCAGTTCGAGTTGCCTAGTCCTGGCCGGCGAGGCAATGATATCTGCCAGGCTTTTTAAGCGTATGTCGGCCACTTCCGTGCCGAACATGCAAGTTCGCATTCGGCCCTCAGTGTTGAAGTACAGTGTGTTTCCTGCATGGCAGGGACGACGTATACTGTGGGGATTTTCGATGAAACGCACCCAATCATCCAGCACACCTCTTACCATTACTCTTGGATCGTCAGCGGCACGGCGGTAGAGTCGCATACCCAGTGCGATCAATTCGCGGCGATGGGCGATGATCCAGGCCGCCTGACGCTGGAGTGCGAGGTTGTCGAGAGTAACACCGTGGTAATCGTGCCGCAGGTAAACACCTACCTCGCTGAAGCCGATATCGTCAAGAACATGATCCACGGTGTCTATTACCGAAGAAAGGTTATCCTGTTGCACGATCAGTGTGGCAGCAGTGCGCGAGTTTTGTCCTCTTCGGAGGCGAATCAGTTCCCGGCTGTTGGCTTCGACACGGGCAAGAAAATCACCTCCACGTATGACAGCCATTTGCTCCGCTACACAGCTGTCGAAGGATACGGCGACCACATGAGGCGCAGGCAGGTGGGCAACCAGTTTTTCCAGTCTTGGTTGCGAAATGTTGAGCATGTTGCTGGCGAACCAGATGAACAGGCCGTGGGCCGTCGCTATATCAAGCAATTCAAATATGTCGCGACGAAGCGTGGGTTCGCCACCACTGATGATCAGGGTGCGAATGCCAAGTTTAGCTGCCGGAGCGATCAACAGGTCGCTTATCTCGGACAGGCTCATGACACGGCGCTTCCCAGAACGGTAATCCATGGTAACGCACATCGGGCAGGCCATGTCGCATGCTGGAGTCACCTCCAGATACAACTGAATTAGGTCTTGACAAGATACGAAATTAGGGTTGATCACCGGATATCTTCCATTACACCCCGAAGCATTGCCTTCAAAGTGGGGCCCTGCTGGAAGACTTTATCCACGCCGGAGGGCAGATTCAGCCTGCCGCAGCGACCGCCTTGGACCAGCGGCGCGCAGGTTTTTCGTAAGACCTCAAGAGTGTCTGGATGCTGCAGTTTGGACCAGTAGGCGTGGGGGAGTATCTCGCTCATAGCGGTCTCGGCTGCAATTGGCTGGTAACAAGGCGGCATATCGGCGGCGAGTCGGCCGTCGAGCAGGAAAATCGCAGACAGAGGTACGCTCTCTTGAGGGGCAATGTAGGCAGCCGGTGGTAACAGCCACAATAATTTACTGCGAGCCAAACCAGCTTCGCGGAACAACGGCGCCAATCGTAGTGGAGATGGCAGATAGGGAACAGTGTAGGGAGAGAGGGAAATCAATGGCAACCCAGGTGCAAGATTGAGTGTTTGATCAGTCGGGAACAAAATCATTTCCTCTGTCACCAAACGACAGCCTGCGGCGACTAGGGCTGCGGTAGTGGTCGATTTCCCCGCTTCACTCGGACCAAGCAGGGCTAGACCTCGTCCATCGATTTCCAACATAGCACCGTGCAGCATGGGGCGGTTCAACATGAGTGCATAGATGGCAAGAACAGCAGGAGCAATGACTCGGCCGACATCCCGTTGACAAATGTTGGTTGAGCAACAGTATGCGATGCGGCCAGAACTCAGCGCTACATCCATCCACCCGTCAGGCCTTTGGTACCGCAAGAGCCATTCCACCGGGTTAGATCTGTCAATTCTTATACTAAAACTATCGTTTCCAGTCAGCATTTCGCCTTGGAAGGCTGGAATCGCTGGGACTGCTTCCACGACCAGGTCCACAGCGGCATCCGGTACGGTCTGTGGTAGCGGGATGGCGAGCAGAGGGATATCGGTTCGAATCCGCATCCCATACAGCATGTAATCAGTCATCAATTGCTATCAGTCTGAGGTTCTGAAAAGAGTGAAAGCCGTTCGCGGACTAGTTGACGCTCTTCAGCGGGCAAGGCCGAAGCACCTTCTAGGACTTTTAGTGCGAAATAGTCGAAAGGATGGACTTCAAGTCGTTGGCGGTGCTGATGCAGGGCATCGCCCGATGTAAGGGACGTAGTCATCAATTGCCAGCGGCGGGATCGAAAGCCCGGAAGAAGATTGAGTCGCTCGTCAGGACAGATGCGCGCTTGCAACATCCGCCGAAGATCACTGTAGGGTGGGCAATGCTGCAGGGGTGCAGAGACGGAGAGGGCTGCAGAGCGCTCATTCCTGCTAAACAGAAGTTGGGATAACATCCAGCGGGCTTGGGCGAAATCCGGCTTTTCGGCCAGCAACTGTGCCAGCACAGACTCGGCTTCTTTGTGACTGTCAAGGCGAAGGAGTTCCATGGCCTTCCGCAGCCTGAAGTACCGAGAATCTGCATCAGCGTCTTTTGTGGGCATTGGCAAGCCGTACGCCACCAGATTCTTCAGGTAGCTGCTACGGTGTTGTGCCCGCACGGCCGGCAGGTTGTGGCTCACGCACAATATCTGGCGGGCAGAATTTGCCTGCTCGCGACACCGTATTGGGTCGTTGTAGAACTGGCCGAGAAGGTAAGACAATTCGCTGGTGTTTGCGAACAGAGGCAGATGGCTAGCGTAGTCACGATAAACCGCGCTGTCTTGCACTATGGGCAGGACGCCTTCAGCAACCATTTCGACCAATTTCACTGCAGTGCGGCCGAAATTGAACGGATTGTTCAGCAGGGGAATAACCCCGACATGCAAACTGGCAAAAAAACGCCGGTAGTCCGAATAACTACCGAAGGGTTCAATCTCGAGCTGACCCTGCGGAAAAGAGGAGAACAGTTCGCGCAGCATGGCTGTATCGCCCTTGAGTGCCAAAACAACATCACCGTGGGCTGAAATAAAGTCGCGCAAGACAGGAACGATGGTTTGCAAGTCCTCCCGATGGGAACGGGTTCCAGCCCAGCCGAGACGAAATCCGGTGGGTTTATCCGGTTGCTGTTCGGGGAATTCCACTGCGTTGGGCAGCACCGCTATGTCTTGACTAAGGGGTGCGAAACGCTGCGCAAGGCCGGGGCTTGACACCTGCACAGCATCGCACAGACTTGCGAGATAGTAGAGCTCTTCCAGATACAGCGGATTGCGTTGCGGTCTGCTGCGCCAGGGCGTCAATGTAGAGGGATCATCGCCCAGTTCAAATACACTGACTCGTCCTGCAGTCCGTCGAGCCAACAGGATATCTGCTATCTCCGGCAAGGCCAGGCCGTGAAGAATCAACAGGTCGGCATGGAGCGCTGCAGAGATGGCTGACTCATGCCACCAAGACAGAGCCGAAACCTGTAGATCAGGGTCATCGGCGAACAAGGCCACGATCTGATCAATGCGATGGTGCTTGTGTCCGGCATCCTCACCTGGAAAATCCAGCGCATGGAGATGGAGGACATGCCGCTGCACCATCAAACCTCGCGGCGCCAATATATGCTGTATTGATCGATGAGTTGAATTGGCGCAACAATCCCTCTGGCGTCGCGAAATTCATCCACGGCCTGCTGGCAAACCTTCAGCGCAAAATAGTCATCAATGATAATGAAGCCACCTGGAGACAGTCGGTCGTAGAGATTGACCAGAATTTCCATGGTCGAACTGTAGAGATCGCCGTCCGCACGTATCAGGGCTAATTTCTCAATAGGCGCCTTAGGCAGCGTGTCGGCAAACCAGCCGGGTAGGCACTGAACACCTTCATCCAGCAGGTCATACAGCCGGAAATTATCCAGCACCTGTTGCTGGCTGGCTGCCAGCTCTGGGTAGCGCGTTGCCGTTAGATCAAGTCCAGTATTGATGTCTTGCGAAGCGGTGGAAACTGGGAGTCCCTGAAAACTGTCGGCCAGCCATACCTTACGCGAAAACTCGCCATACATGCGCTGCAAGGCCCGCATAAAAATGGCGACACCACCGCGACACACGCCCGCTTCAATGAAATCACCCGTGATGCCTTCGGAAAAAATCTGTTCTGCCAGTCGTTCGACGTTGTTAAGTCGCTGCAGTCCGACCATGGTCGGGCTGTAGGTGACGGAAGTCGCCAAGGATTCGCGGAAGGCACGGAGTGTAAAGCTACCGACTCGGTGTACTCGCTGTGCGGCAGCATATGTTTCAGGTTGGCGGTAACGAATATCAGGAAAGTGCTGCCGGATATCTGCAGGTTGGTCCGCAGGCTGTTTTTGCAGGAAGTCGATACGCAGCGCGCTTTCGATATCCATCATCCCGCTCAGAGAGCGCTTGAGCAGGTACAGGTAGCGAAATGTGGCCTGACGCTCGGGATTGGGCTGCGCCGATCGAAGTAATAGGCCAGCAGCATCAAGTTCAGATAGAAAATCGTCGACCGCGGATCTACAGACTACCGCGTCAATGTCGAACTCATACTGCAAGCTCTGAGCCAGCTGATCGATGGTATGTGGATATTCGAGCTGCTCCCAGATTTCCCAGCCCACCTGATTGAGTGCAATAAACAGGCCATCTGATCGAGCGATGAGAGCTTGTCCGTCTTTAAATAAAGTGCCGGTTTCAATTCGGCGAAAAAAAGTCATAACACCGATCGGATTTGCTAGGACTGCCTATTGCAGACTTTGCCAGTTAAAAACAGGGAGCTCCGCCAAGGCAAACACAAAGAACCATCCAAGTGGCAACATATGGCGCACTCGTCCAATTTGGAGGCAGTTTTGACCATGCATGTCCCTCAACAAGGGACTTGGATAATCAAGTCAGAATCAATCAGATTAACTATAAAATCCAAAGTCAGGACCAGGAGTGGGATGTACTCCAGAGGCTGTGGATCGAATGTCGGTTTCAATGGCGCGCGGAGCCTCCCACTTGCGCTTGCCAGGTTGAACTAGAGGCTGCTTAGTGACGACCTCGTTGCTAGTGTTAGCTTGCTGTTCCATGAAAAATTCCTTCGTATGATGATTTCATTGTACCCATATTCTTGGAAGACGGTTGCTACGGCAGGCTCAAGACGGGGAGTCTGTGGAGTGATCTCAAGGTGCCTTGGTGAACTGCCTGCCGTTTTTCGTCTTCCAAGAGTCGATGGTTAGTATCGAGACCTGAAGGAACAGAAGTGAAGAAGATCCCGAAGCAGGAATACACGGCCGAGTTCAAGGAACAGGCCGTCAAGCACGCCCAAGCGGTGGGCATTGGCGCGGTGGCCAAGAAACTGGGTCTGGTCGAAGGCGGCTGATGCTGGCAAGCTCGTGGGGGCTGGAGCCAAGCCAGTGACGCCCGAGCAAAGGGAACTGTCCAGACTGCGCGCGGAGAACGCGCAGCGCCGAATACCCTCTGCCCAACATGTAGTCCTCTGGTCTACCTCAGTCTGGTTGGATCGGCTTGGAAGTCGCTCCAACCAGCAGACGACAAAAAAGCCAACCCGGTCGGTTGGCTTTTTGTGCAGGTTTTACTTGCTAAAACCTGGTGAGGGATGGCGCGGCTGGCGGGGATCGAACCCACGACCCTCGGCTTCGGAGGCCGATACTCTATCCACTGAGCTACAGCCGCTTGCGGTGAACGCTAGCAGGTCATTCTAGCAGTCTGGGGAGGGCTGGCATGCCTCGCATGGCTATAATTTAATCAGCATCCCCGCCTGCCCGCTAGACGGTTTCCATACTTACACAGAACAAGCCACCGAGGACAAGATGAGCAATTTCGCAAACACGCTGCAGACCGGCCACACCAATGCCCGCCGCGGCTTGACCCTGCCCATGATCGGTGCAGTCGGCCTTGCGCTGCTGCTCGGCGGCTGCGGCAAGACAGCCAACAACAGCATCGAAGAAGAAGCCGCAACGGCGCAACGCCTGCAGCGCGTCGGCACGGTCGAACTGAAAATCGCTACCGCTGGCGGCGCGCCCAAGACCGGCGAGCAAGCTTTCCAGGCGCAATGCGCGGCTTGCCACGCCTCCGGCGCACTGGGTTCCCCGAAGTTCGGCGATGCCGCTGCCTGGGCGCCGCGCATCGGCGCCGGCCTGGCCGCGCTGACCAACTCGGCGCTCAAGGGCAAGAACAGCATGCCGCCGCAAGCTGGCGGTGCCCTGAGCGACCTCGAAGTCTCGCGCGCGGCCGCCTACATGGCCAATGCCGGCGGAGCCAAGTTCGCCGAGCCCAAGGGCGAGTAAGGCTGCCAGCAGCCCGACATGGGCTGCTGCGGCCTCCAGCAAACAGCCGGCACGACTGCCGGCTTTTCTTTTGCCCGCGGGCTACAGGGCCTGGTCCTGCACGACGCCGGTTTGCGGGCTGAGCACAAAGCCGAAACGATCCGGCAGTTCCAGTGCCAGGCAATCCTGCGGCTGCCAGCGCCCCTGTTCCACCCAGTCGGCCGCCAGGTGCATGTCCTGGCTGTGCACCAGTCCCAGGCCCAGCTCGGTCCGGACATAGAGCCGACCCTGCTCGTCCAGCCAGCTGTCGAGGTAGCCCACCGGCAGACCGGTATGGCTAAGCAGTGATCCGTCGAGCTGCAGCCGCCAGACCCAGGGCGCTGCCTCGAGCTCGACGTAAACCCGCTGCGGGCCGTTCTGGAAGAACCAGCAACCGCGCTCGTCAGGTCCGTAATTGCGGCCGATGAAGCCGATCAGCTTCTCGTGCTCCAGGCGCTGACCGCGCCCGGCGGGATCAGGCCCGGCAAAGGCCCCAGCCTGCTGCACCTCGGCATCGCGCATATGCCATTGCCCGCGGGCATCCAGCCCCAGCCAGCCGTAGCAGGCGGGCACATTGGGCCACTTGATCATGGCGGCCTTGACCATCTCATCCATCGTTCACGCTCCTCAATGCAGGGTATGACCTTGCTCGGTGATCTCGGCCAAGGCCGCGACATCGGCGGGACTGGAATGGTGCACCAACAGGCGCCAGCCCTGATTCGTCCTGGCATAGACATTGGAGGCCAGCAGATAGGCCTGGCGCAGGCCCTCGCCCGTCATGACCTCCAACCGCTCGACCACGCTGTGCACGCTGCAGCCGGGGCCGCTGGTGCGCTGCACCTGCTGGACATGCATGCGCACGCCGCCCTCGCCCAGCAATTCGCGAAAAGACTCGCGCACCGCCCGCAAACCCACCAGGCGGACGCCACCCGGATGGATGCAGACCACCTCCTCATCATCAGCCCAGCAGGCCATCAGGCGTTCGAGGTCGCCAGTCCGCCAGGCCGCGTAGAAGGCTTGTTCAAGTTCGTCGACTTCGGGATCGTGGGGCATGAGACTGCGCATGGCGCTGATTGTGCCCGAGCACGACGCGCCCGGAAATGCAAGAACCGCCCGAAGGCGGTTCTTGCATACAGCGAAGCAGCCGGAGGCTTACCTCTTCTGGCGGAACTTGCGCAGCGCAGCGATCTGGGCCGCCATGACGGCGAGCTCGGACTGGGCGCGGGCCAGGTCGACATCGCTCTTGGCGTTCTTGAGCGCTTCCTCGGCAGCCTTGCGCGCCTCGTTGGCCTTGGCCTCGTCGAGGTCATGGCCGCGGATCGCGGTGTCGCTCAGCACGGTGACGCACTTGGGCTGGACTTCCAGGATGCCGCCAGCGACGAACACGAATTCCTCGTCGCCGTCTTCCTTCTCGATACGCACAGCACCGGGCTTGATGCGGGTGATCAGCGGGACGTGGCCGGGCAGAATGCCCAGTTCGCCTGCTTCGCCCGGCAGCGCCACAAACTTGGCACGACCGCTGAAGATAGCCTCTTCGGCGCTCACGACCTCGACTTGCATTGTGCTCATCATTACTCCTTGTTGAATCCGACTTAAAGCGAGTAGTCGGGTGTCTGGCTAGGCGCCGCGCGCAGCCGTACTCCAGGTACGGCGAGCACGGCAACGACGCCAGGCGCCCGAATACGAAGCTTTACGCCAGCTTCTTGGCCTTTTCGAAGGCTTCGTCGATGGTGCCGACCATGTAGAAGGCCTGCTCCGGCAGATGATCGCACTCACCGGCGGTGATCATCTTGAAACCACGGATGGTTTCCGACAGCGGCACGTACTTGCCCGGCGAGCCGGTGAACACTTCGGCAACGTGGAAAGGCTGGGACAGGAAGCGCTGGATCTTGCGAGCGCGCGCGACGGCGAGCTTGTCTTCCGGAGCCAGCTCGTCCATGCCCAGAATCGCGATGATGTCGCGCAGTTCCTTGTAGCGCTGCAGGGTGCCCTGCACGGAACGAGCGGTCGCGTAATGCTCTTCGCCGACGACCAGCGGGTCCAGCTGGCGGCTGGTGGAGTCGAGCGGATCGACGGCCGGGTAGATACCCAGCGAGGCGATGTCACGCGACAGCACGACGGTCGAATCCAAGTGGGCGAAGGTGGTGGCGGGCGACGGGTCGGTCAAGTCATCGGCCGGCACGTACACGGCCTGGATCGAGGTGATCGAGCCGACCTTGGTCGAGGTGATGCGCTCTTGCAGACGGCCCATTTCCTCGGCCAGCGTCGGCTGGTAGCCCACGGCGGAAGGCATACGGCCCAGCAGTGCGGACACTTCGGTACCGGCCAGGGTGTAACGGTAGATGTTGTCCACGAAGAACAGCACGTCCTTGCCTTCGTCACGGAAGGACTCGGCGATGGTCAGGCCGGTCAGCGCGACGCGCAGACGGTTGCCCGGCGGCTCGTTCATCTGGCCGTAGACCATGGCGACCTTGGACTCGCCCAGGTTGTCCAGGTTCACGACGCCCGAATCGGCCATTTCGTGATAGAAGTCGTTACCTTCACGGGTACGCTCACCCACGCCGGCGAACACGGACAGACCGCTGTGCGCCTTGGCGATGTTGTTGATGAGCTCCATCATGTTCACGGTCTTGCCGACGCCGGCGCCACCGAACAGACCCACCTTGCCGCCCTTGGCGAACGGGCAGACCAGGTCGATCACCTTGATGCCGGTTTCCAGCAGCTCTTGCGACGGGCTCAGCTCGTCGTAGGCCGGGGCCTTGCGGTGGATCGAGGCGGTCAGCTCTTGCGAGACTTCGCCGCGCTCGTCGATCGGGTTGCCCAGCACGTCCATGATGCGGCCCAGGGTGGCCTTGCCAACCGGGACGGTGATCGGAGCGTGGGTGTTGGTCACCAGCATGCCGCGGCGCAGGCCGTCGGACGAACCCAGCGCAATGGTACGGACCACGCCGTCGCCGAGCTGCTGCTGCACTTCCAGGGTCAGTGCGGAACCTTCCATCTTCAGTGCGTCGTAGACGCGCGGCATCTGGTCACGCGGAAACTCCACGTCCACCACGGCGCCGATACACTGAACAATCTTGCCTTGAACTTGAGCCATGATTGAAACCTTAAATATTCTCTAGATTCTGTGAACCCGGCCTCAAACGGCCGCGGCGCCTGCCACGATTTCCGACAGTTCCTTGGTGATCGCGGCCTGGCGGGTCTTGTTGTAGACCAGCTTGAGCTCGTTGATCACGCTACCGGCGTTGTCGGTCGCGGCCTTCATGGCCACCATGCGCGCCGACTGCTCGGACGCCATGTTCTCGGCCACCGCCTGGTACACCTGCGATTCGAGGTAGCGCACCAGCAGCTCGTCGATCACCGTGGCGGCGTCGGGTTCGTAGATGTAATCCCAGTCGTGACCCTGCTCACCCTGCTGCAGCTCGGAAACGGCCAGCGGCAGCAATTGCTGCACCACGGCTTCCTGCTTCATGGTGTTGATGAAGCGGGTGTAGCACAGGTACACCGCGCTCACGCGACCTTCAGCATAGGCATCGAGCAGCACCTTGACCGGGCCGATCAGCTTTTCCAGATGGGGCGTGTCGCCCAGACCGGTGACATGCGAGACGACCTTGGTGCCGATACGGTTCAGGAAGCCCAGACCCTTGTTGCCGATGGCGACCGCTTCCGCGGCCTGGCCCTTGGCCTGGAGTTCCCTGAACTGGTTCGTCACCAGACGCAGCACGTTGGTGTTCATGCCACCGCACAGCCCCTTGTCGGTCGTCACCACGATCAGGCCGGCGGTCTTCGCGTCGGCGTTGACCTCCATGAACGGGTGCGAGTACTCCGGGTTGGCCCGGCTCAGGTTACCGGCGATCTGGCGCACCTTCTCGCTGTAAGGCCGAGCCTGGCGCATGCGATCCTGCGCCTTGCGCATTTTGGAGGCGGCCACCATTTCCATGGCTTTGGTGATCTTCTTGGTGTTTTCCACCGATTTGATCTTGCCGCGTATTTCCTTGCCTGCTGCCATTGATGCTCCTTAAACGGTCGCTTGACGCGCCGCTCAGTAAGTGCCGGTCTTCTTGAACTCGGCGATGGCGGAGTTCAGTTCAGCTTCGGCGTCCTTGTCCATGGCCTTTGCAGCTTCCAGCTTGGACAGCAGGGCAGCGTGCTTGTGCTTGAGGTGGGCGTGCAGGCCGGCTTCGAAAGGCAGCACCTGGTTGACAGCGATGTCGTCCATGTAGCCCTTGTTGACCGCGAACAGGGTCGCACCCATCAGGCTGATCGACAGCGGAGCGTACTGGGCCTGCTTGAGCAGCTCGGTCACGCGGGCGCCGCGGTCCAGCTGCTTGCGGGTGGCTTCGTCCAGGTCGGAAGCGAACTGCGCGAAGGCAGCCAGTTCACGGTACTGGGCCAGGTCGGTACGGATACCGCCGGACAGGCTCTTGACCAGCTTGGTCTGGGCAGCACCACCGACGCGCGACACCGAGATACCGGCGTTGATCGCGGGACGGATGCCGGCGTTGAACAGGCTGGTTTCCAGGAAGATCTGGCCGTCGGTGATCGAGATCACGTTGGTCGGAACGAAGGCGGACACGTCGCCGGCTTGCGTTTCGATGATCGGCAGTGCGGTCAGCGAACCGGTCTTGCCCTTGACGGCGCCCTTAGTGAAGGCTTCGACGTAGTCGGCGTTGACGCGAGCGGCGCGCTCGAGCAGGCGGCTGTGGAGATAGAACACGTCGCCCGGGTAGGCTTCGCGGCCCGGCGGGCGGCGCAGCAGCAGCGAGACTTGACGGTAGGCCACGGCCTGCTTGGACAGGTCGTCGTACACGATCAGGGCGTCTTCACCGCGGTCGCGGAAGTACTCGCCCATGGTGCAGCCGGCGTAGGCCGACAGGTACTGCATCGCGGCGGATTCGGAAGCCGAAGCGGCGACGACAATGGTGTATTCCATCGCACCGGCTTGTTCCAGCGCGCGCACCACGTTCTTGATCGAGGAAGCCTTCTGGCCGATCGCGACGTAGATACAGGTGACGCCCTGGCCCTTCTGGTTGATGATGGCGTCGATCGCGACCGCGGTCTTGCCGGTCTGACGGTCGCCAATGATCAATTCGCGCTGACCGCGGCCGACCGGAACCATCGAGTCGATCGACTTCAGGCCGGTCTGCAGCGGCTGGTCAACCGATTGACGCGCGATCACGCCCGGAGCGACCTTCTCGATCACGTCGGTCATCTTGGCGTTGATCGGACCCTTGCCGTCGATCGGGGCGCCCAGCGCATTGACCACGCGGCCAATCAGCTCGGGGCCGACCGGCACTTCCAGGATGCGGCCGGTGCACTTGACCGTGTCGCCTTCCGAGATATGCTCGTACTCGCCCAGGATCACGGAGCCGACGGAGTCACGCTCGAGGTTCAGCGCCAGGCCGAAGGTCTGCTGGCCGTCCTTGGTGAGCGGGAACTCCAGCATCTCGCCCTGCATGACGTCGGACAGGCCGTGGACGCGGACGATACCGTCGGTCACGGACACCACGGTACCCTGATTGCGCACGTCGGCAGCGGGGGCCAAGCCTTCGATGCGGGACTTGATCAGTTCAGAAATTTCTGCGGGATTGAGTTGCATGACTCTTTCCTTCTTTCGTATAGGTTTGCGCTTCGGGACACACCGCGGCTCACGCCGTCAGGGCCACTTTCATTTGTTCCAGGCGGGCTTTGACCGTCAGGTCCAGCACCTCGTCACCCACGACCACGCGAACACCGCCGATCAGCTCGGGCTGCAGCACGACCTGCAGGTTGAGCTTGCGGGCGAAACGCTTTTCAAGGACGCCGGCCAGATCGGCCAGGGCCGCGCTGTCGATGTCATAGGCGCTGTACACCACGGCATCCGAAGCGCCCAGTTGCGCATTCACGAGGGTGCGGAACTGGCGGGCAATCTCGGGCAACACGGCCACGCGGCCGTTCTCGATCACGGCCAGCAGGAAGTTGCGGCCGATCTCGGGCAGCGCCTGTTTGCAGACACCCGCGATGACGTCGAACACCTGCTGGGCGCTGACCTTGGGGTTATCGGCAAATTGCAGCAGCTGCTCGTTGCCAGCAATGGCAGCCAGCTCTTCGACCCACTGCGCGGCTGCAGTGGCGTCGGCCTTGGCGGCCTTGAACAGCGCTTCAGCGTAGGGGCGGGCAATGGTGGCAAGTTCAGCCATGGTCAACCTTTATGCGCTGGTCAAAGTTCGGTCTTCAGGCGGTTCAACAGCTCGGCATGCACGCCGGCGTTGACTTCGCGCTGCAGAATCTGCTCGGCACCCTTGACGGCCAGGTTGGCGACCTGCTCACGCAGGGCCTCACGAGCCTTGACGACCTGCTGCTCGGCATCAGCCTTGGCAGCGGCGACGATCTTGGCGGCTTCCTCCGTGGCGCGGACCTTGGCGTCGTCGACCAGAGACTGGGCGCGGCGCTCGGCATCGGCCAGGCGGGTGGCGGATTCGTTGCGCGACTTGCTCAACTCTGCCTCGACGCGCTTGTTGGCCACGGCCAGCTCGGTCTTGGCTTTGTCGGATGCGGCCAGACCTTCGGAAATCTTCTGCGCGCGCTCATCCAGGGCCTTGGCGATCGGTGGCCACACGAACTGCATCGTGAACCACACCAGAATCGCAAAGACTATGGCTTGCGCAAAGAGGGTTGCATTGATGTTCATCGCAACGCCTTTCTGTGTGTTATCAAGAGTTGAAACGCTTTGCTGCGGACGCGCGTCCCGGCCGGGGCCAGGACGCGCCCTTCCTCACAGCAACACTATCAGGCCAGAACGAAGGGGTTCGCGAAGGCGAACAGCAGGGCGATGGCGACGCCGATCAGGAAGGCGGCGTCGATCAGACCGGCCAGAATGAACATCTTGGTCTGCAGGTCGTTCATCAGTTCCGGCTGGCGAGCCGAGGACTCGAGGAACTTGCCACCCATCAGGGCGATACCGATCGAAGCGCCGATAGCACCCAGACCAACGATGATGCCGCAAGCCAGAGCGACGAGACCCAGAATGTTTTCCATGATGATTCCTTTAGATTGAGAGGAAGGTTGAGTTACAGAGAAAAAAGAAACACGGTTGCGCGGATTAGGCGAACTCAGTGCGCATCATGCGCTTGACCCAGATAGATCAGAGCCAGCATCATGAAGATGAACGCCTGCAAGGTGATGACCAGGATGTGGAACAGGGTCCACACCGTGCCGGCGACCAGGTGCCCGACGAAGAGCAGGCCACCGCTGAGCGACATGGCGGCGTAACCACCAAGCAGCGCAATCAGCATGAACACCAGCTCGCCCGCGAACATGTTGCCAAACAACCGCATGCCGTGCGAAACAGTCTTCGCGACGAATTCGATCATTTGCATCAGGAAGTTGACCATGCCCAGCAGCACGGCCCACACCGGGTTCTTGCTGGTGCCGAACGGTGCGCACACCAGTTCATGCGCCCAGCCGCCCAAACCCTTGATCTTGACGTTGTAGAACAGGCACAGCAGCAGCACCGAAGTCGACAGACCCAGCGTGGTCGACAGGTCGGCGGTCGGCACGATGCGCAGATAAGCATGGGCAGCGTCGTGGCCGGCGGCTTCGTAATATTTGCCCCACAGCATCGGCAGCAGGTCCAGCGGCAGCATGTCCATGAAGTTCATCATGAAGATCCACACGAACACGGTCAGCGCGAACGGTGCCACCAGCTTGCGGCTCTGCGCGTTGTGGATCACGCCCTTGGCCTGGCCTTCGACCATCTCGACCAGCATCTCGACCGCGGCCTGGAAACGGCCCGGCACGCCGGCAGTCGCCTTGCGCGCAGCCAGCCAGAGCACGAACACCGAGATCAGGCCCAGCATCGCCGCGATGGCGATCGAGTCCAGGTTCACGACTGAAAAGTCGACAATGCTAGCCTGCTTGTGACCGGTATTGGTCAGATGAGTCAGGTGGTGCTTGATGTATTCGCCCGGGGTCGGGCCCACGCCTTCAATCGCCATGTTCGATTCAGCCATTAATAGTCACAAAATTTTCGACGCACGAGTCGCTCGACGGGAACGCATCCAGAATTCCAGCCAATACGCCTTGAGCGCCACCACCAGTCCGGCCACCAGGGCCAGCCAGCTCAGTCCGGGGACCAGCCTGGGGGCTTGCCACATCATGGCAAGCGCCAACAGCACCTTGACCCCTTCCCAAAAGAACAATCCTGCCAGCGACAGCCCGGCCACTCCGGGAAACAGGCGCTGCACCATCCTGGCCAGCCCGCTCGAAGTCAGGCCGTAAGCCATCAATGAAGTCGGCAACAGGATGCACAAGACACCATAAGCCGTCGACGCGGCGACTTCAGTCCGACGGGTCAACAACCACGCCAAGGGAACCAACAGCAGCCCGAGCAGCAACTGCCACCGGACCACATCCCAAACCGACTCGCGCGGCTGACGCTGGCGCCACTCGGCGGCTTCATCGGCAGTCAGACGCTTGAATTCCGGCTCAGGCGCCTCATCTACTTCATCATCGTAGACAGGGCGGTGGTTTTCCAGCTCATTCCTCATCACGCGTTCTCCACGCAAGTCAGGCCAAGCCCGTCCCCGCAAAGCCTCCCATTATACGTAGCAACCCCAGGTTCGAGTCAAGTCTTTTGTAAGACTTGCACCGGACGAGCCGCACGTTTGCTGCACCGCAACATGCTGCCGACTGAGGATAATCCATTTGTAGTGCCTCCAGCTTACGAATACGTGACAACCATGGACATCAGCCGCCCCATCCCGCCCGAACAATCCCTGATCGAGTACCCCTGCCACTTCCCCATCAAGGTGATGGGTGCGCATGTAGAAGACTTCGCAGCTGCGATCGCACATGTCGCGACCCAGTTCGACCCCGACTTTGATGCGACCACGATGGAGCACCGCCCGAGCAAGGGCGGCAACTACCTGGGGCTGACGATCAGCGTCTACGTGAGCAGCCGCGAGCAGCTCGACGAGCTCTACCGCACGCTGACCACCCACCCCATGGTCAAGATCGTATTGTGAACCGCCAGGCCATCGTCCTCAGCCGGCTGGGCCGGGTCGACTATCTGCCCACGGTCGAGGCCATGCAGCACTACACCGCCGAGCGCGGCCCCGACAGCCCGGACCAGCTCTGGCTGTGCGAGCACCCCCCGGTCTTCACCCAGGGACTGGCCGGCAAGGCCGAGCATGTGCTGGCCGCGGGCGACATCCCGGTGGTGCAGACCAACCGCGGCGGTCAGGTCACCTACCACGGCCCCGGCCAGGTGATGGCCTATCCGCTGATCGACCTGCAGCGTGCCGGCTACTACGTCAAGGAATATGTCTATCGGCTCGAAGAGGCGGTGATCCGCACGCTCGCGCACTGGAACGTGACGGGGCACCGGGTGACCAGCGCACCCGGCATCTATGTGCGGCTCGACGACCCGTTCTCGCACGCGGCGCTGACCGGCCCGGCACCGGATGGTGACCCCTTCCGCGGCCTGGGCAAGATCAGCGCGCTCGGCATCAAGGTGCATCGCCACTGCAGCTACCATGGGCTGGCACTCAACGTGGCGCTGGACCTGGAACCCTACGAGCGCATCAACCCCTGTGGCTATGCGGGCCTGAAAACTGTCGATCTCCTTACAATCGGGGTCCAGGCCGCGTTCGACGATGTGGCCGAGGTACTGGGCCAGCAACTCTGCGCCCTGCTGCCCGCGTGACGGGCCCCCTTATCTCCAGCCGGAATCCCCAGATGTCGAGCAATCCCGTCGTGCACCAGGCCCAAGACGCCGAGAACTACAACGCCAGCGCCAAGCAGAAGAGCCACGCCAAGACCGCGCGCATTCCGATCAAGATCGTGCCGGCCGGGGAAACGCTGCGCAAGCCCGACTGGATCCGTGTCAAGGCTGGCAGCCCGAGCACGCGCTTCTACGAGATCAAGGACATCCTGCGCCAGAACAAGCTGGTGACGGTGTGCGAGGAAGCCTCCTGCCCCAATATCGGCGAATGCTTCGGCAAGGGCACGGCGACCTTCATGATCATGGGCGACAAGTGCACGCGTCGCTGCCCCTTCTGCGACGTCGGCCACGGCCGCCCGGACCCGCTCGACGCCGACGAGCCCGGTAACCTGGCCAAGACCATCGCGGCCATGAAGCTCAACTACGTGGTGATCACCAGCGTCGACCGCGACGACCTGCGCGACGGCGGCGCCGGTCACTATGTGGCCTGCATCCAGCAGACACGCGAGCAATCGCCCAAGACCCAGATCGAGGTGCTGGTGCCCGACTTCCGCGGCCGGCTGGACAAGGCGCTCGACATCCTGGCCGAAGGTCTGCCCGACGTGATGAACCACAACATGGAGACGGTGCCCCGCCTCTACAAGGAAGCCCGTCCGGGCGCCGACTACGCGCATTCGCTCAAGCTGCTGAAGGACTTCAAGGCCCGCTTCCCCGGCATCCCGACCAAGAGCGGCCTGATGGTCGGCCTGGGCGAGACCGACGAGGAGATCCTGGAAGTCATGCGCGACATGCGCGCGCACGACATCGACATGCTGACCATCGGCCAGTACCTGGCGCCGAGCGGACACCACCTGCCGGTGCGCCGCTACGTCCACCCCGACACCTTCAAGATGTTCGAGCAGAAGGCCTACGAGATGGGCTTCAGCCACGCCGCCGTCGGCGCCATGGTGCGCTCCAGCTACCACGCCGACCAGCAGGCACACGCGGCCGGCGTCTGATCCCGCTTCCGGGCCCGATCAGCGCACGCCCGGCTGCAGCTGGTAACCTGCCGGGACGACGGTCACCTCGACCCGACGATTCCTGGCACGGCCCTCAGCAGTCTCGTTGCTGGCGACAGGTTCCGACTCGCCGCGCCCCTCGGCGCGCACCTTGCCTGCGGCTATCCCCTGGTTGACTAGGTAGGCCTTGACGGCGTTGGCGCGCCGCTCCGACAGCTTCTGGTTGTAGGCATCGGTGCCGATCCAGTCGGCATGACCGATCACGATGACGACCTCGACATCCAGGCCCTTGATCTGCCCGATCAGATTGTCGAGATGCATCTTGCCTTGCGGCTTGAGAACAGACTGGTCGAAATCGAACAGTACATCCGCCAGGAAAGTCACATGGGTCGGTGCCGTGGCGGACAACTGCACCGGCTCCGTCACGGGCTCAGGGCTGGGCGGAGCGACCGACTTGTCGACTGTGACGCTCTCGGGGGCGTCGAAGGGGCAGAGCTCCTCGGGTGGCAGCTGCGGGTTGCGGTCCTGGCCGGCATCCTGCAGGCTGGGCTGATCGGTGCGCCCGACGCCGAGCGCTGCGGTCAGCTTGCCCATGCTGGCCAGCGTGCGGGCCTGGGCGATGACCTCGTCATGGCGTGCGTTGATGTAGGCGCGGTTGGCCTCGAACAGTTCGTTCTGGCTGTCGAGCAGATCCAGCAGGGTACGCGGCTGGCCCCCGTCGAACTGCTGACGGTAGGCCGTCATCACCTTGTCGGACGAACGCCGGTGCTTGTCGAGGTAGCCCAGCTGCTCCTTGAGCTTGACCGTGTCCTGGTAGGCGATTGCCAGCGTCTGGCGCACGTCACGACAAGCTTTTTCCTGCAGGTCACGGGCCTGGAACCGATGTTCGACCGCCTGCTTCTCGCGCGCCTGGTCGTAGCCGCCGCGGTAGAGGTTGAAGTTGAGCAGGACCTCGGCCACCTGATCGCGTCGGCTGCCCTCGACGCCATCGACGTTGCGGCCCCAGCTGTCGCGGATGCGGAAATCGACCCTGGGCCAATAGGCCGACTGGCGCGACTCGACGTTTGCATGAGCCGAACGCACATTCTCGTAGGCGGCATTGATGGTCGGGCTGTTGGGCAGTCCGACCCGCATCGCCTCGCTGGCGCTGGCCGGAATGCCATTGAGCTTGAGGCCCTCGGGCAGGCCGGGCCTGCTGACTGGCGGCTGCTCGCCCATGATGCGCAGATAGCGCGCACTCACGTCATGGAGGTTGGAGATTTCGGTCAGCAGGTTGGAATCGGCCAGCGCCAGCCGGCCATCGGCCTGATCCAGATCGACTCGCGGGTTCTTGCCGGCTCGGACCCGTTGCTCGATCTTCATGTGGGTGAGCTGGTGCTCGCGGTAATTGGCGCGCGCCTCCTCGACCAGTTCGGTGCGGCGCGCCACATCGACATAGGCCTTGACCGCCTCCAGGCTGATGTTTTCCGACGCTTCGAGCAATTCGTAGTAGCGCACCAGCTTGGCGTAACCCAGGCGCTTGACCTCGTTGCGGGTGTACCGGCCGTCGAACAGCATCTGCGTCAGCATGACCGAGCCGCCCGTGCGCGTGTAGTCCGTCATGCTGCTGGCCGGCGTCGCGCCCGGGTAGTCCTTCCACTCGCGACCGACACCCAGCGTCAGGTCGAGCTGAGGCTTGTAGCCGGCAGCGCCGGCCTCGCGATCGGCGACCGCACCGGTGAACTCGCGCCAACGCGCCTGCACCTCGGGGTTGCTGACGACAGCCTTCTGCGCTGCCGCCACCAAGGGGGTCGGCAAGGCCTGCGCCAGCACAGCGCTTCCCGTCAAGGACAGCGTCGCGCCGGCCATGGCGTTCAAGATCAGATGCTGCTTCATGTTTCACCCAGTTTGTGACGTGACGCTTGCGAGTCCCCACATGCCCCAGACTCTTCAAGCTGCCAATCACTATAGCAGGATAAACATATTATCCTCATGACATTCATGACCAGGAAAAGCCGGTGACCCAGAGAGGCAGGCGCCTCGCGGGCGGGCAGGAATCAGAGGTCCAGCTTCAGACTGCCCTGCTCGACCAGTTTCTTGATGAGCTCGGCATCGGTCGTACCCGAGTAGCCTGGCAGGGTGGCGACCAAATCCGTCAGGCTCGGAAATTGCTCGAACCAGATCTTCTGGGTTACACCGGCAGGGCCGCTGCCGTCGTGGTCGACCCGCAGGGCCAGGCGACCGCCTTCCGTACCGAAGCTCAGGTAATCCTGAAGATTCCAGGTGCCGCCCACGGTCCCGTGCTCTCCGGTCAGGAGATCGCGCAGATCCAGCACATCCTGCTCGACAGGAGTGAAGTCGACAGAGTCCACGACCGGTGTTGCCGTTGTCCCCTGGTCGCCCAGTCGCCACTGGAACACGTCGGCGCCAGCACCACCGGTCAACAGGTCATTGCCAGCACCGCCGATCAGGAGGTCATCGCCGCTGGAACCTGGCAGGATATCGCTGCCATCCTCACCGAGCAACACATGCAAGCCCGAGTTCGCACGGTCACCGTCGTTGTCGATCAGCGTGTAGTCGACATCGAAGCCAACTGCCGCATTGGGCCTGGTCGGCAGGTCGTAACGGCCATCGTCCATGTCAACCGCGAATTGCCCCCCAGCGGCCAGGTTCACCACCAGCCGATGATAGGCAGAGGAAGCCGGATCGGTGGTATCGAAACTGTCGAAGCGGTTCACGCTCCCTGTCACCTTGATGCTGTTCCCACTGTCGTTCCAGGCATAGGTCGTGCCATCCAGGGTAATCGAGTCGACATGGCCGTTGTCGGTGCCGAATCCGTTGGCAAGCGACAGGTAGTCGGTCGGCTGCCCGCTGGCGTAGTGGTGGGTCGCCGGCGCATCATCCTGGATGCTGAAAACCTCCTGACCGAGATCGACATGGGCATAGGCCTGGTCGCCGTCACCATCGGTGACTGTCTGCAGCAGTCGCAGATCACCCGGATGGGCCAGCGTCAAGGACACCGGGTCGTCCGGGTTGGTCTGGTCACCATGCCAGAGGTTGTGGTGGTCACCCTTCAAGGCGAAAGTGACCTGGCCCGCATCGGCTCCGCTGGCAACCAGGGTGATCTCGAAATAGGTCTGACCATCAGCCTGACCAGAGATGGTGTCACCACTCTGGGTCAGCAGGATCTGCAGCCCCTTGCCATCCGTGGCCGCCGGATTCAGTGCGAAAAGGCCCGATGACACACTGCTGCCTTCCAAAGACAATGAATACTGGACGCTGTCGGAGCTGGCCGGGCCGTCAGCGCCAAAGATGGCCGGCTTGAAGTTGCGCGAGAAGTTCGCGGAAGCCGTGTCAATACCATCGGCCTGGCCGCCGATCAAAGGCGTTGCCGCCGTCATTGACTCGTCCAGCACCAAGGTGGGAACGGCCACCGCATTGTCGCGCTCTGCCTTGGGCATGTCATCGACGATCTCGATCGTCACCGTCGCGGGCGCCGAGTAGCTCACCGTCTCGTCCCTGGTCGCGACCGTGAACTGGTTGCTCTCGATCGGATCGGGAGTCCCTTGAATGTCTGTCGTCGGACTCGTCAGCTCGAAGCGGTAGCTGATCACGCCCGTGCTGGCGTGGTACGCCATCAACGTCACCACACCGTTCTGCGTCGAAAAACTCTGATGGGTCGCAGGCGTGCCCGACACGATCGCCTCCAGCTGCGAAGCCGAGAAGTCGTGCGTCTTCACCTCTCCGCTCACCGTGGTCTGGAATCTCACGCCCTGAATGTCATCGATCCCATCGGGGTCCTGAAGGGCAATGGTGCCGGTGGCATGGCGATCCAGGGATAGTCCCTGCGGATCGACGACAGGCGCAGACGGGTTCGTGCCAGCCGGCAAGTGCGATTCGTAGACCAGGTCATTGCCGGTGCCGGGATTGATCGGGTCGGCATTGTCGTTGGCCTGGGTGACCGTAGGCAGGTCGTTGACGGCATTGATCGTGAGCGTCAGGGTCGTGCTGCTGGTGTCGTTATCGCCATCCTGGATCAGGTAGCTGAAGGTATCGGTACGACTTTCCCCGACATCTAGGGCCAGCAGCTCGGCAACCGTCGCTCCCGACGTGTAGAGCTGGTAACGGTAGGCGCCATCTGCCGTCATGATCAACTGGCCATAGGCTCCGTTCACCACCGTCCCCAGGCCGACACCCGCGGCAACGATCCCGATTCCCGCCGTCACACCCAAGACCGTCGCGCCACCGTCCGCGCCCGCAGCGTCAACACCTGAACCGTCAGAACCATCGGCAGTCCCGGCACCGGTGATCACATTGCCCTCCTCGGCCAGCAGCTGAATGGAAGACAGGCTGTCAGCATCGGGATTGGCCTGCGGGCTGTCATCTTCAATCACGATGGCAATCGTGCCGGTGTCAGGGGGGTTGACTCCATCGGAGATTCTCACTGTCAGATCCAGACTGGCGGTGTCCTCGCCGGCAGTCCCGGCACCCGCCATCAAGTGCTGGATCGGCTTCGACAGCTCTACGGCATAGGCAACCGTTGCCCCGGAACTGCCGACATCGGTCGATCCACCATTGAGCGTCACCCGGATGACTTCGCCATCTGCACCAGAGCCGATCAACACCGCCTGGTTTGCGCCGTCGTAAGCCCAGGAGAGCTTCGTGGCGCCAAGCACCGACGAAACCGGGTTGATCAACTCGATCGTCAGCGGCGCCGTACCGTTGCGGGTGATCAGCAATGTTCCCGCCAAATCCGTGGCTGAATCAGTGAGGTCATTGCCGGGACTGGACTGGGAGCCGGAATCATCCCGGATACCCGTGGGCAGGCCCTCTTCGGAGACACGGGATTGACCATCTCCCACGAGCGAAGCCTCCTCGGCGGCAACAACTGCCCCGAGCTCCACATCCTGGACCGCGGGCCATTGGCCCAGGGAGAATTCATAGGCCTGCGACTCGACACCCTCGACGATGCGCAGCAGTCGCACGAAGCTGCTGCCCCCCCCGCCACCGCTGCAGGCATCGCCGGCGGCAGTCGGCTCAAGCTCGCATGTCAGATCGACTCCCCGCTCGAGCGCCTGCAAGACCGCCTCGGGGGTGCTCGGCGCCAGCGCAGCCTCGCTCGCAGTCGGAGTGGCTTCGGTCTGCGCCACGGAGTCGTCCAGCCTCAGCTCCTGCCCGGAGTCGAGCTGGAGCAGCTGCCCGTCGGCCATCAGCAAGCCGGCGCCAGCTCCCGCGGCGGCACGCAAGGTCTCCCCCTGCTCAAGGCTGTCTCCCGCTTGCAGCAAGCGCTCCCGACCATCACGTCCAATGACGAAAACGTCTCCGCTGAGACCTGTGACTGCCGCGATCCGGGTCATGACTCGTCCTCCTGTTGTATTTCACTGGAGGCTACAGGTCCGAGCTGGCTCTGCCGATTGAACCACCACATAGCAATGATATTATTTTGTCCCAGGATAACTACAGGACAAACGATCCAGGCTGATGCCCGGTCGACATCACAGTCTAGCTGGCTCCGGTCTGCAGCAGGAATGGCGGCAGGCTCATCTCAACGCTCCGACAAGGCATTGGCCTTGGCGCGCAGCACCGGCTTGAGCAGGTAGGACAGCACCGTCTTCTTGCCTGTCAGGATGTCGACCTGGGCCACCATGCCCGGAATGATGGGCAGCTGGTCGCCCAGCGAGCTCGTCCGGGTGCGCAGGCGAACCAGGTAGAAGGCATTGCCCTTCTGGTCGACCACGGAATCGGCGCCGATGTTCTCGACCACCGCCGTCAGCCCGCCATAGATCGCGAAGTCGTAGGCAGTGAACTTGACCACGGCACTCAGTCCAGGACGAAGGAAGGCAATGTCCTTGGGCGCGATCTGGGCCTCGAGGATCAGCGCCTCGTCGAGCGGAACGATCTCGACCACCTCCTTGCCAGGCTGCACCACGCCGCCCACGGTATTGACCAGCAGGCGCTTGACCGTGCCACGCAGCGGCGACTTGATCTCGGCCTTGGCCACCTTGTCGGCCAGCGCCCGCCCGCCCTCGTTGAGCGCGGACAGCTTGCTCATGGTCTCCGACAGTTCGGCACTCATCTGGTTGCGCGCATTGAGCTGCACCTCCTCGATCCTGCGCTGCGCCTCGGAGATCGCCGCCTGCACGCGCGAGCTCTGGGCCTCGGCCTGCTCCTGGTCGCCACGCAGGCGCGCCTGGTCACGCTCAAGCCGCAGGATCTCGACCTCGGACACCGCACCGGTGCGCAGCAGCGGGCGGGTGGCGTTGAGTTCCTGCTGCAGCAGTTCCATGCCGCGCTGGGCCTGTGCCTTGCGCGCCCGCATCTCGTTGAGTTCCTGCTGCCGCTGCGCGAGCTGGTTCTGCGCCATCGAGATCTGGGCCGCGATCTCGTCGCGCCTGGACTCGTACAGGCGGCGCTCGTGGGCGACGATATCGGGGCCGTCACGCGCGAGGTCGGCCGGCGGATTGAAGGCGCTGCCGCGCGTCAGTGCCTGCAGGCGCAGCGCCTTGGCCTGCAAGGCCAGCTGGTTGGCACGACTCTCGCCCAGGTTCGACTGGAAGCGGGTCGGATCGACGCGCAGCAGCAGCTGGCCGGCCTCGACCACCTGCCCCTCGCGCACCAGGATCGCCTCGACCACGCCGCCGTCCACGCTCTGGATCACCTGGAGCTGGCGGGTCGGCACGACCTTGCCCTCGCCGCGCGTGACCTCGTCGATCCGGGCCCAAGCGGCCCACAGCAGCAGCAGCAAGGTCAGCAAGGCCGCAATGCGCAGCAGCGCTCGCGCGCGCAGCGGCTCCTGCTGCAACTGGGCCCAGTCGGCCTCGCCGGCCCAGTCGGTGGTTTCCCGCTGGGTGGCGGGCGTCAGGCGCTCGAGCCAGCCTGCGAAGAAACGGTCGCCCCAGCGGCGCACGAAAGCGGTTTGGCGCGCCATCATGCCGCCTTGCCGATCTGGCCCTGGCGCAGCGCCGTGACGACCTGCTCCTTGGGGCCATCGGCCACGATGCGGCCGGCGTCGATCACGATCAGGCGGTCGACCAGGTCGAGCAGGGAGCTGCGATGGCTGACCAGCAACAGGGTCTTGCCGCGGGCGAACTCGGCCAGGCGCTGCTTGATGGACTCCTCGCTCGAATGGTCCATGGCGGAGGTCGGCTCGTCCAGCAGCAGGATGGGCGGATCGTGCAGCACCGCGCGCGCGATCGCCACTCCCTGGCGCTGGCCACCGGAGAGCGATTCGCCGCGCTCGCCCACCAGCATGTCCAGGCCCCGGGGATGGCTGTTGACCAGCTCCATGATGCCACCCAGTTCGGCCGCCTGGAGCAGCTCGGCATCGTCGGCCAGCGGCTTCGCGAGCGTGATGTTGTCGCGCAGCGAGCCGTAGAACAGCATCACGTCCTGCTGCACATAGCCGATCTGGCGGCGCAACTCGGCCGGGTCGAGCTGACGCTGGTCGATGCCGTCGATCAGCAGCGCGCCGCCGGTCGGACGATACAGGCCGAGGATGAGCTTTTCGAGCGTGGTCTTGCCGGAACCGATGCGGCCCAGGATGCCGACCTTCTCGCCCGGCCGAACCCTGAGGCTGACGTTGCGCAGCACCGGCATGGTCTGGCCGGGATAGACGAAGCTGACATCGCGCAACTCGATGCCGCCCTGGATGCTGCCGCGCGCAATGAAGTTGGCGTCGTCCGGACGCTCGACCTCGCGCTGCATCAGCTCGTCGAGCGAGGTCAGCGCGGTGGAGGCGCTGTGGTACTGCACCAGCAGGCCGGCGACCTGCGCGATCGGTGCCAGCGCGCGCGAGGCCAGCATGGAGCAAGCGATCAGGCCACCCAGGGTCAGGCTGTGCTCGCCGATCAGCCAGACCCCCAGGATCACGATCACGAGGTTGACCGTCTGCTGCACGAAGGCCGAGCCACTGCTCGCGCTCGACGACAGCAGACGCAACTGGGCGCCGATGCGCGCCAGCAGGGCGGCGCCTTGCTCCCATTTGCGCTGGATGGCCGCCTCGGCACCCATGGCCTTGACGGTCTCGAAGCCCACCAGGGCCTCGATCAGCGTCGCGTTGCGCTGGGCGCTGGCGCGGTAAGTCGTTTCGGCGAGCTGGTGCATGCGGCCCTGGACGGCCAGCGCGTAGAGCAGCAGGATCAATGCGCCCAGCAGCAGCGGGATCAGCATCGGCCAGGCGATCCAGCCCAGCACGACCAGGAAGACCAGCGCGAACGGCAGGTCGATGAAGGCCACCACAGTGGCCGAGCCGATGAAGTCGCGCACCGACTCGAAGGCCCTCAGGTTGGACGCGAACGAACCGGCCGAGACCGGCCGCTGCTCCATGCGCATGCCGAGCACGCGCTCCATGATGGCAGCCGACAGCTTGACGTCGGCCCGGCTGCTCGCGAGGTCGATGAAGCGCCCGCGCAACACCCGCAGCACCAGCTCGCCGACCAGCACCAGCAACAGCCCGGCCGACAGCACCGCCAGGGTATCGAACGCCTGGTGCGGCACCACGCGGTCATACACGTTCATGGTGAACATGGGCATGGCCAGCGCGAACAGATTGGTCAGCAGGGCCGCCAGCAGGACATCGCGATAGAGCGCGCGGTTCTCCGCGATCACGCTCCAGAACCAGTGACCGTGGCGGCCGGACCGGACCTCGGGGCTGCGCGCATCGAAGCGCAGACGCGGCCGCGCGTAGATGGCGCGGCCACTGTAGCGGGACTCGACCTGATCGATTGGCAGCGAAACCGGTGCCTCGCCAAGCTCGGGGTAAACGATCTGGAGGGTCCGACCGTCGGCCGAGCGGCCGACCAGCAGACAGGCATGGTCCCCCTGCTGCAGCAGCACGACAGGAAACAGTTCGGCCTTGAGCGCCGCCAGCGGCTGGCGCAGCACCCGGCTGGCGAGTCCGGCGCGACGGGCGGCGCGCTCGAACAGCGCGGGCGTGAGCCTGCCCTGCGCGGCCGGCAAGCCGGCGAGCGCCGCATCGCGCGTGAGGGTCGCGCCGTGACTGCGCGCCAGGATCAGCAGGCAGGACAAGAGCTCGTCCACCTCGGCGACCGGATCGGTCCGCTCCCCCAGCGTCGGCTGGCTCGCTGTTGACATGAATCTCCCTGAACGACGGGTTCCGGCCAGCCCAAGGAGCGGGCGACCCACCATCCTGGTCATGGCACCAGGATTGGCAGATTCAGTGTAACAAAAACCGGCCAGTCAGCCGGCAATCTGACCAGCAGGGTCCTCGCTGCTCACGACGGCCTGGGCCCAGGTGCGCAACTTGCGCGTATCGGAGCGCAGGATTTGCTGTTTCACAGCCAGGATCTGGGACGGATGCATCGAGAAGCTGCGCAACCCCAGCCCCAGCAGCAACCGGGTCATGGTCGGGTCGCCCGCCATCTCGCCGCAGACACTGATCGACTTGCCCTGCGCGCGGCATTCGGCGATGGTGCCGGCCACCAGCTGCAGAATGGCCGGATGCAAGGGATCATAGAGATGCGACACGCTCTCGTCGACCCGGTCGATCGCCAGCGTGTACTGGATCAGGTCATTGGTGCCGATCGACAGGAAGTCGAAATGCTTGAGGAACATCGGCACCGTCAGCGCCGCAGCCGGGACCTCGATCATCGCGCCGAGCCGCACCGGACCGTAGACCTCGCCACGCAGGTCGAGCTGCTGCTGCGCCTTGGCCAGCATGTCCTTGATCTGCAGGATCTCGTGCCGGTGCGCCACCAGCGGAAACAGCAGGTTGACCTTGCCGTGCGCGGCCGCACGCAGGATGGCACGCAACTGGGTCAGGAACATGGCCGGCTCGGACAGGCTCCAGCGGATCGCGCGCTGACCGAGCGCCGGGTTCAGGTGATCGTCGCGCGCGTTGCGGTCCAGCGGCTTGTCGGCGCCGACGTCGACGGTGCGTATCGTCACGGGCAGCCCGTGCATGCCCTCGACGGCAGCCCGGTAGGCCTGGTACTGCTCGGCCTCGTCGGGCAACTTGCCCGAACGGCCCATGAAGAGGAATTCAGTCCGGAACAGTCCGACGCCGACCGCGCTGACCGAGAGCGCCGGCACCGTGTCGGTCGGCTGCTCGATGTTGGCCAGCAGCTCGACGCGCTCGCCGTCCAGCGTCACCGCCGGCGTGTTCTTGATATGCGCGAGCCGGCCACGCTGCAGCATGATCTCGCGCTGGCGGAATTCGTATTCCGCCCGCACCGTGTCCGAAGGATTGACGATCAGGATGCCGGCATCACCGTCGATGATGACCCAGTCATCCTGCTGCACCAGCTGGCTCGCGCTGCGTCCGCCGACCACCGCCGGAATGTCCATGCTGCGCGCGACGATCGCGGTGTGCGAGGTCTTGCCGCCGACATCGGTGGCGAAGCCGACGAACACGCTCTGCTTGAACTGCAGCATGTCGGCCGGCGACAGGTCATGCGCCACCAGCACCAGCGGGTCGTCCTGGCTGGCGGAAGCCGGCGGCTGACCGGCCACCGGCGAAGGGACGCCGCGCAGCTGGCGCAGCTGGAGCTCGGTCAGCTGCTCAAGGTCGGACTTGCGCTCACGCAGATAGGGGTCCTCCATCTCGTCGAACTGCCTGGCGATCTGCTCCAGGTGCGAAGTCAGTGCCCATTCGGCGTTGTAATGCCGCTCCTGCACCCAGTAGGCAGCGCCTTCCTGCAGCTGCTTGTCCTCCAGCAGCATCAGGTGCACGTCGAGCAGCGCGTTGAGCTCGTGATGCGCCTCGCGGGCCTCGGTCTTCTGCAGACCCAGCTGCATGCGTTGCAGCTCCTCGATCACGCGGTCGCGCGCGTCGCTCAGCCGCTGCAGCTCGGCATCGACCTGCTCGGTGGTCACGAAGTAATGCGCCACATCCAGCCGGCTGGATGCGACCAGCACGGCGCGGCCGATCGCGATGCCACGCGAGACCGCCTGACCATGAACCGAAAACGTCACTCGCCTTCTCCGAACTTGTCCTCGATCAGGGCCAGCAAGGCGTCCATGGCTTCGCGCTCCTGCGCGCCATCGGTTTCGAGTTCGACTTCGCTGCCAAGTCCGGCGGCCAGCATCATGACACCCATGATGCTCTTGGCGTTGATGCGGCGCTCGCCACGGCTGAGCCAGACCTCACAGGGAAAACTGCCGGCGAGCTTGGTGAGCTTGGCCGATGCCCTGGCATGCAGCCCCAGCTTATTGCTGATGGTCGTGCTGGTCTTGATCATGAATGGTCCTGCGTGACTGGTTTTGCGGCGCCGTGCCCGCAACGGAGACGACGCCCTGGGAAGCTCCCATCATAGCCCGGCCAGCCAGCGATTCGAGCGACTCGTGCCGATAGGACATCGCACGCATCAGCATGGGCAGGTTGACCCCGGTCAGCAGCCGCCTGTCGACGCCATCGACCAGCTTGCTCGCGATATTGCAGGGCGTGGCGCCAAACAGATCGGCCAGGATCAGGGTCTGGGAGGTCCCCAGCTGCAGCAGCAGTTGCCGGGCCTGCTCCAGCGTCACCTCGGGCGGGGCCTGCGCCTCGACATCGAGCGCGACCAGCACGCTGCCCGCATCAGGAAACACATGCAGCACGCACTGGCGCAGGGCACTGGCAAGCGGTGCATGGGCGATGATGAAAATACCGTTCATGGTGGGAGATTATCGGCGCGGATCGATAATGTAGGATGGATCGCTACACCGCCGGACAAGACATGAAGCCCGTCTCCCACCCACGCCGACTCACCCTGGCCGCACTGGCCGCCGCCGCCACCTTCGGACTGGGCAGCCTGGCCGGCTGTGGCGGCCGGGATCAGGCGCCTGCCTCGCGCTTCCTGCTGCTCGACGGCAGCACGCTCGACAGCCACTCGCTCAAGGGCAAGGTCACGCTGGTGAACTTCTGGGCCACGACCTGCACCACCTGTGTGGCCGAGATGCCCGAGCTGATCCGCACCCACCAGAAATTCCAGCCACGCGGCTTCGAGACCGTCGCGGTCGCCATGAGCTACGACCCGGTCGAATGGGTGCTCAACTACACCAAGAGCCGGCAACTGCCGTTCAAGGTCGCGCTCGACCGCGATGGCCAGCTGGCCAGGGGCTGGGGTGACGTCAAGCTCACGCCGACCACTTTCCTGCTCGACAAGCAGGGGCAGATCGTCAAGCGCTACGTCGGGGCGCCGGACTTCGCAGCACTGCACCAGCTGATCGAGGAGTTGCTGGCGCAAGGCTGAGGCCGGCCAGCAACCCAGACCCCGCATGAGCGCCCTGCCCGCCTCCCCTGTCGTCCAGGCCCGGCAGCCGGATTGCGAAATCCGGCTTGTCAGCGCCGGCGCCGAGCTGGCGCTGGTGCGCGAACTGTTCCTCGAATACCAGCGCAGCCTGGACATCGACCTGAGCTTCCAGGGCTTCGAAGAGGAACTGCGCCTGTTGCCGGGCGAGTACCAGGCCCCCTACGGCGCGCTGCTGCTGGCGCTGGTCGACGGCCAGCCGGCGGGCTGCTGCGCCCTGCGCCCCCTGCTCGCGAGCGACTACCTCAACGCCTGCGAGATGAAGCGGCTCTATGTGCGACCGTCCCAGCGTGGCCTCAGCCTGGGGCGACAGCTGGTCGAGCAGACCCTGCTGCTGGCGCAGCAGGCGGGCTTTGACAGCATGCTGCTCGACACCCTGAGCGACATGGAGGCCGCGCGCGCCCTCTACCAGGACTGCGGCTTCGTCGAGGTCGCCCCCTACTACCACAACCCGCTGCCGGGCGCGCATTACCTCAAGGTCGAGCTCTGATTCAGGCCGCCTTGGCCTGGGCCAGCAGCGTGGCGGCGTCGCTGACCGCCAGCTTGCCCGAGTCCTCGACGTTGAGCGTCTGGACCACGCCGTCCTTGACCAGCATCGAATAGCGGTTGCTGCGCAGACCCAGACCCTTGCCGGTCAGGTCGAGCGTCAGGCCGGTGGCCTTGGTGAAGGCTGCGTCACCGTCAGCCAGCATGCGGATCTTGCCAACCGTCTGCTGGTCATTGGCCCAGGCGCCCATCACGAAGGCGTCGTTGACGCTGACGCACCAGATCTCGTCGACACTGGCGGCCTTGAGCGCCTCGGCCTGCTCGACATAGCCCGGCACATGCTGGGCCGAGCAGGTCGGCGTGAAGGCACCGGGGACCGCGAACAGCGCGATGGTCTTGCCAGCGCTGGCCTGTGCCACGTCGACCGGATTCGGACCGAGGCTGCAGCCCTCGCTCGCGACATCGATGAACTCCATCAGGGTGGTGGCGGGCAGCTTGTCGCCGACTTGGATCATGGGGAATTCCTTGGGATGGGTCGCAGGCGACCCGGGTGGTGAAGCCCGATGCGGCCAACGAGCGGCGCGCAGGGACGAAAAAAAACGACCGAGTGAATTCTCGGTCGTTTTTTAGGTTCGCGCCCGCGGGCGGCGAATAAGGCTTACACCAGGGCGGCCTTTTGAACCAGACGGGTCACGACCCAGTTCTTGGTCTTGGACAGCGGACGGCTCTCGGCGATCTCGACGATGTCGCCGAGCTTGTATTCGCCGTTTTCGTCGTGCGCGTGGTACTTGCTCGACTTGGTGACGATCTTGCCGTACAGCTCGTGCTTGACAGCACGTTCGATCAGCACGGTCACGGTCTTGGCACGCTTGTCGCTAACGACCTTGCCGATCAAGGTGCGCTTGAGGGAGGTTTTGGCTTCCGTCATGGTCACTCCTTACTTGGCGGCTTGCTTTTCAGCAAGGATGGTCTTCGCACGAGCGATGGCACGACGGGTGCTGCGCAGCGTGGCGAGGTTGGACAGTTGTTGCGTGGCTTTCTGCATGCGCAGGTTGAAGTGGGCCTTTTGCAGGGCTTTCACTTCGGCTTGCAGGCCAGCGACGTCTTTTTGGCGCAGTTCAGCAGTTTTCATCTCTTGTTCTCCTGAATTACTGGCCCAGCAGGCGGGTCACGAAGGTCGTGCGCAGCGGCAGCTTGGCTGCGGCGAGCGTGAACGCTTCGCGAGCCAGCTGCTCGGGAACGCCAAGGATCTCGTACAGCACCTTGCCGGGCTGGATCTCGGCGACGTAGTACTCCACGCCACCCTTACCGTTACCCATACGGACTTCGGCAGGCTTCTTCGAGATCGGCTTGTCCGGGAACACGCGGATCCAGATGCGGCCGCCACGCTTGACGTGACGGGAGATCGCACGACGTGCGGCTTCGATCTGTCGAGCCGTCAGACGGCCACGGTCGGTGGACTTCAGGCCGAAATCGCCAAAGGCCACGGTGTTGCCGGTGGTGGCAACGCCCGTGTTGCGGCCTTTTTGCTCTTTACGGTATTTACGGCGAGCAGGTTGCAACATGGTTTATTTCTCCTTAGGCCTGGGGCTTGTCGCTGCCATCAGCCGGAGCGGCATTGCTGCCACCACGACGCGGGCCGCCACGACCCGGACGGTCATTGCGGGCACCGTCACGGCGCGGACCGCGCGGACGACGCTCGTCGTCAGGACGCGGGGTGCTGTCCAGCGACGGGGCGTCGGCACGACCCAGGTTGTCGCCCTTGTAGACCCAGACCTTGACACCGATGATGCCGTAGGTGGTCAGGGCTTCGGACGTGCCGTAGTCGATGTCGGCGCGCAGGGTGTGCAGCGGCACACGACCTTCGCGATACCATTCGACGCGGGCGATTTCGGCACCGTTCAGACGGCCCGAGGACATGATCTTGATACCCTGGGCGCCCAGGCGCATCGCGTTCTGCATCGCGCGCTTCATGGCGCGGCGGAACATGATGCGCTTTTCGAGCTGCTGGGTGATCGAGTCGGCGATCAGCTTGGCATCGACTTCGGGCTTGCGCACTTCCTCGATGTTGACGGCGACCGGAACGCCCAGCTGGGCGGCCAGTTCCTTCTTCAGCTTCTCGATGTCTTCGCCCTTCTTGCCGATCACCACGCCCGGACGTGCCGAGAAGATGGTGATGCGGGCGTTCTTGGCGGGACGCTCGATGACGACGCGCGACACCGAAGCGTTCTTCAGCTTGGCCTTCAGGTACTCGCGCACCTTGATGTCTTCGGCCAGCATGCCGGCGAAGTCACGGTTGGAGGCGTACCAACGGCTGGACCAGTTGCGGCTGACCGCCAGGCGGAAGCCGGTAGGATGGATTTTCTGTCCCATAGTCTTCCTTCTGGATCAGTTACCAACGGTCACATAGATGTGACAGGTGGGCTTGCTGATACGGTTGCCACGACCCTTGGCGCGGGCCGAGAAGCGCTTGAGCGTGGTGCCCTGTTCGACGTAGATGGTCTTGACCTTCAGTTCGTCGATGTCGGCACCGTCGTTGTGTTCAGCGTTGGCGATGGCGGAGAGCAGAGCCTTCTTGACGATGCCGGCAGCTTTTTTCTGCGTGAACGTCAGGATGTTCAGGGCCTGATCCACCTTCTTGCCGCGGATCAGGTCAGCCACCAGGCGACCCTTGTCGACCGACAGGCGAACGCCGCGAACGATAGCGGAGGTTTCCATGGTGTGTCCTTACTTCTTGGCTTTCTTGTCGCCGGGGTGACCCTTGAACGTGCGCGTCAGCGAGAACTCGCCGAGCTTGTGGCCGACCATCTGGTCGGTCACGTAGACGGGCACGTGCTGCTTGCCGTTGTGCACGGCAATGGTCAGGCCGATGAAGTCGGGCAGGATCATGGAGCGACGCGACCAGGTCTTGACCGGCTTCTTGTCCTTGGTAGCCACAGCCTTCTCGACCTTGGCCAGCAGGTGGTGGTCGACGAAAGGACCTTTTTTGAGCGAACGAGTCATTTACGTAACCCCTTACTTCTTGCGACGCGAAACAATCATGTTCTGCGTGCGGCGGTTGTTGCGGGTACGGTAACCCTTGGTCAGGTTGCCCCACGGATCGACCGGCGGCATACCGGTACCGGTACGGCCTTCACCACCACCATGCGGGTGGTCCACCGGGTTCATTGCCACGCCGCGAACGGTCGGGCGGATACCCATGTGACGCTTGACACCGGCCTTGCCCAGTTGGCGCAGGCTGTTCTCGGAGTTCGAGACTTCGCCCAGCGTGGCGCGGCAATCGACGTGCACCTTGCGGACTTCGCCCGAGCGCATACGCACTTGAGCGTAGATGCCTTCGCGAGCCAGCAGCACGGCGGAAGCACCGGCGGAACGTGCGATCTGCGCGCCCTTGCCGATCTGCAGCTCGATGCAGTGGATGGTCGAACCGACCGGGATGTTGCGGATCGGCAGGGTGTTGCCGGCGCGGATCGGCGACTCGGAGCCGCTCAGCAGGGTCGCACCCACTTCCACGTTACGCGGAGCGATGATGTAGCGACGCTCGCCGTCGGCGTAGCACAGCAGCGCGATGTGCGCGGTGCGGTTCGGGTCGTATTCCAGACGCTCGACCTTGGCCGGGATGCCGTCCTTGTCACGACGGAAGTCGATGACGCGGTAGTGGTGCTTGTTGCCGCCGCCCTTGTGGCGAACGGTGATGTGACCGTTGTTGTTGCGGCCGGCCTTCTGGAACTGGGGTTCCAGCAGGGGCGCGTAACCAGCACCCTTGTGCAGGGTCTCACGGGTGACTTTCACCATGCCACGACGGCCCGGCGAAGTCGGCTTCATCTTGATAACTGCCATGATTAGACTGCCTCCCCGCCGAAGCTCAGTTCCTGGCCAGCAGCCAGGGTCACGTAGGCTTTGCGCACGTGGTCACGACGACCAACGGTCTTGCCGAAACGCTTGGCCTTGCCCTTTTGGTTCAGGACGTTGACGGCTGCAACCTTGACGTTGAACAGCAGTTCCACGGCGGCCTTGATTTCAGGCTTGGTGGCGTCTTGCAGCACCTTGAACAGCACGGCGTTGGACTTTTCCGCGGCCTGGGTGGCCTTCTCGGTCACCAGGGGGGCGACCAGCACCTGCATCAGGCGGCCTTCGTCAAACTGGACGTTGCTCATGCGAACATCTCCTTGAGTTTGTCGATGGCACCCTTGGTGACGATCACTTTCTTGTAGTGAACCAGCGACAGCGGATCGGCGTAGCGCGGCTCAACCACCAGCACATGGGGCAGGTTGCGCGAAGCCAGGTACAGGTTCTCGTCGACTTCGTCGGCGATGACCAGCACGGAATTCAGGTTCATGGCCTTGAACTTGTCAGCCAGCAGCTTGGTCTTCGGGGCTTCCAGCGTGATGCTGTCGACCACGGCCAGGCGGCCTTCGCGAACCAGTTGCGAGAAGATGGAGGCCATGGCGGCGCGGTACATCTTCTTGTTCAGCTTCTGGGTGAAGTTTTCATCCGGGCTGTTCGGGAAGATACGACCGCCTCCGCGCCACAGCGGGGAAGAAGTCATACCGGCGCGGGCGTTGCCCGTACCCTTTTGACGGAACGGCTTCTTGGTGCTGTGCTTGACCATTTCGCGGTCTTTTTGTGCACGGGTACCTTGACGCGCGTTGGCCTGGTAAGCCACCACCAGCTGGTGGATCAGCGATTCGTTGTAATCGCGACCGAAGACGGTTTCCGGCACTTCCACGGTGGAAGCGGCTTGACCCTGGTCGTTCAGGAGTTCAACTTGCATCAGTTAGCCCCTTTGCTGGCAGCTTTGACGGCGGGACGCACGGTGACGAAGCCACCCTTGGAACCCGGCACGGCACCCTTGATCAGCAGCAGCTGACGGGCTTCGTCGACACGGACCACATCCAGGTTCTGGGTGGTCACGGTTTCGTCGCCCATGTGGCCGGTCATCTTCTTGCCCGGGAACACGCGGCCCGGATCCTGCGCCATCGAAATGGAGCCCGGAACGTTGTGCGAACGGCTGTTACCGTGCGAAGCACGCTGCGAAGCGAAGTTGTGGCGCTTGATGGTGCCTGCGAAGCCCTTGCCGATCGAGGTGCCTTGCACGTCGACCTTGGCACCGGCTGCGAACAGATCGGCGACCGGCACCACGGAACCAGCCGCGTACTTGGCGGCGGTTTCGGCGCTGACGCGGAATTCGCGCAGGATTTCACCCGCTTCGACGCCAGCCTTGGCCAGGTGACCGGCTTCCGGCTTGGTCACGCGGGAAGCGCGACGCTGACCAAAGGTCACTTGCAGGGCATCGTAGCCATCGTTGGCCTGGGTTTTGACTTGTGCCACGCGGTTGTTGGACACATCGACCACCGTGACAGGCACTGCGTCCCCGTCATCGGTGAACAGACGCATCATGCCCACCTTGCGGCCCAACAACCCGAGAGAGTTGGACAGACTCATTGTTTTCTCCGTTCCCGACTTCAATTGGCCGGGGCTGATTGCATCGCATGAGGCATGCGGTGCGGGTTAAAACACCACAGGTGCACTGCCTTGCCGTCAGCTTGGGACAGCAAAACAGCACACCCGTGCTGCGAAGACCGCAATTCTAGACTGCGGCCCGATTTTTTGCAAGCCCTTGTGGTTTTTGACAACCAGGGCCGGCAGACAAGCGGCTTACTGCAGCTTGATTTCGACGTCCACGCCAGCCGGCAGGTCCAGCTTCATCAGCGCGTCGACGGTCTTGTCGGTCGGGTCGACGATGTCCATCAGGCGCTGGTGGGTGCGGATCTCGAACTGGTCGCGCGAGGTCTTGTTGACGTGCGGCGAACGCAGGATGTCGAAGCGCTTCATGCGGGTCGGCAGGGGCACCGGACCCTTGACGATCGCGCCGGTGCGCTTGGCGGTGTCAACGATCTCGGCGGCGGAGGCGTCGATCAGTTTGTAGTCGAAGGCCTTCAGGCGGATGCGGATCTTTTGCTTGTTCATGACTGTTTCCTGTGGTGTGTGGTGGTGTATCAGTCGATGATCTTGGCAACGACGCCGGCGCCGACGGTACGGCCGCCTTCGCGGATGGCGAAGCGCAGACCTTCTTCCATGGCGATCGGGGCGATCAGCTTGACGGTGATCGACACGTTGTCACCCGGCATGACCATTTCCTTGCCTTCCGGCAGCTCGATGGAACCGGTCACGTCCGTGGTACGGAAGTAGAACTGCGGGCGGTAGTTGTTGAAGAACGGGGTGTGACGACCGCCTTCGTCCTTGGACAGCACGTAGACCTCACCGGTGAAGTGGGTGTGCGGCTTGATGGTGCCCGGCTTGCACAGCACTTGGCCGCGCTGGACGTCTTCGCGCTTGGTGCCGCGCAGCAGGATGCCGACGTTGTCGCCAGCCTGGCCCTGGTCCAGCAGCTTGCGGAACATTTCCACGCCGGTGCAGGTGGTCTTCTGGGTGGTGGAGATACCGACGATTTCGATTTCTTCACCGACCTTGACGATGCCGCGTTCGATACGGCCGGTCACCACGGTGCCGCGACCCGAGATCGAGAACACGTCTTCGACCGGCATCAGGAAGGCGCCGTCCACGGCGCGCTCGGGCGTCGGGATGTAGGTGTCGAGGGCGTCAGCCAGCTTCATGATGGCTTCTTCGCCCAGCGGGCCGGTGTCGCCTTCGAGGGCCAGCTTGGCCGAACCCTTGATGATCGGGGTATCGTCGCCCGGGAAGTCGTACTTGGACAGCAGCTCGCGCACTTCCATTTCGACCAGTTCCAGCAGCTCTTCGTCGTCCACCATGTCGGCCTTGTTCAGGAAGACGATGATGTAGGGCACGCCGACCTGACGCGACAGCAGGATGTGCTCGCGGGTCTGGGGCATCGGGCCGTCAGCGGCCGAGCAGACCAGGATCGCGCCGTCCATCTGGGCGGCACCGGTGATCATGTTCTTGACGTAGTCGGCGTGGCCGGGGCAGTCAACGTGAGCGTAGTGGCGGTTGGCCGTCTCGTACTCGACGTGGGCGGTGTTGATGGTGATGCCGCGGGCCTTTTCTTCCGGAGCCGCGTCGATCTGGTCGTAAGCCTTGGCGGAGCCGCCGAACTTCTTGGCCAGCACGGTGGTGATGGCGGCCGTCAGCGTGGTCTTGCCGTGGTCAACGTGACCGATGGTGCCGACGTTGACGTGCGGCTTGGTCCGTTCGAATTTCTCTTTTGCCATGATGCAAATCCTTTAAAAAGAACAATGCCCGTGTGGGGTTTAAGGTCTGCACTCCACTGCGGATTCGCCCCGCACGGGAACAGGGCGGCGTGGAGTCGCAGACCGGGAAAGCTCTAGTCAGTTGGGGTCAGAGCACGTCGCTGCGCGCCGTGGTCCGCCCCTACCTATACGGCTGGGGACAGGGCAACTCGCTGACGCGAGTTGGACAGTCCCCAGAAGTACTTACTTGGCCCGTGCCGCGATGATGGCTTCCTGCACGTTGCGCGGAGCTTCGGCGTAGTGCTTGAACTCCATCGTGTAGGTCGCGCGACCTTGGGTAGCGGAACGCAGGGTGGTCGAGTAGCCGAACATTTCCGACAGCGGGACTTCGGCCTTGATGGCCTTGCCGCCACCGACCATGTCGTCCATGCCCTGGACCATGCCGCGACGGCTGGACAGGTCGCCCATCACGTTGCCGGCGTAGTCTTCCGGGGTCTCGACTTCCACGGCCATCATCGGCTCGAGGATGACCGGGTTGGCCTTGCGGCAACCATCCTTGAAGCCCATCGAAGCGGCCATCTTGAAGGCGTTTTCGTTCGAGTCCACGTCGTGGTAGGAGCCGAAGGTCAGCGTGACCTTGACATCGACCACCGGGAAGCCGGCCAGCACGCCGTTCGGCAGCGTGTCGATCAGGCCCTTTTCCACCGCCGGGATGAACTCGCGCGGCACCACGCCGCCCTTGATCTGGTCGACGAACTCGAAGCCCTTGCCCGGTTCCTGCGGCTCGATGGTGAGCACGACGTGACCGTACTGGCCCTTGCCGCCGGACTGACGGACGAACTTGCCGTCGACGTCGGTGACCTTGGTGCGGATGGTTTCGCGGTAAGCCACCTGGGGCTTGCCGACGTTGGCTTCGACGCCGAATTCACGCTTCATGCGGTCGACGATGATTTCCAGGTGCAGCTCGCCCATGCCGGCGATGATGGTCTGGCCCGATTCCTCGTCGGTGCGGACGCGGAAGGACGGATCTTCGGCCGCCAGGCGGCTCAGGGCGATGCCCATCTTTTCCTGGTCGGACTTGGTCTTGGGCTCGACGGCCTGGGCAATCACCGGCTCCGGGAACACCATCTTTTCGAGGGTGATGATGGCGGTCGGGTCGCACAGGGTTTCACCGGTGGTGACTTCCTTCAGGCCGACGCAGGCAGCGATGTCGCCAGCGCGAATTTCTTCGACTTCCTGGCGGTTGTTGGCGTGCATCTGGACGATACGGCCGATACGCTCTTTCTTGCCCTTGATCGGGTTGTAGACCGAGTCGCCCTTCTTGAGGACGCCGGAGTACACGCGCACGAAGGTCAGCTGGCCGACGAAGGGGTCGGTCATCAGCTTGAAGGCCAGCGCCGACAGCTTCTCTTCGTCGTCGGCCTTGCGGCTGGACGGCTGCTCGTCTTCATCGGTGCCGGCGACCGGCGGGATTTCCACCGGCGAGGGCAGGAAGTCGATCACGGCGTCGAGCATGCGCTGCACGCCCTTGTTCTTGAACGCGGTGCCGCACAGCATCGGCTGGATCTCGACGGCCAGGGTGCGGGCACGCAGACCGGCCATGATCTCGGCTTCGGACAGGTCACCTTCTTCAAGGTACTTGTTCATCAGCTCTTCATTGGCTTCGGCAGCGGACTCGACCATCTTCTCGCGCCATTCCTGGGCTTGAGCCTGCAGCTCGGCCGGGATGTCACGGTAGTCGAACTTCATGCCCTGGGAAGCTTCGTCCCAGTAGATCGCCTTCATCTTGATGAGGTCGACCACGCCCTGGAAGTTCTCTTCGGCACCGATCGGGATCACGATCGCGACCGGGTTGGCCTTCAGACGCAGACGCATCTGGTCATAGACCTTGAAGAAGTTGGCACCGGTACGGTCCATCTTGTTCACGAAGGCCAGACGCGGCACCTTGTACTTGTTGGCCTGACGCCACACGGTTTCCGACTGCGGCTGCACGCCACCCACGGCGCAGTAGACCATGCAGGCACCGTCCAGCACGCGCATGGAACGCTCCACCTCGATGGTGAAGTCCACGTGGCCGGGGGTGTCGATGATGTTGAAGCGGTGCTCGGGGTAGGAGTTGTCCATACCCTTCCAGAAGCAGGTGGTGGCAGCAGAGGTGATCGTGATGCCGCGTTCCTGTTCCTGCTCCATCCAGTCCATGGTGGCAGCGCCGTCGTGCACTTCACCGATCTTGTGGCTCACGCCGGTGTAGAACAGGATGCGCTCGGTGGTGGTGGTCTTGCCGGCGTCGATGTGGGCCGAGATACCGATGTTGCGGTAACGCGCGAGGGGCGTGGTACGTGCCATGAGATTACTCCGTTGATGTGGATAAGCCCGCCACCCCTTTGGGGGATGCGCGGGCCTGCTTGCCTATGCTGAGACCAGCCCGGGCTTAGAAGCGGAAGTGGCTGAAGGCCTTGTTGGCTTCGGCCATGCGGTGGACTTCGTCACGGCGCTTCATGGCACCGCCACGGCCTTCGTTGGCTTCCAGCAGTTCGTTGGCCAGGCGCAGGGCCATGGACTTCTCGCTGCGCTTGCGGGCAGCTTCCTTCAGCCAGCGCATGGACAGGGCCAGGCGACGGACCGGACGCACTTCAACGGGCACCTGGTAGTTGGCACCGCCGACGCGGCGGGACTTGACTTCCACCATCGGCTTGACGTTGTTGATGGCGGTGGTGAAGAGTTCCAGCGGATCCTTGCCGGTCTTCTTTTCCATCTGCTCGAGTGCACCGTAGATGATGCGCTCGGCAACCGCCTTCTTGCCGCCTTCCATGATCACGTTCATGAACTTGGACAGCTCGACATTGCCGAACTTGGGATCCGGCAGAATTTCACGTTTAGGGACTTCGCGACGACGTGGCATTTTTTTACCTCTGTTGCTTCAGTTGGCGTCTTTTCAAACACCGCGAGAGCCATTCAGGACTCCCACTTACTCGACCCACGCAGGAAATGCGCTTGGGGTCACTTCGCTGATTCGCCGCGCCACGCGGGAAACAGCACCTTGTTTGCTTGAGCCGTGGGCTTACTTGGCCTTGGGCTTCTTCGCACCGTACTTGGAGCGCGACTGCTTACGGTC
>CALPRQ020000028.1 GCA_943326015.2 Chitinophaga pinensis | reverse complement strand
TTGACGCCGGTGATGGTGACGACCACCTGCTGGGTCGTGCCGTCCACCGACTGGACCGTGAAGGTCTCGGTCCTGGTCTGGCCGGCCTTGAGGTACTGCACCTTGGCGTTGTCGACCGAGTAGGTCCAGACGCCGGCCTCGGTGATCGAGAGCTGGCCCAGGGTGCCGCTGGCGGCGCTGATGTCGGACGCGCCGGTCAGGAACTTGGCCTGACCGCTGTCGGCATCGGTGAGGGTCAGCGCGCCGGAGTCGGTCAGCTGGCCCTCGTTGACGTTGAGGTCCTCGGTCACCGCGCCGGTGGCGTCACCCGCGATCACGGCCGGGTCGTTGACGCCGGACGTGGCGGTCATCGTGAAACTCGAGGCCAGTGAAGTGCCGCCATCGCCGTCGTTGACGGTGACCTCGTAAGTCCAGGTCCCGGCCGCCGGTGCCGTGAATTTCAGAGCCTTGACAAGGTCTCCGGCCTCAAGTTGCGTTGCGTTCGCATTGAAGCTGATGCGCAGGTTCGCGCCATTCTGGCCGGCCGAATCGACCGTGCCGATCTCTATCCAGATGCCGCCGCCGTTGTAGAACACCTTGTCACCGGCGGCAGGCGTGGCTCCGGCTTCGCTTTCCGTGCCGCCAAACTTGATGGTGTCGTCAGCCAGATCAGTCAGGAAGCTGCCGCTGCCGTTCGTGGTGGACTGCCTGATCAGCAGATACCCGGTGTCGAAATTGTTCGAGTCGATATCGGTGATGGTGGCTGCACCGATGGTGCCAGGCTGAGCGTCGATGTACTCCGAGCTGCCCGCAGCGAAACTGCCGCTGTCTCCGTTCAGATCGATGATCGTCGGCGCGTCGTTGACCGGTGTGACGTTGATCGTCAGCGTGGCCGCCGCGCTGGTGGCGCCGCCATTGTCCTGCAGCTTGAAGCCTATCGTCGCGTAAGCGTTGCCGTTGGCGTCTGCAGCCGGCGCATAGACCAGCTTGCCCAGGTCGGTCACCGCGATCGACTGATCCTTAGTCACCGCTACGCCGTCGAGCTTGAGCGTGCCGACCGTGGGCAGCTGACTGATGATGACGGCCTGCAGGCTGTTGGCCGGGCTGTCGCTGGCGTCGGCAAAGCCGAAGTCGGTCGCCGAGAAGGTCTTGCTGCCGTCCTCGGGCAGGGTGATCGTTGCGCTGGTACCGGTCGGCGCGTCGTTGACCGCCGCGACGTTGACCGTGACGGTGGCCGTCTCGGTCACCCCACCGGAGGTCACGGTGTAGCTGAAGCTGTCCGTGCCGTTCCAGTTGGCAGCTGGGGTGTAGGTCATCAGACCGGCGGCGGTGAAGGTCACCGAGCCGTGCGCGCCCTGGGTCACGGCGCTCAGCACCGGCGTGCCCTCGAAGCTGTCGGCCGATGCGCCGTTGGTGCCGGTGATGACGTTGGCCGAGACGGCGGTGTCCTCGCTGGTGGTCAAGGTGTCGGCGACGATGTCGGCCACCGGGGTGACGGTGAGGCTGATGGCCTGGGTGGTGGGGTTGCCGGTGTCGTCGGTGATCGTCACCGTGAAGCTGTCCGAGCCGTTGTAGTCGGCAGCCGGGGTGTAGCTCCAGGCACCGGTCGCCGGGTTGATGCTGGCCGTGCCGTGGCTGGCGGCGGTGCTGACGGTGAAGACGCTACCGTCAGTCAGGCCGTCGGCATCGGTGGCGGTCAGGGTGCCGGTGAGGACGGTGTCCTCGGCGCCGCTGCCGCTGGTGCCGCCCGTGACCGTCGTCGGGTCGTTGACCGGCGTGACGTTGATCGTGAGCATGGCCTGGACGCTGGTGTCGGCGCCGCCGTTGGCGACTCCGCCGTTGTCCTGCAGCTTGAAGCCTATCGTCGCGTAGCCCGTGCCGTTGGCGTTGGCCGCCGGCGCATAGACCAGATTGCCCAGGTCGGCCACAGCGATCGACTGGTTCAGCGTCAGCGCAGTGCCGTTGAGCTTGAGCGTGCCCGCCGTCGGCAGGGTGCTGATGATGACGGCCTTCAGGTCGTTGGCCGGGTTGTCGGTGGCATCGGCGAAGCCGAAATCGGCCGCCGAGAAGGTCTTGCTGCCATCCTCGGGCAGGGTGATCGTCGCGCTGGTGCCGGTCGGTGCGTCGTTGACCGGCGTAACGTTGATCGTCAGCGTGGCCTCGACGCTGGTGTCGATGCCGCCGTTGGTCGTGCCGCCGTTGTCCTGCACCTTGAAGCCTATCGTCGCATAGCCGTTGTCGCTGCCGTTGGCCGCCGGGGCATAGACCAGATTGACCAAGTTGGCCGCGAGGATCGACTGGTTCGCGGTCACATCCACGCCGTTGAGCTTGAGCGTGCCCGCGCTGGGCAGCTTGCTGATGCTGACGGCCAGCAGCGTGTTGCTCTCGCTGGTATCGCTGAAGCCGAAGTCGGTTGCCGCGAAAGTCTTGCTGCCGTCCTCGAGCACGGTGAGGGTCTTGCTGGTGCCGCTGGGCGCATCGTTGACCGGGACGACGGCGATCACGGTTTTGGCCTCGGTGCTGGACTGGGCGCCACCGGAGCCGATATTGCCGCCGTCGTTGATCACGATACTGATGGCACGATTGTTGGAATAGGGGTTCCCAGTATCGGTCGAAGCAATGGCATAGGGATTTTCAGAGTTGTTCGAAAAGGCGACCGCTCGTGCCAATGCCTGCACGGCGGCGACGGTCGCCTTGTCGGTCGTGAAGTTGATCCTGAGCGTGGGGTTGACGTTGCCCGTACTCGACCAGACGGGATTTTTTGTCGCATCAAGCGTACCGATCACGTTGCCGGCATAGCTGACCTCGTTGCCCGAGACCGTGATGCCGCCCGTGGTCTGGATCAGGCTGAGCCGGTCACCGGCATATTTGGGTTCAGTGGCACGGCTGTAATACACATCCAGATAGCCGCCGTTGAGGTTGGCGGGCAGGTCGGGATCGGACACCACCGCATTCGGGTTGATGGCCATCGGGGCAGCGTTTTCCGTGTATTGGTAATTGGCGCCTGACAGGTAGTTGGGGGTGACGTTTGGCTTGTCGTTGACCGGATTGACCTTGAATATTCCACGCGCCACGTCGGGCAATGACATCACGGCGCTGACCGTCGGGTCGCCGGCGTAGCCGCCATATTCGACCAGGTAGCCGGCCGGGGCATAAGAGCCGGTAGTGCCTGAGTTGGGCAGGTCGTTCCAGAAGGTGTTTCCCATCAGGTGGGCGTAGTCCTCATCGGCCGTCGGGTAGTTGTAGCGATTGGGCTCGATGATGCTGGATCCGTTGTTTTCCCAGTTGCTGAACTGCTCGACGCCGTCGATCACGTTGTTCACGCCACCTCTGCCCAGGTTGCTGGCATCCACGTAAGGGTTCTGCAGGAAGAAAATGGTGCCGGCTTCCGGACCAGTGACCCATTTCCAGGTGCCCTCGGTTTCGCTGTCCGACGCGCCGATCCAGGTCACGCCGTTGATCTTGCCTTGGATGAACTGACTTTCCGAGCCCGATGTGATGGTCGCCAGATAGCCGGTCATGCCGTTGTAGGACCGCTGTGTGGCGGCATCGCGCGCGGCCATCCAGTAGATCAACGGCTCCGACACATACTCGTAATAGCGGATCTTGCCGTCGGGGTTCATGAAGTACGGCATCACCGCCGAGGTCCCGGTCTTGACGACGAAGGAACGGTCGGCCGTGTCGGGGGCATCCAGGTTACTCTTGCTCTGGAAGGTCACGCTGCGCAGCAGGTCCTGGAATTGCGCCGCCGTGCCGATGCCGCTGTTCTTGGTCAGCGTCAGCGTACCGGCGCTGCTGCTGTAGCTGGCCGTCACGCCATAGTTCGTGAGCAGCGCGGCATCAGCAGCGAGCGTGTCGCCCGTCTTGTTGTTTTCTATGCTTACCACCATCTTGGTGATGCCATCGCGGTCGGTGATGGTCGCGTTCGGCGCAATCACCGTCGCGACCTGCTCGGGACTGTCGGCCAGCGTACCCAGCGTAATGGTGCTGGCGTCGTCAATCCCGGTGACGTTGACCGTCACCTTGGCCTGGACCGTGGCGTTGTTCGCGTCCGTGACCTGGAGCGCGAAGACCTCGCTCGCGCTGGCCGTCGCGGTCTCGATTGCCGCATCAGCAGGCTCGAAGCGGTACTGGCCGGTGGTCGATTGCAGGTAGAGCGTGCCGTAGCTGCCGGTCTTCATCCGGTCGTAGCTCACCCCATCGGCGCTGTAGCTCTCAGTCGAACCGCCGCTGACGAAGGAAAAGATCAGACCGGTGCCGCTGGCAGTCATCGTACCGACGTTCGCGGCGAAGCTGTCATCGGCCGCGGTGTCAATGTAGGTCAGTGTCACGTCGCTGGATGCTGGGGGGGCGTCGATGTGCGTCAGCGTCAGGATGTTGGAGGCGGTATTGTTGTTGCCGGCAACGTCCTTTAAGGCTCCGGCAGCCACGAAGATGGCCGTGTCATGGCCGAGCGTGGCTTCAGACTTCAAGGTCGTGGTGTAGACCGTGTTACTGACCTTGGTCCAGCCAGTCCGTGAGCCGCCGGTGATCGTCAGGTCGAACTGATCGAAGTTGCCGGGCCACGACGTGGAGGCCGCCTCCGACAGCGTCAGCGTGATGGTCGCCGATTCACCCACCGCCAGCGTGGTCTTGTCGCTGGTGATCGTGATCGTCGGCGGGGTCGTGTCGACGGGACCGAGCGTATGGTCGTAGTCTGCGTCGACCAGCGTCTGCGCCTCGATGCTGCCGGTCTGGCTTTCGAGTACCCAGTCCCCTGCGCCTTCGCTCCCGCCGGTGAGGTTGGTGGATGCCGCGACATCGGCGGCGCTGATCGCGGCCAGGCGGGCGATGAAGTCCTGGCCCGCCTGGCCCGAGGCGACCGAGCAGCCGTAAAGCAACAGGTCACCGTCCGCCGTCAGCGTCCGTCCCAGCGCGGCGAACTCGGTGGCGACCGCCGTCTCGGCCAGGCTGGCCTGGTTCAGGCTGTCGCGGCCGAGCTGCAGCAGGCCCTCGGTGCCGTGGCTCAGCACATGGATCGCGTCATAGCCGTCATGGTTGCTGGCCCAGTCTGCCAGCTGGTCCAGGCCGCTGCGGGCCGAATCGATCAGCACCACCTCCACGCCCGCGCGCACGCCATCGACCAGGGTCTGGTAGTCCGCCACCCCGGTATCGACGAAAGCGACTTCCTTGCGCCCGCCGTTGAGTGCCGGATCGGCTGCGCGCACCGTGACCGGCTGGACGTCGAGCAGGTGGGGCGCCTTGGCGGCCGGCTCGGGCGCCGGCTTGTCCAGGGTGTCGATGGCGTGATCGAGCGCTGCGCCGTCGAACATGAAGCGCTGCTCCAGCGCCATCGACCTGAAGCCGCCGAACCCCAGCCCGGCCGGTCGCGCGGGCGGGCCTTGTTCACTGCTTGCACCCGTCAAGTCCAGGCCGGCTGCCAGGGCTGCCTCGCCGTCCTCGACCGAGCGGCTGTTCTTGCTGCGCTTGCCCTTGCCGCGCACGGTTTCCGCGGCTGCGACATAGGTGCGCGTGATCTCGTTCCAGACGCTGCGGTAGATATGGTTCATGCTGGAGGTCTCTCGGGGTTTCGAAGGCGGCCGTGGCGAAGGCGCGCCAGGGTGAGGCGGGGAATGTCCGGCGGTGGATCTGACTTAGCGCGCGGCAGGCGGCGTGACCTTGACGCGCCCGCTCATGCCGGCGATCAACTCGGGAAAACGGCCGTCGATCGCGGCAGCGACCTTGACCGATTGGCTGACCGGATCGACGCGCGCGCCGATGCGGATGAACTTGGCCGGATAGCTCTTGCGTGTCTCGTCGATATCGACCTGGAAGGTCGAGCCGACGCGCAGCCAGCCCAGCCAGGCCGATGGCACCAGGAATTCGAGTTCGAGCACGCTGTCATCGAGGATGTCGAGCAGCGCCTGGCCCGGCTGGGCGTACTGCTGCTCGCGCACCTTCTGCTCGGCCACCCGGCCCGCGTAGGGTGCGGCGATGCTGCATTTTCCCAGCATCGTGCGGTTGGCGCCGACTTCGGCCCTGGCCTTGGTCTGCGCGGCCTTGGACAGGTCGAGCTCGAGCTGTCCGACCGAGTTGAGCTCGGCCAGGCGCAGATTGGTCTTGTGGCTCTGTTCGGCGCCGTCGAGCTCGGCTTGCGCCTTCTGCAGCTGGGCCTGCTGCAGCGAGCAGTCGAAGCTCACCAGCAGCTGGCCGGCCTTGAAGGCACCGCCTTCAGGGACCGGCAGCCGGTTGACCTTGGCGCCGATTTCGGCGGCGATCGTCGTGTAGCGGCGCGGCAACAGCTGGGCACGGATTTCCTGGCGTTCAAGCGCTGGCTTGGCGGGACTGGCCGCCGACGCGGTAGCCGGAGCCTGCGCGTAGGCGACACCCACGACTGGCAGGCCTGCCAGCAGCCAGCAGGTCCGGCGGAGCAGGGCAGTGAGTCGGAGCATGCGCATCACCGTGCAGCCCGTGCCGGCTGCAAGGCCGCCCAGGGCTTGGCATTGGCGCTGATCTGCCGGGTCAATTCGGCCAGGCTGAGTTCGCTGGTGCTGCCGATGCGTGGCTCCAGACCCAAGTTGGCCATCAGGCGGTTCTCGGCCACATGGACCTGCGCCAGCGCCTGGTAGCGGCGCAGCAGGCTCAGGATCGCCGTCGTCTCGTTGGCGACCTGGTCGAGCTGGCTTTGCGCCTTGGCGCTGGCCCGGTTGCGCACCTGTTCGGCGATCTTCTGGTCGGTGCCGTAGATCGCATCGGCGCGCAGGAACTGGCTGCGCGCGTTGAGCAGTTGCAGGCGCGCCAGGTGGACTTGCGCGAGCACGGCCATCTGGGTGGCGACGCGGCGCTGGTCAGCCAATGCGACACCGGTTTCGGCCAGCTTGATCTGGGTCGGGCCGGTGAGCAGGTTGAACAGGTTGAACGACAGCTGCACGCCAGCCTCGTTCCAGTGGTTGTACACCAGATAGCGGTCGGAGTCATACTTGAGCCCGTAGTTGAAGCTCAGGTTCGGGAACAGGCGCGCCATCGTCTTGCGCACCTCCTCGCGCGCCACGCGGCCGTTGTAATGCTGCTCACGCAGATCGGCGTTGTTTTCCAGCGCGGATTCTTCGAGGCGTTCAAGGGGCAGCTTGAGCACGCCATCATCCGCCAGACTGACCTCTGCTTCGGCGATTCTGATGGTTTGCCCCAGCGGCGCGTTGATCAGCGCAGCCAGCTCGACCTGCGCGATCGAGAGTTCCTGCTCGATGCCCTCGAGCAGGCGCAGGTTCTCGAGCAACTGGCGCTGATAGCGCAGCGCGTCGAGCGGGCTGCGGATGCGCTCGGCCTCGACCTTGCGCGAGTCGGCCAACGCCTCCTCGGCCGCAACAATCGTTCTGGCCACATCGCCGCGCAGCTTCTGGGCGCTCGCGGCGCGCCAGTAGGCGGTGCGCACATCCTGCATCAGCAGGTGCATGGCCTTGCGGCGCTTCTCGCTGGCGATCAGCACCCGGTCGGCCTGTTGCCGGGAACCGTAGTAGCCCAGGCCGACGTCGATCATGTTCCAGGTCAGGCCCAGGTCGGCGGTGCCGTGGCTGGCTTCCGACGAGAACGAGGAGCTGGTCGATCGAGGGCCGTATTTGGGCTGGTAAGGCATGCTGTAGGTCGCGCGCTCGCGGTTGCGGTCGCTGTAGCCCGCCTGCGCCATCAGCCGGGGCAGCATGTCGAGCTGACTGACATCGAGCTGGTTGAGCGCCAGCGCCTCTTCCATCAGCCGGGTGCGGCGCTCCAGGTTGTACTTGAGCGCGCGCGCCATGGCCTCGTCCAGCGTCAGTGCCCCGCTGATGGGCTCGACGTCACGCTGTGCCGCCGCGCGGTCGCTCAGATTGGTCTGTGCCAGTTGCTGCGCTTCAAGGGGGTTGGGGACGATCGAACCACAGGCACTCAGGGCGGCTGCAGCAGCGGCGATGGCCAGTAACTTGAAGAGCCGCCTGCTCTTGTTCTGCCGATGAGAGGCCGACCGCGTTTCAGATCGTGAGGGTTGTTGGAAATTCATTTCCATTTTGATTTGTTCAATCTATACACTTAAGATGGGAGATATTTTAGATTGAGCATCTCAAGATCATCATTCCCGTGGCGCAAGAAAAGATTCCTGTGCAGCAGAAGAGCATTCTGGCGCCGCAGGCTTTCTCTCCCGCAACAGTCCGCATGCCAGAGAAGCGTCCCCATATCCTGCTGATAGACGACTCCCTGGTGGATCTGCGGCAACTCATCGAGCTGATGACTTCGACGAAGCTGCGGGTCAGCGTGGCCTTCAACGGTCGCGATGGGTTGAACAAGGCGGAACTGCTGCAACCGGACCTGATACTGCTGGATGTGAACATGCCGGTCATGAACGGTTTTGCCACCTGTCGTCTGCTCAAGACCAGCGAGCGGACCCGTGACATTCCGGTGATCTTCCTGTCTGCGGCGAATGACGTGGATCGCCGCATCGAGGGACTGGAACTGGGCGCGGTGGACTTCGTCTCCAAGCCTTTCAACGACGTGGAGGTGCTGACGCGGATACGCATTCACCTGGGACTCGCGACAGCCTATCGCAGCCGCATGCAGACCTGCTCGGTCCAGGCAGCGCCTGGTCAAGCCGGCCAATCGCTTCAGACCGAACAGACCGAAAAGAAGGACAGCTTGCTGGTCAAGACGGCCGTGGAATACCTGCGACAGCATCTTGCCAAGCCGCCTTCCACCCGGGAGCTGGCATCCATCCTCTGCAGCAACGAGCGCCGGCTCAACAGTGCGTTCCAGGCCCATTTCGACCAGCCCGTGTCGGCGTGGTTGCGCGAGGAGCGCCTGCAGCAGGCGGCCCATTTTCTCAGGACAACCCAGACCCCGGTCGCCAACCTGAGCGAATACCTCGGCTTCTCGACTTCATCGAACTTCGCCAAGGCCTTCAAGGAGCGTTACCAATGTTCGCCGCGCGAGTTTCGCCAGTCACGATCCGTCGAATCTTGTGACGACGGCCAGTCAGATGCCTGAGCGCTGCATCCACTGCGTGCGCCGCTGGCTGATCCGGCTCGGTCTGCTGCTTGGGCTGGGGCTGGGCAGCGCCATGGCTGCGGCCACGGCAGAGGGGCAATTGCCGCTGGACATTGCCCGGGCGCAAGGACTGGATCTGTCACGGCACATTCAGGTCTGCCTGTCCCGGGCAGAGGCCAGCATCGAGCAGATACTGGGCGGCGCCTGCGAATGGGACCGCGAGCGCCCGCCTGCCACATCGCGCGGATTTGACCGCAGGGCGTTCTGGATTCGCCTCGATCTGGTCAACCTCGGCCAGGTGCGGCTGGACCGATTGCTGTCGGTAGGGCATGCGCGGCTGCAGGAGGTCAGCCTGTTCCAGCTTGCGTCAACCGGCGCCCCCCTGCTTCTGGGGCGCAGCGGCACCCGGCTTGCCCTGAATGCCAAACCGGTGCCCTTGCCCAAGCCGACCTTCAGGCTGGAGTTCGAGCCCGGCGAGAGCAAGACACTCTGGTTGCGGGTTGCCTCCGAGACCATCGTCGAGTTTGCACCGAAACTCCAGTCGCCCGAGATCGGCTATTTCCAGGCGCAGCGGCTGCAGTTGTTCCAGGCCCTGGCGACGGGCTGCATGCTGCTGTGCTTTTTCTACAGCATCGGCACCTACCGGATCCTGCGCGAGAACATATTCCTGTATTTCGGCCTTTTCATTGCGGCTGAGATCCTGGTCGAGTTGACCCGCTCCGGCCTGCTACAGACCTATCTGTGGCCTGCCAGCCTGCCATTCGACCCCAGGATGCTCGTGCTTGGCACCGCTGTCAGCGTCGGCGCGGACTCGCTCTTCCTGCGTGCCTTCATGCCGGACCTTCCCAGCCACCGGCTGACCCATGCGGTCTTTCGATCCGTCCTCACCGTCTTTTACTGTGGCGTGCTGTGGAGTCTGTTCATCGACTATCGGTCGGGCACGGTACTCTGGTCCTACGCCCTCATCGCCTGGATGCTGCTGATAGTCAGTCTAACGATCATGTCCTGGCGCAAGGGCTCTCCGACGGCCAAGCTCCTGCTGCAGAGCTTCATGCTGCTGGCCGCGATCGAGCTGCTGAGATTCTGGTCCGTGGTGGGCTGGCTCGACTTCAGCGAAATCGAGGCGCTCGGCAACCCGGTCGCCCTCGCGCTGACCTCATCCTTCATCCTGATCAGCATGATCCGGCGCTTGCGGGAAATCCAAGGCGATCTGTCGCGCACCAGGGCCGAGAGCGCTGCCCGCCTGAGTTTCATGTCCCAGATGAGCCACGAACTGCGCTCGCCCCTGAGCACCCTCCTGGGGCAGATCAGGCTGCTGGCGCAAACCGCCATGCCGGAGCGCGCCAGGCAGATGGTCGCAGCGATGAGGCAGGATGCCGGTCAGCTGCTTTCGATGATCGATGAGATCCTGGACTATGCGCAGGGGACGGCGGGCAAGCAAGGTCTGCGTTGTTCGGCACAGCGCTGGTCCACCCTGGTCGAGCGCATCGAGCGGCGAGCCCGGGTACTGGCCCAGCTCAACGGCAACCGACTCATTTTCCATGCGCAAGGCCCTGCCCATGCTGTCTTTTCCATCGACGAGCGGCGCCTGCTTCAGGTGCTCAGCAACCTGCTGACGAATGCCGCGAACTACTGTCGCAACGGTGTCATCGAGCTGACTTGCCGGATCGATCCCGTCCTGATGAGCGAGGACTGGAAGCTGAGTTTTGCCGTCAGCGACACCGGTCCTGGAATCGCACTGGAAGACCAGCAGCGTATCTTCCAGCCTTTCGAACGCGGCCAGGAAGCTCATCTGTCGGACCACAGGGGGGTGGGGATGGGCCTGGCGATCTCGCGCCAACTGGTCGGGCTCATGGGCGGACAGTTGGCGCTGCAGAGCGAGCCCGGAAAAGGCAGTTGCTTCAGCTTCTGCATGAGCTGCCAAGCCGCGCCGTCCGACGAAGTGGAGTGGAGCCAGGACGAACAGGATGCCGACCCGATTCCGCCGGAGATCGGATCAGATGGCTGCCAGGTCGCACCGGCGGCCAGGTTCGGAACGCTGGCCTACCCCGGCAAGGACCTGCTGGCTCGGCTGCTGAGCCTGGTCGACAACGGACAGATCTCCGACATTCTCGAAATGATGGACGGACTCGAAGTGGATCCTGAGCTGGGAGCGTTTTGCAGCACCGTCCGCGATCTCGCGCTGCAACTGGACCTGGCATCGTTGCGCATACTGTGCAGCGGCACGATTGATGCTCGCGATCAGATGTCCTGCAGCAGCTCGTAAGGCAGGGGCAGCAGCAGCAGCGCGGCGCCAGCGGCCGAACCCAGGGTCAGCACCTGGCCATCGAGCGCACTGGTCTGCAGCGAGACGATGGCATCCCAGCCCTGCACCGGGTGTGGCGCCACGGCAACGACAGTCCCGCAGGGCTGATCGGCATCGCTCGCATGAAAGACCTCCTGCCCGACCTTCGGCTCGGCCTCGGCATGGAAGATCTGCACGCGGCGCTTGAGTGCGCCACGGTACTGGCTGCGCGCGACCACCTCCTGGCCCGGGTAGCAGCCCTTCTTGAAGTTGACGCCGCCGACCGATTCGTAATTGAGCATCTGCGGCACGAATTCCTCGATCACCGGTGCGCTGACCATGGCGATGCCGCTGTGCACCTCCAGCCATTGCCAGAGCGCAGGCGCCAGATTGGCGGGCAGCGCTTCGGACTGGGCTTGTTGGGCTGGCAGACAGAGCAGGGCGCGCGCCACGCCTTCGGCTGCCGGCAGGCGGATCCAGCTCCCCGGTGCAGCCTCCAGCCGACTCCAAGGGTTGGTGGGAAGTTCGGCAGGCAAGGCTGATCCCGCCGCGCCGTAGAGGGCGAACTCGGCCGAGGCGTCGCTGAGATTGACCTTGGCGCGCATGACGAACATCGACAGGCGCTTGAGCGTGGGCGCGAGCAGGTCGCGGCTGCAGGCCAGCAGGACCTCCTCGGGTCCGGTTTTCCAGCCGATGACGCTGGCCAGCATGCGGCCCTTGGCCGAGCAGTAGCCCGCCAGCCGCGCCTCGGACTGGCCCAGCAAGGCGAAGTCCTGCGTCAGCTGCCCATGCAGGAAAGACACCGCATCGGCGCCCTGGGCACGGATCACGCCCCAGTGGTCCAGTCGGGCCAGACCGTGGACGCTGGTGCTGTCAAACAAGGGAGCCGCCTTGAAGGCAGCGGGCATTGGGGTAAGAGTAGGGATGGCGCTCATGGTGGCAGTGTCCGTGGGCCGCCTGCATGGCGGTCGAATATCATTGCGGGCTTCGATTTTCCCAAAGGCCGGATGGTTGTGCAGCATCGAGTGAAAAATAGGTGGATTCCTGGCATGACCGGCCTGCTGGCTGTCGCCGTGATGGCCGCTGCTGGAGCCGCCTGGTGGCTGCACCGGCCGCTGGAGCTGGCGGGTGCCGGATCGGCACCGCTGGATCTCAACATTCCCACCGGTTCTTCGGCGCGTCAGGTCGCGCAGCAGATGCACGATGCGGGGGTGCGTGCTCCGTCCTGGCTGCTGTATGGCTGGCTGCGCCTGTCCGGACAGTCGCGCCAGGTCCAGGCGGGCAGCTACGAGATCCCGGTCGGCATGACGCCGCTGCAGCTGCTGGACCGCCTGGTGCGTGGCGAGCAGGCACTGCGCCGCGTCACCCTGGTCGAGGGCTGGAACTATCGCCAGCTGCTGCAGGCGCTCAAGAGCGCCGAGCAACTGAGCTGGGACCTGCCCGAATCGGCCTTGCAGCAGCCCGCCGATCTCATGCGCGCGCTGGGCCTGCCGGGCCAGCACCCCGAGGGCCGCTTCTTCCCTGACACCTACCTCTATCCCAAGCACGACAAGGCCTCGGCCGTGCTGCGCCAGGCCGCGGCCGCGATGCAGCGCCAGCTCGCGCAGGCCTGGGCTGATCGCGCGCCGGATCTGCCGCTCAAGTCAGCCGATGAGGCGCTGATACTGGCCAGCGTGATCGAGAAGGAGACCGGCGCCAGCGCCGACCGTCCCCTGATCGCGGCCGTCTTCATCAACCGCCTGCGCCTGGGGATGAGGCTGCAGACCGACCCGACCGTGATCTACGGCCTGGGGGCTGGCTTCGACGGCAACCTGCGCAAGCGCGACCTGCTGGCCGACACGCCGTACAACAGCTACACCCGTGCCGGCCTGCCGCCTACGCCGATCGCCATGCCGGGCCTGGCCTCGATCCGCGCTGCGCTACGTCCGGCCGCCAGCCAGGCGCTCTATTTCGTTGCGCGTGGCGACGGCACCAGCCAGTTCAGCGCCACGCTCGAAGAACACAACCGCGCGGTGCGCCGCTATATTCTGGATCGTTGATTCCCAAGGCCCCACATGACGCAAACCGGTTTGTTCATCAGTTTCGAAGGCATCGACGGTGCCGGCAAGTCCACCCATATCGCTGCGGTGGCCGACTGGTTCCGCGCGCGCGACCGGCAAGTCACGCTGACGCGCGAGCCTGGCGGCACGCCGCTGGCGGAAAAACTGCGCGAACTGTTGCTGCATGACGCCATGGACCCATTGAGCGAGGCACTGCTGATGTTCGCGGCCCGGCGCGACCATATCCAGCAGGTGATCCTGCCGGGACTCGCGCGTGGCGAGGTCGTGATCTCCGATCGTTTCACCGACGCGACCTTTGCCTACCAGGGCCATGGCCGCGGCTTCGATCTGCAGGTCTTGCAGCAGCTGGAGCAATGGGCGCAGCAGCTCCCTGGACAGGACCGCCTGCTGGAGCCAGAGCTCTGCTTCTGGTTCGACCTGCCGCCGGCGCTCGCTGCGCTTCGTCTGGCGGGTGCGCGCACGCCCGACAAGTTCGAATCAGAGGCCGAACCCTTCTTCCACCGGGTGGCTGGTGGCTATGCCGCGCGCATGGCACAGGCGCCGCAGCGTTTCGCTCGCATCGATGCCAGCCTGAGCCTGGACGCCGTGCGTGAGCAGGTGCTGCAGCATTGCGAACGCCGCTGGGGGCAGGCATGAACGAATTCACCGACGGCCTGTTGCTGCCGCCGTGGCTGCAGCGCCAGCTGATCGCCTTGCAACAGCAGCGCGGCCACGCCGTCCTGCTGAGCGGCCCGCCCGGGCTGGGCCAGTACGCGCTGGCGCTGGCGCTGGCGCGCGCCTGGCTGTGCGAGTCACCGAGCCCGGAGCAGGGCGCCTGCGGTCGCTGCGACAGCTGCCACGCAGTCGACGTGCGTACCCATCCCGACCTGTTCGTGCTGATGCCCGAAACGCTGGCGATCGAACTCGGCTGGCCGCTGGATGAGCGCACCCAGGACAAGATCGACAAGAAGGAGCTCAAGCCCGGCAAGTTCATCCGCGTCGATGCGACCCGGGAAGCGGTGGCCTTCACCCAGTTCACCCGCTCGCGTGGCAATACCAAGGTGGTGCTGGTCTATCCGGCCGACCGGCTCAACATGGAGTCGGCCAACACCCTGCTCAAGACGCTGGAAGAGCCGCCGGGTGCCTTGCGCTTCGTGCTCGCGACCGATGCCGCCCATGCGCTGCTGCCGACCCTGCGCAGCCGCTGCCAGGCGCATACGCTGGAATGGCCGGCACAGGCTGAAGCGCTGGCCTGGCTGGAGACCGCCGTGCAGGGCGATCAGGCCTTTGCCGGCAAGCCGCCCACGCGCGCAGCGCTGGCGACCTGGTTGCAGGCCGCAGGCGGTCGTCCCGACGAGGCGCTGACGCTGGCGCGGCTCGGGCTGCCGGCTTCGGGCTGGGCTCAGCTGCCGCAGTCCGTTGCTCGCGGCGACTGGTCAGCCATTGCCGACTGGGCACCGGCACGCCAGCTCGACCTGCTGCAAAAGCTCTGCCACGACCTGATGGTCGTTGCCAGCCAGGGCGAGCCGCGCTTCTTCGCCGCTGCCGATCTGCCACGCGCACCAGGGCTTGCCGCGCTGCTGCAATGGCACAAGGCGCTGCAGCAGGCGGCACGCTCGGTCGAGCACCCCTACAACGCCGGTTTGCTGCAGGAGGCCTGGGCCGGCAGGGCCCGCTCGGCGCTGGCCTTGAACTGATCTTCCAATGAGCACGCCCGCCGCTTCAGACCAGGTCGCCCGCCCCGCCGTGATTCAGCTGGCGATCCGGGAAAAGGGCGCGCTCTATGCGGCCTACATCCCCTTGTTCGCAGAAGGTGGCATCTTCGTGCCGACCGCGCGCGAATACCATCTGGGCATGGACGTCTACCTGCTGCTGACCCTGCCGGACGACCCGCAGCGCTATCCGGTGGCGGGCAAGGTGGCCTGGATCACGCCGGCCGGCGCCTCCGGCGGGCGCACCCAGGGCATCGGCATCAGCTTTCCCGCCGATGACAAGTCGCGCCAGCTCAAGTCGCGCATCGAGACCATCTTGGGCGCGCACCTCGCATCCGACCGCAGCAACCAGACCGTCTGAAACGGTTTTTTCTTTTTCCTATGTTCATCGATTCCCATTGCCATCTGAGCTTTCCCGAACTGCGCGCGCAACTGCCGGAAATCTTGCAGTCCATGCGCCAGGCGCAGGTCGAGCGCGCGCTGTGCATCTGCACCACGCTGGAGGAGTTCGACCGCGTGCATGAACTGGCCCTCAGCCATGAGATGCTCTGGTCCACCGTGGGCGTGCACCCCGACAACGAGGGCGTGCGCGAGCCCAGCGTCGAGGAACTGGTCGAACTCTCGCAACGCCCGCGCGTGGTCGGTATCGGCGAGACCGGGCTGGACTACTATCGCCTGGGCGAGCGCAGCCTGGCCGACATGGAATGGCAGCGCGATCGCTTCCGGGCCCATGTCCGTGCCGCGCGCCAGACCGATCTGCCGCTGGTGATCCACACCCGCAGCGCGTCTGACGACACGCTGGCGATCCTGAAGGAAGAGGGTGGTTTCAGCCCGACAGGGGCAGGGACGCTGCCGCAGGCGCGCGGCGTCTTCCACTGCTTCACCGAATCGGTCGAGGTGGCCCGTGCCGCGCTGGAACTGGGTTTCCATATCTCGTTTTCCGGCATCCTGACCTTCAAGAATGCGACCGACCTGCACGAGGTCGCGCGCTTCGTGCCGCTGGATCGTTGCCTGATCGAGACCGACAGCCCCTACCTGGCACCTGTCCCTTACCGGGGCAAGACCAACACGCCGGCCTACGTGCCCCATGTCGCCCAGAAACTGGCCGATCTCAAGGGCTTGTCGATCGAGGCCGTTGCGCGGGCAACTAGCGCCAACACGCTGGCGCTGTTCCGTGACATGGCCAGCGCCTGACCCGCGACCGTTCGCCACCCTCTGGTCCCCTGTCACGCCCACATCCCCATGCAGCACGCCTCCCTGCAACACCCAGCTCCCGATCGACCCACGACCGCCGGACTCGACCGCCGCGCTGCGCTGATCCGTCTACTGGTCGCGGGCTCCTTCGCCGCCGGCCTGTGTCAACCCGCTGCGGCCGGCGCCTACGAGGACTTCCTGCGCGCCTTGCGCCTGGACGATGTCGCCACCCTGCGCCGCCTGCAGCAGCGCGGCTTCGACTTCAACACCCTGGACGAGAACGGCCAGGCGCCGCTGCTGCTGGCGCTGAAGCTGGATTCGCTGCGGGCGGCCGAGTTCCTGATCCAGCAACCTGGGCTGGACCTCGATGCGCTGAACGCCAGCGGAGAAAACGCACTGATGCTGGCTGCGCTGCGCGGGCATGTCGGTCTGATGCGGCTGCTGATCCGGCAGGGCGCCGAAGTCAACCAGCCCGGCTGGACGCCGCTGCATTACGCGGCGACCCACGCGAGTCCGGTCAGCGTCGAGATGATCGACTTGCTGCTGGAGCAGCACGCCTACATCGATGCGGCTTCTCCCAACGAGTCGACGCCGCTGATGATGGCCGCCCGCTACGGCCACCCGGATTCCGTGCGCCTGCTGCTTGAATCGGGCGCCGATGTCACGATCAAGAACCAGCAGGGCCTCACCGCACTGGACTTTGCCGTTGGTGCAGGTCGCCGGGACATTGCCGACCCGATCCGTCGGGCCTTGCGCGCCCGGACCGGACCGCCCACCTGGTAAGGGAAGGGCGCCGGACCGCGAGCCATGCTGCGCGTCGTACGGCTCAGCGCAGCGTTTTTCTGCGTAGCGGGGCGGGAGCCGCGATGGTGCGTCTTGCCGGCTTGATCCGGTTCGGACCGGTCTTGGCGGAGGCCGGCATCTCTTCGATTTTGGCGTGCTGGAAGCTCTTGAGCTGGGCCTCCGACAAGGCGACTTGCAGCGCCGCAGCCCGGGCCTTTTCTTCCTCCAGGTATTTCTCCAGCGTGCGGGCCAGCGAGTCGGCGGCTTTGCGCTTTTCCCTTTCGCGTGCGAGCTCCTGCTCGACCACCCGCGCGCTGTCGATCGCCAGCAGTCGCTGGCGCCGTTCCTCGTCACTGGCCGACTGAGCCACGCGCAGCGCAGCATCGAGCTCACCCTGGCGCTTTTCCGATTCCTGCGCCTTGGACTGCAGCACGGCCGCGCGGGCTGACAGCTCCCGGTTTTCAGCGATAGCGGCCTGCAGGCCCTGGTTCAGATCGGCCATGCGCTGCTCCAGCGCCTCGCATTGACGTTGTAGATCCTGCGCTTGTTGCTGGCTTTGCTGCAGCCGGTTTTCCGTTTCCTGCAGGGCGGCACGCGCCGTTTGCCGTTCGGCCTCGGCGGCCAGCCGCATGGCGGCAAGTTCTTCATCCAGCCGCGCGCGCAGGCTGATCGCCTCGGCCTCGTAGGGACGGCGGATCTCATCCTTCATCAGCTTCAGCAGGCGCTCGAGCCAGCGATTGAGCCCCTCGATCATGTCCACCGGCAGCGACGGGTGCGCCACGCCCTGGGCGCTCGCACGCACCAGCGATCTTCGATAGGCCGCCACACAGTCCTGCGCCACGCCAGCCGTCCCGGCCGGGATCGCCGGCAAGCCGGCGGGCCGCTGGGCGTTGAAAAGCTGCAGCAGGCCGACCAGCCGGGCGCCGCTCGGGACATCGCCTTCGATGCGGGCCACGACGCGCGTCATGGCGGCGTAGGCCTCGCGCGCCGTGACCTGCTGCGCGGCCATGGGAGCGAGCAAGCTTTGCAAGGTCTGCTGCAACCGGGTTTCGACATCGGCGGCGGTGTTCTCGATTTCCTGGGGGGGCGTCTTTTGCTCTGTGCTCATGGTTTTTCCTTGTGATCCTAGCAGAAGGGATTTTACGTATTTTCATGACGTATTACGTAATAAAAATACGTATTTGTTTTTTGAATTTCCGATAATGTGAATTATCGGAACCTGGGTCTTATCCGGCAGGGTGATGCCGCTCCACAAACGCGGCACAATCCAGATCAGCATCCCAAGCGACCTCAAGCAGCCTCAACAAGTGAAAAATGCCCGACCACCACGAACATGACGGCGAGATCCTGGACGGATTCGTGCTTCCGGCCGACGCCAGGCAGCAGCCCGGTCTGCTGTTCGACCTGACCGCAGTCGGCAACTGGCTCGAACCCTTCAGGCGCAAGAGCCCGCACACGCATCGCGCCTACCAGCGCGTCGCGGCTTACTGGCTGTATTTCCTCGAACAGACCCATGGCCACCACGCCGACCTGCTGCGACGCGCCGGCCCTGCGGACGCGCACGACTTCCTGCGTGCGCTGACGCATGAAGCGCTGGACGACGGCGCCCCCCGCAACGCGGCGATCAGGGCCTCCGGTGTGGGCCAGTTCGAGCTGGCGCGCACCGGTCCGGCGCCGTTCTGGCAGGACCGCCGCCCGAAGGCCTTGCCCAACCATTTCGGGGTTGCCAGCAACCCCTTTGCGCGCCCCAAGTCGCATCGCTCGGTCGCGCAGACCATCGCGGCGTTGTCATCGCTCTACAAGTTCAACAACACCAAGCGCTCCGCCGCCGACGACGCGCTGCTCGACTTCAACCCGTTCTCCGACCTCGGGCGCTTCATCGTCAAGCACGACGCCAAGACCGATCGCGTGTTCGAGCCCACCGCCTACCTGCGCCTGCTCGCGACCACCGACCAGATGCTGCAGCAGGCAGAAACGACCATCCAGCAGCAGCGTGCCATCCGGCTGCGCTGGATCACGGTCGCACTGTTCAACCTCTGGATGCGGATCTCGGAACTGTCCGGCTTGCGCATGAGCGACTTCCGCCAGCGCGGCGGAGTCTGGTTCGCCTCGGTCCACGGCAAGGGTCGCAAGGTACGCGCGGTCGAAATCACTCCTGCCGTGATGAAGGAACTCATCGCCTACCGCGAGGCGCTGGGCCTGCCATCGCTGCCGCAGCGGCACGAGACCGATATTCCGGCGGTGGTTTCGTTGCGCCGCAGTGGCAGTCACTACCCCTCGATGACGCCGCGCGCGCTGTTCGGCGAGATCAAGGAACTGGGCGCCGCTGCCGCCGACAGGCTGCTGGCGTCGCACCCCTCGCCTGAAGACCTCGAAGTCCAGTCACTGGCGGAACGACTGCGCCAGATCTCGCCGCACTGGTTCCGGCATTCGGGCGCGTCCGAGGCGATCAACGGCCATTTCCCGATCGCTGACGCTGCCGAGCGCCTGGGCCACAAGGACCCGGCCATCACCGTGCGCATGTACTACCACGGTGACGCCAAGCGGCGCGTGGGCGCCTTGCAGGCGCTGGAACAGGCCCGGGGCGAGGACTGATTCCGGCTGCAGGCGCCCTGCCCGTCCCGATTCAAAAAAATCCACGCCCTGCTCCGAGGCCAGGTTTTTTCGGCATAGAATAGCGGCTTCGGGTGATTAGCTCAGCGGTAGAGCACTGCATTCACACTGCAGGGGTCACATGTTCGATCCATGTATTACCCACCAGAAAATTCCTGACTGTCCTCCCTTGGGAAGGCAGCCAAGGGCGATTAGCTCAGCGGTAGAGCACTGCATTCACACTGCAGGGGTCACATGTTCGATCCATGTATCGCCCACCAAACCATACCTGACTGCCTTCCCTTGAGAAGGTAGCCAAGGGCGATTAGCTCAGCGGTAGAGCACTGCATTCACACTGCAGGGGTCACATGTTCGATCCATGTATCGCCCACCAGATCAAAGCACTCAGCGCACACCGCCTGAGTGCTTTTTTCATGGCTGCTCGGTCCCCTGCCCGACGGCCGAACGGCCCGTCGAAAGAAGTACCCCATGCAAGTCATCCACTGCGACGAAGCACAACTGGACATCCTCGCTGCATTGTTCAACGAATATCGCATTTTCTACCAACAGGAAACGGATCTGGCAGCCAGCCGCGCCTTTATTCAGCAGAACCTGGCGCAAGCACGCTCCAGAATCTTCTTGTTGCTTGATGAAGAAGGCACAGCTGTCGGGTTTTCGCAGCTGTATCCCGCCATTTGTTCGCTGGCGATGCGTCCTTACTACTACCTGTCCGACCTGTATGTGAGCAAATCGGCGAGAAAAAATGGGTATGCCCGGTATCTGATGAACTACATCACCGATCACTTCTCCCGTGAAGGTGCTCAGCGCTTGACACTGGATACCGCCACCACCAACCGGGTTGCACAAAGTCTGTACGAGTCGCTGGGTTACGAACGCGAAGATGTCTACATCACCTATCACCAAATGCTCGCGACCCCGGAACACCTTTCTGTGTCGCAACGTACAGATCAGCCGATCCCTATCACATGAGAATGAGCGATGGCTGTCACTTGAAGCCATTCAACCAGGGAGAGCAAACCATGAGACAAGACATTCCATCGCGTCGGGAGCTACTGCGCGGCACATTGGCACTCGGTTCAAGCCTGTGCATGCCGGCCCTGTTTTCCGGCTGTGACTCGAAGAACAGCGGCTACTCAGCCAGCACAGCGCCGCCTGCTGCTCCTGCTCCTGCCGCGACAGCTACCGAAAACGCCCCAGCCGCCACGAACAAAGTGAAAAAGGAAACCGTCCAGTATCAGGAGCAGCCCAAAGGGGATCAGCAATGCAGCTTGTGCATGCATTTCCAGGCCGAATCGAGCACCTGCAAGCTGGTCGAGGGGCCGATCAACCCGAGCGGCTGGTGCGTCCTGTGGGCCAAGAAAGCCTGACTGTCTCGGGATCGAGGAAACTGCCGGCTGCCCAGTGACAGCCGGCTGGACTCAGGCATGGGATGACGCGGGGTCTTTTGCGTCTGTTTGCACTCCCATGCGCTCCAGCACATGCTCGGTCATGCCCTGGGCCAGTGCTTCTTCAGCCAGGAAGACCGTGCCGATGCCATCCCTGCGCAGCAGCACCGACTCATCCTCGCTATGCGTGCGCAGCACGATTTCTATGCCGGGATTGAGCTTTCTTGCCGTTTCGGCCATCTGACGCACATTGAACGGATCGGCCGTCGCCACCACCAACATGGCGGCCTCGGCGATATGGGCCTGGATCAGCACCATCGGATCGGCGGCATTGCCTGATACGGCCACCTTGCCCTGCTGGCGCAGGTCTTCGACCAGTTCACGATTCTGTTCGGCCACCACGTAGGGAATGCCGCTCTCCTCCAGCGCACCGGCAATCCGCTTTCCGACCCGGCCATAGCCCACCAGAACGACTTGTCCTTGCAGGTATTTGCGCTCGGTGCTCATCGGCAGCTCGGCATAGGGGTCGGCTCTTTGCTCCAGGCTGCGGGCCAGGTCCGAGCGTGCAAGAATCCAGCGCCGCAGCGGCTCGATGGCGGCAAACAGCAGCGGGTTCAGCGCAATCGAGATCAGCGCTCCGGCCAGCACCAGGCTCATGCCTTCGGCTGGCAGCAGGCCCAGCGATAGCCCCAGTCCAGCCAGGATGAAGGAGAACTCGCCGATCTGCGCCAGGCTGGCCGAGACCGTCAGCGCCGTGTTGAGCGGATAGCGAAAAGCCAGCACCAGGCCGAAGGCTGCAATCGACTTTCCGAAGATGATGATGGCCACCACGCCCAGCACATGCAGCGGCTGCTCCAGCAGGATGCCCGGCTCGAACAGCATGCCCACCGAGACGAAGAACAGCACCGAGAAGGCATCGCGCAGCGGCAAGGATTCTGTCGCGGCCCGGTGGCTGAACTTGGACTCGCGCATGACCATGCCGGCGAAGAACGCGCCGAGTGCAAACGAGACGCTGAACAGTTGGGCCGCACCGTAGGCGATGCCGATGGCAGCGACGATCACGGAGAGCGTGAACAGCTCGCGCGAGCCGGTTCGTGCAATCTGCCACAGCAACCAGGGCAGCACGCGACGCCCGGCCACCAACATGATGACGATGAAGGCCGCCACCTGGAGCAGGGTTTTGCCGATCGTGAGCCAGAGCGGCTGGGCGCCAGCCACTTCGACGGCCGATCCACCCAGCATGCCGGACAGCGGCGGCAGCAGGACCAGCACCAGCACGGTCGCCAGATCCTCGACCACCAGCCAGCCGACTGCTATGCGGCCGTTCATGCTGTCGAGCACGCCACGGGCTTCCAGCGCCTTGAGCAACACCACCGTGCTGGCGCAGGACAAGGACAGGCCGAAAATCAGACCAGCGCCCCAGCTCCAGCCCCACCACCAGGCCACGGCCATGCCGAGCAGGGTGGCCAGGCTCATCTGCACCACGGCACCGGGCACGGCGATGCGCTTGACCGCCAGCAGGTCCTTGAGCGAGAAATGCAGGCCGACGCCGAACATCAGCAGCATGACGCCGATTTCGGACAACTGGGCGGCCAGATGGACATCGGCCACGAATCCCGGCGTGCCCGGGCCAATGATGATGCCAGCCACCAGGTAGCCGACCAGTGCCGGCACCTTGATGCGCTCGGCGATGAAACCCAGGATGAGCGCGACGCTGAAGCCTGAAACGAGCGTGGTGATCAGGGGAATGTTGTGTTCCATGCAGTGTGGATTCGGATTCGGTACTGGTTGGCGTGTTGCTTGCAGTCTGGCACAGATAGGGCCGTGAACTACCGTTTCATTCGATCGGCTGCGCTTGGCCGCTGTCGCGCGGCAGATGCGCGCGCAGGTGCTCCAGCGAAATCCTGCCCTGATAGCCGGCGCACCGCAGCACCTCCTCTTGTGGCATGCCAGCCTTGAGCCAATGCAGGATGGCGGTATTGCGCAGCACCAGCGGCCCCAGGTGGCGCGGCAGTTCATGACCCGTTGCCTGGCAGGCAGCAGCGATCAGCTTGGAGGTCAGGTGGAACAGCACACGGCGCGACAGCGGTTTGCGCCGCTCGGTGAAGAACACCAGTTCGGACACGACGAGCGCATCGGGGTGGCCTTTTTCCAGCGTGTCGGTCCTGACTGCCAGCCAGTCGCGCAAGGCGGCCGACGCCTGTTCGCTCAGTTGCAGGTCGCGGCGTTGCGCCGCCCTGTTCCCCTGCAGCCGGATCGCTATTGCGTTGGCTGAACCGCCCTCGCCCGCCATCGCGATGGCGGGCGCCTCGTCGAGCTGGCCCAGATTCAGTGCGGACAGCTCCGCTGGTGTCAGCGCCACATCGAGCATGAGCCAGATCAGCGCGCGGTCGCGCAGCACAAACGGCGAGCGGTCACCAGGCTCCTGGCGTGCCAGGCGTTCAAGGTGATTCCAGACCGAATCGGGCAACACCTCGGCGTCCGGCCGGTCCTCGCCGGCCAGTTCGTACAGGCGCTTCATGGGATTTTCGGTCAGCAACTCCAGCTGCCTGAGGTGGTCGTAGACGCCGCGCAGCACCATGCAGTAGCGCTCGCGGGTGACGATCGAGATCTCACGCGCGCTGCCGTTGCGCTGGGTGGCAGGCTTGACGCGGTCGAGCAGGAATTCCATCGCATCGGCCGGGCTGGCCTGCAGCACGAGATCGGTCCAGCTGCCCTGCTCTGTCTTCTGTCCAGGTCTGCCGAGCAGCCATTGGCACCAGGATGACCAGATGTAGCGGTAGGGTTCGGCTGCTTCGGGCGTGAGCGGGTTTTCCCGCTCGACCGAGCGTTGCAGCAGCCAGGACTCGAACCAATCCAGTGGCGTGCCAACTTGGTTTTTCTCGGGTTTCTGATTGGTTGACATTGTTTAAATGATGTAAATTTTATTTTGCGTAAGTTACGTATAAAGTCCATCATAAACCCGGGCGATGCCCGGGTGCAAGTAGCGCGCCTTGTGTCGGCCTGATGCCATCAGGCGGCCACTGCTTGTGTCTCCAGCCGACGCCATACGGTCTTGCCCTTGCTGGCCTTGTCCAAGTCGGCCAGCAGCGACTCATGCGCCTGCAGTTCGGCTTCGCTCAATCCCAGTACCGGCAGCTCGAAGCGGCTCAGGTCGACCGCCACCATCTGACCGTCTGCGCCCGCCTCGCCCGTTTCCACCTCCATCGAGAGCGCGTTCTGGCCGCGCGTCAGGTTGATGTAGACATCGGCCAGCAGTTCGGCGTCGAGCAAGGCGCCGTGGAAGTTGCGGCTCGAATTGTCAACCCCGAGCCGGTCGCACAGCGCATCGAGGCCATTGCGCTTGCCCGGATACATCTCCTTGGCCATGGCCAGGGTGTCGATCACTCCGCCGATCAGATCGGTGATCCGGCCGCGGTTGAGCCGGCGCAGCTCCTCGTTCAGGAAGCCGATGTCGAACGGCGCATTGTGGATGATCAGCTCGGCGCCCTGCAAGTAGTCGAGCAGATCGTCCGCGATGGCCCGGAACTTGGGCTTGTCGGCCAGGAACTCGATCGAGATCCCGTGCACCCGCTGTGCCTCCTCGTGGATGGCACGGTCCTCGGGGTGCAGATAGAAATGGCGGTTGTTGCCGGTCAGCTTGCGATTGAGCAGCTCGACACAGCCGATCTCGATGATGCGGTCGCCGTCGATGGCCGACAGGCCGGTGGTTTCGGTATCGAGAACGATCTGGCGCATGGGATTGCCGCTTTCAGTGGTGCTCGCGCGCGTGGTTGATGGTGTAGCGCGGGATCTCGATGGTGAGGTCCTGCTTGGCCAGGCGCGCCTGGCAGCTCAGGCGGGACTGGGGCTCCAGCCCCCAGGCCTTGTCGAGCAGGTCTTCTTCTTCCTCGGTCGCCTCGTTGAGGCTCTCCATTCCGGAGCGCACGATCACGTGGCAGGTGGTACAGGCGCAGCTCATGTCGCAGGCATGCTCGATCTCGATCTCGTGGTCGAGCAGCGCCTCGCAGATGGTCGTGCCCGGCAGGGCCTGGATCTCGGTGCCTTGCGGGCAGTATTCGGGATGGGGCAGGATCTTGATGATCGGCATGTCAGAAATTCTCCACGTTTTGGCCGGCCAGGGCGCGGGCGATGCCGCGGTTCATGCGCAGCGCGGCAAAGGGTTCGGTGCCCTTGGCCAATGCTTCGGTGGCGGCCTCGATGGCAGCAGCATCATTCGAGCTGGTGCGGATGGCCTCGGTCTCGCCCAGCAGGCGGTCGATCTGGGCAAGTTGCTCGGCTTCGAGCAGGTCGGCGTCGGCGGCCAGCGCGCTGCGGGTCGCATCGAGCATGCGCTCGGCTTCGACCCGGGCTTCGACCAGCGCGCGCGCGGCCATGTCCTGCTGCGCGGTGACGAAGCTGTCTTGCAGCATGGCGGCGATCTGCTCGTCCGACAGGCCGTAGCTGGGCTTGACCACGATCTGGGCCTCGACCCCACTGCCCTGCTCTTTCGCGCCCACGGTCAGCAGGCCGTCGGCGTCGATGGTGAAGGTGACGCGGATGCGCGCGGCACCGGCCGGCATCGGCGGGATGCCGCGCAGCTCGAAGCGCGCCAGGCTGCGGCAGTCGGCCACCAGGTCGCGCTCACCCTGCAGCACATGCAGCGCCAGCGCGGTCTGCCCGTCCTTGAAGGTCGTGAAGTCCTGCGCCAGCGCAGTCGGGATGGTGGTGTTGCGCGGCACGATGCGCTCGACCAAGCCACCCATGGTTTCGATACCGAGCGAGAGCGGAATGACGTCGAGCAGCAGCAGGTCGCCTTCGGGGTTGTTGCCGGCGAGCTGGTTGGCCTGGATCGCGGCGCCGAGCGCCACCACTTCGTCCGGATTCAGGTTGGTCAGCGGCGGCTGGCCGAAGAATTCGCCGACCACTTGCTGCACCACCGGCATGCGGGTCGAGCCGCCGACCATCACCACGCCCTTGACCTCGGACTTGTCGAGCCTGGCATCGCGCAGCACGCGCTTGACGGCCACCATGGTGCGCTGCGTCAGTTCGGCGCAGGCGTGGGCGAATTCGGCGTAGGTGACTTCGCGCGCCAGGGTCTTGCCGTCGAGCAGGACCTCGAAGCGAACCGCCACGCCGTCGTCGGCATGGGCGGACAGCACTTCCTTGACGCGACGCGCCTCGGCCTGCAGGCGGGCACGCTCGCCGGCCGGCAGTTCGCCCGCCTTGAGGCTGTAACCACATTGCTGCAGCAGCCAGTCGGCCAGCGCACGGTCGTAGTCGTCGCCGCCCAGCGCGGAATCGCCGCCGGTGGCCAGCACCTCGAACACGCCCTGGGTCAGGCGCAGTATCGAGACGTCGAAGGTGCCACCGCCCAGGTCATAGACCGCGTAGACGCCTTCCGAGCCCTGGTCCAGGCCGTAGGCGATCGCCGCCGCGGTGGGCTCGTTGATCAGGCGCAGCACTTCGAGACCGGCCATCTGCGCGGCGTCCTTGGTCGCCTGGCGCTGGGCATCGTCGAAATAGGCCGGCACCGTGATGACGGCACCGAACAGCTCATTGTCGAAGCTGTCCTCGGCGCGGAAACGCAGCGTGGCCAGGATCTCGGCGCTGACCTCGACTGGCGACTTGTCGCCGGCCACGGTCCGGACCGCCGCCATGCCGGGGCCATCGACGACGGTATAGGGCAGCTTGGCGGCCACGCCCTGGGCTTGCAGGTCGGACAGCTTGCGGCCCATCAGGCGCTTGACCGAGCTGATGGTGTTGTGCGGGTCGTCCACCTGGGCAGCGAGCGCGTCCCAGCCGATCTGGCGGCCGGAGCCCTGACCGGGCGATCGATAGCGCACCACGCTGGGCAGGATCACCCGGCCCTGCTCGTCGGGCAGGCATTCGGGCAAGCCGTGACGCACCGAGGCGACCAGCGAATGGGTGGTGCCGAGGTCGATGCCGACGGCCACGCGCCGCTGATGCGGGTCGGGCGTCTGGCCGGGTTCGGAGATTTGCAGCAGGGCCATGGAGCAAGGCGGGCGAGCAGCCCGCATGAAAAGACTCAGACTTGGAAAACCCGCTATTGTCGCAGGCGGCGAAGCCCCTGCCGGGAGCCGGATTTTCCGGCGCTGGACAAGGAAAAGCCAGAAAGAATCAGCAGCGATCGAGCCGGCTGTGCAGATCGTCGGCGAAACGCTCGACGAACATCAGCGCCCTGACCTGCTGGGCGGCCGCAGCCGCGTCGCGCTGCTGGTCAATGGTGCGGCCGAGCTGGTCCAGCATGTCGCGCCGGAAAGCCTGGGTCTGGTCGAGCAAGGCCTCGATGGCGTCAGCGCCATCAGCCTCCTCGAGCGCCTCGCGCCACTCCATCTGCTGCATCAGGAAGGCAGCCGGCATCGCGGTGTTGCTCTCGGCCTTGATCGGGGTGCCGTTGAGCTCGCACCAGTAGCCCGCGCGCTTCAAGGGGTCTTTCAGGCGCTGATAGGCCTCGTTGATGCGCACCGACCATTGCATAGCGACGCGTTGGGCGGCAGCACCCTGGGCCGCGAAGCGATCGGGATGGGCCTGGCGCTGCAGCGCCTTCCAGCGCTCGTCGAGCGCGGCGCGATCCAGTGCAAAGCCAGTCGGCAGGCCGAACAACTTGAAGTCATCGTCCTGCAGGCTGGACGCGGGAGCAACCGGCCGGTCAGACACGGAAGGACTCTCCGCAGCCACAGCGGTCGCGCTCGTTGGGGTTGTTGAAGCGGAAGCCTTCGTTCAGGCCCTCGCGCACGAAGTCCAGCGTCATGCCGTCGAGATAGGCCATCGACTTGGGATCGACCAGGATCTGGATGCCCTTGTCCTCGAACACCACGTCCTCGGAGGCGACATCGTCGGCGTACTCGAGCTTGTAGGCCAGGCCCGAGCAGCCGGTGGTCTTGACGCCCAACCGCACCCCGACGCCCTTGCCACGACGGCTCAGGTATTTGGTGACATGCTTGGCGGCGGCTTCGGTGAGGGTGACGGACATGGTAAGCGCAGGATAAGGGGTCGGTCGGGGTCAGTGGATCAGGCGGCGACGTGCTTCTTCTTGTAGTCGTCGACAGCGGCCTTGATGGCGTCCTCGGCCAGGATCGAGCAGTGGATCTTGACCGGCGGCAGCGCGAGCTCCTCGGCGATCTCGCTGTTCTTGATCTGAGCCGCCTGGTCCAGCGTCTTGCCCTTGACCCATTCGGTCACCAGCGAGCTCGATGCGATCGCCGAGCCGCAGCCATAGGTCTTGAAGCGCGCATCCTCGATCACGCCGGTGGCCGGGTTGACCTTGATCTGCAGCTTCATGACGTCGCCGCAGGCGGGTGCACCCACCATGCCGGTGCCCACATCTTCGTCGCCCTTGTCGAAGCTGCCGACGTTGCGGGGGTTTTCGTAGTGGTCGACGACCTTGTCAGAGTAAGCCATGTTCGTTCTCCTGTTCAGTGCGGGATCAGTGGGCGGCCCACTGGATGGTCGAGATGTCGATGCCGTCCTGGTACATGTCCCACAGCGGCGAGAGCTCGCGCAGCTTGGCGACATTGGTCCGGATGGCCTCGACCGCGGTGTCGATTTCTTCCTCGGTGGTCCAGCGGCCGATGGTCATGCGCAGGCTGCTGTGAGCCAGCTCGTCGCTGCGGCCCAGGGCGCGCAGCACATAGCTGGGTTCCAGGCTGGCCGAGGTGCAGGCCGAGCCGCTCGAGACCGCCAGGCCCTTGATGCCCATGATCAGCGACTCGCCCTCGACATAGTTGAAGCTCATGTTGAGGTTGTGCGGAATGCGGCGGGTCTCGTGGCCGTTCAGGAACACCTGCTCGATGCCAGCCAGGGCCTTGAACATGCGGTCATGCAGCGCCTGGATGCGCGGCAGTTCGGTGTCCATCTCGGCCTTGGCGATCCGGTAGGCCTCGCCCATGCCGACGATCTGGTGCGTCGGCAGGGTGCCCGAGCGCATGCCGCGCTCGTGACCGCCGCCGTGCATCTGCGCTTCCAGGCGGATGCGCGGCTTGCGGCGCACATAGAGCGCGCCGATGCCCTTGGGGCCGTAGGTCTTGTGTGAGGTCAAGCTCATCAGGTCGACCGGCAGGCTGGCCAGGTCGACATGGACGCGGCCCGTAGCCTGCGCGGCATCGACGTGGAAGATCACGCCCTTCTCGCGGCAGATCGCGCCGATGGCGGAGATGTCCTGGATCACGCCGATCTCGTTGTTGACGAACATCACGCTGGCCAGGATGGTGTCGGGGCGGATCGCGGCCTTGAAGGCATCCAGATCCACCAGACCGTCGGCCTGCACATCGAGGTAGGTGACCTCGAAGCCTTCGCGCTCAAGGTGGCGGCAGGTGTCGAGCACGGCCTTGTGCTCGGTCTTGACCGTGATCAGGTGCTTGCCCTTGCCTTTATAGAAATGGGCGGCACCCTTGAGCGCGAGGTTGTTGGATTCGGTCGCGCCACTGGTCCAGACGATCTCGCGCGGATCGGCACCGATCAGGGCGGCGACCTGTTCGCGCGCGGTCTCGACCGCCTGCTCGGCTTCCCAGCCCCAGGCGTGGCTGCGGGAAGCCGGGTTGCCGAAATGGTCGTGCAACCAGGGAATCATCTGGTCGACCACGCGCGGATCGCAGGGCGTGGTGGCGCTGTAGTCGAGGTAGATCGGCAGATGCGGGGTGAGGCTCATGGTGTCGTCCTGTAATGGTGATGCGCTTGGAAGCTGGGGCGGTTCACTTGGCCGCGGCGATCCCGAGCGCGAAGACAGAATTGGGGGCATTGACGCGGATCGGCTTGACCACCGGCGCGGAGGAAATCGCGCGCCGGATCTGGGGCACCTGCTCGATCACCACGCCTTTGGCAAGCTGCTCGTTGATCAGCTTTTGCAGCGTGATCGAGCTCAGGAACTCGACCATCTTGGCGTTGAGCTGGTCCCAGAGGTCATGTGTCAGGCAGGGCGTGCCGTCGCCCAGGCAGTTGTGCTTGCCGCTGCAGCCGGTCGCGTCGATCGGCTCGTCGACCGAGACGATAATGTCGGCCACCGTGATCTCATCGGCCTTGCGGCTCAGAGTGTAGCCGCCGCCGGGACCGCGGGTGGATTCGACCAACTGGTTGCGGCGCAGCTTGCCGAACAGCTGCTCGAGGTAGGACAGGGAAATCTGCTGGCGCTGACTGATCGCGGCCAGCGTCACCGGACCGCTGCCCTGACGCAGGGCCAGGTCGATCATGGCAGTGACGGCGAAACGGCCTTTGGTGGTGAGACGCATGGCAAACTCCTGGAAATGACCCGGAAGACCTGACCTCGTCGCACCTGCAACGAGGATCGCAGTGAATCCCGAGCGTTTCGGTCGAGTATACATCAATCCCGACTGTTTTAGTCGGCATTAGCCCCCCCGACGGCCCCAGCGCCAGCCAGGACTAGACGGCCCGAGCCGCGAAACGGAACTCGACGCCGAGTCCCGGTGCGGCATCGTAGAAGCGCACATGGGCGCCGATCTGCTCGGCGCGGTTGCGGATGTTGCTCAGGCCACGGCCGACGATGCGCACCACCTGGCCCGGCGCGACGGCAACGCTCGCGCCCTGGCCATCGTCCTCGATCGCGAGGTAGACCCTGCCATCGGCGCCATCCCAGGTCCGCACCCTGACCCGGCTGGCGCGGGCATGCTTGACCACGTTGGCCAGCACCTCCTGCACGCAGCGGAACAGGTGCATCACGCCGCGCGCATCGAGATCGGCGATCGGCGCGGTCTCCTCGACCCGCCAGTCCAGTTCGATCCCGGCGGCTTCCAGCGCAGGCCCCACGCACAGGCGCAGGGTGCCCAGGATGGCGGGCAGGTCGCCCTCCATCGGTTCGAGCGAGTCCAGCATCAAGCGCAGCTCTTCGAGCGCCTGCTGCAGCATGGCAGCGACGCGCTCGGGCTTGAGCTCGCCCTTGGCGTTGCGCACCAGGTTGAGCGTCTGCACCAGCTGGCTGCCCAGGCCGTCGTGCATGTCGCGCATCATGCGACGACGCTCGCCTTCGAGCAGGCTTTGCTGCTCGGCGGCCTTGAGCTTCTCGAACGCCGCCAGCAGTTCGGCCTCGCGCGCCGCGATGCGGTCGGCTTGCGTCGCGTTGAGCCGGCGCACTTCCTGGATGGAACGGTTCGAGCGCCGCAGCAGCCAGAGGAACAAGGCCAGCAGCACCAGCAAGCCGGCTGCCATCAGCATGATCCAGTTGGCGCCGATGTAGCAGGCCATCAGAGCAGTCCGCGCTCCTGTGCCACCTTGACCACCTGCACCCGGGTGTGCACCGCCAGCTTGCGGTAGAGGTTCTTGATGTGGGTGCTGACCGTGGCCGCGCCAATGCCAAGCTTGGCTGCGATCTCCTTGTTGACATAGCCCTGCGCGACCAGCTTGAGCACGTCGGTCTCGCGCTCGGACAACGATGGCCGGCTGTCATCACCCGTCGGCTGGCTGGCCTCGGGCCGACGGAACTGCTTGAGCAGCATGCGCGCGAGCAGCGGCGAGATCGGCGCCCCGCCCTCCCGCACCTGGCTGATGGCGGCAATCAGCTCATCACTGCTGCAACCCTTGAGCACATAGCCGGTCGCACCGCACTGCAGGGCTTCCAGCAGCCGGCTCTCGTCGCCGAAGACGGTGAACACCAGCAGCTCGGCGTCAGGCCGCGCGATCGAGAGCGTGCGCAGCATCTCCTCGCCACGGCCGTCGGGCAGGCCCAGATCGACCAGAAACACATCGGCCAGGCTGTGCGGTGCCACCAGCCGGCCATGCGCCAGGCTGTCGGAATGCCCGACAAGCCGCCATTGCGGGCGCCCGACCAGGGTCTGCTCGACGAAGTGCAGCACGGTCGGATCGTCCTCGATCAGGTAGATGCGGGTGAGGTCATGAGGCATGGGCGGGATTGTCCGCCAAATCCCATTTACCCCCTGCGACCCCAGCCGCAATCAGGCGGCGGAACGCAGCGGCACGAGGTGGTCACCGCCATGCGCGCCCAGCACCCGGTCCTTGAGGCGAGCCAGCTGGTCGCGCACCCGCGCCGCCTGCTCGAACTCGAGGTTGCGCGCATGTTCGAGCATCTGCTTTTCCAGCCGCTTGATCTCGCGCGCCAGCGCCTTCTCGTCCATGTCGGCGATCTCGGCCATCTGCCGCTGCGCCTGTTCGAGCTTTTTCGCGTCCTCGCCGGCCTTCTCGCTGTAGACGCCGTCGATCAGGTCCTTGATGCGCTTGACCACGCCACGCGGCGTGATGCCGTTGGCCTGATTGAAGGCGACCTGCTTGGCGCGCCGGCGCTCGGTCTCATCGATAGCGCGCTTCATCGAGTCGGTGATGCGGTCGGCATACAGGATGGCCATGCCGTTGAGGTGGCGCGCCGCGCGGCCTATGGTCTGGATCAGGCTGCGCTCGGAGCGCAAGAAGCCTTCCTTGTCGGCATCGAGGATCGCCACCAGCGACACCTCGGGAATGTCGATCCCTTCGCGCAGCAGGTTGATGCCGACCAGCACGTCGAACACGCCCAGGCGCAGGTCGCGCAGGATCTCGACCCGCTCGACCGTGTCGATGTCGCTGTGCAGGTAGCGCACCTTGACGCCGTTCTCGTCAAGATAGTCGGTCAGCTGCTCGGCCATGCGCTTGGTCAGGGTGGTGATCAGCACCCGCTCCTCGCGCTCGACGCGCAGCCGGATCTCGCCCAGCACATCGTCGACCTGATGGGTAGCCGGTCGCACCTCGACCAGCGGATCGACCAGGCCGGTCGGGCGCACCACCTGCTCGACCACCTGGCCACTGTGCTGCTGCTCATAACTGGCCGGCGTCGCCGAGACGAACACGCACTGGCGCATCTTGGTCTCGAACTCCTCGAACTTGAGCGGCCGGTTGTCCAGCGCCGAAGGCAGGCGGAAGCCATAATCGACCAGCGTGGTCTTGCGCGCGCGGTCGCCGTTGTACATGCCGCCGAGCTGGCCGATCATGACATGGCTCTCGTCGAGGAACATCAGCGCATCCTTGGGCAGGTAGTCGGTCAGGGTGCTGGGCGCCTCGCCGGCAGCAGATCCGCTCAGATGGCGGCTGTAGTTCTCGATCCCCTTGCAGTGGCCGACCTCACTCAGCATCTCCAGGTCGAAGCGGGTACGCTGCTCCAGCCGCTGCGCCTCGACCAGCTTGCCCATGCCGACCAGCTGCTGCAAGCGGTCAGCCAGTTCGAGCTTGATCGCCTCGACCGCCGACAGCACCTGCTCCCTGGGCGTGACGTAATGGCTGCTCGGGTAGACCGTGAAGCGCGGGATCTTCTGCCGGATGCGCCCGGTCAGCGGGTCGAACAGTTGCAGCGTCTCGACCTCGTCATCGAACAGCTCGATGCGGACCGCGAGCTCGGAATGCTCGGCCGGAAACACGTCGATGGTGTCGCCGCGCACGCGGAACTTGCCACGCGAGAAGTCCTGCTCGTTGCGCTGGTACTGCATGCGCACCAATTGGGCGATGAGGTCGCGCTGGCCGAGCTTGTCGCCCGTGCGCAGCATCATGATCATCTGGTGGTAGCTCTCGGGCTTGCCGATGCCGTAAATGGCCGACACCGTGGCCACGATCACCACGTCGCGCCGCTCCAGCAGGCTCTTGGTGCAGGACAGGCGCATCTGCTCGATATGCTCGTTGATCGCGCTGTCCTTCTCGATGAACAGGTCGCGCTGCGGCACGTAGGCCTCGGGCTGGTAGTAGTCGTAGTAGCTGACGAAATACTCGACCGCGTTGTTCGGAAAGAACTCGCGGAACTCGGAATACAGCTGCGCGGCCAGCGTCTTGTTGGGCGCGAACACGATCGCCGGACGGCCCAGGCGGGCGATCACGTTGGCCATGGTGAAGGTCTTGCCCGAACCAGTCACGCCGAGCAGGGTCTGGAACACCTCGCCATCCTGGATGCCGTCGACCAGCTGCGCGATCGCCGTGGGCTGGTCACCCGCGGGCGGAAAAGGCTGGAACAGCTCGAACGGCGAGCCGGGGAAGGAGACGAACTGGCCTTGGGATTCTGTGGACATGGCGGGGATTGTTTCACAAGGCATCGGGAACCACTCTTACAGGCAGGAAGGCACCCGGCAAAATAATCATTTCTCCATATTTTTCACATTAATTTTTGATGAAATGATATAAAATTTATTCAAAAAATCCCCATTCAATCCATGCTAGACAAATTCCGAATCACTCAGCGCTTCACCGCAGTCGTCGTCATTTACTGGCTGGTCTTCTCGCTGGTGCTCGTCGTCAGCCTGTGGGGACTCAACGCGGCCAGGCAAAGCCTGCATGCCGTCCACGAAGGCGCGATGAAGCCCGCCTTGCTCGCCGATGCCTCGATGAACGCCATCGTGCAGAACCGGCTGCAGGTCCTGCTGGCTTTCCAGCACCAGCCGGGCTCGGCGCTGGCCGACATCCACGACCACCCGACCACCCTGCACATCGACACGATAGCCGCGACGCGCGCCAAGGCCAACGAGTTGTTCAAGGAAATGGAGCGCAGCGTGACGACCGAGCAGAGCCGGGCGCTGCTGTCGGCCGCGCGGGCCGCGCGCGAGCCTTGGCGCCAGCAGCTCGACACGACCGTCTCTGCGATCAAGGCCGGCGAATTCAGTGCATCCCTGATGGCGGCATTCCTGAAGGCTGGGCGCGAGGAAGGCCAGGCCGCGATCAAGGCGCTGGAGGCCTTCCGCGACTACCAGGTGCAGTTTGCCGATGAGGCGGCCCAGGCCGCACAGTCACGCTACGACCTGGCGCTCGGTGTATTCGTCGCCTGTCTGGTCATCGGCTGCCTCCCGGCCACCTGGCTGACCGTCGTGCTGATGCGGCGGCTGCGCTCGGGCTTCGCGCTGGCCGACGAGACGGCGACCGCGATCGCCGGCGGTGACCTCTCGCGCGCCGTGCCGCACTTGGGGCAGGACGAGATCAGCCAGCTGCTCACGCACATGGAAGCGATGCGGCGGGGTCTGAATCACCTGATCAGCGAGGTCCAGCGCGGCTCGAACGCGATCGCAGGCGCGGCGACCGAAGTCGCGGCCGGCACGCTCGACCTGTCGCGCCGCACCGAGCAGCAGTCGATCTCGGTGCAGCAGACGGCATCGGCGTCCGACGAGCTCGCCGGCACGGTGCGCCAGAACGCCGACAGCGCCGAACAGGCCAACCGGCTCGCGAGCCAGGCGTCACAGGTCGCAAGCCACGGCGGCGCGGTCATGTCCCAGGTGGTCCAGACCATGAACGAGATCAACCACTCGTCGCGGACCATCTCCGACATCATCGGCGTGATCGACGGCATCGCGTTCCAGACCAATATCCTGGCGCTCAACGCGGCCGTGGAAGCCGCGCGCGCTGGCGAGCAGGGCCGCGGCTTCGCGGTCGTCGCCAGCGAAGTGCGCAGCCTGGCGCAGCGTAGCGCCCAGGCCGCCAAGGAAATCAAGGGACTGATCTCAACCTCGGTCGACAAGGTCGGCACGGGCTCGCGCCAGGTCACCGAGGCCGGCGCGACGGTGCAGGAGATCGTCGAAAGCATCCGGCGCGTGGCCAGCATCGTCGACGAGATCGCCTCGGCCAGCCGCGAGCAGTCCAGCGGCATCGGCGTGATCAACGGCGCGGTGTCGCAGCTCGACGACTCGACGCAGCAGAACGCGGCGCTGGTCGAGCAGACCTCGGCTGCATCGACCTCGCTGCAGGAACAGGCGCGCCAGCTGGCCCAGCTGACGGCATCGTTCCGGCTCGCGGATGCCACGGCGCCGCTGCCCGCGCTGCCATCGACTTGAGCGCCCCAGCAGCGCCAGCCGCTAGAATACGGTCGCCTCAAGCGGGCTTGTCCCCTGCGAAAGCCCGCTCCCTGTCTTTTCCTCCCCCCTCTTTCAGGACTTCGACATGTCTCTGTTTTCCGCCGTCGAAATGGCACCCCGCGACCCGATCCTGGGTCTGAACGAGCAGTACAACGCCGACACCAACCCCAACAAGGTCAACCTGGGCGTGGGCGTGTACTTCGACGACAACGGCAAGCTGCCGCTGCTGCAGTGCGTGCAGGCAGCCGAGAAGGCCATGATGGAAAAGCCCGCCGCGCGTGGCTACCTGCCGATCGACGGCATCGTGGCCTATGACAACGCGGTCAAGGCGCTGGTGTTCGGCGCCGACTCGGACGTCGTCCAGTCCGGCCGGGTCTCGACCGTGCAGGCCATCGGCGGCACCGGCGGCCTGAAGATCGGCGCCGACTTCCTCAAGAAGGTCACGCCCAACGCCAAGGTGCTGATCTCCGACCCGTCCTGGGAAAACCACCGCGCCATCTTCCAGAACGCCGGTTTCGAAGTCGGCAGCTACGCCTACTACGATGCCGAGAAGCGCGGTGTCAACTTCGATGGCATGCTGACCGACCTGAACGCGGCTGAGTCCGGCACCATCGTCGTGCTGCACGCCTGCTGCCACAATCCGACCGGCTACGACATCACGCCCGAGCAGTGGGAGCAGGTGATCGCCGTCGTCAAGGCGCGTGGCCTGACCGCCTTCCTCGACATGGCCTACCAGGGCTTCGGCTACGGCATCGCCGAAGATGGCGCCGTGATCGGCCAGTTCGTCGCCGCCGGCCTCGACATCTTCGTCTCGACCTCCTTCTCCAAGAGCTTCAGCCTGTACGGCGAGCGCGTCGGCGCGCTGTCGGTGGTGGCCTCGGACAAGGAAGAAGCCGCCCGCGTGCTGAGCCAGCTCAAGATCGCGATCCGCACCAACTACTCCAACCCGCCGATCCACGGCGGCGCGGTAGTCGCGGCCGTGCTGGGCAACCCCGAACTGCGCGCACAGTGGGAGCAGGAACTCGGCGAGATGCGCGTGCGCATCAAGGCCATGCGCCAGAAGCTGGTCGACGGCCTGAAAGCCGCCGGCGTCCAGCAGGACATGAGCTTCATCACGACCCAGATCGGCATGTTCAGCTACTCGGGTCTGTCCAAGGACCAGATGGTGCGCCTGCGCAACGAATTCGGCGTCTACGGCACCGACACCGGCCGCATGTGCGTGGCTGCGCTCAACAGCAAGAACATCGACTACGTCTGCCAAGCCATCGCCAAGGTGATGTAAGTTTGCAGCAATAAATGCTGCAAGCGATAAAAACGCCGCTTATGCGGCGTTTTTTGTTATTCTTGGCGGTACTGAATTTCGTGATCACGAAACAAAAAATGTTGCAACGCAACACAGCCTGCGATAATGTTGCAGTGCAACAACCTATTGGAGTCCCGCCATGCTTTACCAGATCTACGAAACCCAACGCTCCCTGATCGAGCCGTTCTCCGACCTGGCCAAGGTGACGGCCAAGATGTTCACCAACCCCATGCTGCCGGTCGGCATGACGCCGCTGTCGCAGCGCATGGCAGCCGGTTTCGACCTGGTGCACCGCCTGGGCAAGGATTACGAGAAGCCCGAGTTCGGCATCCGCACCGTCGACGTCGACGGAGTGCAGATCGCGATCCAGGAACGGATCGAGATGCAAAAGCCCTTCTGCGACCTGCTGCGCTTCAAGCGCTTCAGCGACGACCCCGAGACGCTGATCCGCCTCAAGGGCCAGCCGGTGGTGCTGATCGTCGCGCCGCTGTCGGGCCACTACGCCACGCTGCTGCGCGAGACGGTGCGCACCATGCTGAAAGACCACAAGGTCTACATCACCGAGTGGAAAAACGCCCGCCTGGTGCCGCTGTCCGAAGGTGAGTTCCACCTCGACGACTACGTCAACTACCTGCAGGAGTTCATCCGCTACCTGCAGGGCCGCTACGACAACTGCCATGTCATGAGCGTGTGCCAGCCGACCGTGCCGACGCTGGCGGCCGTCTCGCTGATGGCCAGCCGCGGCGAGAAGACCCCGCTGTCGATGACCATGATGGGCGGCCCGATCGATGCGCGCCTGTCGCCGACCGAGGTCAACAACCTCGCGGTGCACCGTCCCTTCGAGTGGTTCGAGAACAACGTGATCTACCGGGTGCCGAACAACTTCCCGGGCGCCGGCCGCCGCGTCTATCCGGGCTTCCTGCAGCACACCGGCTTCATCGCGATGAACCCGGACCGCCACGCCAACAGCCATTACGACTACTTCAATCACCTGATCAAGGGTGACAGCGACAGCGCCGAGGCGCACCGCCAGTTCTATGACGAGTACAACGCGGTGCTCGACATGGACGCGGACTACTACCTGGAGACCATCCAGACCGTGTTCCAGGACTTCAAGCTGGTCAACGGCACCTGGGAGGTGCGCAACCCTGAGGGCGTCAAGGAACTGGTCAAGCCGCAGGACATCCGGCACACCGGTCTGCTGACGGTCGAAGGCGAACTCGACGACATCTCGGGCAGCGGCCAGACCCGCGCCGCGCACGGTCTTTGCACGGGCATCGTGAGCGATGAGCAGCGTCACTTCGAGGTCAAGGGCGCAGGTCACTACGGCATCTTCAGCGGCAGCCGCTGGCGCAACCAGGTCTATCCGGTGGTGAAGCAGTTCATCCTCGAACACCAGAACGGCCAGCTCAAGGCTGCAGCCCCGAAGCAGATCGAAATGGCGATCGAGGTCGCCGCTCCTGCACTGGCGCTGGAGGCACCGGTCAAGGTCGAAACGGTTTCGATCGCGGCTCCGGCCAGCGTCGAGGCTATCGCGCAGGAAGCCGTCGCTGCCGAGCCGGCAGCAGCACAAGAGTTGCAGGAAATGCAGGCACCGGCTGCCGCTGCACAGCCGCGCTCCGGCTACCGCCGCAGCAGCGCCGTCGGCAAGAAACGGTGATCCAGGCTTGAGCGCTGACGTGATGAGGGTTGCGCACGCCGAGAGCGAGCTGATCGCTCGCCTCGACGCGGCCCTGCCGCAGACCCAGTGCACGCGCTGCGGTTTTCCGGATTGCGCGTCCTACGCGCGGGCCATCGCTCAGGGTCAGGCCGACATCAACCAGTGCCCGCCAGGCGGTGCCGAAGGCGTGGCCCGGCTGGCCGCCATCAGCGGCCGGCCGGTCAAGGCGCTCGACTCCGGGCATGGGCAGGAGTCGGTGCGCACGCTGGCCATCATCGACGAGGACTGGTGCATAGGCTGCACGCTGTGCATCAAGGCCTGCCCGACCGATGCCATCGTGGGCGGCAACAAGCGCATGCACACCGTGATCGAGCCCTGGTGCACCGGCTGCGAGCTCTGCCTGCCGGTCTGCCCGGTCGATTGCATCTCGCTGGTCAGCGCCAGCGGCGAGCTGACCGGATGGTCGGCCTGGTCGACTGCGCAGGCCGACCAGGCGCGCGAGCGCTACAACTGGCATGTCGAGCGTCTTAAGCGCGAGGAGGTCGAGCACCACGAACGCCAGCAAGTCAAGGCCCAGGAAAAGCTCGCCCACCTGGCCGAGCATTCCAAGCACACCGATCCGGCCATGCTCGACCGCAAGAAAGCCATGATCGAGGCCGCGTTGGCGCGCTCGCGCGCGAGCCGACAGGAAATTCAAAAAAAACCCCTACGCTGATGGTTTTTTCCCGTCGGGCTGAGGCATGACTGATGCTTGACGCACCAATTCTGGATGTCGGCTCTCGGCCAGTAGCCGTCACTCGCCACCCAATCCAAATAGCGGTCATCCGGGCGATGCGGTAGGCTCTCTGCCTACACCCAGATGGGTCGCATCAACCCACTAAGCTGTCGGCTTCTGCTATTTCTGTCTTGTTATCTTGCCTTGCACGCGGCTCACTGTATCTTAACAGTAACTTGCAGGACAAGTTATCTGGCATTCCGATGTTAGGTGGCAGAACTGTCGCCAGAGAACAAAGTTAGAGCTCACAAAATTCATTCTATGGACACAAAGAAGATTGCCTCCATCGCTGGCGACGTTGCCATCGAGTTTTTTGTCCCCGGTTACCTGCGGGCGGCCTATACAGCGCTCTCAAAGTCACGTGAGGATGTTGATGCCGCAGAATCACAAGGGGTTGCGAGCCTAGAGGAAGAGGCGCGAAAGCAGCAGATCGTCATGGAATTCCAAGCGCATCAAGCGCGCGTCTCGCAGGAGTTATCGATCGCCGAACGCATCGCTAACTCCGCTGAAGTCCAAATCGAGGAGTTCTATGATCTTTCAGGCAAGGGGCACGCCGGCGCGAAAGCCGACGAACAGTCCATTAGTCTCGGTATTGGCGCAGAAGGGCGTAGGGTGACTAAACGGGTTATCCGATTCACGGGGTGGCGCAACCAGGCTGAGCAGAAGTGAGCTCTAACCGGTCGCTCGAGCCGAATCGCGTCGGCGTGCCGCCGCCGCTCGCGGTTCAGCTCCAACGTTAGTAAATCAGTTTATGGAGAACATATGAGCGAAAGTCAAAATATGGAAGATCCTTGCGACTGCTATGAGCCAGATTGCCCAGAGTGCAGTCAACGAGCAGCCGATCAAGAGGAAAAAATGGAAATGGCCGAGCACTATCGTGCGATAGAAGAACAAGAGGAGCGTGATTCTCAACGCTCACTCGAAGGTGGCGATGATGATGATTGGGATGAAGAGGATGTGCATGGCTCTCGTCCAATTGATGAACCTGATGGAGAAGACGGAGATTAACTATTCGTCGCAGCCGACCGCCTACGGCGGCAGCTGAACTTAGGCGTTGGGCCGCATGAAAGACACGAACAAATTTCAAGTGTTTACCGCCGTACCCCTCAGCTTAAGATTTCTTCCAAATTCCGAGGCACCTCCTGCTGCACGACACCGCCCTTCCAGCTTGAGACGGGCACGAGTGGAAGCGACAGCGCTGATGTTTCCCGGAAAAAACAAGGCGCGGCAGAATCAGAGGAATCTACCGCGCCTTCATGCTTGAAAGGGGATGCCTGTTGGCCCCCCCAGCCGGATCAACCCAGCGCCGCGATCACCTCGGGCGGTGCCTGCACCAGCTCGATCAGCACGCCCTCGCCCGCAATCGGGAACTGGTCGTTCGACTTCGGGTGCAGGAAGGTGATGTCGTAGCCGGCGGCCCCCTGGCGGATGCCGCCCGGCGCGAAGCGCACGCCATTGGCGCTCAGCCATTCGACCGCCTTGGGCAGGTCGTCGATCCACAGGCCCACATGATTCAGCGGCGTGGTGTGCACTGCGGGCTTCTTGTCGGGGTCGAGCGGCTGCATCAGATCGACCTCGACCTTGAAGGCACCCTTGCCCATGGCGCAGATGTCCTCGTCGACGTTCTCGCGCTCGGACTTGAAGGTTCCGGTGACTTCCAGACCCAGCATGTCGACCCAGAGCTTCTGCATGCGGGTCTTGTCGGGACCGCCGATGGCGATCTGCTGGATGCCCAGCACCTTGAAGGGTCGAGCCCCCACGCTAACGCTGCCCCCCGAGGGGGCGCTCGCAACTTGGGACGGCCCGGCGTTGCTCGGCGCGCTCACTTCTCGAACTCCACGATGGCCTGATCGACCACCAGCGACTCGCCCTTGTTGGCCAGCACCTTGGCGACCACGCCATCGGCGGCGGCGAACAGCACGTTTTCCATCTTCATGGCCTCGATCACCGCGACGCGCTCGCCGGCCTGGACCTTCTGGCCCGGCTTGACGGCGACCTCGACCAGCAGACCCGGCATCGGCGACAGCACGAACTGGCTCAGGTCGGGCGCTGCCTTGTAGGGCATCTGGCGATAGAGATCGGCCATGCGCGGCGACACCACCATGCACTCGAGCTTGGTGCCGTTGTGCTGCACGATCAGCGCGAGCGGGTTCTTCTTCGAGCCGCGCTCGATCTGAGCCGTGAACGGCTGACCGTTGACCTCGCCGGTGATGACGACGTCGTTCAGGCGCGAGGGCGAGCTGATCTGGTAGCGCTTGTCGCCAACGCACACCAGCGCCGAGCCGGTCTTGCCGATGAACTCATCGACATGAACCTTGGTGTAGCCGTGGTTGCCTTCCATGTCGAGGCTGATGACGGTGAAGTCCTTGCCAACCTGGACGCCGTAGCCCGGCAGCTGGCCCGACAGGCCGGTAGCGCGCTCGCGCGACTTGCGGCGCACGAAGGCAGCCAGTGCGACCAGGAAGTCCTGGTCATCGTGCGGCACGTCCTCGGCGCGGAAACCACCCGCATAGTGGTGAGCGATGAAGCCGGTGTTGAAGTTGCCCGACACGAAGTCCGGGTGCGCGAGCAGCGCGGCCTGGAACGGGATGTTGGAGTTGATGCCGCGGATCACGAAGCCGTTGAGCGCCTCGCGCATCTTGGCAATGGCGTCATTGCGGTCCTTGCCGTGCACGATGAGCTTGGCGATCATCGAGTCGTAGAACATCGGGATCTCGCCACCCTCGAACACGCCGGTGTCGACGCGCACGCCGTACGTGTGCGCCAGATCGGCCTGCCACATCGATTCCTTCGGGGGCGTGAAGCGCACCAGGCGGCCGGTCGAGGGCAGGAAGTTGCGGAACGGGTCCTCGGCGTTGATGCGGCACTCGATCGCCCAGCCGTCGCGCTTGACATCGGCCTGACCGAAAGTCAGCTTCTCGCCAGCGGCGACGCGGATCATCTGCTCGACCAGGTCCAGGCCGGTGATGCACTCGGTGACCGGGTGCTCCACCTGCAGGCGGGTGTTCATCTCCAGGAAGTAGAAGTCCTGGTCCTTGCCGACCACGAACTCGACCGTGCCGGCCGACTGGTACTGCACCGCCTTGGCCAGCGCCACGGCCTGCTCGCCCATCGCCTTGCGGGTCGCGTCGGAGATGAAGGGGCTGGGCGCCTCCTCGATCACCTTCTGGTGGCGGCGCTGGATCGAGCACTCGCGCTCGTTCAGGTACACCACGTTGCCGTGGCTGTCGCCCAGGATCTGGATCTCGATGTGGCGCGGCTGCTCGACGAACTTCTCGATGAAGATGCGGTCGTCGCCGAAGCTGTTGCGGGCCTCGTTCTGGCAGGCGGTGAAGCCTTCGAACGCTTCCTTGTCGTTGAACGCGACGCGCAGGCCCTTGCCGCCGCCGCCAGCCGACGCCTTGATCATGACCGGATAGCCGATGCCCTGGGCGATGCCGACCGCCGCTTCGGCGTTGGCGATCGGGTCGTTGTAGCCCGGAATGGTGTTGACCTGGGCCTCGTTGGCCAGCTTCTTGGAGGCGATCTTATCGCCCATGGCCGCGATCGAATGCGCCTTCGGGCCGATGAAGGCGATGCCCTCTTCCTCGCAGCGCTTGGCGAAGGCCTCGTTCTCGGACAGGAAGCCGTAGCCGGGGTGGATGGCCTGGGCGCCGGTGGCCTTGGCCGCGGCGATGATCTTGTCGGCGACCAGGTAGGACTCGCGGCTCGCGGCCGGGCCCAGCAGCACGGCCTCGTCGGCCAGGCGCACATGGCGCGCTTCCTTGTCGGCCTCGGAATAGACCGCGACGGTCTGGATGCCCATCTTGCGGGCGGTGGCGATGACGCGGCAGGCGATTTCGCCGCGGTTGGCGATCAGGATCTTGTTGAACATGTTCTTTATCTCCTCAGGCACTTACAGCGGAATGTTGCCGTGCTTGCGCCACGGGTTTTCGATCTTCTTGTCCTTGAGCATGACCAGGCTGCGGCAGATGCGCTTGCGGGTCTCGTGCGGCAGGATGACGTCATCGATGTAGCCGCGCTCGGCCGCAACGAAGGGATTGGCGAAGCGGGTCTTGTACTCGGCCTCGCGCTCGGCGAGCTTGGCCGGGTCCTTCTTCTCCTCGCGGAAGATGATCTCGACCGCGCCCTTGGCGCCCATCACGGCGATCTCGGCGTTCGGCCAGGCCAGGTTGACGTCGCCGCGCAGGTGCTTGGACGCCATCACGTCGTAGGCGCCGCCATAGGCCTTGCGCGTGATCACGGTGATCTTCGGGACCGTGCACTCGGCGTAGGCGTAAAGCAGCTTGGCGCCATGCTTGATGATGCCGCCGAACTCCTGCGAGGTACCGGGCATGAAGCCGGGCACGTCGACGAAAGTCACCACGGGAATGTTGAAGGCGTCACAGAAGCGCACGAAGCGCGCGGCCTTGATCGAGCTCTTGATGTCGAGGCAGCCGGCCAGCACCAGCGGCTGGTTGGCGACGATGCCCACCGTCTGGCCATCCATGCGCGCGAAGCCGATGATGATGTTGGCCGCGTAATGGGGCTGGATCTCGAAGAAATCGCCGTCGTCAACCGTCTTGACAATCAGCTCCTTCATGTCGTAGGCCTTGTTCGGGTTGTCCGGCACCAGGGTATCCAGACTCAGGTCCATGCGGTCGATCGGGTCACCGCTCGGGCGCGCGGGGGCCTTCTCGCGGTTGTTCAGCGGCAGGTAGTTGTAGAGGCGGCGCAGCATCAGCAGCGCCTCGACATCGTTCTCGAACGCCAGGTCGGCCACGCCGGACTTGGTCGTGTGCGTGATCGCGCCGCCGAGTTCCTCGGCCGTCACTTCCTCGTGGGTCACGGTCTTGACCACTTCGGGGCCGGTCACGAACATGTAGGAGCTGTCCTTGACCATGAAGATGAAGTCGGTCATCGCGGGCGAATACACCGCGCCGCCGGCCGACGGACCCATGATCATCGAGATCTGCGGCACCACGCCCGACGCCATCACGTTGCGCTGGAACACATCGGCATAACCGCCCAGCGACGCGACGCCTTCCTGGATGCGGGCGCCGCCCGAATCGTTGAGGCCGATCACCGGCGCGCCGACCTTCATGGCCTGGTCCATCACCTTGCAGATCTTTTCGGCATGGGCCTCGGACAGCGCGCCGCCAAAGACGGTGAAGTCCTGGCTGAAGACGAAGACCAGGCGGCCGTTGATCATGCCGTAGCCGGTCACGACGCCGTCACCCGGGATCTTGTTGCCTTCCATGCCGAAGTCGGTGCAGCGGTGCTCGACGAACATGTCCCATTCCTCGAAGGTGCCCTCGTCAAGCAGGACTTCGAGCCGCTCGCGCGCGGTCAGTTTTCCCTTGGCGTGCTGCGCATCGATGCGCTTTTGCCCGCCGCCGAGGCGCGCGGCCTCGCGTTTCTGCTCCAGTTGTTGCAGGATTTCTTGCATGGTGGTGGTCTCCGGGGGGATGAATCAGTTGAACAGTTCCAGCAGCTGGCGCGCTGCCGTCGAAGCGGGCAGTTGTCCCTGCAGGACCTGCCGGGTGGTGTTGTCGAGTTGCGCCTTCACGGCGGAGTGGTCACGGAAACGCTGGCGCAAGCCGGCCTCGATGCGCTCCCACATCCAGGACTGGGTCTGGCGCTGGCGCTTGGCGGCGAAACGGCCATTGTCGGTTTGCAGCTGCCGGAAACGGCTGACCTGCTGCCAGAACTCGGCCACGCCCTGGCCCTGCAAGGCGCTGAGCTGGACCACGGTCGGCTGCCACTGGCTATCGTCGTGAGGGTCATGCTCGGGGTTGCCGTGGTGACCCAACAGGCGCAGCGAGGACTGGATCTGGAGCTGGGCCCGGGTCGCGGCCAGCGGGTCAAGGTCGGCCTTGTTGATCACGACCAGATCGGCCAGCTCCATCACGCCCTTCTTGATCGCCTGCAGTTCGTCGCCCGCATTGGGCAGCTGCAGCAGACAGAACATGTCGGTCATATTGGCGACCGTGGTCTCCGACTGGCCGACGCCGACCGTCTCGACGATCACGATGTCGTAGCCGGCGGCCTCGCAGACCAGCATCGCCTCGCGCGTCTTCTCGGCCACGCCGCCCAGCGTGCCGCTGCTCGGGCTGGGCCGGATATAGGCGCGCTCGTGCACCGAGAGCTGCTCCATGCGGGTCTTGTCGCCCAGGATGGAGCCGCCCGAGACGCTCGACGACGGATCGATCGCCAGCACCGCGACGCGGTAGCCCTGCTCGATCAGGTACAGCCCGAGCGCCTCGATGAAGGTGGACTTGCCCACCCCCGGCACGCCGCTGATGCCCAGCCGCAACGCGCCTCCGGTATGCGGCAGCAGCGCGGTCAGCAGTTCGTCGGCTTGCAGCCGGTGGTCGGCGCGGGTCGACTCCAGCAGCGTGATGGCCTTGGCCATGGCACGCCGCTGCACGGTCGGATTACCCTCGGTGATGCCTGACAGCAGCATGGCGGATCAGGCGATGGCCTGTCTGATCTGCTCCAGCACGTCCTTGGCGCTGGCCGGGATCGGGGTGCCCGGGCCATAGACGCCCTTGACGCCGGCCTCGTACAGCATCTCGTAGTCCTGGCGCGGAATCACGCCACCGACGAAGACGATGATGTCGTCGGCGCCCTGCTTCTTCAGCTCGGCGATGATGGCTGGCACCAAGGTCTTGTGGCCGGCGGCCAGGGTCGAGACGCCGACCGCGTGCACGTCGTTCTCGATCGCCTGGCGCGCGCATTCCTCGGGGGTCTGGAACAGCGGGCCCATGTCGACGTCGAAGCCGAGGTCGGCGAAGGCCGTGGCCACCACCTTGGCACCACGGTCGTGGCCGTCCTGGCCCAGCTTGGCGATCATCACGCGCGGGCGACGGCCCTGCTCGGTGGCGAAAGCGGCGATTTCTTCCTTCAGCTTGTCCCAGCCCTCGGCCGAGTCGTAGGCGGCGGCGTAGACACCGGTCACCTTTTGCGTGTCGGCGCGGTGGCGGCCGTAGATTTTTTCCAGCGCGTCGGAGACTTCGCCGACGGTCGCGCGCAGGCGGATCGCCTGGATCGCCAGATCCAGCAGGTTGCCCTGGCCGGATTCTGCGGCGGCGGTCAGCGCATCGAGCGCGGCGGCGACGGCCGCATTGTCACGCTTGGCCTTGATCGCCTGCAGGCGGGCGATCTGGCCGTCACGCACCCGGACGTTGTCGACGTCGAGGATGTCGATCGGGTCTTCCTTGGCCAGCTTGTACTTGTTGACGCCGACGATCACGTCCTTGCCCGAATCGATGCGGGCCTGCTTCTCGGCGGCTGCCGCCTCGATCTTGAGCTTGGCCCAGCCCGAATCGACCGCCTTGGTCATGCCGCCCATGGCATCGACTTCCTCGATGATGGCCCAGGCCTTGTCGGCCATCTCCTGGGTCAGCGACTCCATCAGGTAGGAACCGGCCCAGGGATCGACCACGTTGGTGATGTGGGTCTCTTCCTGGATGATGAGCTGGGTGTTGCGCGCGATGCGCGAGCTGAACTCGGTCGGCAGCGCGATCGCCTCGTCAAGCGAGTTGGTGTGCAGCGACTGGGTACCGCCGAACACCGCCGCCATCGCCTCGATGGTGGTGCGCACCACGTTGTTGTAGGGGTCCTGTTCGGTCAGCGACCAGCCCGAGGTCTGGCAGTGCGTGCGCAGCATCAGGCTCTTGGGGTTCTTGGCGTCGAAACCCTTCATGATGCGGGCCCACAGCAGGCGGGCCGCGCGCATCTTGGCGATCTCGAGGTAGAAGTTCATGCCCACCGCCCAGAAGAAGGACAGGCGGCCCGCGAACGCGTCCACGTCCATGCCCTTGGCGATCGCGGTCTTGACATACTCCTTGCCGTCGGCCAGCGTGAAGGCCATCTCGAGCACCTGGTTGGCGCCGGCTTCCTGCATGTGGTAGCCCGAGATCGAGATCGAGTTGAACTTGGGCATCTTCTGCGCCGTGTACTCGATGATGTCGCCGATGATCTTCATCGACGGTTCGGGCGGATAGATGTAGGTGTTGCGGACCATGAACTCCTTCAGAATGTCGTTCTGAATCGTTCCGGCCAGCTGGTCCTGGCTGACGCCCTGCTCCTCGGCCGCCACCACATAGCCTGCCAGCACCGGCAGCACGGCACCGTTCATGGTCATCGAGACCGAAACCTTGTCGAGCGGAATGCCGTCGAACAGGATCTTCATGTCCTCGACCGAGTCGATCGCCACGCCGGCCTTGCCGACGTCGCCGGTCACGCGCGGATGGTCCGAGTCATAGCCACGGTGGGTCGCGAGGTCGAACGCCACCGAGACGCCCTGGCCGCCGGCGGCGAGCGCCTTGCGGTAGAAGGCGTTCGATTCCTCGGCGGTCGAGAAACCCGCGTACTGGCGGATGGTCCAGGGGCGCACCGCGTACATCGTAGCCTGCGGGCCGCGGATGAAGGGCTCGAAGCCGGGCAGCGTGTTGGTGAAGGGCAGCTCTTTCACATCCTCGGCGGTGTAGAGCGGCTTGACCGTGATGCCGTCAGGCGTAAGCCAGTTCAGCTTGTCGAGCGAGCCGTCCTTGACGGACTTCTGAGCGGCTTTTTCCCAATCGGCCAGGGTGGCGGGTTTGAATTCGGACGACATAAAAAGGGCACCTTAGTGAGCAAGACTACCCCATTGTATGTCATTCATAATTATTGATGCAGAATTTTTGATCTGATAAAATAGGCCGCCTAGAAACCCACGCAAACCATGGCCGCCCTCTCACTGTCCCCCCGCGCACTGTATGTAGAAGTCGCTGAACTGCTGCGCCAGCGCATCTACAACCGCGAGCTGGCGCCGGGCAGCTGGATCGACGAACTCCGGATCGCCGAGGAACTCGGCATCAGCCGCACCCCGCTGCGCGAGGCGCTCAAGGTACTGGCCGCCGAAGGCCTGGTCACGATGAAGGTCAGGCGCGGCGCCTACGTGACCGAAGTATCCGAACAAGACTTGCGTGAAGTTTACGAACTGCTGTCGCTGCTCGAATCGGACGCGGCCGCCGCGCTGTGCCGGCTGGCCGACGATGCCGAGCTGGCCGAACTCAAAGCCCTGCATGACCAGCTGGAACAGGCCGCCCAGCCCGCAACGGGCTCGCGCGACCGGTTCTTCGAACTCAACGAGCAGTTCCACCGCCGCATGCTCGAACTCGCGCAGAACCGCTGGCGGGTCCAGATCGTGGCCGACCTGCGCAAGGTCATGAAGCTCAACCGCCAGGGCTCGCTGTTCAAGGAGGGGCGGATCGAGGAATCGCTGGCCGAGCACCGCGTGATCGTGGACGCGCTGCTGGCGCGCGACGAGGCGCTCGCAGCTCGGCGGGTGCGCGAGCATTTCGCTTCGGGGCTGCAGGCGGCGGCCTGAGCCGTCAACAGAAAAATTCGCACAAAGGTTTTTCAATTTGGAATTTTGACGCCTTGAGCAGCGACAATGCGGTTCAAGGCCTGTTTATTCCACAATGAAATTTTCGACCGCGAAACACCTGTTTGCGCTCCTGCTCGGCTGGCTGACGACGGTCGGCATGGCACAAGCAGACTGCCTGGGGGACCCCTGGGCCGACAGGGTGCACGAGGTGCATGTGGTTCCGCAGCTGACTCCAGCCATGCTGCTCGGCAAATGGGCGCCGCTGCTCGAACAGCTGGGCCGTCGGACCGGGCTTTGCTTCGAATTGCGCATCGCGTCAAGCATTCCGGATTTCGAGAATGCCTTGCTCGCAGGACAACCTGACTTCGCCTTCGTCAACCCGTACCACGAAGTCATGGCCAGGAAAGCGCAAGGCTATCTGCCGCTGGTGGTCGATGGCAAGGAAAAGCTCACTGGTATCCTGACAGTCCGTGCCGACAGTCCCATCCAGTCAATCAAGGAACTCGACGGTCAGCAAATAGCCTTTCCGGCCCCCAACGCCTTCGCTGCCTCGCTGCTGCTGCGCTCGCGGCTGGCGCAGCAGGGCATCCGGATCCAGCCCAAATATGTCAAGACCCATGCCAACGTCTACCGTGCCGTGATCATCGGCGACGTGGTGGCCGGCGGCGGCGTCAACAACACCCTGGAACGGGAAAGCCCCAGCGTGCGCGATCAGCTGCGCATCCTGCACGAAACGCCAGGCTACACGCCGCATCCCTTCGTCGCCCACCCGCGCGTGGCAGCGCAGCTGCGCGAAGCCGTGATCGCCGCCGTCCTCGCGCTGGGCGAGAGCGATTCCGGACGCCAGCTGCTCGACGGCATCCAGATCCCCAGCCCGATACGGGCCGACTATGCGCGCGACTACGCGCCGCTTGAATCGCTGCAGATCGAGAAATTCGTGGTCAAGCATGACAAGCCCTGAACTGCGACAAGCGCGCCAGAGCGGTTTCAACTCGCCCCGCCTGTTCTATATTGGTCTGCTATCGACCGGGGTCGTGATCGTGCTGTTCACGCTGCTCGGAGCGTTCTGGCTGGAGCGTCAGTCCCATGTGCTGCAACGCGAGGGGCAGCAGCGGGCCGCCTCGCTGCTGGCCGAAGGCCTGGCCCATGCGGTCGAAAGCGACCTGATCACACGCGACTTCGCCGTGCTCGAAGCGCGCCTGATCCAGACCGCCTTCAACGAGCAGGTCGTCTCGCTGCTGCTGGCCGACAACCAGGGACAGGTGCTGTCCCATGTCAGCAGGCGAGGCCTGGCCAGCGGACCGGCCGTGCCCCTGTTCAGTCCGATGTCGATCACCCCGCCAGCGCACATGCCGTGGTTCGAGGTCGATGGCGAGCAGCTCAGATTGTGGATACGAGTCGGCAGCGTGCTGCCCATGGGCTGGCTGCGCATCGAACTCAAGGCGACCCAGAGTGATACCGCCTTGCGCCAATTGCAGGATCAGTTGCTGATGCTGTCGGGGGTCTCGTGCCTGGTGCTGATCACCGTGCTGATCCTGGTGCTGCGCAAGACCCATGACCTGTTCAAGGAACACGAAGCCGGTCTGCTCAAGACCCAGCAGCTGCTGGAAAACGTCGCCTACCATGACGGCCTGACCCGGCTGCCCAATCGCCATCTGCTGATGGACAGGCTGCGCCAGTCCCTGGCTGCGGCCCAACGTCACGGCAACAGGCTGGCACTGTGCTTCATCGATCTCGATGGCTTCAAGCAGATCAACGACCAGCACGGCCACGAGGCAGGCGACCATCTGCTGATCGAGATCGCCTGCCTGCTGTCGAACGGCGTGCGCCAGGTCGACACGGTGGCCCGGCTCGGAGGTGACGAATTCGTGCTGCTGCTGCCCGATTTCGACGATACGGCCCAGATCGAGGAAATAGCGGACCGTCTGCTCCAAGCGGTAAGCCAGCCCGTGGCTTACGGGGCTGCGCCGTTGCAAGTCGGCATGAGCATCGGCATCGCGCTCTATCCGGATCATGCCGACAGTTGCGAAAAGCTGATCGAGCAAGCCGACCGGGCCATGTACCGGGCCAAGCGCAGCGGCAAGAACCGCTGGGTGTTTTACGAGGGCTGCCCTTCACCCGCCTTGAGCTGATCTTCCAGCAGCACCGCCTGCGCCATGGCCCAGACCTCGCGCGCCGGCAGGGCTTTGAGCTTGTGGTTGCTCCAGACCTGGCGCCAACGGCGCGCGCCGCGCTGGCCGTGGCGCATGCCCAGCATGTGGCGCGCGATCGGGTACCAGGGGGTGCCGTCCTCGACCGCCTCGCGCTCCATGTAGGCCACCATCGCCAGCTCGATCTCGTCCTGGCTCAGCGCGCAGGGCTCGCCGCCGTAGTAGCGCTGGTCCCAGTCGTGCATGATCCAGGGGTTGTAGTAGGCCTCGCGCCCGACCATCACGCCGTCGACCTGCTGCAGCTGCTCGGCGATCTGCTCATTCGTCTTGATGCCGCCATTGACGGCGATCGTGAGCTGCGGAAAATCCCGTTTCAGCCGCCAGGCCAGATCGTAGCGCAGCGGCGGAACTTCGCGGTTTTCCTTCGGGCTCAGGCCCTGCAGCCAGGCGTTGCGCGCATGGACGATGAAAACCTCGCAGCCGGCTTCGCTGACGCGACCGACGAAATCGGCCACGAAGTCGTAGCTCTCGATCTTGTCGATGCCGATGCGGTGCTTGACCGTGACCGGGATGTCCACCCGGTCGCGCATGGCCTTGACGCCATCGGCCACCAGGCCGGGCAAGTTCATCAGGCAGGCACCAAAGGCGCCGCGCTGCACGCGGTCGCTCGGGCAGCCGCAGTTGAGGTTGATCTCGTCGTAGCCCCAGTCCTGACCGAGCTTGGCGCACTGTGCCAGATCGGCCGGATCGCTGCCGCCGAGCTGCAGCGCGATCGGGTGCTCGGTCTCGTCGAAGCGCAGGTGGCGGCGCGCTTCGCCATGCATCAGCGCACCCGTGGTCACCATCTCGGTATAGAGCCGCGTGTGCTGCGTGATCAGCCGGTGCAGGTAGCGGCAATGCTTGTCGGACCAATCGAGCATCGGGGCAACGGACATCCTCCAACCCGCGTCCCCGCTCGTTTGCGCTTTTGATACAACAGCTTGGGAAGCTTGGCTATCCGTCATTTTCTCACTCATGTTTGCTCGCTGGCGCCAGTTCAGGGTACCGATCGCCCAGTCAATTGCCAAAAACGCCTCGACTGGCAAGGCGCGGGTTCGAAGGGCCGTTATTAGATCACGGGCGGGGCATTGACAGATCGCAACGCACGCCCAAGACTGCTCGCTGCATTTCATCAGGGAGAACCACACCATGCGGAAACTGGAACTGATCCTGGACGGCGAGCTGATGCAGGGCGACGATGTCCGGGCCTTGCAGCAGGCGCTCGAAGGCCGAGGTTTTCCGACCGGCGGGGCCGACGGCACCTTCGGGGCCGCCACCGACGCCGCCTTGCGCGCCTTCCAGCTCAGCGAGGGCGACTTGCTGGTGGACGGCCAGGCCGGCCCGCGCACCCTGACACGCCTTGGTCTGACCCAGGACCCTGCCCTGCCCTCGGTCGCTGACAGGGTCACCCCGCTGATCGTGGCCCGCATGCTGCCGACAGCCCCGATCGGCAACATCGAGCACAACCTGGAACCGGTGCTGCAGGGTCTGCGGCATTTCCAGCTCACCGACAAGCCCATGGTGCTGATGGCGCTGGCCACCATCGCGGCCGAGACCGCCAGCTTCAAGCCGATCGACGAATACCAGTCGCGCTTCAACACCTCGCCCGGCGGCCACCCCTTCGACCTGTACGATCAGCGGCGCGACCTGGGCAACCGCGGCAATCCCGATGGCGCCAGCTTCAAGGGCCGCGGTTTCATCCAGCTCACGGGTCGCGACAACTACCGGAAGATCGGTACCGAGATCGGGCACGACCTGGAACAATACCCCGAACAGGCCAACGAACCCGCCGTCGCCGGGCTGATCCTGGCCTGCTTCCTCAAGCACAAGGAAATCTCGATCAAGACGGCCCTGCTGGATCACGACCTGGCGCTGGCCCGGAAACTGGTCAACGGCGGCCGCCACGGCCTGGAATCCTTCCAGACCGCCTATCTACGCGGAGAAAAACTGATCTGATGCAAGGTACAAGCAAAAAGCTGCTGTGGGTGGCCATAAGCCTGGGGGCCTATGGAACGGCCCTGGCCGACAGGCCGGTGGCGGTCACAGCGCCCTGCGAGGCCGGCGAAACCGTCGTCTTTGCCTGCAGCACCGGCAGCAAGCAGGTCTCGCTGTGCGAGGCCGGCGGATCGGACGACAGCGAACGCCGACTGAGCTATCGCTTCGGTCGACCGGGTGATCCAGCCGATCTGAGCTACCAGGCCGCAACAGGCAAGGGCTCCGGCTTCCAGGCTGCCACCGTACCGCTTTCGGGCGGCGGCGGGGCCTGGATCGAATTCAGCCACCGTCGTCACCGCTACGTGGTGTTTTCGTTCTGGGTCCGGGGCGAAGGCGAAGTCTCCGGGGTGGCCGTCGAGCGATCTGGCCAACGGCTCTCGACCCTGAGCTGCCGGGAGCCCGCCGTTTCCAGACTCGGACCGGATTACTTCTCCAGCGCCAGGCTGCCGGCGGCGAGGCAGGACTTCCTGCCCTGAGGGTGGCAACGTACCACCCTGAGCCAAATTGGGCCGGTACACAACGACCAAGGCCCGCACCAGCGAAAAGCTGGTGCGGGCCTTGTGTAGACCGGGACGCCGCAGCAAGCGCATCCCTGGCTGCGGGCATCAGCCCATGTGCAGGCCGCCGTTGACCGAGAAGTCAGCGCCGGTCGAGTAGCCGCCGTCTTCGCTGGCCAGCCAGGCGACGATGGAGGCGATTTCGCTCGGCTTGCCCAGACGCTTGACCGGCACGGTCGCGACGATCTTCTCGAGCACGTCCGCACGGATGGCGTTGACCATGTCGGTACCGATGTAGCCCGGGCTCACGGTGTTGACGGTCACGCCCTTGGTCGCCATTTCCTGCGCCAGCGCCATCGAGAAACCATGCATGCCAGCCTTGGCGGCCGAATAGTTGGTCTGGCCGGCCTGGCCCTTGTTGCCGTTGACCGACGAGATCTGGATGATGCGGCCCCAGCCCTTTTCGACCATGTCCGGCACGACCTGCTTGGTCACGTTGAACATCGAATTCAGGTTGGTGTCGATGACGGCATCCCAGTCCTCGCGCGTCATCTTCAGGAACATGCGGTCCTTGGTGATGCCGGCGTTGTTGACCAGCACGTCGATCGGGCCGTGCTCGGCCTT
>CALPRQ020000027.1 GCA_943326015.2 Chitinophaga pinensis | reverse complement strand
GCACATCTCGCCGGACAACCGGCGCACGCAAGCCCGGTTTCTGTGCGTGCAATGCGGCCACCAGAACCACGCCGATGTGGTCGGTGCCATCAATGTTCTAGAGCGCGGACAGCGCTTGTTAGCCTGTGGAGAGGACGTCAGCCGCGCCAGGGTCGCAAGACCGAAGCGCGCAGCCTCAAGGAAGCAGGAACCCACCGAGGCGACCCACGTCCAGCATGGTGCTGGCGCGGGCGCGGTAGGAATCCCCTGCCCTTAGGCAGGGGAGGATGTCAATTCTTGACAATGTCCTTGCCGAACCACTTGGTCGAGATGGTCGCGGCGGTGCCGTCGGCCTTCATCGCATCCATGGCGCCCTGCAGCTTGGTCATCAGCGCGGTCTCGTCCTTGCGGGTGCCGACGCCATAGTCCTCGGTGCCGAAGTTGTCTTCCAGCACGCGGTACTCGCCCGGCTTCTTGGCCGTGTAGTAACGGCCCACGACCTCATCGACGACCAGCGCATCGAGACGACCGGCGGAGAGGTCCATCAGCGCGGTGACGTTGTCGCCGAACTTCTTGATCTCCTTGATCGCCTTGGCGGTGTCGGCATCCTTCTGGATCGCATCGACCGCGCTGCTGCCGTCCTGCACGCCGACCACCTTGCCGGCCAGCTGGGCCTTGGTCGTGATGGGCGACTTGTCGGTCACGACGATGATCTGGTGGTTCTCCAGGTAAGGCGTGGTGAACAGGATGTTGGCCTTGCGCTCTTCGGTGATGGTCAGGCCGTTCCAGAGCACGTCGACGCGCTTGCCGTTGAGCTCGGCTTCCTTGGCACTCCAGTCGATCGGCTTGAAGTTGACCTCGACGCCGATGCGCTTGCCGGCTTCACGGGCCAGGTCGATGTCGAAGCCGACCAGTTCGCCCTTGTCATCGCGGAAGCCCATGGGCGGGAAGTTGTCGTCCAGGCCGATCACGATGGCCTGAGCCGGTGCAGGCGCTGCCGCAACGGGCGCCTCAGGCTTCTTGCCACAGGCAGTGAGCAAAGTGGCGGCGGCCAGCGTGGCCAGCAGAATCGAAACGGTTTTCTTCATGGGGCGTCCTGTCAGGAGGGGTGCGGAAGCGGCGACCAGCCGACCGCCAGCCCTCGATTTTAACGATTCACGGTTGCCCAGGCTTCAAGCCTTGCGCTGCCAGACCGCAGCGAAGAAGCCATCGCTGGCATGCTGGTGCGGCCACAGGCGCAGGTAGTCGCCGCGCACCAGCGAATCGGCAGCTTCGACCCCGGCGCGCGCCAGGAGTTCCCCGGCTGGCAGCGCAAGGAAGTCGCGCTGCGCCGCCGAGAAGGCCGCGGCGACCGCCTCGTTCTCTTCGCGCAGCAGGCTGCAGGTCGCATAGACCAGGCGGCCACCCGGCTTGACCAGGCGCGCAGCGCTGGCCAGGATGCGCGCCTGCAGCTCGGCAACCTCGGCGATGCCGGCCTCGCTCTGCCGCCACTTGAGATCGGGGCTGCGGCGCAGCGTGCCCAGGCCCGAACAGGGCGCATCGACCAGTACCCGGTCGGCCTTGCCGACCAGGCGGTCCAGGCGCGCGTCGCGCTCGTGCGCGATCGCCATCGGGTGGACGTTGCTCAGGCCGCTGCGCTGCAGCCGCGGCTGCAAGGCTTCGAGCCGGTGCGCCGAGTTGTCGAAGGCGTAAAGCCGGCCGGTGTTGCGCATCGCGGCGCCCAGCGCCAGCGTCTTGCCACCAGCACCGGCACAGAAATCGATCACCAGTTCGTTGCGCTTGGCGTCGAGCAGCAGCGCGAGCAGCTGCGAGCCCTCGTCCTGCACCTCGATGCTGCCGTCCTTGTAGCAGGGCAGCTGTTGCAAGGCGGCCTTGCCGGACAGGCGCAGGCCCCAGGACGAGTAAGGCGTCGGTACCGACGCGATGCCGGCGTCGAGCAACTGCTGCTGCACGGCGGTGCGCTTGGCCTTGAGCGGGTTGACACGCAGGTCCAGCGGCGCGCTCTCCTTGAGCGCGGCCGCCAGCGCGTCGAAGCCTTCGCCCAGCTCGGTCTGCAGCGCAGCCGCCAGCCAATCCGGCAGGCCGTGGCGGCAGGCAGCCGGCTGGTCGGCCGGCGGATTCGCTTCCAGCGCGCGGCAGGCGTCGAGCCAGACCAGTTCCTCGGGGGTCGCGGCCTGGGCCAGGAATTCGGTCTGCTGCCGCAAGGCCAGCAGCGCCAGCGCGCGCGCCTTGGCCGAAGGCGCCGGCGCGGGCTTGGCGCCCTTGGCGGGCCGGGGCGTTTTCTGGGGCGCTGACGGCGCGGCCTTGGGGGCAGGCAGCTTCCTGAGCAACCATTCGAGCAAGGGCTTCTCGCGGAGCAGCGCGTAGACGGCATCGGCCAGCAGCGGGCGCTCGCGCGAGCCCAGGCTGCGCTGCTCGCGGCAGTACTGGCTCACGGTCGCGTCGGCGGGATGGGCAAAGGTCAGGGTCTGCGCGATCAGTTCCGCGCAGTGGTCAATCAAGGCTTTCGGGTGCATGGCCGGATTGTCGTTGATGGACCGCTACAACGGGGCTCGGGGATAATCCAGCCCCATGTCTGACATCGTCTCTGAAGTGCGCCGCCGCCGCACATTTGCCATCATCTCCCACCCCGACGCGGGCAAGACCACGCTGACCGAGAAGCTGCTGCTGTTTTCGGGCGCGATCAACATCGCGGGCAGCGTCAAGGCGCGCAAGGCCGCGCGCCACGCCACCTCCGACTGGATGGAGATCGAGAAGCAGCGCGGCATCTCGGTCGCCTCCTCGGTGATGCAGATGGAATACCGCGACTGCGTGATCAACCTGCTCGACACCCCGGGCCACCAGGACTTCTCGGAAGACACCTACCGCGTGCTGACCGCGGTCGACGCCGCGCTGATGGTGATCGACGCGGCCAACGGCGTCGAGCCGCAGACCCGGCGCCTGCTGCAGGTCTGCCGCGCGCGCAACACGCCGATCATCACCTTCGTCAACAAGATGGACCGCGAGGTCCAGTCGCCGCTCGACGTGATGGACGAGATCGAGCGCGAGCTCGGCATGACGGTGGTGCCCTTCACCTGGCCGGTCGGCATGGGCAAGCTGTTCCACGGCGTGTTCGACCGCCGCACCGACCAGATGCGCGTCTACGCGGCCGGTGAGGACCGTGCCGGTGGTGACGAGGAGGTGCTGGCCGGACTCGACAACCAGACCTCGGCCGAGCGCTTCGGGGTCGAATGGAGCCAGGCCAAGGACGAGCTGGAACTGGTCGAAGGCGCCTCGCAGGCCTTCGACGAGCAGGCTTTCCTGGCCGGCAAGCAGACGCCGATGCTGTTCGGCTCGGCGATCAACAACTTCGGCGTGCGCGAGGTGCTCGACGCGCTGGTCGACCTGGCGCCGCCGCCCGGCCCCAAGCCCGCGATCCAGCGCGTGGTCGAACCGACCGAGCCCAAGTTCAGCGGCGTGGTGTTCAAGATCCAGGCCAACATGGACCCGGCGCACCGCGACCGCATCGCCTTCGTGCGCGTCGCGTCGGGCCACTTCACGCGCGGCATGAAGCTGAAGGTCGTCCGCTCAGGCAAGGAACTGCGCCCCAACACCGTGGTGAGCTTCCTGAGCCAGCGGCGCGAGCTGCTGGATGAGGCCTATGCCGGCGACATCATCGGTATCCCGAACCATGGCGTGCTGCAGCTCGGCGACACGCTGACCGAGGGCGAGGCACTGCAGTTCACCGGCCTGCCCTTCTTCGCGCCGGAGATCATCCGCAGCGTCGAGGTGGCCGACCCGCTGCGCGGCAAGCAGCTCAAAGCCGGCCTGACCCAGCTCGGCGAGGAAGGCGCGATCCAGGTGTTCCGCCCGATGGCCGGCTCGATCCTGATGCTGGGCGCGGTCGGCCAGCTGCAGTTCGAGGTGGTGCAGCACCGACTGGAGGCCGAATACGGCGTCAAGGCCCGCATCACGCACAGCCCGTATCAGGTCGCGCGCTGGGTCACCTGCCCGCCCGAGAACGGCGGCGAGGTCGAGCTCAAGCGCTTCATCGATGCCAACATCCACCGCATGGCCTGGGACGCGGTCGACGCGCCGACCATCCTGGTCGATCACGGCGCCACGCTGCGCGCGGTCGAGGCCAACTGGCCCAAGATCCAGTTCCACGCCATGCGCGAGCACGCGGGGCTGGTGTTCCACAAGGCGGTGTGAGCCGCAGCCCAAGCCCATGACCAGCCGCCCCACCAGTCCCTTGCGCAAGAAGCTGCCGATCGGCATCCAGACCTTCGCCAAGATCCGCGAGGGTGGCGGTGCCTACTACTACGTCGACAAGACGCCGCATATCCTGCGCCTGATCGACGAGGGATCGCATTATTTCCTGAGCCGGCCACGCCGTTTCGGCAAGAGCCTGTTGCTCGACACCCTCGCCGAGCTGTTCGAGGGTCGGCGCGAGCTGTTCGAGGGCCTGCATGCCGATGCGCACTGGGACTGGTCACAGCGCTTTCCCGTGATCCGGATCAGCTTTGGTGGCGGCGTGTTGCGCAACCGCGCCGAACTCGACCAACGGCTCAATGAGCTGCTGCGCTCGCTGGCCCGGCGCTTCGGCATCGAATGCGCGGACTCGTCGGTGCCGGGGCGCTTTTCCGAGCTGATCCAGACCTTGCACACGCGCAGCGGCCAGCGCGTGGTGGTACTGATCGACGAATACGACAAGCCGATACTCGACAACATCACCGATCCCGCCATTGCGCGCGAGATGCGCGACGGGCTGCGCAACCTCTATTCGGTGATCAAGGACGAGGACTCCCATATCCGCTTCGCGATGCTGACCGGCGTGTCCAAGTTCAGCAAGGTGTCGCTGTTCTCGGGCCTCAACAACCTGCGCGACATCACGGTTTCGAGCGAGTTTTCATCGATCTGCGGCTACACCGACGAGGACGTCGATACCGTGTTCGCGCCCGAGCTGCCCGGACTGGACCGTGAGGAAATCCGGCTCTGGTACAACGGCTACAACTGGACCGGAAAGAGCGTCTACAACCCGTTCGACCTGCTGCTGCTGCTGCAGGAGCGCGAACTCAAGCCCTACTGGTTCGAGACCGGCACGCCGACCTTCCTAGTCGACCTGCTGATGCAGCGCCAGACCTTCGCCCCCGACCTGGAGCAGTTCGTCGCGCTCGAGTCGCTGCTGTCCTCGTTCGATGTCGACGAGATCGCGACCGAGGCGCTGATGTTCCAGGCCGGCTACCTGACGATAGGCAGCGTGCAGCGCATCGGCGGACAGCCGCGCTACACGCTGCGCTACCCGAACCAGGAAGTCAGGTCCAGCCTCAACAACGTGCTGCTGCGGCGCTACCTGCCCGACAACGCGGCCGTCATGCGCAACACCGGCCGGCTGTACGAGTTGCTGCTGGCCAATGACTTTTCAGGGCTGCAGGCGCTGTTCACCGCCTTCTTCGCCAGCATCCCGAACGACTGGTACCGCAACAGTCCGATCGCGCGCTTCGAGGGCTATTACGCCAGCGTGTTCTACAGCCACTTTGCCGCGCTCGGGCTCGACATCCGGCTGGAAGATGTGACGAACAAGGGCCGCATCGACATGACCGTGCTGTTCAACGCGAATATCTACCTGTTCGAGTTCAAGGTGGTCGAGCAGGCGCCCGAGGGCCATGCGCTGCAGCAGATCAAGGACCGGGGCTACGCCGACAAGTACCGCGCGCACGGCGAGCCGATCCACCTGATCGGCGTCGAATTCAGCCAGGCCGAGCGCGGCGTGGTGGGGTTTGAGGTGGAGCGGGTGGCGGTGGGGGGCTGAGCCCGTGGCAATCCTCCGCCCCATGCTACCGGCCGACATCGCGTCGGTCCTGCACGTCCAGTCGCACAGCTACCTGCCTGACAACATCGAGTCCGAGGCCGTGATCCGCGCGCGACTGGCCAGCGCGCCCGACACGGCCTGGGTCGCCGAAGTCAACGGCGCGGTCTGCGCCTACCTGGTCGGCTACCGCAGCCGGCTCAGCCAGGTCGGCGCGCTGGGCGATGGCTTCGAGCCGGCCGAGGCACCGGATTGCCTCTATCTGCACGACCTCGCGGTCGGCCCACAGGCGCGCGGTCTGGGAGTGGGGCCGCTGCTGGTGGCGCATGCGCTGTCACAGGCCAGGCGCGAAGGGCTGGCCTGGGCGGCGCTGGTCTCGGTCCAGGGCTCGCAGGGGTTCTGGCGCCAGCGGGGATTCGCGGCCAGCCAGCAGTTGCATCCTGATCAGGCGCTGGCCCTGGCCAGCTATGCGGGAGGGCCGGCGTGCTACATGACCCAGGCACTGCTGGATGTGCCCGTATCATGTCAGACTGAATAATCCGCCTAAAGCCAATGACATCCGCAGCAATCTCACCGCAACCCGAAGCCGGCAGGCCCGGCCGCACGCTGACCACCTTGCCCGGCAACCGCCAGCGCCTCGACGGCGGCGCCATGTTCGGCAATGCCCCGAAGGCGCTCTGGCAGCGCTGGATGGCACCCGACGAGCAGAACCGCATCGTGCTCGGCTGCCGCGCGCTGCTGGTGCGCGAGGCCGGCCGCAACATCCTGGTCGAGACCGGCATCGGTGCCTTCTTCGACCCCGCGATGAAGGAGCGCTTCGGCGTCGAGGAAAGCGGCCATGTGCTGCTCGACCGCCTGGCCGCGCTCGGACTGTCCGACGCCGACATCGATGTCGTGGTGCTGACCCACCTGCATTTCGACCATGCCGGCGGCCTGCTGGCGCCCTGGTCCGAGGGGCAGCCGATGCGGCTGCTGTTTCCGAAGGCGCGCTTCATCACCGGACAGCGTCAGTGGCAGCGCGCCAGATCGCCGCACGTGCGCGACCGGGCATCCTATATCCCCGAGCTGCTGGATCTGCTCGAAGCCAGTGGTCGACTCGAACTGCTGGCCGACGGCGCGACCTCGGCCACGCTGGGGCCGGACTGGCGTTTCCATGTCAGCGACGGCCACACGCCGGGGCAGCTGCTGCCCGAGGTCGCCATGCCGTCAGGGCCGGTCGTGTTCGCGGGCGACCTGATCCCGGGCGCACCCTGGGTCCATCTGCCGATCACCATGGGCTACGACCGCTTCCCCGAAGGCCTGATCGAGGAGAAGACCGCGCTGCTGGAAGACCTGCTCGCGCGCAATGGCCGGATCGTCTTCACGCACGACCCGGAAGTGGCGCTGGGCCGCGTCAGCCGCGATGCCAAGGGTCGTTTCATCTTGACCGAGAGCGATAGTGAAATCTTGAACCTGGACCGGTGAACTGGGCTACCCATGAATATCCTGGCTTTCATATGGTATTTATAGGTTGACGGGTCTTGTCTGATCGTGAGCAGCGGTCTAGCATGACCCCCATGCGTTTCCAAGGCAAGATCAAGACATGGGACGATGAACGAGGCTTCGGGTTCATCGAGCCGAGGGGTGGGGGCGAGGCGATTCCCGTCCACATCGCGAACTGCCTGATGGGCAGCTATCGGCCGAAGGTGGGCCAGCATGTGTCGTTTGAAATCGAAACCGGGCCAAGCGGCGACAAGTCTGCTTGCAAGGTTGAGCCGGCCTGCGCGGCGATACCGCACGTGCCGCGAATCAACAGACAGCCGTCGCGGTGGAGCAGGGCCACGCTGTTGGCGATTCCGGGTTTCCTGCTGCTTCATTGGCTGGTGTCGCTGGTCTGGCGCAGCCCGCCCTGGCTGCTCGTCTTCTACCTGGCGGCCAGCATCATGACCTATGGGGTTTACAGACTGGACAAGTCGGCGACCCAGGTGGGCGGCAAGCGCATGCCCGAGCGCATCTTGCACCTCTTGTCGCTGCTGGGCGGCTGGCCTGGAGCCTTGATCGCGCAGCAGTTCGGGCGCTGCAAGTCGAACAGGGCGAGGTTTCGGCGCTGGTTCTGGGGCACGGTCGTGGTCAACAGCCTGGCCTTCCTGCTGATCTGCTCACCGCTGGTTCAGCCGCTCTGGACCACGACCTGAGCTCAGACCGCCGCCAGCAGCCGCTCGACCGCGCGCGGGTAGATCAGGTGTTCCTGCGTCAGCACCCGCGCGGCCAGCGTATCGGGCGTGTCGTCCGGCAGCACCGGCACCACCGCCTGCTCCAGGAACTCGCCATGGTCAAGCTCGGCGGTCACGCGGTGCACGGTGGCGCCGGCGAACTTGCAGCCGTACTCGATCGCGCGCTGGTGCGTGTGCAGACCCGGGAAGGCTGGCAGCAGCGAGGGGTGGATATTGAGCATGCGACCCAGGTAATGGTCGACGAAGCCGGGCGTCAGGATACGCATGAAGCCGGCCAGCACGACCAGCGCGGGTTGGCCGTTCGGGTCGAAGCCATCGATCACGCGCGCGAGTTCGGCGTCAAACGCTTCACGGCTCGGGAAGGCCTTGTGATCGACCACCGCGGTCGCGATGCCATGCTCCTGTGCGAAGACCAGGCCCTTGGCGTCGGCCTTGTTGCTGATGACGGCGGCGATGCGCGCGCCGTATTTCTGCTGCCAGCCGCCCTGCTCGGCGGCCTTGACGATGGCTGCCATGTTGGAGCCGCCGCCCGAGATCAGGATGACGATGTTCTGTGGTGCAATTTGGGACATGCGGCGAGTTTAATGAAGCCGCTTCCCAACCGGACTGCCAGATGCTGAACTTTGAACAAACCCCCTTGACCGCCGCCGAGGCGCGCGTGCTCGCGACGCTGATGGAGAAGGCGCGCACCGTGCCCGACAGCTACCCACTGACACTCAACAGCCTGCAGAGCGGCTGCAACCAGAAGTCCAGCCGCGAGCCGGTCATGAACCTGAGCGAGGACGAGATCGCGCAGGCGATCGACGGCCTGCGCGAGCGCAGCCTGGTATTCGAGAGCAGCGGCGGGCGCACCGCGCGCTACGAGCACAACTTCGAGCGTGCCGTCGGCGTGCCGAGTCAGGCCGCCGCGCTGCTGGGCCTGTTGCTGCTGCGCGGCCCGCAGACCGCCGGCGAGCTGCGCCTGAACGCCGAGCGCTGGCACCGTTTCGCCGACATCGGCTCGGTCGAGGTGTTCCTGGACGAACTGCAGGAACGCAGCCCGGAAAAAGGCGGGCCGCTGGTCGTCAAGCTGGAGCGTGCTCCGGGGGCGCGCGAGCAGCGCTGGACGCAGCTGCTGTGCGGGCCGGTCGATGTGCAGGCTGCGAGCACGGCCGGTGCAACGGTGCCGACCGGCACCAGCGCGAACGCGCAACTGCAGGCGTTGGCCGAGCGCGTCGCGGCGCTCGAAGCGCTGGTCGAGGAACTGCGGCAGCGGCTGGAGGCGGCCGGGGCCTGAGTCAGGCGCAGCCAAGCTGAACCGCTGCGCGCACCCTGCCCTGTCAGTCAGCCTGGCAGACCAGCTCCATGTGCTCGACGGTCGGCGGCTGCAGGAAGAACGGGCCGACGATGGCGCGCCATTGGGTGAAGGCCGGCGACTGGCGGAAGCCCACCATATGGTCGTCCAGCGTGGCCCAGAAGATGGTGACGATGTAGCGGCCGGGCGACTCGATGCTGCGGTTGACCTTGTGGCCGTGGTAGCCCTGGGACTGGGCGATCACGGTTTCCAGGCCGCGCTGCACCGCCTCCTCGAAGGCGGCAGCGTTGGCGGGATCGATGCGGATGTCGGCGTGTTCGAGGATCATGGCTGGCCTTGGGTCAATCAGTGGCAAATCAGGAGAAATCGGCATCATAGCCAGCCGAAGGCGCCTTGCCGCAGGATGCATCGCCAAGATATGTCAACATAGCGCGCTTGGGGCCTGTTCGACGGCCCGCCAGACCAGAGACAAAATGAAGATCATCCGAGGCCTGCACAACCTGCTGCGCCACCCGCAATCAGCCGGCCCCGGCTGCGCCTTGAGCATAGGCAATTTCGACGGCGTGCACCGCGGCCACCAGGCCATGCTGGCACTGCTGATCAACGAGGCACGCCACCGCGGCATACCCAGCTGCGCGATGATTTTCGAGCCGCATCCGCGTGACTACTTCGCGGCCAAGTTCAACAAGCCCGAACTGGCACCGGCACGCATCGCGACGCTGCGCGACAAGCTGCACGAACTGCGCCGCTGCGGCATCGAACAATGCGTGATCCTGCCCTTCGATGAGCGGCTGGCTTCGCAGCCGGCACAGGCCTTCATTGACCAGATCCTGGTCGGCGCCCTGGGCGTGCGCTATGTGCTGGTGGGCGACGACTTCCGCTTCGGCGCCCAGCGCCAGGGCGACTACGCGATGCTCGACGCCGCCGGCGCAGCACAGGGCTTCGACGTGGCGCGCATGCTGAGCTACGAGGTGCATGGCCTGCGCGTGTCGAGCTCGGCCGTGCGCGAAGCGCTGGCCGAAGGCCGGATGGAAGACGCCGCTGCGCTGCTGGGCCGCCCCTACGCGATCAGCGGCCATGTGGTGCATGGCGCCAAGCTCGGGCGCGAACTCGGCGCCAGCCAGGCCGGTGCAGGCGACGGTTTCCGCACCCTGAACCTGCGCTTCACCCACTGGAAGCCGGCGGCCAGTGGCATCTTCGCGGTCCAGGTGCATGGGCTGGATCCGACCCCGGACGCGACGCCGCTGATCGGCGTGGCCAACCTCGGCGTGCGGCCCTCGCTCGATCCAAACGACGTCAACGGCGGGCGCGTGCTGCTGGAGACCCATTGCCTCGAATGGCCCGAGCGCATTCGCGTCGCGTTGAGCGGGAAAGAGGCCTACGGTAAAATCGTCCGGGTGGAGCTGCTGCACAAACTGCACGACGAACTCAAATACGACAGTCTGGACGCCCTGACGCGGGGCATCGCCAAGGACTGCGACGACGCGCGTGCCTTCTTTGCCGGCCAGGCAGCCCCTCTGGCCGCACATGCCGCCCAGCGCCGCCAGACCACGCGCGACCGAATTTAACGCCCGCCCCGCCTGCAGCGCCGCATACCCCTGGACGGGCTCGGGGTGTCCGGCCATGGCCTGATGACCTCCTGCATTAGCGGGCCGAGCCTGTCACCGACCTCACATCCCGACCATGTCCGACGCCAACACCACCGACTACAGCAAGACGCTGAACCTGCCCGACACACCCTTCCCGATGCGCGGCAACCTGCCGCAGCGCGAGCCCGGCTGGGTGCAGGGCTGGCAGGACGATGAGCTCTACCGCCAGCTGCGCGAGGCGCGCCAGGGGGCGCCCAAGTTCGTGCTGCATGACGGACCGCCCTACGCCAACGGCCAGATCCACATCGGCCACGCGGTCAACAAGGTGCTGAAGGACATGATCGTCAAGGCGCGCCAGCTGGCCGGCTTTGACGCCCAGTACATCCCGGGCTGGGACTGCCACGGCCTGCCGATCGAGAACGCGATCGAGAAGCTGCACGGTCGCGGCCTGTCGCGCGACGAGATGCAGGCCAAGGCGCGCGCCTTCGCGACCGAGCAGATCGCGCAGCAGATGGCCGACTTCAAGCGCCTGGGCGTGATCGCGCAGTGGGACCAGCCCTACCGCACGATGGACTTCAAGAACGAGGCCGAGGAACTGCGCGTCTTCAAGCGCGTGATGGAGCGTGGCTTCGTCTACCGTGGCCTCAAACCCGTCTACTGGTGCTTCGACTGCGGCTCCTCGCTGGCCGAGTTCGAGATCGAATACCAGGACAAGAAGAGCGACACGCTCGACGTGGCCTTCCTGGCCGACGACAACGCCAAGCTGGCGGCCGCCTTCGGCATCGACGCGGCGCAGCTGAGCCAGGCCTTCGCGGTGATCTGGACCACGACGGCCTGGACCATTCCTGCCAACCAGGCGCTCAACGCCCATCCCGAGCTGGTCTACGCGCTGGTCGACACCCCCAAGGGCCAGCTGGTGCTGGCCGAGTCGCTGGTCGAGAAATGCCTGGAACGCTACGCGCTCGAAGGCCGCGTCATCGCGACAGCGACCGGCGACCAGCTGGCCGGCCTGGCTTTCCGCCATCCGCTGTACGCGGTCGATGCCGGCTACCGCCGCCTGTCGCCCGTGATGCTGGCCGACTACGTCAGCGCCGACGACGGCACCGGCATCGTGCACTCGGCGCCGGCCTACGGCGTGGACGACTTCAACACCTGCGTCGCGCATGGCCTGGCCTATGACGAGATCCTGAACCCGGTGCAGGGCAACGGCCAGTACGAGGCCGAGCTGGCGCTGTTCGGCGGCCTCAACATCTGGAAGGCCTGCCCGATCATCATCGAGACGCTGCGCGAGCACGGCCGCCTGCTGGCGACCAAGACCATCACGCACAGCTACCCGCATTGCTGGCGCCACAAGACGCCGGTGATCTACCGCGCCGCCGCGCAGTGGTTCGTGCGCATGGACGAGGGCGACGGCATCTTCACCACCGACAAGGCGCCCAGGAGCCTGCGCCAGCTCGCGCTGGAAGCGATCGAGCACACCCACTTCTACCCCGAGAACGGCCGCGCGCGCCTGCGCGACATGATCGCCAACCGGCCCGACTGGTGCATCAGCCGCCAGCGTTCCTGGGGCGTTCCGCTGCCCTTCCTGCTGCATGTGGACAGCGGCGAGCCGCATCCGCGCACGCCCGAGATCATCGACCTGGCGGCCGAGGTGATCGAGGCCGGAGGCGTCGAGGCCTGGAGCAAGCTCAGCGTGGCGGACATCCTAGTGCGCCTCAACGGCGTCAACGGCGCCGAGGACCGCATCTTGGAGATACTCCGCATATCTGACGAGATAGTGCAATACAGCAAGAGCACCGACATCCTGGAAGTCTGGTTCGACTCGGGCTCGACCCACACCACCGTGCTCAAGGGCAGCCATGCCGGCGGCGCGCATGACCACGGTCCGGAAGCCGACCTGTACCTGGAAGGCCATGACCAGCACCGCGGCTGGTTCCACAGCTCGCTGCTGCTGGGCTGTGCGCTCTATGACCGCGCGCCGTACAAGGGCCTGCTGACGCACGGCTTCACGGTCGACGGCCAGGGCCGCAAGATGAGCAAGTCGGTCGGCAACGTGGTGGCGCCGCAGACCATCAGCAGCAAGATGGGCGCCGAGATCATCCGGCTCTGGGTCGCGATGACCGACTACTCGGGCGACCTCGGCATCGACGACAAGATCCTGGCGCGGGTGGTCGACGCCTACCGCCGCATCCGCAACACGCTGCGCTTCCTGCTGGCCAACATCAGCGACTTCGATGCCGCGACCGACGCGGTGCCGTTCGAGCAGCTGCTGGAAGTGGACCGCTACGCGCTGAGCCGCGCCTCGGCCTTCCAGGCCGACCTGCTGACGCATTACCAGGTCTACGAGTTCCACCCGGTGGTGTCCAAGCTGCAGGTCTACTGCTCGGAGGACCTGGGTGCGTTCTACCTCGACGTGCTGAAGGACCGGCTCTACACCACCGCGCCCAAGAGCCTGGCACGCCGCTCGGCCCAGACCGCGCTGCACCAGATCACCCATGCGATGCTGCGCTGGATGGCGCCGTTCCTGAGCTTCACCGCCGAGGAAGCCTGGGCCATCATCGGTCACACGCCGTCGATCTTCACCGAGACCTACCTGCCGCTGGAGACGCCGAACGAGGCGCTGATCGCCAAGTGGAGCCGCGTGCTGGAATTGCGCGGCATCGTCAACAAGGCGATCGAGGCACGCCGCGTCGCTGGCGAGGTCGGCTCCTCGCTGCAGGCCAACGTGACCCTCACGCTGGGCGCCGAGGACCTGGCGCTGCTGCAGTCGCTCGGCGATGACCTCAAGTTCGTCTTCATCGTCTCGGCCATCGAGCTGGTGGCGGGCGCCGACGTGGCGGTCGAGGTCAAGGCCTCGGGCGCGCAGAAATGCGAGCGCTGCTGGCATTACCGCGACGACGTCGGCCACGACGCGGCCCACCCGGGCATCTGTGGCCGCTGCACCAGCAACCTGCACGGCGCGGGCGAAACCCGCACCGTAGCCTGAGATGGCACGCCGCCCCGACGCAGTCCAGCTCCCGCCGCCCCGAAGCGGCCAAGGCCATCTGCTGCCCTGGCTGGCGCTGGCGCTGCTGATCCTGGTCGCTGACCAGCTCAGCAAGTGGCTGATCCTGGGCAACTATGTACACCACGAGTCCACGGTCGTCACCAGCTTCTTCAACCTGGTGCGGGTGCATAACCCGGGCGCGGCCTTCTCCTTCCTGGCCGATGCCGGCGGCTGGCAGCGCTGGTTCTTCACCGCACTGGGCCTGGGTGCGGCCGGCTTCATCGTCTGGCTGCTACGCGCCCATGCCGGCCAGCGGCTGTTCTCGTTCGCGCTGTCCTGCGTGCTGGGCGGCGCCCTGGGCAACGTGATCGACCGAATGATGCATGGCTACGTGGTCGACATGCTCGACTTCCACGGGTCCTGGCTGGAGCCGATCTTCCCGGCTGGTCATTTTCCGGCCTTCAACATCGCCGACGTGGCGATCAGCGTCGGTGCGGCCGGGCTGATCCTGGACGAGCTGCTGCGGGTGCGAAAGGCGCGCAACTAGCCCGGCCGGCGCCCGATCACGATCCGCGCGATGCAGGACTGCACGGTCTCGCCTGCCTGGTTCGAGGTCGTGATGAGGACCCGGACCATGCCGCGGTCGGGCTTCGATCGGGAGGGAGTGAGCTCCAGCACCTCGATCTCGGCGCTGAGCCGGTCGCCAGGCCGCGTCGGGCGCGGCCAGCGCAGCTCGTCGATGCCGGCGCCGACCAGGCCACCGACCAGCTTGAAGTCGCTGTCGACCAGCAGCCGCATCGTCAGCGACGCGGTGTGCCAGCCGCTGGCAGCCAGGCCGCCGAACAGCGTCGAGCGGGCGGCCTCGTCGTCGAGGTGAAAGGGCTGGGGATCGAAGCGGGCGGCGAACTCGCGGATCGCGTCGGCGTCGAGCACGCGGCTGGCCGAGGCGAAGCGCTGGCCCACGCTCAGGTCTTCCAGATAGAGTGCGGGCGTCATCGACAGGCTCTGTCTTTGGTGACTCATGGCAGCAGGATGCTCGACCCGGTCGTCAGCCTGGCTTCCAGGTCGCGATGCGCCTGGGCCGCCTGCTCCAGCGGATAGCGCTGGTCGATGTGGATCTTGACCTGGCCGCTGGCGACGACCGCGAACAGCTCGTCGGCCATGGCCTGGGTGCGCTCGCGCGTGCGGGCATGGCTGGCCAGGGTCGGGCGCGTGACGTAGAGCGAACCTTTTTGCGCCAGCACGCCGGGCGCGAATGGCGGCACCGCGCCCGACGAGTTGCCGAAGCTGACCATCAGGCCGAGCGGCTGCAGGCAGTCGAGCGACTGGGCCCAGGTGTCCTTGCCGACCGAGTCGTAGACCACCTTGACGCCCTCGCCACCGGTGATCTCGCGCACGCGGGCGACGAAGTCCTCGGTCCGGTAGTTGATCATGTGTGCGGCGCCGTTGGCCAGCGCCAGCGCGCATTTCTCGTCGCTGCCGGCGGTGCCGATCAGCTTGAAGCCCAGCGCCTTCGCCCACTGGCAGGCGATCAGGCCGACACCGCCAGCGGCGGCATGCCACAGCAGGTAGTCGCCCGGCGCCAGCCCCTCGGCCGGCAGGGTGCGCTTGAGCAGGTATTGCGCGGTCAGGCCCTTGAGCATCATGGCGGCGCCGGTCTCGAAGCTGATGGCGTCGGGCAGGCGGCAGACGCTCATGGCCGGCATGACGCGGACATCGCAATAGCTGCCGGGCTGGCCACTGCCGGCGTAGGCGGCACGGTCGCCGACCTGGAGATGGGTCACGCCCGCGCCGACCGCCTCGATCACGCCGGCGCCCTCGCCGCCCAGCACCAGCGGCATGGTCATCGGGTAGAGCCCGGAGCGCTGGTAGGTGTCGATGAAGTTGAGGCCGATCGCATGGTGCCGGATGCGGACCTCGCCCGGGCCGGGCTCGCCGACCTCGACCTCGACGACTCGCATCTGCTCGGGTCCGCCATGCTGTTCGATGCGGACGGCGCGACTCTTGAAGGTAGCCATGGAAGAACTCTCCTGCTGAATGAATCGGGAAATGGGAGTGATCCTGCCATGAAATCGGCTTGAGATCGGCAGCAAGGCCTTTTCAAGCCCCGGTCGATTCGCCAGAATCAGCAGGAAACCGTGCGAATCCAGCGCACCGATCCAGGGAGGATGAGAACATGGATGTTCCGCTGCAACGCTCCGGCGCCATCGGTCGCGCCGTCATCGCGCTCGGACTGGGACTGTGCGGGGCCAGCCAGGCCGGCATGCAGTTGCAGCCGCCTCCAGCAGCCGAGCCTGCACCCATGGCGGCACCGGCGCCCGCTCCGGCGGCGCCCAAGCCACGCACCGCCGCCAGCCCGACGCCCTCCCCCGCACAGCGCCCGGATGAAAGAACCACCTGGTCGCCTTGCATCCGGCTGAGCAACGCCGCGGCGCTGGGAGCGGCGATCGATGCCGAACGGCGCCAGGCCCTGCTCGAGCAGTGCGCGCCCTGAAACCTCGACCTGGAGCCCGCCATGAACCGCCCTATCCATTTCCCGACGACGCTGTGCCTGCTGCTGGCGCTGGCGGGCTGTGCGTCGACCGACCGACTTCAGACGGACAGTGCCACGGCAGACCAGGCCGTCGCCGCATCGGCGGAATTCGATTCAGCCGATGCGGACCTCACCACGGTCGGCAGCCAGTCCCGCGCCGACGATTTGCTCGCCAAAGGGAAGCGGCTGCAGGCTCAGGGCCGCTGCCGCGAAGCCTTGCCGCATTACGGCCTGGCAGCCCTCGAAGCCAGCCCCACGCGGGGACAGGCGCTGGCCGCCACCTATCTGTGTCACTGGCAGCTGCAGCGCCCCAAGAGCGCCGAGGAGAGCTTCACGCTGTGGCTGCGGCATGAACTGGATCAGGACCGGCTGCCGCTCAGGCTGCTGTTCCAGCCCGGGGAAGCGCGCTATCTGGCCGACTCCAGGATCAGCGCGCCCTATGGCATGTGGCTGCGCCGCATCGCCGAGGCCACGCTCGCCAGCCGCCACTGCCTGACGCTGAACGGTCATGCCGGCCCGAGCGCGGTGGAGCAATACGCGGCCGAGCTGCCGCTGCGGCGCGCGCAAGCGGTCCAGCGCCAGCTCGAAACGCTGGTGCCGGCACTGAAGAACCGCCTCAGGTCAGTGGCGGCAGCGCCGGACGAGCCCCTGGTTGGCAACGCCAGCGACGACCTGCGTGACGCGCTCGACCGGCGAGTGGACTTCACGCTGCGCCCCTGCTGAACAGCCTGACGCCAGTCAGGCCGCAGCGGGCTTGCTACAGTCCGGGCATGAACGCCAATTCCCAGCGCCTGGACGCCACGACCGTCCTGCTGCTCACCATCGCCCCCCTGCTCTGGGCCGGCAACGCCATCGTCGGCCGGATCGCAGCCGGCTGGATTCCTCCCGTGACCTTCAACCTGCTGCGCTGGTCGATCGCGCTGCTGGTGCTGCTGCCGCTGGGCGGCTGGGTGCTGCGGCGCTCCAGCCCGCTCTGGCGCGACTGGAAATACTTCACCCTGCTGGGGCTGCTCGCGATCGCGGGCTACAACACGCTGCAGTATCTGGCCTTGCACACCTCGTCGCCACTCAACGTGACGCTGGTGGCCGCCAGCATGCCGGTCTGGATGCTGCTGGTCGGGCGCATCGGCTTTGGCGCGGCCGTGACGGCCAAGGCGCTGTTCGGCGCTGCGCTCTCGCTGGCCGGCGTGGCCGTGGTGCTGAGCCAGGGCGAGCTCGCGCGCCTGCTGCAGCTGCAGTTCGTGCCGGGCGACGGCTGGATTTTGCTGGCGGCCTTCAGCTGGGCCTGCTACAGCTGGCTGCTGACCCGGCGCCAGGGTGCGGCCGCGATCCGGCGGGACTGGGCGGCTTTCCTGCTGGCGCAGATCGCGTTCGGACTGGTCTGGTCGCTGCTGCTGACCGCTGGCGAGTGGCTGCTGCCGGCACAGCTGCCGCAGATCTTGTGGAGCTGGCCGCTGGCGGCCGTGCTGCTGTTCGTCGCGCTGGGACCGGCGCTGATCGCCTACCGCTGCTGGGGCGCCGGGGTCGGGCGCGCCGGTCCGACGCTGGCGAGCTTCTTCAGCAACCTGACGCCGCTGTTCGCGGCGCTGATGTCGGCAGCGCTGCTGGGTGAGCCGCCCCGGTTCTATCACGTCATCGCGTTCGCGCTGATCGTCGGCGGCATCCTGGTGTCGGCCAGGCGCTGAAGCGCCATCCGGCGACGGGTCTATGGCTTGGCGCGCGTGACCCACAGCACGCCGGCCAGCACCAGCGCGGTGCCGGCCAGGATCCAGCCGTTCAGCGGTTCGCCCAGAATCCACATGCCCATGCCGATGGTCGACAGCGGGCCTACCATGCCGACCTGCGCGGTCAGGCCCGAGCCGATGCGCTCGATCGCCATCATCACCATCAGCACCGGCGCGACCGTGCAGGCCAGCGCGTTGAGCAGCGACAGCCAGATCACCTCGGGCGCGACGATGGCCGCCGACAGCGGCTTGAGCAGCAGGAACTGCAGGATGCACAGGATGCAGGCCACGCTGGTTGCCAGACCCACCAGGCGCAGCGAGCCATGACGCTTGACCAGCTCGCCGCTGTAGACCAGGTAGAGCGCGTAGCTGACCGCGCTGGCAAACACCAGACCGCCGCCGATCAGCGTGGCGCGGCCCTCGAAGCTGAGCTCGTGGCCGAACACCAGCAGCATGCCGGCGTAGCTCAGCGCCATCGCGCCGTACTGCTGGGCGCGGATCGGCCTGCGATACAGCAGCCAGCCCAGCAGCAGCACCAGGGTCGGGTTGAGGTAGAGGATCAGCCGCTCCAGGCTGGCGCTGATGTACTGCAGGCCCCAGAAGTCCAGCATGCTGGCCGCGTAATAGCCGCTGAAGCCCAGCCCCAGGATGCCGAGCCAGTCCCGCCGCGTCAGCGCAACGACCGGCCGACTCGAATGGTAGGTCGCCCACCAGCTCAAGCCCAGGAACAGCGGCAGCGCGAACAGCATGCGGTACATGATGACCGTGACCGCATCGACGCCGTAGCGGTAGGCCAGCTTGACGATGATGGCCTTGCCGCTGAACGCGATCGCACCCGCCAGCGCCAGCAGCAGGCCGGCACCGGAGCGGGAAGCACGCGCCGCCGCACTCATGTCGCCGACTGCTTGAACACCTTGAGCCACTTGGTGGCCGGCAGGCCCCAGCGCTCCTGCACCACCTCGGCGCGCGCGAGCAGCTCCATGCGGCTCGGGTGGGTGGGCGTGCGCTGCGCCAGCACGATGGTGTTGCCGTCGCGCGTCGGCTTGAAGGCCCAGACCGCCTCGGCACCGAAGGCCGCCTTGATGCTTTCGAGCGAGCGCGCGTAGCTGGCATCGCGACCGAACAGGTTGACCGTCATGCAGCCCTCGTCGGTCAGCATGTGGCGGCAGTCGGTGTAGAAGTCCGGACTGTCGAGCACCGGCGCGGCGGCCTCGTGGTCATAGAGGTCGACCTGCAAGGCGTCGATGCTGCCATGGAAAGGCGCGTGGCGCACCACCTCGGCCGCATCGCCCAGGATCACGCTCAGCTTGGCGCTGTCGGGCGGCAGCTTGAACCAGGTCCGGCAGGCCGCGACCACCTGCGGGTTGATCTCGATCGCGGTGGTGTCCATCTTCAGCTTCTTGAAGTGGAACTTGGTCAGCGCGGCCGAGCCCAGGCCCAGCTGCATCGCATGGCGCGCCGCCACCGTGTCGGGCTCGACGAACAGCAGCCAGGCCATCATGCGCTGGACATATTCGAGCTCGATCTCGAACGGCTCCTTGATCAGCATGCTGCCCTGCACCCATTCGGTGCCCAGGTGCAGGAAGCGGACCTCGCTGTCCTCCGAGATCGTGACCTCGGGCAGGTTGTCGGGATCGGTCTTGGTGCGGGTACGGGTCCTGGTTGCCATCACGCCACCTCCGCCAGGCCATGCTGCGCGAACACCTCGCGCCAGGCCGCGAGCTTGCGCTCGAAGGACCAGCTCGCGTTGGCCGGGCTGGTCGAAGGCAGGCGGTGCACCGGCAGGCCGAGCGCGCGCGTGTGGCGCGCATGCTTGAAGCTCTCGCCGCCGTTGTGCGCGAAGGCCTGCAGGCGCGGGCAGCGGGTTTTCAGGCCGGTCAAGTCATTGAGCTGCGGGTTCGCGATCGCGCTGTCGAGGCTGCCCTCGCGCTCACAGGCGGCGTAGACGTCCCAGACGCCCAGGCCGTGGGCGCGCAGGACGTCGGTCTTTTCGGTGTAGTTCATGTCGTGCAGCGGCAGCCCCCAGAGGGCGCCGAGGATTTTCCAGAATTGGTTCTGCGGGTGCGCATAGTAACGCTGTGCCCGCAGCGAGGCCCGGCCCGGGAAGCTGCCGAGCACGATCAGGCGGGTGTCGGCGTCGAGGATGGGGGCCAGGCCGTGCAGGCGCAAGGGCGGCAGCGGGGTGATGCTCATGGTCCGGGGCTCCTGGCAGGGCTGGCTGGAGACGAGCCTTCCGCCTGGTGAACCGTCTGCACGGGTGCAACCGCCCCTGCCAGCGCCGCCAGCCTGGGCAGCGCCGCGAGCGCGTTGCTGGTACTGAGGTCAGCCAGCGCTGCGGGCGTCAGCCGGCGCAGCCCGGCCAGCGCGGCACCGATGCGCGACAGCTCGGCCGGGCTGTTGAGGCCCTGCGGCCGGCCGGCGGCGCGTTCGGCGGCGTTGACATAGCACCACTGCGGCGGGATGTCGGGCGCGTCGGTTTCGAGCACCAGCGCCTCGGGCGGCAGCGTCGCGAACAGCTGGCGCAACTGGCGCGCGGCGTCGAAGGTCGCCGCGCCGCCGAAGCCGAGCTTGAAGCCCAGCGACTGGAAGGCCTGCGCCTGCTGCAGGCTGCCGTTGAAGGCATGCGCGATCCCGCCCGCGACCGGACGCCCGCGCGCCGCCGCCTCGCGCAGGCCCTTGAGCAGCCAGTCGACCGAACGGCGCACATGCAGGATCACCGGCAGACCATGGCGCTGCGCCAGCCGCAGCTGCTCGCGGTAGCACTGCCACTGGCGCTCGCGCAGCGCGGGCGTGCAGAGTTCGGGCAGGAAGAAGTCGAGCCCGATCTCGCCCACCGCCACCAGGCGCGGGTCGCCGGCGCGGTGTTCGAGCTCGTCGGCCAGCGCCTGCAGGTCGGCATCCAGCGCGCGCGGCACATAGAGCGGGTGGATGCCGAGCGCGTAGGCGTCGCCAGTGCGATGCGCCAGTTCGCGCACGGCGTCGAAGTTGGCGCGCTCGACCGCCGGATAGACGCACAGGACGACGCCCAGCGCGCGCGCGCGTTCGCGAGCCTGCAGGCCCAGGGCGTGATCCGGGCCGAACTCGGGCGCATCGAGGTGGCAGTGCGTGTCTATCCACATGACGCGATTATTCCCGCTCGCGCAGAGCGCAGCGTTTTCTCCATGCGGATGACTCGCTGCCGCAGTCGGCGTATCCTGTCGCCATGAACGCCCCGCTTGCACAAGACCTCACGATCCTGACCGGCGCCTCGCGCGGCATGGGGCTGGCGATGGCACGCCAGCTGCTGCGCCCGGGCCATCTGCTGCTGTGCATCTCGCGCCATCTCAGCGATGAACTCGTGCACGAGGCCCGCGCCACCGGCGCCCACCTCGAGCAATGGTCGCAGGATCTGACCGACGCCGACGAGGCGGTCGAACGGCTTGAGCGCTGGCTGCACAGCCTGCACGCGCCCGCGCTGGCCAGTGCGACGCTGATCAACAATGCCGGCATGCTGCCGGCCATCGTCCCGCTGCAGGATTGTCCGGCCAATGAGCTCATTCAGGCCCTGCGCGTCGGGCTGGAGGCGCCGCTGCTGCTGAGCAGCGCCTTCCTGCGCGCGACCCAGGCCTGGGTCGATGCCGACTGGCAGGGTGAGCGCAAGCTGCTCAACATCTCGTCGGGACTGGGCCGGCGCGCCATGGCGTCGCAGTCGCCCTACTGCGCGGCCAAGGCCGGACTCGACCATTTCAGCCGCTGCGTCGCGCTCGAGCAGGCGCAGCGACCGCATGGCGCCAAGGTGGTCGCGCTGGCGCCAGGCGTGATCGCCACCGGCATGCAGGTCCAGATGCGAGCCGCCGACCCGCAAGGTTTTCCCGACCGCGCGCGCTTCGTCGGGCTGCACGAGCAGGGCTTGCTGGCCAGCCCCGAACAGGCCGCCGCCCAGGTGCTGGCCTGGCTGGAGCGGCCCGACTTCGGCCAGCAGGTGATCGCCGACTTGCGGGACTGAGACTGCGCCCTGCCTGACCCAGATCAGAAGCTGCCGGGCAGCGGACTGGGATAATTGCGCCGTCTACCGTACCGGAGTCGAAATGAGTACCTTTATCGATGCCAGCCTGATCGCCGCCGACAGCGCCCTGCGCACCCTGTTCGCACCGCACCGTGCCGGCCGGCCTACCCCTGTCGCCCAGACCCTGGAAGCCGTTCCGACCGAGCTGTCCGAGGCCGACAAGGCGCTGTCGGCCGCGCTGATGCGGATCAACCATGTGGGCGAGATCTGTGCCCAGGCGCTCTACACCTCGCAGGCGCTGGCGGCCCGCCTCGGCCCGGGCAGCGCGAGCGAGCGCGAACAGCTGGCGCGCCACCTCGAAGCCGCCGGCCAGGAAGAGACCGACCACCTGGCCTGGTGCAAGCAGCGCCTCGACGAACTCGGCTCGCGCCCCTCGCTGCTCAACCCACTCTGGTATGCGGGCGCGTTCGGCATCGGATTGATCGCGGGCCGGCTGGGCCGCGCGACCAGCCTGGGCTTCGTGATCGAGACCGAGCGTCAGGTCGAGGCGCATCTCGACAGCCACCTCGACCAGTTGCCGCCGCAGGACCACGCCTCGCGCGCGGTCGTGCTGCAGATGAAGGCCGACGAGATCCGCCACGCCGACGACGCGCAGGCCGCTGGCGGCATGAATCTGCCAGCACCGGTCAAGGCCGTGATGCGTGCCTCGGCCAAGGTCATGACCACGATCGCGCACCGCATCTGAGCTAAAAGCCCAGCTGACGACTCAGTCGGCCTCGATCAGCTCGAAGCCGGTCGTGATCTCGGCCGTCTTGCCCAGCATGATGCTGGCCGAACAGTACTTGTGGTGGCTCAGCTCGATCGCGCGCTCAACCGCCGCCGCCGGAATGCCCTTGCCGGTCACGGTGAACTGCATGTGGATCTTGGTGAAGACCTTGGGCTCGGTTTCGGCGCGCTCGCTGCTGAGCTTGACGCTGCAGCCGCGCACATCGTGACGGCCGCGCTTGAGGATCAGCACCACGTCGTAGGCGGTGCAGCCGCCGGTGCCGGCCAGCAGCGTCTCCATCGGGCGCGGTGCCAGGTTGGCGCCGCCGTTCTCGGGCCTGGCCGCATCGGGCGCGCCGTCCATCATCAGCACATGGCCGCTGCCGGTCTCGGCCACGAAGCCCATGTTCGAGCGGGTGCCGGCGGCGCCGGTCCAGGTCACGGTGCATTCCATCGGGGGGACTCCAAAAAATTGAAGGGTTTTGCGAAAAAATTGTTGCAACGCAAAAACCTAGGGTTTATACTGACGCCATTGTATGCAGACAGGCATCCGAGACGATACTGCTGCATCGCCCGGGGCTCAGGCTCCGCTGACGATTGTCTCCTCTGCCCTCTATGGGTGGTTCTAGCCCGGATCTGCGATCCGGGCTTTTTTTTGTGCTTGTCACAAGGGTATCATTCGCGAAAGCAAAACAACTTTCGCCGCAGCATGAATCCCCTGGGCCGCAGTCTGACTCCTTCCCGTCTTTCACCCTGCCTGACGGCATGCGGCCTGCTGCTGGCGGGCGCGCTTTGTACGGGCCAGGCCGGCGCCCAGCCCACGACGGCAGACGACGCCGTCAAGGCGACGGCTGCGGCGCAGTTCACGCTGCAAATCGATGGGGCCATCCGCGCACCTGACGGCAGCCAGGTCATCCAGCTCGATGGCGCGACAATCCGGGCGCTGCCCCAGCGCAACGTGACGACCCGCACCCCCTGGCACGATGGCGCAGTGACCTTCAGCGGACCCAGGCTGTGGGACTTGCTCGAACCGCTGAAGCCGGCAGGCAAGACACTGCACATCACGGCGCTGAACGACTACTCGGTCGACATCCCCCTGTCCGACCTGCCGCGCTACCAGCCCTTGCTGGCCTGGCAGCTCAACGGCAAGGCGCTCACTGTGCGCAACAAGGGGCCGCTGTTCCTGATCTACCCCTTCGACGCCTATCCCGAACTGCACAACCAGCTCCATTACGGACGCTCGATCTGGCAGATCAAGAGAATCACGGTCGAATGAAGTCACCAGCCTTTGGTCGCGCGCGCACGCTGCTGACCATCGCGCTGGCGATGACGCTGCTGGTCGGCGGAGTGGGCTGGCTCCAGCTGCAGCAGTGGCAGGCCGTCGAGCGCTCGCTGGCCATAAACCGTTCGAACACGCCCTGGAATTACTACCAGTTCGAACTGGAATACCTGAGGCTGCTCAGCCAGCTCCAGAACACCCTGCGCGAGGGTCGGCGCAACGCCGACATGGCCGAGCTCGCGCTGCGCTACCAGATCCTGGCCAGCCGCTTCGAGCTGCTGCGCCAGGGCGACACGGGCGAACAGCTCAGGAAGCAGACCGAATTGGCGCCTGTCGTTGCCAGCCTTGAGCGGATCCTGGCGTCCCTGGACCCCTACCTGGGCGATGAGCCCCCGCCCTTCGATGCCGACAAGCTGGCACAGCTGGAGCCGCTGCTGGCAGGGCAGCTCGGTACGGTCAGGCAGCTGGTCCTGGGCAGCACGGCAGCACAGAACCACCGGACCACCGAGCACCTGCATGTCATACGCGAGCAGCTCAGGACCACCGCGGCATCCTCGTCCATGCTGGCCCTGCTGGTGCTGGCCTTCGCCTTCCTGGCCCTGCGCCAGCTCCAGCTCGCGCACCGGCGCAACGACGAGCTCGCGCTCCTGCATACCGAGATGAGCCACCGCGCCACGCACGATGCCCTGACCGGCCTGAGCAACCGCGAGGAATTCAAGCACCGGCTCGATCTCCGGCTGGCGTCACTGCGCCCGCAGCAGACCGAGGATGGCGTGCTGTTCATCGACCTCGACCGTTTCAAGATGGTCAACGACGCCTGCGGCCACCATGCCGGCGACCAGCTGCTGCGCGAAGTGGGCCAACTGCTCGGCGCGAGCCTGCACCCCAGCGATACCCTGGCGCGGCTGGGCAGCGACGAGTTCGGCTTGATCCTGCACGAGCGCCAGCAGCAGGAGGCGCTGCGCGTCGCCGAGCAGCTCTGCGCGCGGCTGGACAGCTACCGCTTCGTGTTTTCCGGGCAACGCTTTCACATCGGCGCCAGCGTCGGTCTGGTCATGCTCAACGGGCGCTGGAGCAGCGCGGGCGCCGTGCTGCAGGCGGCGGACTCGGCCCGCTACGTGGCCAAGACCATGGGCAGCCACCGCATCCATCTGTACCACGAGAGCGACTGCGACATCGAGGCCCATCGCGACCAGATGCACTGGATGCAAAGGCTGGATCGCGCCCTCGACGAGGACCAGCTGCGCCTCTACTGGCAGCGCATCGTGCCGCTGCGGCAAGACGTATTGCCGCGCGGCATCAAGGGCGAGATTCTGCTGCGGCTGCAGGAGGGCGAGGAGCTGCTCGCGCCCCAGAAACTGCTGCAGGCCGCCGAGCGCTTCGGCATGAGCGGCCGCGTCGACCGCTGGGTGATCGGCGCGGCGCTGGACTGGCTGGAACAGCACCGCGGCGCCCTCGATGGTATCGCGGAACTCGCGATCAACCTGTCCGGGCAGTCGGTCGGCGACAAGGCGTTCCACCATTTCCTGATCGACCAGCTCGAACGGCGCCACCTGCCTGCGGGCAAGCTGGTGTTCGAGATCACCGAGACCGCCGCGATCGCCAACATCGACGAAACGCGGACCCTGATCAAGACGCTGCAGCGACTGGGTGTCAAGGTGGCGCTGGACGACTTCGGCAGCGGCATGTCGTCCTTCGGCTACCTCAAGAGCCTGCCGGTGGATTACCTCAAGATCGACAGCCAGTTCATACGCGGGCTGGCGCAGGACGCCTACGACCAGGTCGCCGTGCAGGCAATCTGCAGCGTGGCCCAGGTCACGGGCAAGCTCACGATCGCCGAGGGCATCGAGGACGCGGAGGTCGAGACCCTGCTGCGTGACTACGCCGTCGATTTCGGCCAGGGCTACCACTGGCACCGACCCGAACCCCTGGAGACCGTTCTGCTGCAGGCGATCGCCGACGCCGGATTTATGATGGAGGGCTGACCTTGCCCGCGGCCTGATCCCGCGCCGCCATTTTGCATTCGCCCGCCCCGCCAGCTCCACGCCCCTCACCATGCCCCAGACCAGCCCTGACCTGACTCCCGCCGATTACCTCAAGAAGATCCTGACCGCGCGTGTCTACGACGTGGCGGTCGAGTCGGCGCTCGAGCCAGCCCGCAACCTGAGCCGGCGCCTGCACAACCAGATCCTGCTCAAGCGCGAGGACCAGCAGCCGGTGTTCAGCTTCAAGCTGCGCGGCGCCTACAACAAGATGGCGCACCTGACGCCCGAGCAGCTGGCCAAGGGCGTGATCTGCGCTTCGGCCGGCAACCACGCGCAGGGCGTGGCCCTGAGCGGGCGCAAGCTCGGCACCCGGGCCGTGATCGTGATGCCGACCACCACGCCCCAGCTCAAGATCGATGCGGTCAAGGCGCTCGGCGGCGAAGTGGTGCTGGCCGGCGAGAGCTACTCCGACGCCTACGACCATTCGGTCCAGCTGCAACAGGAACAGGGCCTGACCTTCGTCCACCCCTTCGACGACCCCTACGTGATCGCCGGCCAGGGCACGATCGCGATGGAGATCCTGCGCCAGCTGCAGGGCCTGGGCTCGGACCGGCTCGACGCGGTCTTTGTCGCGATCGGCGGCGGCGGCCTGATCGCGGGCGTGGCCAACTACATCAAGGCGCTGCGGCCCGAGATCAAGGTCATCGGCGTGCAGATGAACGACTCCTGCGCCATGATGCAGTCGGCCCAGGCGGGCGAACGGATCACGCTGCCCGACGTCGGCCTGTTCAGCGACGGCACCGCGGTCAAGCTGGTCGGCGAGGAAACCTTCCGGATCGCGCAGGGCCTGGTTGACGGCTACATCACGGTCGACACCGACGAGGTCTGTGCCGCGATCAAGGACATCTTCGTCGACACCCGCTCGATCGTCGAGCCGGCCGGCGCGCTGGCCGTGGCGGCGATCAAGAAATACGTCGCCGAGCACCACACCCAGGGCGAGACCTACGCCGCCATCCTGTGTGGCGCCAACATGAACTTCGACCGCCTGCGCTTCGTCGCCGAGCGCGCCGAAGTCGGCGAGGAGCGCGAGGCCTTGTTCGCGGTCACCCTCCCCGAGGAGCGCGGCAGCTTCCGCCGCTTCCTGGAGACGATCGGCAACCTGCCGGGCGGCCCGCGCAACGTGACCGAGTTCAACTACCGCATCAGCGATGCGAAGGTGGCCCATGTCTTCCTGGGCATGACCGCGCACGGCAAGGGCGAGAGCGCCAGGATCGCGGCCAACTTCGACCAGCAGGGCTTCGCCACGCTGGACCTGACGCACGACGATCTGGCACAGGAGCATATCCGCCACATGGTGGGCGGGCATTCGCCGCTGGCGCAGGACGAGCGCCTGCTGCGCTTCACCTTCCCCGAGCGTCCGGGCGCGCTGCTCAAGTTCCTGAGCCTGATGCGGCCGAACTGGAACATCAGCCTGTTCCACTACCGCAACCAGGGCGCCGACTACGGCCGCATCCTGGTCGGGCTGCAGGTGCCGCAGGCCGACGGCCAGGCGTTCGAGGACTTCCTCGCCACGCTGGGTTACCCGCATGTCGAGGAAACGCAGAACCCGCTCTACCGCCTGTTCCTGCAGGCCTGAGCACGGCTGAACGCAGCCGGGCGACTGCGCCTGGTTGTGCCCGATCGCTTCAGCGCTTGAGCGGCAGACTCAGGCGCTGTGTGACTTGGCCCTCGGCAGGGCCCAGCAGCGCCTCGCGCGGCGTCAGTTCACGCAGCAGCAGGCCGCCGGGCAGCGCCGCCCCGACGCGATAGGGCTTGGGCGGCAGGCCGTCGGTGGCGATCAGCGCCGCGCCACGGCCACCCGCATCGCGCAGCACGCCAAGCAGTACGTAACGACTGGCTTCGGCCGGTGCAGGTTCGGCAGCGGCAGGCACCCCGCCACCCAGGCCACGGGCCACGGCCTGCGGGTCGGCGAGCACCCGCTCGGCCGCCGGCGCCGGCACCGGGGCCAGCTCGGCGTCACCCCAACCGCGCAGGCCCCAGTAGCTGGCCGACAGGCCGGCCAGCAGCCAGAGACCGGCGGCCAGCCAGCGCGGCGCCGCAGAGGCCTGGAAGGCGGGACGCAGGGGGCGGGACATTGTCATGGCGGACTGAATTCGGATGTCATGATGGGACCCTTATCATAGGGCCTCGTTATCACCTTGATTGACGGGCAGGCGCGCTGTGCGCGACCGCCCAGGGAACCTGAATGCCCAGCCTTGACACCCTCTCACCGTCCTGCCGCCAGCGGCACCAGACCCGCGCGCGCGGCTTCACCCTGATCGAGCTGATGGTGGTGCTGGTCATCATCGGCGTGCTGGCCGCGCTGATCGTGCCCAATGTGCTCGATCGCGCCGACGACTCGCGCGTGACGGCCGCCAGGACCGACGTCAACAACCTGATGCAGTCGCTCAAGCTCTACAAGCTCGACAACCAGCGCTTCCCGAGCAGCGAGCAGGGCCTGCAGGCGCTGGCCGTCAAGCCGACCACAGCGCCGGTACCGGGCAACTGGCGTCCCTATGTCGACAAGCTGCCGGCGGACCCCTGGGGCAACGCTTACCAGTACCTGAACCCGGGCCTGCATGGCGCGGTCGACGTGCTGTCGCTGGGCGCCGACGGCCAGCCCGGCGGCGAGGGCCGCGATGCCGACATCGGCAGCTGGCAGTAAGCGGATCGCCTCATGCCGACACGCCAGCGCGGCTTCACGCTGCTTGAGCTGCTGGTCGTGCTGGCCATCATCGGCCTGGCCATGGCTGGCGTGAGCCTGTCGCTGCCCGATGCCAATCCGCTTGAGCGCGATGCGCAGCGACTGGCCGCGCTGCTCGAATCGGCGCGGGCCCATGCGCGCGCCAGCGCGGCGGCGCTGGAGTGGCGCGCCACCGCACGCGGCTTCGAGTTCATCGGTGCCCACCGTCCCGCGACCGGCGAGGACGCACTGGCCCCGCGCGACTGGCTGACCGAGGGACTGCAGGCGCGCATCGAGCAGCCGGCCGGCGCCGCCACGCTGCAGCTCGGCCCCGAGCCACTGATTCCCGCGCAGACCCTGAGGCTGAGCCTGGCCGGGCGCGAATTGCGCCTGGTCACCGATGGCTTCGAACCCTTCCGCCTCCAGGCCGACGTGCCCGGATCGCCCTGACCGCGATGCGCCGCCGCCCCAACCGCCCGCAAGGCTTCACGCTGATCGAGGTCCTGGTCGCGCTGGCCATCGTGGCGGTCGCGCTCAGCGCCGGCCTGCAGGCCACAGGCAGCCTGACCCGCATGGCGGAGCGCCAGCCGCAACAGTGGCTGGCCCAGCTCTGCGCCGAGAACGAGCTGATCCGCTTGCGCCTACTGCGCCTACTGCGCCAGCTGCCCCCCGTGGGCGAATCGACGACGGACTGCGTGCAGGCCGGCCAGACGCTGACGGTCAGACTGCGGGTGAACCCGACGCCCAACCCCAGCTTCCGGCGCGTCGATGCCCTGGTCGACAACCCCGATCCGGCCGCCGGCGGCGGGCAGCTGCTGCAGCTGTCCACCCTCGCGGGACGCTACTGATGCCGGCACGCTCACCACCGCGGCATGGGCGCGGCCTGACGCTGATCGAGTTGCTGGTCGCACTGGCCTTGCTGTCGGTGCTGGCGCTGCTGAGCTGGCGCACGCTCGACGGCATGACGCGCGCACAAGCAGTCACGCAGGAGCACGCCGACCGCTGGCGCGGCTGGCAGACCGCGCTGGCGCAATGGGACGCCGACCTCGACGCCTTGCTCGATACCGAGCAGGTGCCGCCGCTGGACTACGACGGCCGCGTGCTGCGACTCACGCGCAGCGACCCGGACCAGGGCCTGGGTGGCGGGCTGCGCGTGATCGCCTGGAGCCTGCAGCCCGACCCGGTCTCGGGCGCTTCGCGCTGGGCGCGCTGGGCTTCGGCACCGCTGCAGCGGACCGAGACACTCAAGCAGGCCTGGCTGCAGGCCGAGCAATGGGGCCGCAACCCGAGCGCGCAGGACCGCCAGCAGCAGCTGCTGCTGACCCCGGTCGCGGACTGGCAGCTCTTCTATCACCGTGGTGGCGCCTGGAGCCACCCCTTGTCGGCCGAGGGTACGAACGAGGCGCAGGAATCCGCGGCCAGCGCCGCCCTGCCCGACGGCGTGCGCCTGCTGCTGACCCTGCCCGCGACGGGCAGTCCGACCGGCCAGCTGGTGCGCGACTGGGTCCGCCCGACCCTGGGCGGAGAAGGTCAGTGAAGCGCGGCCTGTGCCGTCCCCGCCAGCGCGGTGCCGCGCTGCTGCTGGCCATGCTGACCGTGGCGCTGGTCGCGAGCGTGAGCGCGGCGGCCTACTGGCAGCAGTGGCGCAATCTGCAGCTCGAGCAGACCGCACGCCAGCGCGCGCAGTCGCTCTGGCTGCTGACCGGCGCGCTCGACTGGGCCCGGCTGATCCTGCGCGAGGATGCGCGCGCCAGCCAGGTGGACCACCTGGCCGAGCCCTGGGCGCTGCCGCTGCAGGAGACCCGGCTGTCCAGCTTCCTGTCGGCGGGGCAGGCCGAGCCGACCGCAGCAGACGCGTTCGACGCCCGGCTGTCGGGTCGCATCATTGACGAGCAGGGCAAGCTCAACCTGCACAACCTGATCGAGTCGACCGGCGATCAGGTCCAGCTCGCACCGCTCGAGCGCCAATCCATCGAACGCCTGTTCGCGGCGCTGGGACTGCCCTCGGCCGAACTGCAACAGCTGCTGCGGAGCCTGCTGGCCGCCTACACCCCCAACGCCAGTGCCAGCAACGAAGGCTTGCTGCGGCCGCAGCGCTACGAGCAGCTGGCCTGGCTCGGCCTGTCGAAATCGACGCTGGACCGACTGAGTCCCTACGCGAACTGGCTGCCCGAACCGACCCCGATCAACCTCAACACCGCCAGCGCGCTGGTGCTGCACGCCAGCCTGCCCGGGCTGGACCTGGCGCAGGCACAGGCCGTGGTGGCCCAGCGCGAACGCCGGCATTTCAGCGCCATCAGCGACCTCGGCGACCTGGTGCCGGCCGTCGGCGCCCAGCTCAAACCCCAGCGCCATGCCGTCACGAGCCGCTACTTCCGCGTGCTCGGTCTGCTGCAGCTGGACGAGGCGACGCTGGAGCAGAACGCGCTGGTGGTGCGCGACGGCATCCAGGTCAGGGTGGTGTGGCGCATGCATGGCGGCCTGCAGCGTCACCCGGCCACCCTAAAATGAACCGCTCCTGGTCTCGTCCCGTGCCCCGCTTTTTTCCCATCACCCCCGGAATCCGATGTGCTGCTGCTGACTCCTGTTGAAAACGCCTCGACCGGCTCCGAGCCCGGGACTGCCTGGCGCTGGGCCCAGTCGACCGACGGGCTCAAGCCGGCCCGGCTGGGCCTGTCGCCCGCCGCCGAGCTGCCATCGGACGTGGAATGCGTGCTGGTGGTCCCGGTGGAACAGCTGTCCTGGCACCGCGTCCAGCTGCCCAAGATCGGCCCGGCCCGGTTGCGCGCGGCACTCGATGGCCTGCTGGAAGAGCATCTGCTCGACGACCCGGCGCAGCTGCATTTCGCGTTTGAGCCTGGCGCCAAGCCCGGATCGGCCGGCAGTTGCTGGGTCGCCGCCTGCCGCAAGGCCTGGCTGCAGGCCCAGCTGCAGGCGCTCGAACAGGCGCAACGTCCGGTCGGTCGCATCGTGCCGGCGGTCAGCCCCCAGCCCGCCGAGCAACTCTGGCTGCAGGAAGATGGCGGGCAGACCTGGTGCATCGCCACCGGCCCCGCCGGCGTGCTGATGCTGCCCTTGCCTCACCTGCCGCAGTCGGACAGCGACGCGAGCGCACAGGTGATCGCGAACACGGTCAGAAAATGGCTGGCTGCAGGCCCATCCGGCAACGAAGCGTCCATGCTGTCAGCCAGCGCAGACGCTGCACATCTCGCGCTGGCCGAACAGATCTGGCCGGAACTCCGATGGACCATGGCCTCGGCGCCCGAGCGCTGGCTGCAATCGCTGCGCCAGGGCTGGAACCTGGCCCAGTTCGACCTCAGGCTGTCGGCCAGCCAACGCCGCGGCCAGTGGTTGCCGCGCGCCTGGCGCACGCTGACGCGTGATTCCGCCTGGCGCCCGGTGCGCTGGAGCCTGGGCGCGCTGCTGGGCCTGCAGCTGCTGGGACTCAACCTGCTGGCCTGGCAGGAACACCGCGCCGAGCAGGCCCGGAAAACCGAACTGCGCACGCTGCTCACGCAAACCTTTCCCCAGGTCAAGCTGGTGCTGGACGCACCGCGCCAGATGCAGGCCGAGCTCGACCGCCTGCGCCAGCAGCAGGGCGAACTCGGCGGCAGCGATCTGGAAAGCCTGCTGGCCGTCCTGGGTTCAGCCGATCAGCCCGCGGCCTGGCAGAAGATCGAATTCAGCCCCGGCCAGGCCAAGCTGGTCGGCGTGGCACAGGACGCAGCCGGCCAGCAGACGCTGCAGTCCACCCTGCAGGCGCGCGGCTGGCGCGTCGAGACCTCGGGCAGCGACTGGCGCCTGGATTGGGAGAAGCGTTGATGAACACCCAGCTGAATGCCCATTGGCAGGCCTTCCTGGCTGGACGCACGCCGCGCGAGCGGCTGGCACTGCAAGCCGCGATCTGGCTGCTGGCCCTGCTGCTGATCTGGAGCGTGGCGATCGCGCCAGCCTGGCGCGTGCTGCAGGCAGCGCCCGAGCGCCAGGCCAGGCTGGGTCCGCAACTGCACGCCATGCGCGCCATGGCCGCCGAGGCCAGGTCGCTGCAGCAATCCGAAAGCACCCAGGCACCGGCCTGGCCCGAGCGGCTGCGTGCGCTCGAATCCTCGACCCGTCGCCTGCTCAAGGAGCAGGCCCAGCTCCAGCCCTCGGGCGAGCAGGTCACGGTCACGCTGCGCGATGCCACGCCCGCAGCCCTGGCGCAATGGCTGCAGGAAGCGCGCGTCAACGCGCGCCTGCGTCCGACCCGGGTCGAACTCGAACGCAGCGGCGCAGCCGGCGCCGTGCGCTGGCAAGGCCAGCTGGTGCTGGGCGATGCGACCGGGGCCGGCACATGAAGGCTGCGCTTGGCCCCGCGCCGCCCACCGCGCGGCGCGGCAGCGGCCTGTTCCTGCTGGCCGCTGCGCTGGGCCTGACGGCGGGCGCGATCGCCTTCGCGCCGGCGCGCGGGCTCGCACTGCTGCTGCGCGAGGCCAGCGGCGACCAGGTCCGGCTGCTCAACGCGCGCGGCACGGTCTGGCAAGGCCGGGCTGATCTGGTGCTCACGGGCGGCGCGGGCAGTTCGGCCTCCGCCGCCCTGCCCGAGGGCCTGGGCTGGCGGCTGGCACCAGCCTGGGCCGGCGGACCGGCGCTCAGGCTGAAGCTGCAGGCGCCCTGTTGCACGCCGCAGGGCCTGGACCTGCTGCTCGCCTGGTCGACCGGCGGCGCCAGGCTGGAACTGGCCCGGCACAGCAGCATCTGGCCAGCCAGCTGGCTCGCGGGCCTGGGCTCGCCCTGGAACACGATCCAGCTGCAAGGCAGCCTGAAGCTGCAGACCGAAGGCAGCGGCATCGAATGGGCGCAAGGCCGCGCGCGCCTGAGCGGCCCGTTCGAGCTGCAAGCGCTGGAGCTGGGCTCCAGCCTGTCGACGCTCAAGCCGCTGGGCAGCTACCAGTTGCGCTTCGAGCCTGATGAGGGCGGCAGCCCCCGGCTGCAGCTTGAAACCCTGAGCGGCGCGCTCAAGCTCAGCGGCCAAGGCCAATGGACCGGCGGTCGCCTGCGTTTGCGCGGCACGGCCGAGGCCGCACCGGACAGCGTCGACGCGCTGTCCAACCTCCTGAACATACTGGGGCGGCGCGACGGCGCGCGCGCCCACATCAGCCTGGGATGACACCGATGAAGCAAGTTTTTTCCACCGCCAGCCGCAGCGTCCTGGCCCAGGCCATTGCGCTGAGCCTGGCATTCGCTGCCATGCCGACCGCCTGGAGCCAGGCCAGCGGGCCGGTGGTGCGGACCGGCGATCCGGTCACGCTCAACTTCACCAACGCCGAGGTCGAGGCCGTGGCGCGTACCATGGCCACGCTGACCGGCCGCAACCTGGTGGTCGACCCACGCGTCAAGGGCCAGATGAACCTGTCGACCGACCGGCCGGTCAGTCCGGCGGCGGCCTTCGAGCAATTCACCGCCGCACTGCGGCTGCAGGGCTTTGCGCTGGTCGAGTCACAGGGCCTGTACAAGATCATGCCCGAGGCCGAGGCCAAGCTGCAGTCACCCACCGTGGTGAGCGCCAACAGCGTGGCGGCCGGCGGCCAGATCGTGACCCAGATCTTCCGCCTCAGCCACGAGAACGCCAACAACCTGGTCGCGGTGCTGCGCCCGTTGATCAGCCCGAACAACACCATCAATGTGACACCGGGCAGCAACGCGCTGGTGATCACCGACTACGCCGACAACCTGCGCCGCATCGGCCGCATCATCGCTGCGCTCGACACCGCCACCGCCAGCGACGTTGAAGTGATTCCGCTCAAGCACGCGCTGGCCAACGACCTCGCGCCGCTGGTGCAGAAGCTGATCGACGGCAGCGTGGGTGCACCGGGTACCGCTGGCCAGGGTCCCGACAGCAGCTTCAGGACCGTGCTGCTACCCGAGCCGCGCAGCAACGCGCTGGTGCTGCGCGCCGCCAACCCGGCCCGGGTCGCGCTGGTGCGCGCGCTGGTCGACAAGCTCGATCGACCGAATGCGGTCGGCACCCAGGGCAACATCCATGTGGTCTACCTCAAGAACGCCGACGCGACCCAGCTCGCCACCACGCTGCGCGCGGCGCTGGCGGCCGACAGCGCGGCCCAAGGCGCGGCTGGCGGCGCGGCAGCAGGCACTGCCCTGGCCGCTGCTCGCCCGGTTGTCAGCGCCAACACCGGTGCCACAGGCGGCGCCAGCGCCCCGCTGTCCGGGCCGGCGCAGCCCTCGGTCGGCGGCCAGATCCAGGCCGACCCCGCCACCAACGCGCTGATCATCAGCGCACCCGAGCCGCAGGTGCGCCAGCTGCGCGCCGTGATCGACCAGCTCGACATGCGCCGGGCCCAGGTCTATGTCGAAAGCCTGATCGCCGAGGTCAACGCCGACAAGGCCGCTGAATTCGGCGTCCAGTGGCAAGGCGTGCTCGGCAAGAACGGCTCGCTGGGCCTGATCGGCACCAACTCGGGCACGGCAGGCGCCAACATCCTGGGCGTGACGGCGGGGCTGGCGGCCGGCGGCACTTCGCTCGGCACCGCCGTCAACTCGCTCGGCGGCGGCCTCAACCTGGCCTTGGCGCCAAGCTTCAACGGCCGCCATTACCTCGGCGCGCTGGCCAACTTCCTGCAGAGCAGCGGCGATGGCAACGTGCTCTCAACGCCCAACCTGCTGACGCTCGACAACGAGGAGGCCAAGATCGTGATCGGCCAGAACGTGCCTTTCGTGACCGGCCAGTACACCAACAACAACAGCGCCAACGGTTCGGTCAACCCGTTCCAGACCATCGAGCGCAAGGACGTCGGCCTGACCCTGCGCGTGCGACCCCAGGTGAGCGAGAACGGCACCGTCAAGATGACCGTGTTCCAAGAGGTCAGCAACATCGATCCGGCCAGCAAGAATGCAGCCAGCGGCCCGACCACCAACAAGCGCTCGATCGAATCCAGCGTGCTGGTCGAGGACGGCAGCATCGTCGTGCTCGGTGGCCTGCTGTCTGACGAATACAGCGGCAACCAGGACAAGGTGCCCGGACTCGGCGACCTGCCGATGTTCGGCCACCTGTTCAAGAGCGAGACACGCAGCCGCAAGAAGACCAACCTGATGGTCTTCCTGCGCCCGGTCGTGCTGCGCGACGCCCGCCAGACCGAGTCGCTCGCCATGGACCGCTACGAGCTGATGCGCGGCACCCAGGCCCAGCAGCAGCCCCAGCCCAACAGCGTGCTCGGCATCAGCGAGTCCGCGCAGCTGGCGCCGCTCGACCTGAGCCAGCCACGCCAGCCGCTCGGGACGGTCGTGCCGAACGCGGCGAACACCCCGACAGCACAATGAGCCGGGGCCGCGCATGACGACCTACCCCCTGCCCTACGCCTGGGCGCGTGAACACCGGCTGCTGCTGCAGCAGGACACTGACGGCCTGACGCTGTGGGCACCGCTGCCGACCGCCGACAACCGGACCCTGCTGGCCAGCGCGCTGGGCGAGGTGCTGCGCCGCCACGGTCCCAGCCGCCTGCAGACCGAGGACGAGGCGGCACTGGTGCAGCGCATCAGCGCCGCCTATGCCAACCAGGGCGATGCCAGCGCGGCGGCGGTGGTCAGCGAAGTCGAGTCCGACGCCGACCTGGGCCGCATGATGCAGGAGCTGCCCGCGATCGAGGACCTGCTCGAAACCGCCGGCGACGCACCCATCATCCGCATGCTCAACGCGCTGCTGACCCAGGCCGCGCGCGACGGCGCCAGCGACATCCACATCGAACCCTACGAACGCCATTCGAGCGTGCGCTTTCGCGTCGACGGCACGCTGCGCGAGATCGTGCAGCCGAACCGCGCGCTGCACGCGGCGCTGATCTCGCGCCTGAAGATCATGGCCGACCTCGACATCGCCGAGAAGCGCCTGCCGCAGGACGGCCGCATCAGCCTGCGGCTGGGCACACGCGCGATCGACGTGCGGGTCTCGACCCTGCCGAGCGCCCACGGCGAGCGCGCAGTGCTGCGCCTGCTCGACAAGTCCGAGTCCAAGCTCAGCCTGGAAGCGGTCGGCATGCAGGGCGAGACGCTGGCGCGCCTGGAGCAGCTGATCGCACAGCCGCACGGCATCATCCTGGTCACCGGACCGACCGGCTCCGGCAAGACCACCACGCTGTACGCGGCGCTGCAGCGGCTGGACGCGGCCCACCTCAACATCATGACAGTCGAGGACCCGATCGAGTACGAGCTGCCCGGCGTCGGCCAGACCCAGGTCAATGCCCGCATCGAGCTGACCTTTGCCAAGGCGCTGCGCGCCATCCTGCGCCAGGACCCGGACGTGATCATGATCGGCGAGATCCGCGACTTCGAGACCGCGCAGATCGCGATCCAGGCCTCGCTGACCGGCCACCTGGTGCTGGCAACGCTGCACACCAACGACGCCGCCAGCGCGGTGACCCGCCTGACCGACATGGGGGTCGAGCCCTTCCTGCTGGCCTCCTCGCTGCTGGGCGTGCTGGCCCAGCGCCTGGTGCGCAAGCGCTGCCCGGCCTGCCACGGCGCTGGCTGCGCCGTCTGCGGCCAGAGCGGCTACCAGGGCCGCACCGGCATATTCGAGCTGCTGGTGGCCGACGACGCGATCCGCGCCCAGATCCACCGCCGCGCACCCGAGGCCGAGATCCGCGCCCATGCGCTGGCCGGAGGCATGACGCTGATGCGCGACGACGGCGAGCGACTGGTGCGGGACGGCATCACCAGCCGCGAGGAGCTGCTGCGCGTGACGCGGGACTGACCGCGATCAGAACAGGCTTGCGGCATGAATTGCTGCCGCCAAGCCTGTGTCATGCGCTGCCTCAAAAACGGTAGCGCAAGGTCAGTTGCCCGAGGGCAGGGGTATTCTGCTGGGCAAAGGTCAGGCCCGCACCCAACTGTAGCGCCGGACTCGGTGACCAGAGAGCCCCCAAGCTCAGGTTGTTCAACGCCATCGTCTGGACCTCGTAGGACATGCGACCCGACTCAATTCGATAGCCCAGCCAGGGGCTGATACGCTCGTCGAGCGTGAACAGGCCGCCCCTCCAGCCACGCTGCTCCGAGTTCGTCAGGGTCCAGAAGGTATGGATAGGCAAACGCTCGTCCCGCTTGGCAACACCGTACTGCCCCGTCATGGAAGACTCGCCCATGTCCTTGATCACGAGTTGTCCCTGGCGGGCCGCAACGTCATATTGCCGCTGACTGTAGTGCACCGAGGAGAATTGCAGACGACTCAACAGATTTTCGGCATCGACCTGCAACAACCAGGGGCCTTGTCGCAGACTCAATCCCAGATCGAGCCCCAAGCCCCAGCCACTGTTGGGTCGATCCTGGGTCAGATAGCCATAGTCGCGGGTTCCGACACGGCTGACCGATCCCTTGACAGTGGCATCACCGGCCTGCGCATCGATCACGCCCGAACCCTCTATTCGCTCGTAATGCTCGATGAGCGACAGATAGGGCCTGAGCTTGAGCGTGATCTGATCGGACCACGCGATCTTCTTGAGGATGCCGACATCCGTCGAACGCAGCGCGCTGAATTGCCCTTCAAGCTTGTAGCGCCCGCTGGGCGGCAATTGAAATTGGCTTGACCCCTCGACACCGGCAGCCAATGCCAGCACATTCGAGCGCCCGCTGAAATAGGCCTTGGCCGAATGCTCGGCGAACCAGGTCAGATCCGCCATTTCATGGCTCGCTGACACGCTGGTGCGATAAACCGAGATCACATGGGGCGCCGCCTGCTCCAGCGCTTCGCCCTTCCACTGGCCAGTCGTCATCAAGCCATGACTGGACTGATGCTCCAGATTCAGGGAAAGATCGTAGGCAGATGCAGCGGCAGACAGGGTCAGCAGAAAAAAGGCCGGCAGGAACCGACCTTTTTTCGAGGCAAACCGATCAGTAGAACGAGTACTCTTGGCCATCGACCTTGATGCCGCTGCGGCTGATGGTGCCGACCTTGACGCCATTGCTGAGGATGTCGCCGCTGCTGGCGCCATTCTTCAGGACCGCCGTGTAGGCGCCGTCCTTGGCGCTGATCTTGAGCTCGTTGCCGCACAGCTTGGCGCCACCGTCAGCCGGGAAGCAGTATTTGCCTATTGCGGAATCAGCCTTGACCGAGAGAATGACCACGCTGCCGTTCGAGCCGATGGTTGCCGTAGCATTCACCACATTGGCAGCAGCACGGCTCACGTTCAAGCCCAGCTTGGTCAGGTTGGTCAACTCGACATTGGCCGCCAGACTGTAGGAGTCGTAACCCAGACCAGAGAAATCCTTCTGGCTGGCGTTGGCAACGATACCCAAGGCGGCATATTGCGTGGCCGGGTTCGGCGCCGCCTCTGCCTTGAGCGACAGAATCAGCTTGGTCAGCTCCCCTGTTGTGTCGAAACTGGACAGTTCTTTCTCCTTGACCTCCAAGTCGAGGGTACCAGCAAGCTTGTCACCCAGGCTGGACGACAGCGTCACGCCGCCCGCGGCCTTCATGACGTTGGGAGTACCCTCGACGGCACTGAAGCGGATGTTGTCGAAGGACAGCGTCGCATAGGCACCAGAGGGCCCCGTATCGTAGGCCCGGAAATTGCCGTTGACGGTTACGCCAACGCTGTTGCCAACGGGAGACACAGTGCTGTCGAAGCCGGTCAGGCCCACCGCAAGATCAGCGGATGAAAGGGTCTTGCCAGCGGAAGACGCCTGGATCGCTTTATAGGCCACGCCATAACCGGCGCTGTCACTGTAAGTAGCGTTGGCGGTGACGACGACGGTGGCGCCCGGAACACGGGACGAGGGAATGGTCTTGGTATATCCGCCACCCGTTGCAGGCATCCAACCAGGAGCATCACAGACGAATGTATTGTTGTCGAACAAGCACCCGTTGACGATGTCGGCCGCATCGATCACGGCGCGGGCACCGTCTGATGCCATGTTTTGATACCGCGCGTCGAACCCGTCGACAGCTTGCTTCAAGGTCTGCTCGGACTGGACAAAGCCCTGACGCAAGGTGTTAACGAAGCTTGTCAGGGCAGATTTTGCTGCCAGCGTGGAGGCATTCTCCTGTTCCGCAACGATACTGGTTGCGGTACCGCCAGTGCCATAAGAAGCGGCGATGGTGCCCGCCTGAGTTTGGAGTGGCTTGCCGCTGGTTGCAGCCTTCGCTGCATCGTACTGAGCGGTACGGTAGGAACTCAAAGCAGCAGCTTGGGTCAGGCTGGAACCACCAGTTGTCACCTTCAGGCCCGTCAGATCGTTGAGCATTTTCTGTTCACACCGGATGTCCGCCAGGGTCACCGTCGGACCATCATCAACGCAGGACTGCGCCTTCTGCATGAAACCAGTCAGGGCCACCAGAAGATCATTTTGTGCAGCACTGTTAGTAGCTACCTGCGTCAGATTGGTCGCGGTCGTCTTGAAGGGATCGACGCCTGCAGGCACCAGCTGGGCCGCCAGCTGGATGCCGCCGGCAATAGCATCGGCAGACCAGGCACCACCCGTGGCGGTTTCAGCAGCCGCCACGGCGGCGTCGGTGAACGGGTTGGCGCTGACATTCACGGTTCCGTTGCTGGCATTGGGCGCGACCGACCGCAGAACGAGCCCAACAGGAACATCCACCTGCTTGAACTCGCCATTCACGATCTGCGTCTCATCGAGCATCTTGGTCCCTGCAACGCTCTCGACCTTCACCAGAATCGGGTTGTCGGTGGGCCTAATATTGAGCGAGTAGGAACCGTCATCGCGGGTTATTCCGGTCGCCAAGGGCTTGCTGTAGTCCGGACCAGTCGGACCGATTTCGTAAACACTGACCTTTGCAAACGCGAGCAAACCCTTGGCCGCAGTTCCTGCCACCGTGACCTTCGCGGGCGCCTCGGAACTGCCACCGCCGCCACCACAAGCCGTCAGGGCAGCCAATGCCACCATCGACAGCACGCCCTTGAATGTTGCTTTGCTCATACGATCAATTTCTGAGTTTTAAAAATGTGAACCGCCAAATAATACCAAAAGAAAAACAGTTGTTTTCGATACAACATCACCAGCCGCGAGGAGCTGCTGCGCGTGATGCGGGACTGACCGCGATCAAGGCCTGATGCACGCTTCATCCACACCAAGCCCGTACGGGACTGGTATGCTTTTTGTCTGAATTCCGACCTGAAAAAATCCGGTCGGCCTGCCGGCATCCGTTCAAGAGGTTTTGAGATGAAACGTCGTCAAGTATTGACCTTGGCCTGCGCCCTGAGTGCCAGCACCCTGGCCCTGGCCCAGAGCTACCCGAGCAAGGTGATCAAGCTGCAGGTGCCGTTCGCGCCCGGTGGCACCACCGACGTGGTCGCGCGCATCATTGCCGACCCGCTCGGCAAGGCGTTGGGCCAGAGCGTGATCGTCGAGAACAAGGCCGGTGGCGGTGGCAGCATCGGGGCGGCCGAGACCGCGCGCGCGGCGCCGGACGGCTACAACCTGGGTATCGCGACGGTATCGAGCATGGCGGCCAATCCGGCGATCAACCCCAAGATTCCCTACCACCCGGTGACGGACTTCACGCCCATCATCAACATCGCCGCCACCCCCAACGTGCTGGCGGTGCATCCGAGCTTCCCGGCCAAGGACTACAAGACCTTCATCGAGGCGGTCCGCAAGGCGCCGGGCAAGTACTCGCATGCCTCGTCGGGCACCGGCACCATCCTGCACCTGCAGATGGAGCTGTTCAAGGAACAGACCAAGACCTTCATCACGCATATCCCCTACCGCGGCTCGGGTCCGGCGCTCAACGACGCGGTGGCCGGCCAGGTCGAGATGATCTTCGACAACCTGCCCTCGGCGCTGCCCTTCATCCAGGCCGGCAAGCTCATTCCGATCGCGGTCGCGGCGCCCAAGCGCCTGGAACAGCTGCCCAATGTGCCGACCTTCAAGGAAGTCGGTCTGGAGCCGGTCAACCGGATGGCCTTCTTTGGCATCATCGGCCCCAAGGGACTGCCGAAAGAGGTGGTCGACAAAGTCAACGCTGGCGTACGCAAGTCGCTTGAGGACCCGGCGGTGCGCAAGCGCATCGAGGGCACCGGCTCGCTGATCGTCGCCAACACGCCCGAGCAGTTCGGCGAGCAGATCAAGTCCGAGTTCGAGATCTACAAGCAGGTGGTCAACAGCCGCAAGCTCAAGCTCGACTGAGCAGGTTCGGGACCGACGGATGGATGATCAATCCGCCGTGACCTCGAACACCGCCTGGTCCCGGACGCCGGACTCCCAGCCACGCCGGTAGGCGAATGCGAGTCGGGTCACCCCCGCTGCAAGCGACTCGAAACGGAAGCGCTCGATGCCGCCGCCGCCCATTGACGCGACTGACAGGACGAACTCGCGCCCGGCCAGCCTCAATGCGGCCGGATCGAAATCGGCTTGCCACTCGTAGCCGGTGGTCGGATTGGCCGCGAGCTCGATCACGAAGGCCTGACCCGTGCTGACGTCGATGCGGGGATGGTCCCGGGTGTATGTCTTAGGCATGCCTGCGACCTTGCGGCGAAAGTGAAAAAATGAAACCGGATCGCCGCGCAGCGGGACCGTCGCCGATGATAGCGCCGGCCCCGCGTGCAAAAGCTCAATACGACAGCGTGATCTTGAGACCCGGCTGGTTCCTGAGCAGCACCAGCAGCTCATCCAGACCAGGCTCGACCGCCTCGCCGCCTTCATCATCCGCCTCGGCCAGCACCTCGTCGAGCTCCTGCTGCGCCGCCTGCTCGTCTTCGAACTCGACCGCGGCCAGCTCGTCGGCCTCGACGTCTGCGGACGGCTCGGCGCCAGCAGCGGTCAATGCCTCGAACAGTTCTGCCCCCGACTGGCCTGTCGGCGCTTCGGCCAGGCCGAACCAGTTGTCCTGCTCAGTCCCTGCCGGCTCGGTCCCGAACTGCTGTTGGGCCGCCTGCTGCGGCCCGCACTTGCATCCACATCCACGCATGTTGTCCTCCTGGTTTCACAATATGGAGCGGGTCATGCCGCCCCAGGCAAAGGCCGTCAGCAGCCGCCTCAGATGGTCTGCAGGGCACGGCAGAACGCCAGCCTGAACTGCGGGCAGATCTTGAGGACGGCCTGGACCCGGCTGACCACGTCCATGACGGCGCGCGAGCACAGCGGCAGGCGGCCGACGCGGCAGACATGGAACAGCAGGCAGGCCCGCAGGGCCCGGTTGGTCTGAGCGGCGCGCAGCACGTTGCTCAGGTAGACCCGGTGCCTGATGCAGGGATCGATCACCGGCACCGGACATTGGTTGAGCTGCACATCGTAGAAGGCGAACTGGGTGTCGAGGCCGCTGGCGTCGCCATAGGCGATGCGAAACCAGCCACGCGAGCCATCCGGCCCGAGCTCGCCCCAGCCGGTGCCCCAGCTGTTCTTGCAGATCCAGTACTTGCCGGTCTCGTCGTAGCCGACCACCGAGATCGCGTGATAGCCCGCCAGGCTGCCGCTGACATGCTTGTAGACGCCGCCCGCGTAGCTGAAGAAGTCCTGGTAGACCGCCATGCCGGCGACCATCGGGCCGCGCGCGGCCAGCAGGTTCTTGCGGTCAGCCAGCGCGAGCACCTGGGTCCAGCCGTCGATCTTGAAGATCGGCGCGACGCCCGGCTTGCAGGGCTGGTTGCTGTCGACATAGGGAAAATCGGCCTCCCTGGCGACCCCGGTGTTCTTGCAGAAGTCGAGCGCGGGGGCGAAGTTCCAACCGTTGCCGCAGCAGTTGCCGCAGCCGCAATAGAACAGGTGGGACTCCGACAGGTCGAGGTCGAGGTTGGGGTTCTGGCAGACGATGTTGGCGCGCGCCTCGATGGCGGCCAGCGTGCCATGCGCGACGCAGGAGCCGCAGCCGCCCTGATCCTTGACCGAGGTGACCCAGTTGCCGCCGTTGTTGCGCCAGTCGATCGCAAGCGGGAAACCGGCTTCGGCCTGCAGCGCGCGCAATGCGGTGGCAGCCTTGATGGCCTTCTCGGTCGCTTCCAGCTCGGCCTTGTCGATGCGCAGGCCCAGCATCCCCTTCTGCTGTTCGGTGCTCAACTGCGACACGCTGGTGGCGGCGGCCTGCCAGTCCAGGCCCTCCTTGGCGATCGCGTTCTGTATGGTCTTGAGGCTTTCCATCGTCATTTGTCCATCTCCCTGTGAATCAAGGCTTGCGCTGGCTTTGCCGCGCGGGCCACGCTGCCAGACGCGAGCGTCCAGCTCCTGTACGCCCGCATGCCGCACGATCCGCCCAGAAAGGCAAGATCGACCCGCAGCAGGGCGATGACAGCAGCATTTCAGCGCGGGGGTTCCAAATCAGTTACAGACTGATGGAGATCGACCCAGCACAGGCTGCGCGAGAGGCTGACCCGGCCATGCTTGACGTGAACCCAGTTCACCGGCGCCTCATCCTGGGCACAACCCAGGCGCCGCAGGCGGTGCAGCGCGACCTTGAGGTTCTGCAGTGCCTGATCGCCATCCGAATCGGGCCAGAGCAGGTCGGACAGGCGCTCGACCGGCACCTTGTAGCCGCCTTCGCCGATCAGCGCCAGCAGCAGCGACTTGGTGCGCTGGCCCTTCCAGTCGCGGTCGTAGAGACGCCGCCCTTTGATCTCGACGACGAACTCGCCCAGGATGTGGATACGCACATGGGCCTGAGCGCTCGATACCGGCACAAGGCCGCCGTCGAGCCTGCGCTCCAGCTCGTGCAACCAATCCGGCCCGCGGTGCAGGGACGCCAGCGGCTCGCCGACCGACAGCAAGGCACGCGCCGCCGCCAGCGCCTGACGGGCGCGGTCGAGCTCGCCCGCGTTCGCCTCCAGCTGGGTCAGTTCAAGCCGGCCTGCCAGCGCCAGATAGTCCAGACCGAGGGATCTCCAATCCAGACAGCTTTGCAGCAGCAGGACCCTGGCCTCGTCGACCCGCTGCAGGTCGGCCAGGGCCTGGGCCTGCAGCAGGGCCGCCAGGTGCACCGCCAGCCGGCTGCCCCCGCGCGCGCCGGCACTGGCGCCTTCCTCGGCATGCACCAGCGCGCGCAAGGCTTCGCCACCCCTCAGGGCCGCGACCCCGAGCACGAAATGCCGGCCGGCATGCAGCAGGGTCAGGCGCTCGGGGATGGCGGCGCACGCAATGCGGGCCGAGAACGCCGCGACCTGATCCCGACATCCCTGCAGCGCGGCGGCGTACATGCACAGCAGCAGCTGCAGCCGGCCGGCCGGCCCCTCCTGCGGCAGCGCGGCCTCGGAGCCAGCCAGGATCTCCAGCGCCCCCGCCGCATCGCCCCTGAACAGTCGGTTCAGGGCCAATGCGATCGCGAGCCAGCCGCGCGTCAGGACGGATATGCCAGGCTCACGGCTGGCGAGTTCGGCATCAGACAATTGCACGTCGGCGCGCACCAGGCGACCCGCCAGGGAATCCGCCATGCCAGCCAGCGCGCGCAGCACCAGCAACAAGTTGCCCGGGCGTTCGTCCTCGACGAGCGCGATCGCCTCGTCGAAGGTCCGCCTGGCCGTCGCGCAGTCGCCGGCACGCAGCAAGACAATGAGCCCGAGGCGCAGCAGCAGGGCCGCCCGCTGCTGCGACGGCAGCCCTGGCTCGGCCGCCAGCCTGTCGAGCAGACTGTTTCGCCAGTCGTCGAGCTGTGCGAAACCACGCGCCGAGCGCAGGATCGCATCGACGGCCTGGCAGGCATCGGCATCCCGGCTGAGCCGCGCCTCCAACTGGTTGGTATCTGACATGGTCCTCCCTGAGTCCGTCAGGCCGGACCGGGATGACCCCATTCGCGACCGGCAGACTTTTATCCATTCGTTTTGCAGCGCATTCGAGCGACATATGCTGTCCCTACAATGCCCGCATGTCCACCACCGACTCGTCCACACCCCGTCTCTCCATGCTCGACCTGGTCACCGTGCGCCAGGGCGGCAGCGTCGCTGACGCGCTGGCCATCGCGCGCCGCACGGCCCGGCATGCCGAAAGCCTGGGCTTTGCGCGCTACTGGCTGGCCGAGCACCACAACATGCCGGGCGTCGCGAGTTCGGCCACCGCCGTGCTGGTCGGCCATATCGCGGGCGCGACCGAACGCATCCGAGTCGGCTCGGGTGGCATCATGCTGCCCAACCACGCGCCGCTGGTCGTGGCCGAGGCCTTCGGCACGCTGGCCGAGCTCTATCCGGGCCGGATCGACCTCGGGCTGGGCCGCGCGCCCGGCACCGACGGCCTGACCATGCGCGCCTTGCGGCGCGACCGGGTCGAGACCGAGGACGACTTCCCCGCCGACGTCGCCGAACTGCAGCGCCTGCTGGCGCCGGCCCAGCCCGGCCAGCGCCTGGTCGCACTGCCGGGCGCCGGCACCGAGGTGCCGATCTGGCTGCTGGGCTCCAGCCTGTATTCGGCCCGGCTGGCAGCCGAACGCGGCCTGCCCTATGCCTTCGCCTCGCATTTCGCGCCGCGCCTGCTGCTGCAGGCGCTCGACCTGTACCGGAGTCATTTCCGGCCCTCGGCCCAGCTGCAGCAGCCCTACGTCATCATCGGCGTGCCACTGGTCGCTGCGCCGACCGACGAGGAAGCCGAATTCCTCGCCAGCAGCCATTACCAGCGCGTGCTCGGCATCCTGACCAACCAGCGCCGCGCGCTGGCGCCACCGGTGCCCCATTTCCTGGAAAACCTGCCGGCGCAGCACCGCGCCGCCGTGCTCGACTTCCTGGCGGCCGGGGTGGTCGGCGGCCCCGAGACCGTGCGCGCGGGCCTGACCCGGCTGGTCGAACTGACCGGCGCCGACGAGCTGATGCTGGTCAGCGATGTCTTCGACCCGGAGCTGCGACTGCGTTCACTCGATATCGCCGCCCAGGCGCTTGCGGCGGCATTCCCGGCCAGCCAAGCCCAGCCGGGCTGATCCCGAAACCCCATGCCCGCCTACCGCTACGAAGCCCTGGATGCCGACGGCCGCCAGCAGCAGGGACTGCTGGAAGCCGACACCGCCCGTGCCGCCCGTGGCCTGCTGCGCCAGCGCGGCCTGATCCCGCTCGAAGTCCTGCCGGCGATGGGCAGCGAGGAAGCGCCCGCGACCGGCTGGAACCGCCAGCTCTGGCGCGCGCGCACTTTCAACGCCGTCGCGCTGGCGGTCTGGACACGTCAGCTCGCCGGCCTGGTGAGTTCGGGCCTGCAGCTCGAACGCGGCCTCGCGGCGCTGGCCGACGAAGCCGACCAGCCCGAGCAGCAGCGCCTGATCGCCAGCCTGCGCGCCGAGGTCAACGCCGGCTCCAGCTTCGCGCGCGCACTGGGTCAGCATCCGCGCGAGTTTGACGCCAGCTACCGCGCGGTGATCGCGGCCGGCGAACAGGGCGGCCAGCTCGGCACCGTGCTGGAGCGTCTGGCCGATGACCTGGAGGAACGCGAGGCACTGCGCAACAAGCTGATCTCGGCCGCGCTCTACCCCGCCATCGTGACGCTGTTCGCGATCGTGATCGTGGTGTTCCTGATGAGTTATGTCGTGCCCCAGGTCGCCAACGTGTTCGCTGGCAGCAAGCGCGCGCTGCCGCTGCTGACCGTGATCATGCTGGGCCTGAGCGGGCTGGTGCGGCAATGGGGCTGGCTGGCGGCGTTGCTGCTGGCCGGCGGCGGGGTTGCGCTGGTGCAGGCGCGCCGCAACGACGCCCTGCGCGAGCGCATGGACGCGGCCTGGCTCAAGCTGCCGCTGGTGGGCCGCATCGCGCGTGGCTACAACGCGGCGCGCTTTGCCGCCACGCTCGCGATGCTGGCCGGTGCCGGCGTGCCGATCCTGCGCGCGCTGCAGACCGCGGCCGAGACACTGCACAACCGCGCGCTGCGTGCCGACGCGCTCGACGCGCTGGTGCTGGTGCGCGAGGGGGCGCCGCTGGCCGGCGCGCTGGCCTCGAAGAAGCGCTTTCCAGGGCTGATCTCGATGTTCGCGCGCCTGGGCGAGCAGACCGGCCAGCTGCCGGCCATGCTGGAGCGCGCGGCCAGCCAGCTCAGCGCCGAGGTCCAGCGCCGCGCGCTGCGCCTGGCCACCCTGCTCGAACCACTGCTGATCGTCGTGATGGGCCTGGTCGTGATGCTGATCGTGCTCGCAGTGCTGCTGCCCATCATCCAGCTCAACCAGCTGGTGAAATGAACCCCAGGTCCGGGTTTGAACCGGTAAGCTAGCCGGGTTGCCACCACAGGAGTCCACATGCCCGCCACCCTGGAAGGCCAGCTCGTCGTCGCGATTTCCTCGCGCGCGCTGTTCGACTTCGAGGAGGAAAACCTCGTCTTCGAGCAGGCCGATGACCGCGCCTACATGCAGCTGCAGCTCGCGCGGCTGGAGCAGCCAGCCAAGCCAGGCGTCGCGTTCTCGCTGGTGCGCAAGCTGCTGAGCTTCAATTCGCCCGGCGAGCCGCGGGTCGAGGTCGTGATCCTGTCGCGCAACGACCCGGTCTCGGGGCTGCGCGTGTTCCGCTCGGCCCAGCATTACGGCCTGGGCATCGAGCGCGGCGTGTTCACGCGCGGCCAGTCGCCCTGGCGCTACCTGCGGCCGCTGCGCGCCAACCTCTTTTTGTCCACCCATCTGAGCGACGTGCGTGCCGCGCTCGCCGCCGGCGTGCCGGCGGCCCAGGTCTACCCGCAATCGGTGCGCGCCAGCGACGCGCACCCGCACGAGGTCCGCATCGCCTTCGACGGCGACGCGGTGCTGTTCTCGGACGAGGCCGAGCGCATCTACCAGGCGCAGGGCCTGGGTGCCTTCCAGCAACACGAGCAAGACCGCGCCGATCAACCGCTGCCGGGCGGCCCCTTCAAGCCGCTGCTGGAGGCGCTGCAGCAGCTGCAGCATGCGGGCCAGGCCGGCATGCACCTGCGCACCGCGCTGGTGACGGCGCGCAGCGCGCCGGCGCACGAGCGCGCCATCCGCACCCTGATGGACTGGGACATCGCGATCGACGAGGCGATGTTCCTCGGCGGTCTGCCCAAGGGCGAATTCCTGCGCGAGTTCGAGCCCGACTTCTTCTTCGATGACCAGACCGGCCATATCGAATCGGCCGCGCTGCATGTGCCTTCCGGCCATGTCGCCTCCGGCGTCGCCAACCCCTGAATGCCCCCATGAGCCTGCTGACCAAGCTGAACCAGTTCCGCCATTTCGCCTCCCGCGCCTGGGCGCTGTCCGCGCCCTACTTCGGCTCCGACGAGAAATGGAAGGCGCGCGGCCTGCTCGCGGCCATCGTCGCGCTGAACCTCGGCGCAGTCTACATGCTGGTGCTGCTCAACGAGTGGAACCGGGTCTTCTACGACGCGCTGCAGAACAAGAACGCCGAGGTGTTCTGGCAGCAGCTCGGGCGCTTCACCGGGCTGGCCTTCGGCTACATCCTGATCGCGGTCTACCGCTTCTACCTGACCCAGCTGCTCGAGATCCGCTGGCGCGCCTGGATGACGGCGCATGTGATGGCGCGCTGGCTGGCCCGCAAGGCCTTCTATCGGCTCGAACTGATGCGCTTCACGCGCGAGGACGCCAGCCTGCCCGACAACCCGGACCAGCGCATCCAGGAAGACCTGGGCATGTTCACCTCATCAGCGGTGGGCCTGAGCATGGGCCTGCTCAACGCCTGCGTCACGCTCGCGAGCTTCGTCGGCATCCTGTGGGGCTTGTCGGGCAGCTTCGGCTTTGTCTTCAACGGCAGCGACTGGAACATCCCCGGCTTCATGGTCTGGATGGCGATCGCCTACGCGTTGGTCGGCAGCGTGCTGACGCACTACATCGGCCGCCCGCTTATCAAGCTGAACTTCGCACAACAGAAGCGCGAGGCCGATTTCCGGCATCACCTGGTGCGGGTACGCGAGTACAGCGAGGCGATCGCGCTCGACCGCGGCGAGCCGGTCGAGCAGCGCCAGCTCGGCGGCCATTTCAGCGCCGTGCTGCAGAACACCCTGGCGCTGATCAAGGCACAGAAGCGCCTGACCTGGTTCACGGTCGGCTTCGGTCAGGCCGCGGTGGTGTTCCCGTTCGTGGTGGCGGCGCCGCGCTTCTTCAGTGGCGCGATCCAGCTCGGCGAGCTGATGCAGATCGCCTCGGCCTTCGGCCGGGTGCAGGACGCGCTGTCCTGGTTCGTCGACAACTACGACGCGCTGGCGCGCTGGCGCGCCACCACCGATCGTCTGACCGGTTTCGAGGACAGCCTGAAGGCCGCCAACGGCTTGGGCCTGCTGTCGGCCGGCAGCGGCGACGAGCTGCGCCTGGACGATCTGACCCTGTCTCTGCCTGATGGCCGCGTGCTGCTGCAGGGCGCCGGCCTGGCGCTGCGCCCGGGCGACAGCGTGCTGCTGCAGGGCCCGTCGGGCAGCGGCAAGTCCTCGCTGTTTCGCACCCTGGCCGGCATCTGGCCCTATGCGCGCGGCCGCATCGAGCTGCCGGCCGGCTTCGAGCAGGACGCGATGTTCCTGCCGCAACGGCCCTATTTCCCCAATGGCAAGCTGCGCGACGCGCTGGCCTATCCGGCAACGGCCGACCACTACGGTGACGCCGAGCTGCAGCAGGCGCTGCGCGACGCGCTGCTGCCGCAGCTGGCCGACAAGCTCGATACCGAGGACGCCTGGGGCCAGAAGCTCTCGGGCGGCGAGCAGCAGCGCCTCGCCATTGCGCGCGCCTTGCTGAAGAAGCCGCGCTGGCTGTTCGCCGACGAGGCCACCAGCGCGCTCGATGCGGCGGCTGAACAGCAGGTCTATGAAAAGCTGCTCGGCTTGATCAGGGAGCACGGCGGCGCGCTGGTGTCGATCGCACACCGGCCCTCAGTGGGCGCTTTCCATGCGCTGCAGTGGACGGTGGACAGCTCGGGCCGGTTGGCAGCCGCCTCCCGCTAACCGACCTTGACGCAATTTCGTCCCGCTGTTTTCGCCGCGTAGAGTGCCTTGTCCGCGCGGGAAACGATCTCGCTGGCGCTATCGCCCGGGCAAGAGCTGGCCACGCCGAAACTGGCGCTTTGCTGTTCCGCGACCGGGAAAAGGTGATCCTGGATACTCTGGCGCAGTGTCTCTGCCAGTTTGCAGGCACCGGCGCTATCCGTGTGCGGGCAAATGACCAGGAACTCTTCGCCACCCCAGCGGCCGACAAAGTCGGTGCTTCGCATCCCGGTGCGCAGCAGTTGTGCCAGATCGACCAGCACTAGGTCGCCCGTCTGGTGGCCATGCTGGTCATTGACGCGCTTGAAGTGATCGATGTCGATCAGGATCACGCTGAACGAATGACCGGATCGGGACGCCCTCATGCCCTCGGACTCCAGAACCTCGTCCAGCTTCAGGCGGTTGTACAGGCCAGTCAGGCGATCCGTGGTGGACAAGCGCTCCAGTTTCCGGTTCAGCGCCCGCAGCTTGCTGATCCAGAACAGGCTGACCAGCAGGATGACGGCGCTGACGGCCAGGATTTTCCAGACCAGCCGATAATCAAAACCCTGCTGCACCTGGATCGCGACATGCCGGTTCGATATCGCTTCGCGGTCTTGCGGCGTCAGGGTCTGCACCCCCTTGTCCAGGATGCCGCGCAGCACCGTTTCGTTCTTGACCACACCGACCCGCAGCTTGTTGGTGAATTCAGGCACATGGCCCGCAATCTTCAGATTGAACAGGCCCTCCTTCTTGATGGAATAGGCCGCCACGATCAGGGAGCGGATGGTCATGCCCGCCTTGCGCTCGGAGACCAGCTTGACGGATTCAGGCTCGCTATCGGTCAGAATGACCATCACATCCGGATATTCGCGCCGGATGCGTTCCTCGACCATAGTGCCACGCGGCAAGGCTACCGTTTCATTCGACAACCCCTTGAGATCGCCGATGTAGTTGTGCTCCTCCCGGGCGATGATGACATTCGGATCGAAGAAGATGGGGGCCGTGAAGATCAGCCACTGGTCGCGCTCCGGCGTCTGGTTGAGAAAGCTCATGATCTGGCAGACACCGGCCTTCGATGCGTCGAGGCTTTCCTGCCAGCTCTTGACCGGATGCAATTCGATCTTCAGCCCGACGCGCTGCGCGACCAGCTGGATCAGGTCAGCGGCGATGCCCTCGTGTTGTCCTGCTTCGTTGATGCGCTCGAACGGCATCCAGTCGGGGTCCACGCACATGCGGATGGTTCCTGCCTGGGCGATATAGGCCTGCTCCTGTGCGCTGAAGTCAATCGCGGGCTGGGTTTCAGCCGCGACTGCAAGCAGGGGAATCCAGGTGAATGCCAAGACAAGAGCTATTCCGATCACTGCTATCAATAAGATAAGTTAATCAACGGATGATAACCCACAGCTCCAGCAAGCTACTACTCAAGCCCATCGTTGAGAGCGAAAATGTGAAATTTCTCCAACACACAAAGGAGAGTCCGATGCAAACCTTGTCCATCATCTGGCAACGCCTGGTCAATGACCAAGGCAATACCTGCCCTCGCTGCCAGGGTAGCGGGGATTCGGTCCGGCGCGCCATTGAACGACTCAGGACCGTGCTCGAACCGCTGGGTGTGCAGCCGGTGCTCGAATGCCGCGAACTCGACCAGCAGGCTTTCCTGGTCCAGCCCTCGGAATCCAACCGGATCTGGATTGGCGGCCAGCCGCTCGAAGCCTGGCTCGAAGGTCAGAGCGGAGCCAGCCGCTGCTGCAATGAATGCGGCGACCAGGACTGCCGCACGCTGGAGCTCGAAGGCCGGTCCCACGAAGTGATCCCCGAGGAACTGCTGGTGCGCGCCGGACTCAAGGCCGGCGTCCGATTGCTGGAACCGGAGCCTGCCAGCCAGACCGCGGCCGGCAGCGGCACGCCTTCGAGCTGCTGCGGCGATGGCGGCTGCTGCTACTGACCCGACAACATGAATTCATCTTCCGCTTGCATCCATAGCTGTTTAGACTAGCTCCACCATTTCTGTCACCAGGGACAATCTGGTGCAGGCGGGTGCCAGGGCAATTGCACTGGCACGGACATTCATTCAAGGAGATCGCCATGGAAGCCGCCATCAACCGATTTCACGACCTGTTTGCGCAACTGGGACTGCCCAACGATCCACTCAGCATCCAGGATTTCCTGACGCGGCATACGCCGCTGGCGCCGGAGATAGGGCTCCCGAATGCTGCCTTCTGGACACCCTCCCAGGCCGAGTTTCTGCTGGAAGCCCTGCAACAGGATTCGGACTGGGCCGAACTGGTCGACCAACTGAGTCACGCCTTGCGTGGACCGAAGAGCGCCATTTGAATCGGGATCGGTCGCGATCACGATCACGACCGCGTCCGCCCTACTGGCGCCGCAGCCAGAACTTGCGCAGTTCGCTGAACCACAGCACGCTGCTGCCCATGGCGACGCACAACGTCCATTGCCCAAGCGTCAGCGGCACGGTGTCGAAAGCCAGGTTCAGCCAGCGCCACTCCACCACTGCCAGCTGCAAGCCCGCGCCCAGCGTCACGGCAACCCAGAGCAGCTGGTTGTCGAACAGGCCCCGGAATGCGCTGACTGACTCGGAGCGGGCATTGAAGGCATTGAACAGCTGTGCCAGCACCAGCACCGTGAAGGCCGCCGTGCGCGCGCACTCCAGGCTCTGATCGCCGGCCAGCCAGCCGCCGGGCAGCAGCAGGTCGAGCGTGAACAGGGTAGCGAGCGCCATCACCAGGCCGGTCTGCAGCACGCCCGACCACATGCGCGCGTCGATGATGCGCTCGTCCGGGCGGCGCGGGCGGCGTTCCATCACGTCGGCGCCATGCGGGTCGACCCCCATCGCCAGCGCCGGGCCGGAATCGGTGACCAGGTTGATCCACAGGATCTGCGTCGCCAGCAGCGGCAGCACGACGGCGCCGCCCGCGTCGATCAGCCCGAGCACACGGGCGCCGAGCACGCCCAGGAATACCGTCAGCACCTCGCCCATGTTGGACGACAGCAGGTAGCGCAGGAACTTGCGGATGTTGTCGAGGATGCCGCGCCCCTCGCGCACCGCCGCGACGATGGTGGCAAAGTTGTCGTCGGCCAGGATCATCTTGCCGGCTTCCTTGGTGACCTCGGTGCCGGTGATGCCCATCGCCACGCCGATGTCGGCCGACTTGAGCGCCGGCGCGTCATTGACACCGTCGCCGGTCATCGCGACCACATGGCCTTGCGCCTGCAGCGCATCGACGATGCGCAGCTTGTGCGAGGGATCGACCCGGGCATAGACCGAGGTCGATCGCACCGCCTCGGCCAGACCGGCCTCGTCAAGCGCATCGAGCTGGGCCCCGGTCAGCGCCGTGGCACCGGCCTCGATGATGCCGAGATCGGACGCAATGCGCGCCGCCGTGCGCGGGTGGTCGCCCGTGATCATGATGATCCGGATGCCGGCGCGCTGCGCCTCCTGGATCGCGGCCGCCGCTTCGGCGCGCGGCGGGTCGATGATGCCGACCGTGCCGACGAAGACCAGCTCCTGCTCCAGTGCCTCGCCGGCCTGTCCGTCTTCGCCCGGTGCCAGCGGACGGTAGGCCACCGACAGGGTGCGCAGCGCCGCATCCGACAGCTCGTCGACATCGGCCAGGGCACGGGCGCGGATGGCCTCGCTCATCGGCACCACATCCATGCCGACCCGGGCGGCGCTGCACCGCTGCAACAGCACATCGGGCGCACCCTTGACGATGATGACCCGCTGGTCCTCATGCTGGTGATCGATCGCGAGCACCGCCATCCGCTTGCGTTCGGAGGTGAAGGGGATCTCGGCGATGCGCTCGAAACGCTCACGGCGGCGCTCGTGCACACCCAGCTTGCGCTCGGCCACCAGGAAGGCGGCTTCGGTCGGGTCGCCCTGGATCACCCAGGAGCCGTCGGCCTGCTGGCGCAGGTCGGCATTGCCGGCCAGGCTGCCGCCGCTGAGCATCAGCACCAGTTCGCTGTGCAAGGGGCCAGGCTCGACCCGCTGGCCCTGGTGCCGGATGTCGCCCACCGGCTCGTAGCCCACACCCTCGGGGTAGCTGGAGCCGGAGGCCGTCACCACGCGCTCGATCGCCATCTCGGAACGGGTCAGGGTGCCGGTCTTGTCGGTGCAGATCACCGAGGCCGAGCCCAGGGTCTCGACCGATGACAGCTTCTTGACGATGGCCTGGCGACTCGCCATGCGCTGGACCCCGATCGCCAGCACCAGCGACAGGATCGCGGGCAGGCCCTCGGGCACGGCCGCCACCGCCAGCGACACCCCCAGCAGCAGCACGGCCTCGACATCGGCCAGGCTGCGGACCTCGGTCATCAGCAGCACCGTGACGACCACCACCACGGCGATCAGCAGCACGGCACGTCCCAGCATGACGCCGATCTGGCGCACCTCCTTCTGCAGCGGGGTCGCCTCTTCGGGCGTGGTGGCGAGCAGATGGGCGATGCGGCCCATCTCGGTCGCCATGCCGGTGGCGGTGACCAGCGCCAGGCCGGTGCCCTGGACCACCGCCGTGCCCTTGAACACCATGTTGCAGCGTTCAGCCAGCGGAACGGGCTCCGACAGGGTGGCTGCATCCTTGGACACCGCCTGGCTTTCGCCTGTCAACGAGGCCTCCTGCACGCGCAGCGCATTGGCCTGCAGCAAGCGGGCATCAGCGCCAACCTGGTCACCCTCGGACAACTGCAGCAGATCACCCGGCACCAGTTCGGCGCTCGGCACCCGCAGCGGCACACCGTCGCGCAGCACGGCCGAGGTGACGGCGGTCAGCCGGGCCAGGGCGGCGGCGGCGCGCTGCGAGCGGACCTCCTGCAGGAAGCCAAGCAGCGCGTTGAGCAGCACGATGACCAGGATCACCAGCGCATCGATGGGCCAGCCGCGCGCCCCCTCCACGCTCCAGAGCAGCAGCGTGACGACGACCGCCGCCAGCAGCAGATGGACCAGCGGGTCCTGGAACTGCGCCAGCAGATGGCGCCAGGCTGGCACTGGCGCTTCGACCCGCAACTCGTTGCGGCCGAAGCGTTCGAGCCGCCGCCGGACCTCCGCCGCGCCCAGCCCGCGCTCAAGCTCGACGCCCAGCTGCTCGGCCACTGCCTGTCTGTCCAGTTGCGATGGATGATGGGCTTGGGCCTTGGTATCCATGTGCAAGGCTTATGCCGTCAAGCGCCAGCCAGCGCGATCAGGTTCCGGGCCGACGGCCATCGTCGGACGCGATCCATTTGACCAGCGTGGTCGCCAGCTCGATCGTGTCGATCGGCTTGGCGACATGGTCGTTCATACCGGCAGCCGCGGTCGCGTCGCGGTCGGCCAGGCTCGCGGCAGCGGTCAGCGCAATGATCGGTGTGGTGCGGCCGAGTTCGGTCGCGCGGATCGCACGCGAGGTCTCGAAACCATCGAGCTCGGGCATCTGCAGATCCATCAGAATGGCGTCGAAATGCCCCTGCTGGGATTTTTCGATCGCGCTTTGGCCGCTGTTGGCGGTTTCGGCCTGCAGGCCCATCTTGCGCAGGTAGGCGCTGGCCACCAGCAGATTGGTCATGTTGTCATCGACAACCAGCACCCGGGCGCCGCGGATCGGCGCGACAATGATGTCGAGCGGCGACAGCTTGTGCTGGCCATCGGCCTTCGGCGCTTCGGCTGCCTTGGGCGGCGTGCTGGCCGCCGGCGCGGGCAGGCCAAACCGGACCGTGAACCAGAAACTGCTGCCCTGGCCGATCTCGCTGCTGGCGCCAACCTCGCCCCCCATGAGCTCGACCAGGCCCTTGGTGATGCTCAGACCCAGG
>CALPRQ020000026.1 GCA_943326015.2 Chitinophaga pinensis | reverse complement strand
GTATTCCGACGAGAACCGTCGCGCCGAGCTGTTCGAGAAATGGGGCAAGGCCGAATACCCGGACAAGGTCTGGCGCGAGGACTTCATCGGCCAGCCGCTGCGCGTGCGCCAGTCGCCGCTGCTCGATCCCTTCCTGGTCGAGCGCTACCGGGATTCGGCGCGCGAGAGCGCCGAGCTCAAGCTGATCCGCAGCACGCCCGAGATCGACGGCTGGTTTGATCGCAGCTTCCTGAGCGCCTCCTTGCAAGAGCTGAAGCTGGAGCATTACTGGCCCGCCTACGCCGCCGACGGCAAGCTGCTGTCGCGCTGACCCGCCTGGCGGTGATCGCCCTGCCTGACCTGGATTCGGCAGGGCTTTTTCGTTTCCCGGTCGCCACCGATCCGGTCTGGAGGCGGGCTGGATCGATAGACGATTTGCGTATTTGGATATCGGTTTTGATTCGTTTGGCAACTGATTTCAGGCTTTTAAACTCGTCTCATTCATTACTTTTTTGTCTGAAGTGTCGCCATGAAACGTGAACTGCAGCATGTCAGGAGGCCGCCATGGCAGCCCAGGATCTCGCGCTGAACCAGCCCGACGAGCCAGTCCGGCCGGCCGATGCATGCCGCGTGACTGTCGTGCACCCGGCTGGGTCCTGGCTGGGCCGGATGGCCCAGGGCTGGCTGCTGCCCTGGCTGTTTCCGCTGGCGCTGCTGCTGCTGTGGCAGTTGTCGGCGGTCCAGGCCTGGGTGCCCGAGCAGGTGCTGCCGCCGCCGGGCGTGGTCTATGACACCTTCGCTGCCATGCTGGCCAGCGGCGAGCTGTGGGAGCATCTGTGGGTCAGCCTGGTGCGCGTGTTCTCGGGCTTCGGCATCGGGCTGGCGGGCGGTCTGCTGCTGGGTGGCGCCATGGGCCTGTCGCCCACTTTGCGCGACTACCTGTTCCCGCTCTTCAAGGCCTTCAGCCAGGTGCCGACCATCGGCTGGCTGCCGCTGCTGATGCTGCTGGTCGGCATCGACGAAGGCCTGAAGTTCCTGCTGATCGCCAAGGCCACGCTGGTGCCGGTGGCGGTCAACAGCTGCCAGGGCATCCAGAACGTGCCCCAGCGCTATGTCGAAGTGGCCAAGGTCTACGGCTTTACCCGCTGGCAACTGCTGAGCCAGGTGGTGTTCCCGGCTGCGACCGCGCCGATCTGGAACGGGGTGCGCTACGGCCTGACCCATGCCTGGCTGGCCTTGGTGGTGGTCGAGCTGCTGGCTTCGTCGGAAGGCATCGGTTACCTGATCGTCTACGGTCGCCAGCTGTTCCAGCTCGATGTGGTGCTGGCTGCGGTGGTCGCGGTGGGCATCGTGGGCCTGGCGCTCGACAAGTTGCTGGCTCGTACCGAGGCCTGGCTGCTGCGCTGGCGCAAGCCGGGCCTGTGAAGGGGAGTGCAGATGTCGAATTTAGATCGAAAAGTCATCGTCCCCAGGCGTCTGCGTGGCTGGGTGCTGCCGCTGGCCATCCTGGCCTTCTGGTGGTGGGCGGTGGCGTCGGGCTGGTCCAGCTCGCCGCTGCTGGTGTCGCCGCTGGCGGTGTGGCGGCGCGCCGTCGATCAGGTCAGCAGCGGTGCGCTCTGGGACGCGCTGTCGGCCAGCCTGTGGCGCAATGCCTGGGGCTTTGCCATCGGCGCCAGCGCCGGGCTGGTGTTCGGTGCGCTGCTGGGCTGGTCCCGCTGGTTCGACCGCCTGCTCGGGCCATCCTTCCACACGCTCAAGCAGATTTCGCTGTTCGCCTGGATTCCGATGCTGTCGATGTGGTTCGGCCTCGGCGAGGCGGCCAAGATCGCCTTCATCGCGATGGCGGCCTTCTTCCCGCTGGTGCTCAACACCTACGAAGGTCTGCGCAGCGTGCCGCGCGAGTACCTGGAAGTGGCGCGCATCTACGAGTTCAGCCTCTGGCAAACCTTGCGCCGGGTGGTCGCGCCCGCCGCTGCCCCGTCGCTGTTCACCGGCCTCCAGCTGTCGCTGATCTACACCTGGCTCGCCACCCTGGGCGCGGAATACCTGCTGTCTTCCGGCCGGGGCATCGGCAACACGCTGATCGACGGCCGCGAGCATTTCCAGATGGATCTGGTGCTGTTTGGCGTGGTCGTGATCGGCGCGGTGGGCTCGATCCTGAACCTGCTGCTGAGCACGCTGGAAAAACATCTGCTGAGCTGGCGCGACCGCACGGTGGCGCAGTACTGAATCGCTGGAGAAAGCCATGGCACATGCCGGAACCCTGAGCCTGCGGGCTCTGCACAAGCAGTACGAGGTCAAGGGCCAGGCCCTGCCGGTGCTGCAGGACATCAACCTCACCATCGCGCCGGGCGAGTTCGTCAGCATCGTCGGCTCCAGCGGCTGCGGCAAGTCCACGCTGCTGCGGCTGATCATCGGTCTGGAGGAGGGCTACCAGGGCGAGATCCTGCTCGACGGCCAGCGCATCGCCGGCACCAGCCTCAAGCGCGGCATCGTGTTCCAGGAGCACCGGCTGTTCCCCTGGCTGACGGTCGAGAAGAATGTCGCGCTGGGCCTGCTCAATGCCGACCAGAGCGAGGCCAGCAAGCGCCAGGCGGTGCAGGCGCATATCGAACTGGTCGGCCTCAAGGGCTTCGAGACCGCCTACCCGCACCAGCTCTCGGGCGGCATGTCGCAGCGGGTGGCGATCGCACGCGCGCTGGTCAACCGGCCCGAGATCCTGCTGCTCGACGAGCCCTTCGGCGCGCTCGACGCGATGACGCGGGCCCACCTGCAGCAGGAGCTGCAGCGCATCTGGCAGCAGGAAGGCATCACCATGATCCTGGTGACCCACGATGTCGAGGAGGCGGTCTTCCTGGGCGATCGGGTGGTCGTGATGGAGCCGCGCCCGGGCCGCATCCGCCGCATCGTGCCGGTCGAGTTGCCGCATCCGCGCGACCGTGCCTGCTACGGCTTCGGTGTCATCAAGGACGACGTGCTGGGTGAATTCGCCGACCACGGCGCCGAACTGGCCGAGCCGGCCTACCGGCGCGACGCCTCGCCTGCTTCCCTGGCCAGCTGGCAGTTCGCCATCTGAGCCCGGTCCCGATCGAACGACAGGAAACCGACATGTTCAAACCTCTCCAGAACCCCTCCGGCTGGCTGCGTCGCAGCCTGCTGCTCGGCCTGGCCAGCACGTTGCTGGCGGCCCCTTTCGCACTGCAGGCGCAGACCCAGGCCAAGGTGATCCGCATCGGCGCGCCGGATTTCGGCATCGCCGGCAAGCCTTCGCCGGGCGGTGGCCTGCTCGCCATCGTGCATCACAACAAATGGCTGGAGGAGGAATTCGCCAAGGACGGCGTCAAGGTCGAATGGAACTTCTTCCGTGGTGCCGGCCCGGCCGTGGCCGAGGCACTGGCAGCCAGGCAGCTCGACCTCGTGTCGCTGGGCGACCTGGCCTCGGTGATCCACAAGTCGCGCGGCCTGCCGACCCGCTTCCTGTTTCCGTCCGGTCGCGACAGCCACAGCTACCTGGCGACCGCGCCCGGCGTCGTGATCAAGGACTGGGCCGACCTCAAGGGCAGGAAGGTCGCCGTGCTCAAGGGCACGGCCTACCAGCGGCCCTTCGACAACCTGCTGGCCAGCGCCGGCCTGACCGAGAAGGACGTCAAGCTCATCAACATGGACTGGCCTGGCTCGAAGGCCGCCGTGGTGGCCGGCCAGGTCGATGCGACCTTCGGCGGTGCCGACCTGTTCGTGCTCAAGGACAAGGGCGTCGGCATACCCCTGAGCACCAAGGGCCGGGGCGCCGGCTACACCATTTCCTCCGGCCTGCTCGGCACCGAAGACTTCGTGCAGGGCAGCCCGCAGCTGACCCAGCGCGTGGTCAGGCAGCTGGTGCGCGCGGCGCATTGGGCTTCGCAGGAGGCCAACCGCGAGGCCCTCATCAAGCTCTACACCGACAACAGCGGCAGCCCGGAGGCCGTGTTCCGCAACGACCTCGAAGGCGAGAACCTCAACGCCCGCTACTCGCCGCTGGTCGACGAGGACTTCGTTGCCAACTACCAGGGCGTGCTCGACGACGGCCTCAAGCTCGGCCTGGTGCGCCAGGGTTTCGACGTCAGGAACTGGTTCGAGCCGAAATTCGTTCAACAGGCGCTCAAGGAGCTCAAGCTCGAGCAGCAGTGGAAGGCGCGCGACGCCCAAGGCAAGGTGAAGTGACATGAGCCAGAACCAGCAACCCAACATCGTCTTCATCCTGGCCGACGACCTCGGCTGGGCCGACCTCGGCGTCTACGGCCAGACCGACTTCGAAACCCCGCATCTGGACGCGCTCGCCGCGCAGGGCGTGCGTTTCACGCAAGCCTATTCCAACTCGGCGGTCTGCTCGGCGACCCGCTTCGCGCTGATCACCGGACGCTACCAGTACCACCTGCGCGGCGGGCTGGAGGAGCCGCTGGTGCGCACGGCGCACAAGTACGGCCTGCCGCCCGAGCACCCGACGCTGCCCTCGCTGCTGCGCGACGCTGGTTACGAGACCGCCTTGATCGGCAAGTGGCACCTCGGGGCACTGCCGACGTTCGGTCCGCTCAAGAGCGGCTACCAGCGCTTCTTCGGCAATTACGGCGGTGCGATCGACTACTTCACGCACAAGCCCGGCGTCGGCGAGGCGGTGCCGCGCGACCTCTACGAGGGCGAGCTGCCGGTCGAACGCGTCGGTTACTACACCCAGCTGCTGGCCGACGAGGCCTCGAACTGGCTGCGCCAGCGCAAGCCCGAGCAACCCTTCTTCCTGTCGCTGCATTTCACGGCGCCGCACTGGCCCTGGGTCGGACCGGAAGACGAGCAGGTCTCGCGCAGCCTGACCGACATCTTCCACTACGACGGCGGCAACCTGCAGACCTACGCCAGGATGGTGCGTTCGCTCGATGCAGCGGTCGGCCAGGTGCTCCAGACGCTCGATGAGCAGGGCCTGGGCGATAACACCCTCGTTGTCTTCAGCAGCGACAACGGCGGCGAGCGCTTCGCCAAGACCTGGCCCTTCACCGGCCAGAAGACCGAGCTGCTCGAAGGCGGCATCCGGGTGCCGACGCTGCTGCGCTGGCCGGCGCGCCTGCAGCCCCAGGTCAGCGAGCAGGTCACGATCAGCATGGACTGGCTGCCGACGCTGCTGGCTGCGGCTGGCGTGGCACCCGATCCGGCCTATCCACCCGACGGCGAGAACATCCTGCCGGTGCTCGAAGGCCAGGCGCCCGTGCATCCGCGCCAGCTCTACTGGCGCTACAAGGCACAGCGCCAGCGCGCGGTGCGCGACGGCGACTGGAAATACCTCAGGATCAACGACAACGAATTCCTGTTCGATGTCGTGGTCGACACGCTCGAGCGCGCCAACCTCAAGCACAAGCACCCCGAGGTGCTGGAGCGGCTGCGCACGCAGTGGCTGGACTGGAGTGCCAAATTCCACCCGATCACCGACGAGGTCATGACGCATGGCGTGACGCCCGACATCCAGGCCGACCGCTATGCACCCGAGCGCGCGACGCGGGAACGGATCTGAGCCATGACCGAGATACCGACCGTCATCATCGTTCCCGGCTGGCGCGACTCCGGCCCGGGTCACTGGCAGACCCTGTGGGCCGGGCAGCTGCCCCGGGTGCGGCGCGTGGTGCAGGACAACTGGGTCTCGCCGCTGCGGCGGGCCTGGGTCGAGCGCCTGGCCGAAACCATCCTGGCCATCGAAGGTCCGGTGGTGATCGCGGCGCACAGTCTGGGCTGCATCACCACCGTGCACCTGCCGGACGAGGCGGCCAGGCGCATCCAGGGCGCACTGCTGGTGGCGCCGGCCGACCCGGAGCGCCGCGGCGTGCTGGCCGACTTCGCACCCGTGCCGTACCAGGCCTTGCCCTATCGCAGCATCGTGGTCGCCAGCAGCAACGATCCCTTCTGTCCGGCGCGGCTGGCCGGCGCCTATGCCCGGGCCTGGGGCAGCGAGTTCATGCGCCTGCAGGAGGCCGGCCATATCAACGTCGACAGCGGTCACGGCGACTGGCCGCTCGGGCTGGCCTTGCTGCAATCGCTGGCCGGCCTGCCATCGCGCTGGGTGGAGCAGGGCGAGGCCGCTGCTTGATAGTTGATTTACGCATAAGAAAACAATAAATAAGTAGTTTGTGAATTTAAAGACGTCGGCCAGAATCGGGCCATTCCCGAAATTCCGGAGCAAGATCCATGAAGCCCACCCTGCGCACCGCCTTGGCTGCCGTCGCCCTGGCCGCCAGCTCGCTGGCCTCGGCCCAGACCAGCCTGCTCAACGTCTCCTACGACGTCTCGCGCGAGTTCTACAAGGACGTCAACGCCGCCTTCGTCGCGAACTACAAGAAGACGACGGGCAAGGACATCAAGGTCGACCAGTCGCATGCTGGCTCCAGCGCCCAGGCGCGCGCCGTCGCCGACGGGCTGGATGCCGACGTGGTGACGATGAACACCACCACCGACGTCGATTTCCTGGCCGACAAGGGCGTGGTCGCCAAGGACTGGCGCAAGCGCTTCCCGCACGAGGCCGCGCCCACCAGCTCGACCATGCTGTTCCTGGTGCGCAACGGCAACCCCAAGGGCATCAAGGACTGGGACGATCTGGTCAAGCCCGGCATCCAGGTGGTGCTGGTCAACCCCAAGACCGGCGGCAACGGTCGCATGGCCTATCTGGCGGCCTGGGGCTCGGTGCGCGCCAAGGGCGGCACGGACGCGCAGGCGGCCGATTTCGTCGGCAAGCTGTACAAGAACGTGCCGGTGCTGGCGCGCGGCGGCCGCGATGCGACCGGCATCTTCCTGCAGCGCAACATCGGCGACGTGCTGGTGACCTTCGAGTCCGAGGTGGTGTCGGTCGACAAGGAATTCGGCGCCGGCAAGGTCGATGCCATCCACCCCTCGGCCAGCATCGTGGCCGAGAACCCGGTCGCCATCGTCGAGCGCACGGTCAAGAAGAAGAACACCGCCCTTGAGGCCAAGGCCTACCTGGACTTCCTCTACAGCGATGCGGCGCAGGAGATCGCGGCCCAGCATGCGATCCGCCCGAGCAACCCGGCCATCCTCAAGAAGTACAGCCAGCAGCTCAAGCCGATCAAGCTGTTCACCGTCGAGCAGTACTTCGGCTCGCTGGCCGAGGCGCAGAAGGTCCACTTCAATGACGGTGGCCAGTTCGACAAGCTCTACACGGCGGGCAAGTAAATGGCTGCTGGCAAAAAGGTGTTGCCCGGCTTCCAGCTGACGCTGGGCTACACCCTGTTCTATCTGTTCCTGATCGTGCTGATCCCGCTGTCGGCGCTGCTGTTCAAGACCTTCAGCCTGACGCTTGATCAGTTCTGGTCCGCCGTGGCTTCGCCGCGCGTGCTGGCCTCCTACCGGCTGACCTTCGGCGCCTCGCTGCTGGCGGCGGCGGTCAACGTGGTCGCCGGCCTGCTGGTGGCCTGGGTGCTGGTGCGTTACCGCTTCCCGGGCAAGCGACTGGTCGACGCGCTGGTCGATCTGCCGTTCGCGCTGCCGACGGCCGTGGCCGGCATCTCGCTGTCGGCGCTGCTGGCCGGCAACGGCTGGATTGGCCAGTACCTGGAGCCGCATGGCATCCAGCTTGCCTTCAACCCCAACGGCATCGTGATCGCGCTGATCTTCATCGGCCTGCCTTTCGTCGTGCGCACGGTGCAGCCGGTGCTGGAAGACGCCGAGAAGGAGCTGGAAGAGGCCGCGACCTGCCTGGGCGCGACCCGCTGGCAGACCTTCCGCCTGGTGATCCTGCCCTCGATCCTGCCCGCGCTGCTGACCGGCTTCGCGATGGCCTTCGCGCGCGCGCTGGGCGAATACGGCTCGGTCATCTTCATCGCCGGCAACGTGCCGATGGTGTCCGAGATCACGCCGCTGATCATCATCGGCAAGCTCGAACAGTACGACTACGCGGGCGCCACCGCAGTCGCCAGCGTGATGCTGGGCTTCGCCTTCGTGATGCTGCTGCTCATCAACCTGCTGCAGGGCTGGCAGCGCCGTCGCTCGGGAGCCCCGGCATGAGTTCCGTCAACAAGACCCCCGCGCGCGTGCAGGCCGGCACCACCGAGTCGCCGCTGGTGCGCTGGCTGCTGATCGGCCTGGCGCTGGCCTTCATGGTGCTGTTCCTGCTGCTGCCGCTGGCCGCCGTCTTCACCGAGGCGCTGCGCAACGGCTGGGCGGCCTATTTCGAGGCGCTGAAGGACCCCGACGCCTGGTCGGCGATCCGCCTGACCCTGCTGACCGCGCTGGTCGCTGTGCCGCTGAACCTGGTGTTCGGCATCGCCGCCGCCTGGTGCATCGCCAAGTACGAGTTCAAGGGCAAGGCCTTCCTGACCACGCTGGTCGACCTGCCGTTCTCGGTCTCGCCGGTGGTGGCGGGCCTGATCTACGTGCTGGTGTTCGGTGCCCAGGGCTGGTTCGGCCCCTGGCTGCAGGCGCACGACATCCGGATCGTGTTCGCGGTGCCGGGCATCATCCTGGCGACCGTGTTCGTGACCTTTCCCTTCATCGCCCGGGAACTGATCCCGCTGATGCAGGCGCAGGGCAACGACGAGGAGCAGGCCGCGATCGTGCTCGGCGCGTCCGGCTGGCAGACCTTCTGGTACGTGACGCTGCCCAACATGAAGTGGGGCCTAATTTACGGCGTCATCCTGTGCAATGCGCGCGCCATGGGCGAGTTCGGCGCGGTCTCGGTGGTCTCGGGCCATATCCGCGGCCAGACCAACACCATGCCGCTGCATGTCGAGATCCTCTACAACGAATACCAGTCGGTCGCGGCCTTCGCGGTCGCCTCGCTGCTGGCGCTGCTGGCCCTGGTGACGCTGGCGCTCAAGAGCGCGGTCGAGTGGCGCCACGAGCGCGAACTCAAGGCCGCCGCCGAGCTGCCGCCCGAGCGCCCGGCTGCTGCCGCTGGCGCAGCGACGCACTGAACCCGGACCGCAAGAGAAGACCCATCATGAGCATCGAAATCCGCAACGTCTCCAAGCAGTTCGGCGACTTCCAGGCCCTGCGCGACATCAACCTGCACATCGACTCGGGCGAGCTGATCGCGCTGCTCGGCCCCTCGGGCTGCGGCAAGACCACGCTGCTGCGCATCATCGCCGGGCTGGAATCGGCCGACCAGGGTTCGATCCTGTTCAGCGGCGAGGACACCACCGACGTCCATGTGCGCGAGCGCCAGGTCGGCTTCGTGTTCCAGCATTACGCGCTGTTCCGCCACATGACGGTGTTCGAGAACGTCGCCTTCGGCCTGCGCGTCAAGCCGCGCAAGCTGCGCCCGTCCGAGGCCCAGATCAAGGCCAAGGTGCACGAGCTGCTCAGCCTGGTGCAGCTCGACTGGCTGGCTGATCGCTACCCGTCGCAGCTGTCGGGTGGCCAGAGGCAACGCATCGCGCTGGCACGCGCGCTGGCCGTCGAGCCCAAGGTGCTGCTGCTCGACGAGCCGTTTGGCGCCTTGGATGCGAAGGTGCGCAAGGAATTGCGCCGCTGGCTGCGCCGCCTGCACGACGAGCTGCATGTCACCAGTATCTTCGTGACCCATGACCAGGAGGAGGCGCTCGAAGTCGCCGACCGCGTGGTGCTGATGAACAAGGGCCAGGTCGAGCAGGCCGGTACGCCGCAGCAGGTCTGGGACCAGCCGGCCAGCCCCTTCGTCTATGGCTTCCTGGGCGACGTCAACCTGTTTCATGGCCGCGCGCACGAAGGGCTGCTGCACCTCGATGGCGTGGCGATCGAGACCCCGGAACATGCGGCCGTGCAGGATGCCCAGGCCTATGCCTATGTGCGCCCGCACGACCTGGAGGTCGAGCGCTGGCAGCCCGGCGCGGGCGGCATCGTCGCCAAGCTGGAGCGCGCGGTCGTGGTCGGCCCGATCGCCCGCCTCGAATTGCTGCCCGAGGACCCGCAGGTGCCCAGCGGCCACGACCCGCTGATCGAGGCCCAGATCCCGGCCGAGCGCTTCCGCGAGCTCGCCTTGCGCGACGGAGAAAAGCTGGTGCTCTCGCCCAAGAAGGCGCGCGTGTTCCTGAAGACGGGCGGCTGAGGGGCGCTGCCCTTCAGTGCTGGACGCGCACGGAAGGCCGCAGCAGCACGACCAGCGCGCCGGCGCCGCCTTCGGCCGGGCGCGCCTGCACGAAGGCCATGACCTCGTTCTTCTGCGCCAGCCAGCTGTGCACCCGGCTCTTGAGCACTGGCGTCTTGCCGGGCGAACCCAGGCCCTTGCCATGCACCACGCGCACGCAGCGCAGGCCGCGCTTGTGCGCCTCGCGGATGAAGTGGCCCAGCGTCTCGCGCGCCTCGTCGGTGCGCAGGCCGTGCAGGTCGATCTGGGCCTGCAGGCTCCAGTCACCCTGGCGCAGCTTGCGCGCCACCTCGGGGCCGACGCCGGGCCGGCGAAAGCTCAGGTGCTCGTCGGTGTGCAGCAGGGTCTCGGCGTCGAACAGGTCGCTCAGCGCTTCCCGCATCACCGCCTGTTCGTCGAGTTCGCGCTGCTGTGGCCGCGGCAGCGGCGGGTGGGGCCGTACCAGATGACGGCCGTGGTGCGGCAGCCGATGCACCACGCCGACCGTGCGCTCGAACAGCAGCCGGTCCTTGTGTGATCGCTCCTCGGCTTCGCGGCGGGCCGCCTCGGCCGCGGCACGCTCGGCCGCCAGGCGCGCAGCCTGCTCCGCCAGCGCCTTGCGCAGGGTCTTGAGTTCGGGCAATGAGCGCACTTTCATGAAGCGGATTCTCGCCCACGGCTCTTTGTCCCAGGATTGCCACGGCCTTTTCGAGCCGCACGGCGCAGTGTCATGTCTTTTTTTATATAAAAACTGATTATTTCATTGAAATTTCACAATTCTTTCATGTCAAGAAATCATAGTTAGGTTGACTTCATTGGTATGCTTGTTGCTGCAAGAGTTGATCCGTACAGCGCATGGCTCGTGGTCAACCTTTCGTCGAGAACCAGCATGAATCTGAAAAACCCTGGAATTTCAACCCGCCTCGCCTTGACTCTTGCCTTCATGACCCTGGCCCTGCTCGTCATGGGCAGCATGACGGTCTGGCAGGTGGGCAGCTTGCACGGTACCGAGCGCCTGATCGGGATCACGCTGGGCGTCACGGGCATCGGCGCCCTGCTGGCTTCGATCCTGCTGGGCCTGTGGACCGTTCGTTCGACCACCCGTCCGATCCGGCAAGCCATCGAAATCGCGCGCGCCGTCGCTGCCGGTGACCTCAGCCTGCGCTTCGACGCCAACGACAAGGGCGAGACCGGGCAACTGCTGCGGGCGCTGCACGAGATGCAAGCCGGCCTGGCCGGCGTGGTCGGCAGCGTGCGCCATGCCGCGATGTCGGTGTCCACGGCCAGCATCGAGTTCGCGCAGGCCAACATCGATCTGTCGGGTCGCACCGAGAACCAGGCCAGCGCGCTGGAGCAGACCTCGGCCTCGATGGACGAGCTCGGCTCGACCGTGCGTCAGAATTCGGACAATGCGCGCCAGGCCAATCAGCTGGCCCAGAGCGCCAGCGCGGTCGCCGAGGCCTGTGGCGACTCAGTGGCCCAGGTGGTCACGACCATGCAGGACATCAACCAGAGTTCGCGCCGCATTGCCGACATCATCGGCGTGATCGACGGCATCGCCTTCCAGACCAACATCCTGGCACTCAATGCCGCGGTGGAAGCGGCGCGCGCGGGCGAGCAGGGTCGGGGCTTCGCCGTGGTGGCGGCCGAGGTACGCAATCTTGCCAGCCGCAGCGCCGAGGCGGCCCGGGAAATCAAGGGCCTGATCACCAGCAGCGTCGAGCGAATCGGGCAGGGCACGCAGCAGGCCGACCGGGCGGGCGCCACGATGCGCGAAGTGGTGAGCAGCATCCAGCGCGTGACCGACATCATGGGCGAGATCAGCGCGGCCAGCGCCGAGCAGAGCCAGGGCGTGTCGCAGGTCGGTGAAGCCGTGGTGCAGATGGACCACGCGACCCAGCAGAACGCGGCGCTGGTCGAGGAGATGGCGGCCTCGGCCGACAACCTCAAGCAGCATGCGCACGAACTGGTGCAGTCGGTCGCGGTGTTCCGGCTCGCGGGAGCATCGGCCCCCGTTCCCCGGCTCGCTGCGGGTCCGGCGGCAGCGCAGGCGCCAGCCGCCGACATCGGCATCGATCTCAACACCGCGATCAAGGCCCATGCCGACTGGAAGCTCAAGCTGCGTCACGCCATCGCTCATCACGAAACGCTCGATGCCGCGACGGTGGCGCGTGACGACTGCTGCGTGCTGGGCAAATGGGCGCATGGACCCGGCGGACAGCATTTTCGCCATGCTCCGGTCTTCGTGGAACTGGTCGATCGGCACGCCAATTTTCACCGGCAGGCCGCTCGTGTCGCCCAGGCCATCAACCAGCAGGAATACCAGCAGGCATCCGACATGCTCGGCGTCAACACGCCGTTCACCCAGGCGTCCCAGGTCGTCATCCATGCGATCCGCAAGCTCAAGCAGGAAGCTGGGGTTTGATCGTGCGCCGTCCTGGCGTCCAGGGACTCAGACCAGTCCGAGCTCGGCCATCGAGCGGCAAGCCGATGCAGTGACGACGAAATGGTCGAGCACGCGCACATCGACCAGCGACAACGCGGACTTGAGCGTCTGCGTCAGCATCTCGTCGGCGCGCGAGGGCTCGGCGGTGCCGCTCGGGTGGTTGTGCGCGAACACCACGGCTGCCGCATGGTGGTGCAGCGCGCGCAGCACGACCTCGCGCGGATAGACCGAGGTTTGCGCCAGCGTGCCACGGAACAGCTCCTCCAGCGCGATCAGCCGGTGCTGGTTGTCGAGGAACAGCACCGCGAACACCTCGTGCGGCTTGTGGCCGAAATGCAGCTGCAGGTAATGCGCGACCGCCTGCGGGCTGTCGAACAGCGGCTGCTCCTTGATCTCCTCGGCCAGCGCGCGCCGCGCCAGTTCGACCACCGCCAGCAGCTCGGCGCGCTTGGCCGGCCCCAGGCCCTTGACGCTCTTGAGCGCGTCGGCGCCGCTGTGCAGCAGACCGCGCACCCCCTTGAAGCGGTCGACCAGTTCCTGCGCCAGCTCCAGCACGTTCTTGCCTTGTATGCCGGTGCGCAGCAGCAAGGCCAGCAGTTCGGCGTCGCTCAGCGCCGAGGGGCCGCGCTGCAGCAGCTTCTCGCGTGGTCGCGCGTCGGCTGGCAGCCCTTTGAGGGGAATACTGATGCTGCTCATTGGCCCATCCTCCCTTTCCTACAATAGGGGTCTATGCCCTGATCCGTGGCTGGTGCTTCCGATGGCGCCGTACCGGGTCTTGCGTCTTTCTACCATCTTTGCGTCCGCAGGTGTCACCCATGGCTCAAGTCGAATCCGCTTCCTTCCTCACCTTGCACTACCGCCTCTCGGGTCCGGACGGGCGCGATTTCATCAACACCTTCGAGGCCCAGCCGGCCACGCTCAGCCTGGGCAGTGGCGAACTCTCGCCCGCGATCGAGGCGCGCCTGCTCGGCCTGGAGGAGGGCAGCCATGCCGTGATCGAACTCGCCGCGGGCGAAGCCTTCGGCGAGCGTCAGCCCGAGATGGTGCAGTGGGTCGCGCGCAAGCTGCTCGACCAGCTCGGCGACCGCCACGAGCAATATGTGGCGGGCGACGTGGTGCAGTTCCCGACTCCCGATGGTCTGGGCAGCTATGCCGGCACGGTGCTCGAGGTCAACGCGGACGGTGCGGTCTGCTTCGACTTCAACCACCCGCTGGCCGGCCAGCCGGTGCGCTTCGAAGTCCAGCTGATCGGGGTGCTGTGATGGAGCAGGTGCTGCTGGCCGAGCCGCGCGGCTTCTGCGCCGGCGTCGATCGCGCGATCGAGATCGTCGAGCGCGCGCTGGAGAAGTTCGGCCGCCCGATCTACGTCCGGCACGAGATCGTGCACAACACCCATGTCGTCAATGACCTGAAGGAGCGCGGCGCCATCTTCATCGAGGAACTCGACGAGGTACCACCGGGCGCGACGCTGGTGTTCAGCGCCCACGGCGTGAGCCAGGCGGTGCAGCGCGAGGCCGAGGCACGCGGATTCCGCATCTTCGACGCCACCTGCCCGCTGGTGACCAAGGTCCATGTCGAGGTCGCCAAGCTGCACAAGGAAGGCTACGAGTTCATCATGATCGGCCACAAGGGGCACCCCGAGGTCGAGGGCACTATGGGCCAGCTCGACAGCGGCATCCACCTGGTCGAGGACGTGGCGGACGTGGACAAGGTCCAGCCATCGCAGACCGACAAGCTCGCCGTGGTGACGCAGACCACCTTGAGCGTCGATGACGCTGCGGCAATCACCGCCGCGGTCCAGGCGCGCTTCCCCGCTATCCGCAGTCCCAAGCAGCAGGACATCTGCTACGCGACGCAGAACCGCCAGGACGCGGTCAAGCTGCTGTCGACCCAGGTCGATGCGGTCGTCGTGGTCGGCAGCCCGACCAGCTCCAACACCAACCGCCTGCGCGAACTGGCCGAGCGGCTGGGCGTGCCGGCCTACATGGTCGACGACGCCAGCGAGCTGCAGGATGCCTGGTTCGACGGCCGCTCCAGCGTCGGCGTGACTGCCGGTGCCTCGGCGCCCGAGGACCTGGTGCAGGGCGTGGTCCAGCGCCTCAAGGCGCTCGGTGCGGTCTCGGTGCGCAGCCTCGACGGCGTGCGCGAGACCACCAAGTTCCCGCTGCCCAAGGGACTCAAGATCGAAGCCGATCCGGCCTGAGCGCTACCGCGCCGGCCCCGGCTCCCAACCATTCCATCAGGATCAGAACCCATGCTAGACATCACCCTGCTGCGCAAAGACCTCGACGCTGTCGTCGCACGCCTGCAAACCCGCAAGAACCCGCAAGCCTTCCTCGACGTGGATGCCTTCCAGTCGCTTGAGCACGAGCGCAAGGCACTGCAGATCCGCACCGAGGAGCTGCAGTCCCGTCGCAACACCCTGTCCAAGCAGATCGGCATGCTCAAGGGCAAGGGCCAGCACGCCGAAGCCGACGCCGTGATGGCCGAGGTCGGCCAGTACAAGACCGAGCTGGAGCACTCCGCCGCGCGCCTGGACCAGATCCAGGGCGAGCTGCTGGCGCTGCTGCAGGCGGTGCCGAATCTGCCGCACCAGAGCGTGCCGGTCGGCGCTGACGAATCCGGCAACGTCGAGCTGCGCCGCTGGAGCCCGCAGGGCGGCCTTGGCGCCAACCCGCCCGAGCTCGGCTGCGAGGCCAAGGACCATGTCGCGCTGGCCGAACCGCTGGGCCTGGACTTCGAGACCGCGGCCAAGCTGTCGGGCTCGCGCTTTGCCGTCATGAAGGGTCCGGTCGCCCGCCTGCACCGCGCGCTGGCCCAGTTCATGCTCGACCTGCAGACCCAGCAGCATGGCTACACCGAGTGCTATGTGCCCTATATCGTCAATGCCGAGTCGCTGCGCGGCACCGGCCAGTTGCCGAAGTTCGAGGCTGACCTGTTCGCGGCCAAGAAGGGCGGCCAGGAAGGCGAGGACATGCCCGACACCCAGGCCCTCTACCTGATCCCGACCTCCGAGGTGCCGCTGACCAACTTCGTGCGCGACGAGATCGTGGCCGAGTCCGAGCTGCCGATCAAGCTGACCGCGCATTCGCCTTGCTTCCGCTCCGAGGCGGGCAGCGCCGGTCGCGACACGCGCGGCCTGATCCGCCAGCACCAGTTCGACAAGGTCGAGATGGTGCAGATCGTCCACCCCGAGAAGAGCTACGAGGCGCTGGAGGAAATGACCGGCCACGCCGAGGCTGTGCTGCAGGCGCTGGGCCTGCCGTACCGCGTGATCGCGCTATGCACCGGCGACATGGGCTTCGGCTCGGCCAAGACGCACGATCTCGAAGTCTGGCTGCCGGCGCAGAACACCTTCCGCGAGATCAGCTCGGTGTCCAACTGCGAGGCTTTCCAGGCCCGCCGCCTGCAGGCCCGCTTCAAGAACGCGCAGGGCAAGAACGAGCTGGTGCACACGCTCAACGGCTCCGGCCTGGCGGTCGGCCGTACCCTGGTCGCGGTGCTGGAGAACTACCAGAACGCCGACGGCAGCATCACGGTGCCGGGCGCGCTGCGGCCCTATCTGGGCGGCACGGTCACGCTCGGAGCGTGATTCACCTCGCGGTGTCGGGGCTCAGCGCAGCCCGACGCCGCCTTGGTCCTCGGCACGCTGGATCAGTTCAATCTTGTAGCCGTCCGGGTCCGTGACGAAGGCGATCACGGTGCTGCCGCCCTTGACCGGTCCGGCCTCGCGCGTGACCTGACCGCCGGCGGCCTTGATCTTCTCGCAGGCCGCGTAGGCATCGGGCACGCCGATGGCGATATGGCCGTAGGCCGTGCCCATTTCGTAGCTTTCGGTACCCCAGTTATAGGTCAGCTCGATCTCGGCCTGGGCCGGGTTGCCGCCTTCGTAGCCGAGAAAGGCGAGTGAATATTTGTACTCGGGGTTCTCCGAGCGGCGCAGCAGGCTCATGCCCAACACCTGGGTGTAGAAGACGATCGAGCGCTCGAGGTGGCCGACGCGCAACATGGTATGCAGGATTCTCATGCCTTGATTGTGCGACATGAGCGTGTCCAATCCATGCCATCACGCAAAACCCCCTGCGTATCTGCCGGGTTTCAGGTCGACCCTGCAGCCGGCCACAGGACGCGCACCGTGAGGCCGCCACCCGGGGTGTCGAGCAGGCTCAAGCTTGCCTGGTGCTGCTCGGCGATCTGGCGCACGATCGCCATGCCCAGCCCGCTGCCCGTGGTGTCGGCCGGGCGCAGTCGCACGAAACGCTGCAGCACGCGCGCCTTGTCGGCATCGGCGATGCCGGGGCCGTTGTCTGCCACTTCGATGACTGTGCGGCCATCGTCCTGCCGCAGCCGCACGTCGATGCGCGCGCCCGTGGGGCAATAGCGCAGCGCGTTGTCGATCAGGTTGTCGAACAGCACGCGCAACTGCTGCGGGTCGCCCTGGACCGCTAGCGGCCCGTCCGATTCCAGTCCGAGGTCGATGTCCTTCTGCTCGGCCTGCGCCAGGAAGGCCAGCACGCGCTCGCGCGCCAGCCGTTCGAGCTCGACCGCTTGCGGCTCCAGCGGCCTGGCGTCGGGTTCGAGCCTGGCCATCTGCAGCAGCTGCGCGACCAGATGCACCGAGCGTTCGATGCCGGCTTCGAGTTCGTCGAGCACGACCGGCTGGCCGGCGGCGCGGGCCTGTTGTGCCAGCTGGACCTGCAGCTTGATCGCGGCCAGCGGCGTGTTGAGCTCATGCGCGACGTCTGCCAGGAAGCTGCGCTGCGTTGTCAGCAGACGCTCGACCTTGGCCAGCAGCTGGTTCAGCGTGTCGACCAGGGGCTGGATCTCGTCGGGCATCTCGTCCGGCGCCAGCGGGCTCAGCAGCGCGACGTCGCGCGCGCCGATCTCGTCGCGCAGTTGGCGCAGTGGCTGCAAGGCACCGTTGACGGCCGCGTTGATCAGGAAGCCCAGCAGCACCAGCAGCAAGGCCAGCGGAGTCAGCAGGCTGGGCACATAGTCGAGGAAGGCACGCCAGCGGCGCTCGGCCATGTTCGAGACCTGGATCACGCGCTCGCGGTCATGCAGCGTGTAGGTGCGCCAGAGCGTTCCGTCCCATTCGACCTGATGCAGACCGGGTTCCTGCAGCGCTGGACCGGTGTCGGTCAGCGAGGAATAGATCAGCCGGCCATTCGTGGTCCAGATCTGGCTCACGAACTGGCCCTCGTCCTGGGCCTGGTTTTGTGCTGGTTCGCCCGCTGCCGTCTCGTCGGTTGGCGCGACCGGTTCCGGGTCGGGCTGATCGGCCAGCCAGTCCTGGGTGTCGTGGCGCACGATCGAATAGGCGATCTGCTCCAGGTTGTAGTCGCGCATGGTGTTGAAGCCGCGCCAGGCCATCTCGTAGGTCAGCGCGCTGGCCAGCAGGCTGGCCAACAGCAGCGAGCCGATCAGCCAGACCAGCAGACGGGCGCGGATCGAGTTCATGCTGCGGGTCTGGCCGCCGAGGCATCGACCAGCTTGTAGCCGACGCCGCGCACGTTCTTGATCCAGTCGCTGCCGAGCTTGCGGCGCAGGTGGTGCAGGTGGACCTCGATCGCGTTGCTCGCGACCTCTTCCTGCCAGCCGTAGAGCCGGGATTCGAGCTGCTCGCGCGACAGCACCGCGCCGGGATGCTCCATCAGGTGTTCGAGCAGGTCGAACTCGCGCTGCGAGAGCTCAAGCGGCTGGCCGGACAGCCGGGCTTCGCGCCGGATCGGGTCAAGTACCAGCGCACCGCAGTTGAGCACTGGCTGGCTGCGGCCCTGGTTGCGCCGGATCAGCGCATGCAGGCGCGCGACCAGCTCGTTGAGGTCGAAGGGCTTGGTGATGTAGTCGTCGGCGCCGCAGTTGAGGCCGCCGATCCGGTCTTGCACCGTCTGGCGCGCCGACACGATCAGCACCGGCAGGTGGTTGCCACGCTGGCGCAGCGACTGGAGCACCTGCAGGCCGTCGATCCCGGGTAGACCGAGATCAAGCAGCAGGGCATCGTAACTTGCAGTGCTCGCCGCTGTGAGCACTGCAGCGCCATCCTTGACCCAGTCGGTCTGGAATCCGGCCAACTTGAGGGCTTTTTGCATGCTGGAGCCCAGCATGTCGTCATCTTCGGCTAGTAACAGTCGCATGGCATCGTTGGTAATGGATGCCTGGATTGTCGGCAAAAAGCGGGACGCGCGCCGGAGGCGTCCGCTGCCAGGGCCTGGCGGCCCTGTCTCATGCTCAGGCGGCGGTCGACAGCTGGGCCGGACGGACGGTCACGGCAGCGGCGGTCAGGATGGCGAACAGGGATTTTTTCATGTCAGGCTCCTAGAGTCAGGTTGCGGGCGGCTGGATCTTTCCAGCCACCATGGGACTGATTCTGCGCGGCCAGACTTAGGGAAAACTTATGGAGAAAAAAATGTGGGCACTTGACGTCGCGGGAGCTGCGGCGTTGAATCCCTGCTGATAGTCGGCCGTCCAGAGCCGGCAGCCACAGGGAGGTGGGAAATGGAGATCCCGAGCCGCATCGTCAAGCAGTCCGGCCGGCTCAGGCCGGCACCGAATCTGCTTGATCACGCCGCGACCTGCGCCAGCTTCAGCTGGGAGTCCGCCGCCGCTGGTCTGGCCGGACTGCCGGGCGGCGGGCTGAACATGGCGTGCGAGGCGGTCGAACGTCACCTGGCCGAAGGCCGCGGCGACAAGGTCGCGCTGCGCTGGCTCGGCAAGTCCGGCCAGCGCAGCGAGTTCAGCTACGCCGAGCTGTCCGCGCATTGCCACCGCTTCGCCAATGCGCTGGGCCAACTCGGCGTGCAGCCGGGCGAGCGCGTCTTCCTGCTGCTGGGGCGGCTGCCCGAGCTCTGTTTCGCGCTGCTGGGCGGGCTGATGGCACGCTGCGTGGTTTCGCCGCTGTTCTCGGCCTTCGGCCCCGAGCCGATCGCGACCCGCTGCGAGCTGGGCGACGCGCGCGTGCTGGTGACTACGCCCGAGCTCTACCGGCGCAAGGTCAGGGGCCTGCGCGCCCGCTTGCCGGGCTTGCGCCATGTGATCCTGGTCGGCGCGGCCGATCCCGAACTGCTGTCCGATCCCGGTGTGCAGGGCTGGAGCGAGCTGGTCGATACCGCCTCAGCCGACCACGCCATCGGTCCGACCGATCCCGAGGACATGGCGCTGCTGCATTTCACCAGCGGCACCACGGGCCGTCCCAAGGGCGCGGTCCATGTGCATGGCGCGGTGCTCGCGCACAGCGTCACGGGCCGCTACGCGCTCGACCTGCACGCCGACGATGTCTTCTGGTGCACCGCCGACCCGGGCTGGATCACGGGCACCAGCTACGGCGTGCTGGCGCCGCTGTGCAACGGCGTCACCAGCGTGGTGGTCGAGGCCGAGTTCGACGCCCAGACCTGGTACGGCGTGCTCGAATCCGAGCAGGTCAGCGTCTGGTACACCGCGCCGACCGCGATCCGCATGATGATGAAGCTTGGGCTTGAGGCCTTGCAGGGCCGCGACCTGTCGGCGCTGCGCTTCATGGCCAGCGTCGGCGAGCCGCTCAATCCCGAGGCCGTGGTCTGGGGGCTGCGGGCCTTCGGCTTGCCCTTCCACGACAACTGGTGGCAGACCGAGACCGGCGGCATCATGATTGCCAACTACGCGGCGATGGACATCAAGCCCGGCTCGATGGGCAAGCCCTTGCCCGGCATCACGGCGGCCATCGTCAGGCGCCAGCAGGGTGGCGGCATCGAACTGATCGAGCAATCCGACATCGACGGCGAACTCGCGCTCAAGACGCCCTGGCCCTCGATGCTGCGCGGCTACCTGAACGAGGAAGAGCGCTACCGCAAATGCTTCGTCGATGGCTGGTACCTGAGCGGCGACCTGGCGCGGCACGACGCCGAGGGCTATTACTGGTTCGTCGGTCGCGCCGACGACGTGATCAAGTCGGCCGGCCACCTGATTGGCCCGTTCGAGGTCGAGAGCGCGCTGATGGAGCACCCGGCAGTGGCCGAGGTTGGCGTGATAGGCAAGCCCGATCCCACGCTGGGCGAGCTGGTCAAGGCCTTCGTCGTGCTCAAGCCCGGCTTCGAGCCGTCCGAGGCCCTGATGCGCGAGCTGCTCGGACATGGGCGTTCGCGTCTGGGCGCCGCCGTGGCGCCGAAGGAAATCGCCTTTCGCAGCAACCTGCCCAGGACGCGCAGCGGCAAGATCATGCGCCGCCTGCTGAAGGCGCGCGAGCTCGGCCTGCCCGAGGGCGATCTCTCGACGCTAGAGAGCGACGAACAGAAGTGAGGGCCTTGCGATGAGCGACAAACTCCACCTCGACCGCGCCGCGCTGCAGCAGCTCTGGCGCGAGATGCTGCGCATCCGTCGCTTCGAGGCTTGCTGCGTCGAGCTGTACCAGGCGCAAAAGATCAAGGGCTTCCTGCACCTCTACGATGGCGAGGAGGCGGTCGCTGTCGGCATCATGAGCGCACTCGACGAACGCGATGCGGTGGTCGCGACCTACCGCGAGCATGGTCAGGCACTCGCGCGCGGTTTGCCGATGCGCGAACTGCTGGCCGAGATGCTGGGCCAGGTCGAGGGCTGCTGTCGTGGCCGCGGCGGCTCGATGCATATCTTCGACCGGGCGCGGCGCTTCTTCGGCGGCAATGCCATCGTCGGCGCCGGGCTGCCGCTGGCGACCGGCATCGCGCTGGCCGACCAGCGCTTGCGCCCGGGTGCCGTGACGGCCTGCTTCTTTGGCGAGGGCGCGGTGGCCGAGGGCGCGTTTCACGAAAGCCTGAACCTGGCCGCGCTCTGGAAGCTGCCGCTGCTGTTCGTCTGCGAGAACAACGGCTACGCGATGGGCGTGCCGCTGGCGATCGGCGAATCCCAGCCCGAGATCTTTCGCAAGGCCGCCGCCTACCGGATCGACGCCGAGGCGGTCGACGGCATGGACCCGGTTGCGGTCGCAGGTGCCGCCAGGCGGGCGGTCGAGCGACTGCGCGCCGGGCAGGGGCCCTATCTGCTCGAATGCCGGACCTACCGCTTCCGCGCCCACTCGATGTTCGACGCCCAGGCCTACCGCAGCCGCGAGGAGGTCGAGGCCTGGCGCGAGCGCGACCCGGTTGCCAGGATGCGTGCCTGGCTGCAGGCCAGCCACCAGATCAGCGAGGCCGAGGCTGCTGCGATCGAGGCGAAAGTCGAGGCGGAGATCGCCGAGGCGCTGGCCTGGGCCGAGGCCGGCCACCCCGAGCCGCTCGCCGACCTTGAACGCTTCGTGCTGATGGACAAGGTCGTGCAGGAGGAGGGCGGCGCTCCGGGTTTGCCCGTCTCCACTCCATCCACGCCGGCAGCCGGCGAGAAGACAACTTACCGCGAGGCCTGCCGCCAGGCCATCCGCGACGCGCTGCTGGCGGACCCGCGCGTGCTGCTGCTGGGCGAGGATGTGGCCCGCTACGGCGGCTGCTACGCGGTCAGCAAGGGCCTGCTCGACGAGTTCGGACCGGAGCGCATCGTCGACACGCCGCTGGCCGAGAACGCGGTCGTCGGCGCCGGTATCGGCGCGGCGGTCGCGGGCTTGCGGCCCATCGTCGAGGTCATGACCTGCAACTTCAGCCTGCTCGCACTCGATCCGATCGTCAACGGCGCGGCGACGCTCGCGCACATGTCGGGCGGGCAGTTCGCGGTACCGCTGGTAGTGCGCATGGCGACCGGCGGCGGCCGTCAGCTGGCGGCACAGCATTCGCACAGCTTCGAGGGCTGGTTCGCGCATATCCCCGGTCTCAAGGTGCTGGCACCCGCCACGGTCGAGGACGCGCGGCATATGCTCGCGGCCGCGCTGGCCGACCCGAACCCGGTGCTGCTGTTCGAGCACATCATGCTCTACGCGAGCGAGGCAGCACTCGACATGTCCGTCACCACCGTCGACATCGAGCGCGCCAGGGTCAGGCGGTCGGGCGGCGATGTGACGATCGCGACCTATGGCTGGAGCCTGTCCAAATGCCTGGAGGCTGCGCGGCAGCTCGCCGGCTATGGGATCGAGACCGAGGTGATCGACCTGCGCGTGCTGCGACCGCTTGACTCAGGCACCGTGATCGAGTCGCTGCGCAAGACGCACCGGATCGTGATCGTCGACGAAGGCTGGAAGAGTGGCTCGATCTCGGCCGAGCTGGCCGCGCGCATCGCCGAGGAGGCGCTCTACGAGCTCGACGCTCCCGTGCGCCGCCTCTGTGCCCGCGAAGTCCCGGTGCCTTACGCCGAGCCGCTTGAGGCGGCCTGCCTGCCGCAGGTCGCCGACATTGTCGATGCGGTGCGCGCTCTGGTGCGTCCGGCCGGGCCGGGGTGAGCGCGATGGCGGACTTCCTGATGCCCGCGCTGGGCGCTGACATGGAAACCGGCCGGCTGGTGCAGTGGCTGGTGCACGAGGGCGACCGCGTCGGGCGCGGCGATGTCGTCGCGGTGGTCGAGACGCACAAGGGTGCGATCGATGTCGAGATCTTCCTCGACGGCGTGATCCGCGATCTCGCACCGTTGGGGCAGGACATGAAGGTTGGCGCGGTGCTGGCCCGGGTGGAGTCAGTTGATGAGCTCCCTTCGTCTGCGGAGCCCGCCTTGCCAGCCGGTACCTGGGTGCCAGTTTCGCAACGCCCGCAAGCTGCGCTGACCGCTTTCGCAACCAGCGCGGGGCTGCCGCCGGGCGGAGCTACCGCAGTTTCCTCTGCTGTCCCAGCCCCGGGTCGGCGGCTGCTGGCGAGCCCGGCCGCGCGCCGGCGCGCAAGCGAGCTCGGAGTCAAGCTGGAAGAATTGCGCGGCAGCGGAGTCGGCGGCACCATCGCGCTAGCCGATGTGGAGCGTGCTGCCGAGTCTGCGACTTCAGCTCATGTCGAGCCGGTGGTCGCGGCTACAGCAGTTCCGCCACCTGGCTGGCGTGGCTTCGACCCGTCCCAGATGCGGCAGGCCATCGCCGCCGCGATGGGGCACTCCAAGCGCGAGATCCCGCATTACTACCTGTCCAGCCAGGTCGACTTCCACGCCGCGCAGACCTGGCTGCTCGACTACAACCGCGACCGCGAGCCCGAACAGCGGCTGCTGCCGGCCGCGCTGCTGCTCAAGGCGACTGCGCTCGCACTGCGCGAACTGCCCGACTTCAACGGCTTCTACCAGGACGGAGCGTTCCGGGCTGGAGCAGGCATCCATGTCGGCTGGGCCGTCGCGTTGCGCGGTGGCGGCCTGGTCGCGCCCGCCATCCACGACGCCGACCGCCTGGCCCTGCCCGAGCTGATGAGTGCGTTGCGCGATCTGGTGCAGCGCGCCCGTGCTGGCGGGCTGCGCAGCTCCGAGCTGACGGACCCGACCGTGACCGTGACCAGCCTCGGGGAACGCGGCGCTGAATCCGTCTGGGGCGTGATCTATCCGCCCCAGGTCGCGATCATCGGCTTCGGCCGCGTCGTTGAGCGGCCCTGGGTGGTCGAAGGCCTGGTCGTGCCGCATCCCCTGGTCCAGGTCAGCCTGGCCGCCGACCACCGCGTCAGCGACGGTCATCAGGGCGGCCGCTTGCTGGCCGCGATAGACCGGGTCCTGCAACGCCCCGAGAAGCTCTGAACCTGCGAAGATGACGGCATGAACGAATCCGACATCAGAACCCTGGCCGCCAGCGTGCTGGCCGGAATCGCCCCTGAAGCCGACCTCGCCAGCGTGCGTGACGACGCAGACCTGCGCGAGGCGCTCGATCTCGACTCGATGGACTTCCAGAACTTCGTGATCGGGCTGCACCGTGGCAGCGGCTTCGCCATCCCCGAGTCCGACTATCCCAGGCTGTTCACGCTGCGCGGCGTGATCGCCTACCTGACGCGATGACGCGCCTTGCCTTGCCATCGGTGCCTGGCGGCGCACTGGTGCCATGTCCCGACAGGCGCCGCCTGCTGATGGCGGCGCTGGCCAGTGCGGTGGCTGGCCCGCTGCAGGCTGTGGAGACCGCTGCAGTCAGCACGGGCCGACTCTGGCTCGACGAGTCTGGTCGCCTGCTGCCGCAGACCAGTTCGGCCTTGCGCCTGCTGGCTGATGCAGCCAGCCATGGCCTCGATCCCCAGGACTACGATGCCGCCGGGCTGGCGCATCTGCTGGGCCGGCCGCTGGCGTCTGCACAGCAAGCCGATGCCGCCGACCAGGCGCTGACGCGGGCCTTCGAGCGCTACCTGGCTGATCTGCATCATGGCCGCATCGACCCGGTCAAGCTGGGCCAGCGCTACCGGCCGGGCCGCAGCGAGCCGTTTGACCCTGGCCAGGTGCTGCGCGCTGCCTTGCAGCGGCAGGATCCGGCTGCTGCAGTCGCAGCGGCAGTGCCGCAATTGCCTCAATACGGTCGGCTGCGCATGGCGCTGGCACGCTACCGCAGCCTGGCTGGGCATCCGGCCTGGGACGCGCCGCTGCCGCAGCTGCCAAGTCCGCCGAAGTCGCGCACGCGCAAGCTCGAGCCCGGCCAGCTCTGGGGCGGCCTGGACCGGCTGGCTCAGCGCTTGCAGGTGCTCGGTGATCTAAGCCCTGGCATCGTCTTGCCCGCACCCGCACCCGCACCCGCACCCGCACCCGCATTGGCGGTCGTGGTGGCTCCATTGTCCGGCACACCGCGCTACGAGGGCGAGCTGGTCGAGGCGGTGCGTCGCTTCCAGTCGCGTCACGGTCTGGAGCCGGATGGCGTGATTGGCGCCACCACCTGGGCGCAGCTGGAGGTCGCGCCCGCCGCCCGCGCGCAACAGATCGAACTCGCGCTTGAGCGCCTGCGCTGGACCCCGCTGCTGCAGGCCAGGCGCATGGTGGTCGTCAACCTGCCCGAGTTCATGCTGCGTGCCTACGAGGTCGCGGCTGACGGCAGTGTGCGTGTCGCGCTCGAGTCCAAGGTCGTGGTCGGGCGTGCGCTCGACACCCGCACGCCGCTGTTCGACGAGGACATGCGCTTCATCGAGTTCAGCCCCTACTGGAACATCCCGCCCTCGATCGCGCGCGCCGAGACCGTGCCCAAGCTGAAGCGCGACCCGGGCTACTTCAATCGCATGGGTTTCGAGTTCGTCGGCGCCGGCGGCAGCGTCCAGCACGGCCTGTCGGGGGCTTCGCTCGACGCCGTGCTGGCCGGCAGGATGCGCATCCGCCAGCGCCCTGGTCCGCAGAATGCGCTCGGCGACATCAAGTTCGTCTTTCCCAACGCCGACAACATCTACCTGCACCACACGCCGGCGGTCTCGCTGTTCGGGCGCGAGCGGCGCGACTACAGCCACGGCTGCATCCGGGTCGAGAAGCCGGTCGAGCTGGCCGAGTTCGTGCTGCAGGGCATGGCGGGCTGGGATCGCGCCCGCATCGAGGCGGCGATGGGCGCGGGCAAGTCGAACACGCTCAAGCTGGCCGAACCGGTGCCGGTGCTGATCCACTACGGAACTACCTTGGTCAAGGGCGATCAAATATTCTTTTTCAACGATCTCTACGGCCACGACCGCTTGCTCGCCGCTGCACTGCGACAACGCCGGTCAGGCTGATTCCCAAGCTCATGACACCACCGCATCTGCCGGCACGACGCCGTTTCCTTGCCCGCACGACCGGGCTGATCGCCGCCGCTGCGCTGCCCGCCTGGGCCCGCGCCAGCACGAGCGCCAATGCCGCCGAAGGCCGCGCGCTCGAGTTCTTTCACACCCACACGCATGAGCGCCTGAACCTGGTCTACGCGGTGGGCGACCAGTTCCAGCCGGATTCGCTGGGACGGCTGAACCGTTTCCTGCGCGACCACTACACCGGCGAAGTCGGCAGCATGGACCCGCTGCTGTTCGAACAGCTGCACCGGGTGCGCGAGCTGCTTGGTGCGACCATGCCTTACGAAGTGATCTCGGGCTACCGCTGTCCCGAGACCAACGGCCGCCTGCGCGCCAAGGGCAGTGGCGGCGTGGCCAGGAAGAGCCTGCACATGGAAGGGCGCGCGATCGACGTGCGCCTGACAGGCGTACCGCTGGCCGAGCTGCGCGATGCCGCCTTGTCCCTGCAGGCCGGCGGCGTCGGCTTCTATCCGGGCTCGCAGTTCGTGCACATCGATACCGGGCGCGTGCGCCACTGGTAAGCCTGGCGCGGGAGCTGCGGGGATATTTCCCCTGCAGCCCCGCCCATGAAAAAAGCGGCTGGCCCCGTCAGGAGCCAGCCGCTTCTTCGTCAATGCAGCCAGTGCTTACTTGATGCGACCGTAGCTGGTGCGCAGCGGGTCGATGCCGCCACCGCCACCCTGGCGGCCAAGGCCACCATTGCCGGGACGACCGCCGCCACCCGGGCGACCACCGCGGCCGCGACCGCGTTCGCCGAGCGCATCGATGCCGGTGCGCAGCGGATCGGGCTGGCGCTGGCCGCCGCCCTGAGCACTGCCTTGGCCACCACCCTGGCCGCTACCCGGGCCGCCACGGCGGCCTTCACCACGGAACTCGCCGCGTGCTTCGCCACGACCGTCGCCGCGCGGTTGAGCCGGGCGAGCCGCGCCGTCCTGGCGCGGCCGGTTGTTGCGGCCCTGACCTTGACCCTGACCACCCTGGCCGCGACGGCGCTGGCCGTCCTGGCGCGGCGGCTGGCTGTCGTCAGCCTGCTCGCCTTCGGCACGCGCGCCGCGCGGCTTGGCGGCCCTCGGGGCCTTCTCGGTGGTCTTCTTGTCGCGGATGCGTTCCATCATCTCGCTGCGCGCGGCCTTGGCGGCTGCGGCCATCACCTCGCGGCTCGGCGGCTTGCCGGCGCCACCCCAGATGGTCTGGCGACCCATCGCGATTGGCTCGGCCTGCTCGCCTGGCTCGGGCATGAACTCGGGGAAGATCTCGACCGGGATCTGCTGCTTGGTGAACTTCTCGATCGCCATCATGAAGCCTTCCTCGTCCAGGCTCACCAGGCTGACCGCCTCGCCCATGGCGCCAGCGCGGCCGGTGCGGCCGATGCGGTGCACATAGTCCTCGCAGACGTTGGGGATCTCGTAGTTCACGACATGCGGCAGGTCGTCGATGTCGATGCCGCGCGCGGCGATGTCGGTCGCCACCAGGGCGCGCAGCTCGCCGGTCTTGAAGCCGGCCAGCGCCTGGGTGCGCGCGGTCTGGCTCTTGTTGCCGTGCAGCGCCATGGCGCTGATGTTGTTCTTGTTCAGGAAGTCGGCGACGTTGTTGGCGCCGAACTTGGTGCGCGTGAACACCAGCACCTGGCTCCAGTTGTGCTGGTTGATGATGTGCGCCAGCAGCGCCTTCTTCTTGCCGCGGCCGACCGGGTGGATGGTCTGCTTGATGCGCTGCACCGTGGTGTTGGGCGGCGTGACCTGGATGCTCTTGGGGCTGTTGAGCAGGCCGTTGGCCAGTTCGCGGATCTCGTCGCTGAAGGTGGCCGAGAACAGCAGGCTCTGCTTGTTCCGGGGCATCAGCTTGAGCACCTTCTTGACGTCGTGGATGAAGCCCATGTCGAGCATGCGGTCGGCTTCGTCCAGCACCAGGATCTCGACCTGGGACAGGTCGATATGGCCCTGCTCGATTAGGTCGAGCAGGCGGCCCGGGGTCGCGACCAGGATGTCGACGCCTTTTTGCAGCGCGTTGATCTGCGGGTTCATGCCGACGCCGCCGAAGATCACGGCCGACTTGAGCTTGAGGTGCTTGCCGTAGCCCTTGACCGATTCCTCGACCTGGGCGGCGAGTTCGCGCGTCGGTGCCAGCACCAGTGCGCGCACCGGACGGGCCTTGCCCTTGACGACTTCGGGCGTGTTTTCCTGCAGGCGATGCAGCATCGGCAGCGTGAAGGCGGCCGTCTTGCCGGTGCCGGTCTGGGCGCCGGCGAGCAGGTCGTGGCCCGCGAGCACGGCGGGGATGGCCTCGGCCTGGATCGGCGTCGGGTGTTCGTAGCCTTGCTCGCGCACGGCTTCCAGAATGGCCGGGGCCAGCTTCAGTTCTTCAAATGTCATGTTGTATGGGGCGCAAGTCCGTTGCGCTTGGGACATCGGCCATTCCAGCGCCCGTTTTTGTTGGGCGACCGGCCAGTCTAGCGGGCTGATGCGAATCGAAGGCGGGCTCCGTAGCCGACACAGGTCGGGCGGTAAGCCCCAGCAGGGCGCTGGCGTGGCACTGACTGCAGGTGCACACGCTGACATTGTCGCATAAAGGGATAATGCATGGTTGCACGCAAGTGGCTTTGCGTTTTTGCCGATTTATCCCCTACTACTTTTCTCCATGGCCCAATACGTTTTTTCCATGAACCGCGTCAGCAAGACCGTGCCGCCCAAGCGGCAGATCTTGAAGAACGTGTCCATCAGCTTTTTCCCCGGTGCCAAGATCGGCGTGCTGGGCCTGAACGGCTCCGGCAAGTCGACCCTGCTCAAGATCATGGCCGGCATCGACAAGGATATCGAGGGCGAAGCCATCGCCATGCCGGGCATCAAGATCGGCTACCTGCCGCAGGAGCCGCAGATCGACCCCGAGCAGACCGTGCGCCAGGCGGTGGAAGAGGGCATCGGCGGCTCGCTGAAAGCCAAGGCCCGCCTGGAAGAGGTCTACGCCGCCTACGCCGAGGAAGATGCCGACTTCGACGCGCTGGCGGCCGAGCAGGCCGAGCTCGAAGCCATCATCGCCGCCGCCGGTTCCGAGAACACCGACCTGCAGCTTGAGCTGGCCGCCGATGCGCTCAACCTGCCGCCCTGGGACGCCATCATCAAGAACCTGTCGGGTGGCGAGAAGCGCCGCGTCGCGCTGTGCCGCCTGCTGCTGTCCAAGCCCGACATGCTGCTGCTCGATGAACCGACCAACCACTTGGATGCCGAATCGGTCGAGTGGCTGGAGCAGTTCCTGAGCCGCTTCCCCGGCACCGTGGTCGCGATCACCCACGACCGCTACTTCCTCGACAACGCCGCCGAGTGGATCCTCGAACTCGACCGTGGCCATGGCATCCCCTACAAGGGCAACTACTCCGACTGGCTGGACCAGAAGGAAGCCCGCCTGGAGACCGAGCAGCGCACCGAGGACGCCCGCACCAAGGCGATGAAGGAAGAACTCAAGTGGGTGCGCAGCAACGCCAAGGGCCGCCAGGCCAAGAGCAAGGCGCGTCTGGCCCGCTTCGAGGAACTGAGCGACGTCGAGTACCAGCAGCGCAACGTGACCAACGAGATCTTCATCCCGGTGGCCGAGCGCCTGGGCAACCAGGTCATCGAGTTCAACAACGTCAGCAAGTCCTTCGGCGAGCGTCTGCTGATCGACAACCTGAGCTTCTCGGTGCCGCCGGGCGCCATCGTCGGCATCATCGGCCCCAACGGCGCCGGCAAGTCGACCCTGTTCCGCATGATCCAGGGCGTCGAGACGCCGGACGCGGGCGAGGTCACCATCGGCCAGACCGCCAAGCTGGCCTTCGTCGACCAGAGCCGCGAGAGCCTGGACGCCAGCAAGACGGTCTGGGAAGACGTCTCGGGCGGCCTCGACAACATCGTGGTCGGCAAGTTCGTCATGCCGAGCCGCGCCTACATCGGTCGCTTCAACTTCAAGGGCAACGACCAGCAGAAGCTGGTCGGCAACCTGTCGGGCGGTGAGCGCGGCCGTCTGCACCTGGCCAAGACCCTGGCCCAGGGCGGCAACGTGCTGATGCTGGACGAACCCTCGAACGACCTCGACGTCGAAACCCTGCGCGCACTCGAAGAGGCGCTGCTCGAGTTCGCCGGCTCGGCCATGGTGATCTCGCACGATCGCTGGTTCCTCGACCGCATCTGTACCCATATCCTGGCCTGCGAGGGTGACTCGCAGTGGAAGTTCTTCGACGGCAACTTCACCGAGTACGAAGCCGACAAGAAGCGTCGCCTGGGTGAAGAGGGCGCGCGTCCGAAGCGCGTGCGCTTCAAGGCCCTCAAGTAAGCTGCCACCGATCCCGGTTCCCTGAATGGATGCCGCCGCGCCCGGGCCTGATTCGGCTCAGGCGCGGCGGCATCGTCACGAAAGCTATCCCATGTCCACCATCCCCCAGGCCCCGAGCGACGAGCAGGTGCAAGCCGAGATGCGGCGCTGGATCGAGCAGGCCGTCATCGGCCTGAACCTCTGTCCGTTCGCCAAGTCGGTCTATGTCAAGAACCAGGTGCGCATCGTGGTCAGCCACGCCCGCAACATCGACGCTTTCCTCGATGACCTCGACCGCGAGCTGGAACTGCTCAAGTCCACCCCGGCCGAGGAAGTCGACACCACGCTGCTGGTGCACCCGACGCTGTTCCCGGACTTCTTCGTCTTCAATGATTTCCTGAACGTGGTCGACGAGGTGCTCGAAGAGCACGAGCTCGAAGGCATCATCCAGGTCGCGCCGTTCCACCCGACCTTCCAGTTCGAGGACACCGAGCTGGATGACGCCGACAACCTGACCAACCGCGCCCCCTATCCGACCCTGCACCTGTTGCGCGAGGACAGCATCGACCGCGCGGTGGAGTCCGGCGACAGCGCCGAGGACATCGTCGAACGCAACCTCAAGACCGTGCGCGCGCTCGGCCTCGAAGGCTGGAAACGCCTGCTTTCGGGTCAATGACACATGGGGTCCCAGGCCGGAACCGCACCCTCCGGCGAAAAAATGCCCCACATGAGGCTTGATGGGGTGTCATTTTCTTGCGTCGCCACGAATATTTAATAAAATAGCTAAATAAGCTTCCTGCTGTGCTCACGAAAGTGAGTCTTGTCCTGTCGATTTGCGAGCTGCACCATGTCCAATACCGAGATGTCCTCGTCCAACTACTACACCACGCTGGAGGTGGCCAAGATACTGGGTATGGCGGTGCGCTCCGTGCAGCTGATGGTGGATCGGGGCGACCTGCAGGCCTGGAAGACGCCGGGCGGCCACCGCCGCATCACGCGCGAATCGCTTGAGCGCTGGATCCAGGGCAGCCGGGCCGGCGTGACGGGCGTGGCCAGCTTCACCGGCCACACCGGCGAGATCCGCGGCCCGGGCCGCCGTCGCGCCGTCGTGCATGTGCCGCGCGTGCTGCTGATCGAGGACTCCTCGCATTTCCAGAATCTGGTCACGATGCTGGTCAAGCAGAAGTTCCCGGCGGTCGATCTGCATGTGGCCAACGACGGCATCACAGGCCTGGTTTCCTTCGGCCACCTGCAGCCCGACCTGATCATTGTCGACATCCTGCTGCCCGGCATCGACGGCGCGACCATGATCACCGGCCTGCGCCGCCATGCGCTGTTCGGCAACTGCAAGCTGGTCGTGCTGACCTCGCTCGACGAGGACCAGCGCGCGCCCTACGCCTTTGCGCTGCAGGGTGTGGACTTAGTGCACAAGCCGCGCCTGGTCAGCGAGTTGCCCCCGCTGATCGACAAGGCGCTTGGCCACCTGTTCGCGCCTGCCGTCCAGCCCGAGGCGGAGCAGGATGAAGAAACCGTGGCTGACAGCGTCGTCGACGTGCAGTGAGCCTGGTCATGGTCCCGCAGGACGAACTCCCCGCGCACGAGCAGGAAGCCGTCGCCACCTATTTCGAGGGCGATGCCGAGTTCTACCGGGTCTTCCGGGCCTCGGCGGTGGCGCAGTTTCCCGCCGATCTGCAAGCAGGCGATGCGGCCGAGGCGACGGGTGACGTCCAGTCCTTGCGCCGCGCCGCGCACACGCTCAAGGGCGTGCTGCTGACGCTGGGCCATGCCGAGCTGTCGGCCTGCGCCAAGGGTGTCGAGCTGGCGGCCCAGCAAGCGCCCTGGGAGCTGGCCGTGGCCGGCTGGCGCGAGCTGCGCGAGCGCATGGTCTCGACCTTCAGCCTGCAGCCTTGAGCAGCCAGGCCGGCAGTCGCACCCCCTGCGCGGCCCACAGCAGCATCCCGGTCATGGTCAGGTAGCGCAGGAACTTGCCGGCTGCCATGTAGGCAGCGCAGGGCAGCGCCGGGAACTTGAGCCAGCCCGCCACCGCGCACAGCGGGTCGCCCACGATCGGCAACCAGGACAGCAGACAGGCCCTGGGGCCGAAGCGTTCCAGCCAGTCCAGCGCCCTGAGGTGGGTCGGATGGCTGCGCTCGCGGTCGATCAGCTTGTGTGCGCCCCGGCCCATGGCCCAGCTGATCATGCCGCCCAGCGTATTGCCCAGCGTGGCCACGAGGATGGCAGGCCAGAACAGTTCGGGGTTGAGCTTGACCAGGCCGAACACCACCGGCTCCGAGCCCAGCGGCAGCAGCGTGGCCGACACCAAGGCGACCAGGAACACCGTGGTCAGTCCGTATTCGGGCAGGCTCAGCGTCTGCAGCAGCGTCGTCATCCAGGCTTCCATCGCTGCAGTATAGGCGGCCCCGTGCACCTCCGCGCAGCAGAAAACTTGCCCCACACCCCCGCGAGCGGCTACAATTCATGCCTTCTTTTTAAGCATCCGCTGTCCGGCGCCCGTTCGCGTCGTCCGGCGGGTTTTTCTTTTAATCCCCCGAAGAACTTCGATCGCATGCGCATAGGCCAGTACGAGCTTCCGAACGCCCTGTTCGTCGCCCCCATGGCGGGGGTGACGGACCGGCCGTTCCGTCGTCTGTGCAAGCAGCTCGGCGCCGGCTATGCGGTCAGCGAGATGGTGACCTCGCGCCCTGACCTGCGCGACAGCCTGAAGACCTCGCGCCGCGCCGACCACCGTGGCGAGCCGGGCCCGATCGCGGTCCAGATCGCCGGCACCGATGCCGAGATGATGGCCGATGCTGCGCGCTACAACCTCGATCGTGGCGCGCAGATCATCGACATCAACATGGGTTGCCCGGCCAAGAAGGTCTGCAACAAATGGGCCGGCTCGGCGCTGATGCAGGACGAGGCGCTCGCACTGCAGATCGTCGAGGCCGTGGTCGCCGCCTGCGAGCCGCATGGCGTGCCGGTCACGCTCAAGATGCGCACCGGCTGGTGCCAGTCGGTCAGGAACGCCCCGGCGCTCGCGCTGGCGGCCGAGCGCGCCGGCGTGCAGCTGCTGACCGTGCACGGCCGCACCCGCGAGCAGGGCTACCAAGGCGTCGCCGAGCATGAGACCGTGGCGGCGATCAAGGCCAGCGTGCGCATCCCGGTGGTGGCCAATGGCGACATCGACAGCCCGCAAAAGGCGCGCGAGGTGCTGAGCCGTACCGGCTGCGACGCGGTCATGATCGGTCGCGCCGCGCAGGGCCGGCCCTGGTTGTTCCGCGAGATCGGCCATTTCCTGGCCACCGGCACCTTGCTGGCCCCGCCCACGGCGGCGGAGCTGCGTGCGCTGATGCTCGAGCATCTGCAGGAGCATTACGAGCTCTACGGCGAGTACACCGGCGTGCGCAGCGCGCGCAAGCACCTGGGCTGGTATGCGCGCGCGCTGCCGGTCGATCCGCTGGCCGTGGCGCAGTTCCGCTCCCGCATCAATGCGATCGAGGACTGCGCGGCGCAGCTCGATTGCGTGCGCGAATTCTTCGATGCCACCCCCTTCGAACCCTGGAAACTGGCTGCATGAGCCCCACCAAGCAATCCCTGCAAGACTGTGTGCGCGAGAACGTCGAAACCTTTTTCGCCGATCTCGACGGCACCGAACCGGCCAACCTGCATGACATGCTGATGCGCGCGGTCGAAAAGCCGATGCTCGAAGTCGTGATGGCGCGCGCCCAGTTCAACCAGTCGCGCGCCGCCGTCTGGCTGGGTCTGAACCGCAACACCCTGCGCAAGAAGCTGCTCGAGCATGGCCTGATCAGCTAAGGCGCTCACGGCGACCGCACAACCGTTTACTCACTCTGGAAAACCCATGAAAGCTCTCCTTTCCGTCTCCGACAAGACCGGCGTGCTCGAGCTCGCGCGCGAACTCAATGCCCTGGGCGTGCAGCTGATCTCGACCGGCGGCACAGCCAAGCTGCTGGCTGACAACGGCCTGCCCGTGACCGAGGTCGCCGAAGTCACCGGCTTCCCCGAGATGCTGGATGGCCGCGTCAAGACCCTGCACCCGATGGTGCATGGCGGCCTGCTGGCCCGTCGCGACTTCCCTGAGCACATGGCAGCGCTGAAACAGCACGGCATCGGCACCATCGACATCCTGGTGGTCAACCTCTATCCCTTCGAAGCCACCGTCGCCAAGCCGGGCTGCACCCTGGGTGACGCGATCGAGAACATCGACATCGGCGGTCCGGCCATGGTGCGTTCCGCCGCCAAGAACTGGAAGGACGTCGCGGTCCTGACCGACGCCGGCCAGTACGCCGGAGTGGTGGCCGAGCTCAAGGCCGGTGGCATCAGCAGCACGACCCGCTTCAAGCTGTCGGTGGCTGCCTTCAACCGCATCAGCCAATACGACGCCGCCATCAGCAACTACCTGTCCTCGGTCGACCTGAGTGCCGGCGTGCCGGGTGATGAGGCTGCGCCGCAGTGCCTGGCCTTCCCGGGCCAGAGCAACGCCAACTACGTCAAGCTGCAGGACCTGCGCTACGGCGAGAACCCGCACCAGAGCGCGGCCTACTACCGCGACATGAACCCGGCTGCAGGCTCGCTGGTCACCGGCGTGCAGCTGCAGGGCAAGGAGCTGTCCTACAACAACATCGCCGATGCCGACGCGGCCTGGGAGTGCGTCAAGGGCTTCGACGTGCCGGCCTGCGTGATCGTCAAGCACGCCAACCCCTGCGGCGTGGCCGTGGGCAAGGACGCGCACCAGGCCTACGGCAAGGCCTTCCAAACCGACCCGACCAGCGCCTTCGGCGGCATCATCGCCTTCAACCGTCCGCTTGACGGCGAAGCCGCGCTGGCGGTCTCCAAGCAGTTCGTCGAGGTGCTGATCGCGACCGACTTCACGCCCGAGGCGCTGGCCGTCTTCAAGGCCAAGACCAATGTGCGCCTGATGAAGATCGAGCTGCCGCAAGGCTCCGCCGAGACCAGCCGCAATGCCGTGGACATCAAGCGCATCGGTTCCGGCCTGCTGCTGCAGAGCGCCGACAACCACGACATGGTGCTGGCCGACCTCAAGGTCGTGACCGTCAAGCAGCCGACCGCGCAGCAGATGGAAGACCTGCTGTTCGCCTGGAAGGTGGCCAAGTACGTCAAGTCCAACGCCATCGTGTTCTGCAAGGATGGCATGACCATGGGTGTGGGCGCCGGACAGATGAGCCGGCTGGACTCGGCCCGCATCGCCAGCATCAAGGCCGAACACGCCAAGCTGACGCTGCAGGGCACGGCTGTCGCCAGCGACGCCTTCTTCCCCTTCCGCGATGGCCTGGATGTGGTGGTCGACGCGGGCGCGACCTGCGTGATCCAGCCGGGCGGCTCGATGCGTGACCAGGAAGTCATCGATGCGGCCAACGAGCGCGGCGTGGCGATGGTGTTCACGGGTGTGCGCCACTTCCGTCACTGATCCCAGCCCGGCCCCTCCGGGGGCTCGCTGCGCGTCGCAAAACAAAAAACCGCCATTCCTGGCGGTTTTTTGTTGGCCCGCCGCTACGACGACTCCTCAGTCGCCCTGCTTGAGGGATGCGGCGCGGATCGCGGCTGCCAGGTTCTTCACGCGCTCGACCGCGTCCTGCGCGGCGTCAAGGACTTCCTGCTTCTCCTCGGGCTCCAGGAACTCGATGGCATCGAGCAGATTGGAGTGGATCAGCGACTGGCTGATCTCGGTCAGGGCCTCGGAGCTGACGTTGTCCTGCGATGCGAACAGCACCGCGAGGATCATTTCATGGCCGATGGCCTCGCCGACGGTCTGGTGATGGAGGGAACGCATGTCTTGTTTCCTGAGTTGGGGGTTGTCGAATTTTCTTGGTGATTGACTCTGCCTGCCAGCTTACCATTACTGGGCGACGGGTCTTTGGCCGCGCGGCCCTTTTAGCGCAGTGCTGCCAGCAGGCCGCCGATGAAGGCGTTCACCAGCAGCAGTGATCCGAACAGCAGCGGCTGCCACCAGATCCTCTGACGCTGCCACAGGCGCAGGTTCGATTGGGCAAAGCCATGGCTCACCAGCGTCCCCAGCAGCAGGCCGGTCAAGGTCGCCAGTGACAGCAACCACCAGGGCAGGCGCTGCCAGATCATGAACAACTGCCAGCCCAGCAGGGTCAGGCTGGCACCGACCCATGCCAGCAGGAACAGGTGACCAAGCAGGCCCGCACGCTCCTCTTCCTGCAGTGTCTCGCTCGGCAGTTCGGGCGCATCGTCGTCCGGCATGGGTGTTGGCGCCGGGATGGGCGCAAGCAGTTCAGGCGGGGTTGGCTTGCGCCAGAAGCGCGGGCGCGGCAGCCAGAACTCGCCACGGCTCCAGTGCCAGCTCGTGAGCAGCAGCAGCACTGCCAGCGTGACGGAGGCCAGCACCAGCAGCGCGCTGGCGGCGGTCAGCGCGATGGGAATGCTGCGCAGCGGTACGGCATCCAGCGCCAGACCGAGGGTCTCCGGTCCCGTTGCATCAACCATTTCGTCGTTCGTCTTGTCGTTCGTCGCCACGCTGTCAGCGGGCAGAGGCTTGGCATTGGCGGCGAATTCGCCGTAATAACTGATCGAGGCCATCTTGGTGAATTGTTCGGTGAAGCCTTCCAGGCCAGCTCGCTTGCGCTGCCGGTTCAGCAGCGCCGCCGCCTCTTTTTCGGCTGCCTGGCCGACCAGTGGAGCCGGGGTGGCGGAGCGCATGACCAGCAGGGCGCCACTGCGTTCATCAATGCGGACGACCAGCGGCTGGCCCGGCCTGGCATCCAGCATGGCCCGGGCCAGCACCGTCGGCACGTTTTCGCTCGAATGCTTGCGCACCACCCGGCGCGGGTTGGCCTGGGCCTCCTGCGCGAGCTCCATCAGTCGTTCGAGGCTGGCACCTTTTGCGGCTGCCTCCTCCAGCTGCTGCAGCAGCGCCTGGTTGGCGGGTGTGAGCAGCACATGGTCGAATTCGATCAGGTGGCGTTGCGCAAAGACCAGCGGGTTTTCTGCGATGGTTTGGCGCACCATCTCGGTCGTTGCCCCCGGGATGAGCGTCACCGCCTTGGCCTCGAACAGTCGCGCCAGGGCCTGGCGCCGCTGGATGCGGGCCTCGACCTTGAGGTCGGAGTTGGTGTCCATGCCCTGCGATACCGCGCGCTGTGCCATCAGCTCGGTGCGCACCAGCTGTTCCAGTATGGCGCGGCGCTGGGCCGCAGCGGCGGCAGGCGGGGTGTCGGGCGCGGCGGCGCGGCGATAGAGCAGGTCGACTTCAGCCAGGCTGATTTCGGCGCCATTGACCTGCGCAGCGACGCGCTTGCCGCTGGGCTCGGCGGCGAGCTGCTGCGCGTGGGCAGTCGATGCCAGCCAGCACAGGGCGATCAGCAGCACCAGCCAAGGCAGTCGGAAACAGCTTGCGTGCCCTCTGCTGGCCGCAACTGGCCTGCCGATCCATTTTGAGCACCTGTCGTTGTTCATTCAATTCCTCCCTCTTTTTTCAGATGTGGATGCCGTTTTTAGCGGTTGCAACCCGGATCTTTCACATTTGATGAATCTGGTCCGGACTGTTGAGCCGATGGTGGCCTGTCAGGGGAATGATAGACGGCAGTTGCAAGCCGTCTCGGGTGGCGTAGGCGGCATTTCCGTGTGGCGATTGTCCTCGATGCTCACGGAATGTCCTGGTATGTATGCTTATATTGACACTGTAAGGTGGCATGATATAGGATGGGCTTGAGCTTCGTGGCTGGGCTTGCTTGTCAGATCGCTTGAATCGGCATGCTTGCCAGGTGATTGCTGCCATGAATCCAATCTGATCAGATTTTCGGGAGGGGGTATGTTGAAAAAGAAAAAATCAATCATTGCGCTGGCTGGTTTGCTGTCAGCGACGATGATCATTCCAGTGCATGCGCAGCAACTCATTGATTTGACGGGTAGTCTGAACAAGACGGAAATCTTTCCATATGTCGGTGATTTTTCGGGCGTCTTTACGACGGCGCAGCCTTCCTACTGGAATGGCAGTTCGGGGGCCGGTGTCATGAAGCCATTCCTTCGAGTTCAGGATTCACCAGTTGAGATAGGTATCAATAGCGATTTGAAGCAGAATGCCCTTCAGTACGACGAGTCTGCAGGGACATGGACTCATAGCTTGAGAAGAGAGGAGAGTTCGGTTCTGAGTGGCTACAATATACCTGGACTGACTGATCCTTATCGTGATAAGTACTACCGGGAATTTCTGCTGGATGTGAACGAGCCAGATAATGGTCCGTCATATATTTTGCTGTCGGAGTTGAAGGTTTATATCTCTGATAATCCCAATCTCACAGGCTTTGACGGCAAGCTGTCGACGCTGGAGTCTTGGGCTGCAGATCCCAATCCCGTGACGGGTCACCACACGGTCAAGGCTTTCGATCTGGATTTTAAGGATACGAATAATGATGGTGTTCTTGATCCTTTTGACAGAGCAGTCCTGATCGATTACAGCTTGCTGGGGTCGGGTGGGGGGCGTCCGGACATGACAGTCTATTTGCCGCGAATTTATAATCCGGCCGCAGGAACCCATGTCTTCTTCTATACGCGGTTCGGTTGTTCGACAACGGCTGGCGCAAACTACGATGCCAATTGCCAGGCTGCAATTAATTTGGCCACTACTGCAGGAAAAAATGGTGTGAGTGCTTCGTCGGGCTCCGAGGACTGGGCTGTGCGCCAAACTGTCATCAACCAAGAGGTTCCCGCACCGCCTGCCATCCTGGGGGCGTTTTCCGCTTTCGGCTACATGCGCAAGCTGCGCCGTCGTCTGAAGGAGCATCAGGCCAGTCAGCTTGCTGCCTGAGCCAGTTGGTTCAACAACAGGAGTTTCACAATGGAACCCCATATCGCACAAAAAGCTCCTTACGCGGTTGAGGTCGAGGCGGGCAAGAGCTACTTCTGGTGCGCCTGCGGCGAGAGCAAGAAGCAGCCTTTCTGCGACGGTACGCACAAGGGTGGTGACTTCAAGCCGGTGAAGTGGGAAGCCGCCGAGAGCAAGACGGTCCATTTCTGCGGCTGCAAGCACAGCGCGAACCAGCCGCTGTGCGACGGCACGCACAAGAGGCTCTGATCAGGTCGGAGCGGTTTTCGCCCTGACCTTGCCCCCGCATGGCCTCACCATACCGGAGCGCTTATTTCCCGATCAAAAATACCGCTGGCAGCTCCAGCGGCAGTGCGGGCGCACGCTGCTTCCAGTCCGACGCCAGCCCGCTGTGCACGCGCTGCTGCGGCAGCGTGATGCCGCAGCAGACCGCCAGCCGGGTCGTGCCCTTGAGCGTCTGCAGCAGGCCCTGGAGCAGCGCTGCGTTGCGATAGGGCGTCTCGATGAAGAGCTGGGTCTGGCCGGTCTTCTGCGCCAGCGCTTCGAGTTCGCGGATGCGCTGCGCGCGGCCGGTGGCGTCCGCCGGCAGGTAGCCGACGAAGGCGAAGTTCTGGCCGTTCAGGCCGCTGGCGGCCAGCGCCAGCATCAGCGAGATCGGCCCGACCAGCGGCACCACTTCGATCCTCAGCGCATGCGCGGCGCGCACCACCGATGACCCAGGGTCGGCGATCGCCGGCATGCCGGCCTCGCTGACCAGACCGATGTCCTGCCCCTGCAGCGCGGCGGCCAGCAGCGGCTTGGCGTCAAAGCCGTTGCCGGCGTCATGGTCGCCCTTCTTGTGCACCTGGCGCGGCAGCTCGGTGATCTGCTGCTCCTGCAGCGGCGCGGCCAGTTCCCGCAAGCCGCCGACCCGTTTCAGGAAGGCGCGCGTGCTCTTGGCGTTCTCGGTGATCCAGTGCGTCAGGCCGGCGGCGATGGCGAGGGTCTGCTCCGGCAGCGCAGCGCCGAGTCCGGCGTCGACTTCGCAGCCGAAGTCCAGCGGCGTTGGCACCAGATACAGCCTGCCGCGTGGCGGTGCCGCGCTCATGGCAGCTGCAGCCCGGCCTGGCGCAGCAGGCGGGCGGTGTGGATCAGTGGCAGGCCGATCAGCGCGGTCGGGTCGTCGTTGACGATGCGCTCCAGCAGCGCGATGCCCAGGCCCTCGCTCTTGGCGCTGCCGGCGCAGTCGTAGGGTTGCTCGGCGCGCAGGTAGCGCTCGATCGTCGCGTCGTCGAGCGTGCGGAACACGACCTCGACCACGGCGAGCTCGCTGGCCTCGAAGCCGGTCTCCAGGCAGACCACGGCCAGCGCGGTCTGGAACAGCACGGTCTGGCCGCTCATGCGGCGCAATTGCGCGACGGCGCGCTCGTGGTTGCCGGGCTTGCCCAGCGGCTCGCCGTTCAGATCGGCGACCTGGTCGCTGCCGATCACGATCGCGTCGGGGCGCTGCGCGGCCACGGTGCGCGCCTTGGCCAGTGCCAGACGCTGGGCCAGCGCGGCCGGTGCCTCGCCGGGCAGCGGGGTTTCGTCGACATCGGGCGCCAGCACCTCGAACGGCAGGCGCAGGCGTTGCAGCAGTTCGCGGCGGTAGCGTGAGGTCGAGCCCAGCACCAGCGCGCGGATGCCGGTCGGGATAGGGGTTTCTTGCGTCATGGCTGCTATTGTCCGGATTTTTGTGCCGCTCCAGGCTGGCCTGGGCGCAGCGCTTGAGCCGCGCGGCCAGCGCGCTTTTTCGATGTGAATGGCAAGCATCAGGGCTGTGCGGCGCAAGAAGCGTTGTTTTTACCCGACACCGCGACCTCGGTTGGCGGTTCTTGGCGTCGTTCGCTGGTGAAAATAGCAATCTTGGAACGGGATGTTGTCTTGTGCTGGCTGTCAGGACAGGACTTCGGGCCCGACGACATCAGATTTCCCCCATGCAAGACCCCGTACAGGCTTCCGCCAGCGATCCCGCTTCATCCGTTTCCAGTGCTCCTGCTGCAGCCGAGGCTTCCTGGGAGCGCAAGACGCTGGAACGGCTGGCCTTTGCCGTGCTCGAAGAGCAGCGTGCCGCGCGGCGCTGGAAGGTCCGCTTGCGCCTGCTCTGGCTGGTTTTCCTGTCGGTGCTGCTCTGGCTGGCCTATCGCGAGATGCCCGATAGCGCAGCGGTCACCACGCCGCACACCGCCATGATCGAGATCCGTGGCGAGATCTCGCACGATACCGAGGCCAGTGCGCAGTTCCTGCTCGGCTCGCTGCGCTCGGCCTTCGAGGACAAGGGCGCCAAGGCGGTGGTGCTGCTGATCAACTCGCCCGGCGGCAGCCCGGTGCAGGCCGGACTCATCAACGACGAGATCCAGCGTCTGAAGAAACTGCACCACAAGCCGGTCTACGCCGTGGTCGAGGAGACCTGCGCCTCGGCCGCCTACTACATCGCGGCGGCGGCCGACCGCATCTATGTCGACAAGGCCAGCCTCGTCGGCAGCATCGGTGTGCTGATGGACGGCTTCGGCTTCACCGGCCTGATGGACAAGGTTGGCGTCGAGCGCCGCTTGCTGACCGCCGGAGCCAACAAGGGCTTCCTCGACCCCTTCAGCCCGCAGAACGCGACCCACCGCGCCTACGCGCAGGAGATGCTCGACGAGATCCATGCCCAGTTCATCGCCGTCGTGCGCCAGGGGCGCGGCGATCGGCTGAAGGAAACGCCCGAACTCTTCAGCGGCCTGGCCTGGAGCGGCCAGAAGGCGGTCGCGCTCGGCCTGGCGGACGACTTCGGCAGCCTGGATCAGGTAGCGCGCGAGGTGGTCAAGGCCGAGGACATCGTCGATTACACCCAGCACGAGAACGTGGCCTCGCGGCTGGCCAAGCGCTTCGGCGCCGGTGTGGGCGAGAGCGCCATGCTGCTGTTGCAGCGCGCCGTGCCGGTGCTGCGCTGAGGCCGACGCCTCTCGGTTCACTGGCCTGATCCGGCACAATCCGTCCATGGACGAATTGTTGGTGATCGGTGGCGGCATGGCGGGCCTGAGCGCGGCCCTGGTGGCGCAGCGCGCCGGGCTGAAGGTGACACTGCTGGAGCAAGCCGAGGTCTTCTCCGAGGTCGGGGCCGGCATCCAGCTCGGCCCCAATGCGGTGCGCGTGCTGCACGACTGGGGCCTGGAGGCCGAACTGCGCGCGGTTGCGGCCTTCCCCGAGGCCTTGCTGGTGCGCGATGCCCGCTCGGGCGGCCTGCTGGGGCGGCTCACGCTGGGCGCCGTGATGCGCCAGCGCTACGGCCAGCCCTACGCGACGATACACCGCGCCGATCTGCACCAGATCCTGCTGCGCCAGCTGCAGGACAGCGGGCAGGTCGATTGCCGGCTGCAGCAGCGGGTGCAGGGCTTCGAGCAGGATGACGCCGGGGTCAGGCTGCAGACCGAGGAGGGCACCCGCTACCAGGCCGACGCGCTGCTGGGCTGCGACGGACTCTGGAGCCGGGTGCGCGCCCAGTTGCTGGCCGATGGCAAGCCCGTGTTTGGCGGCGACCTGGCCTACCGGGGCCTGGTGCGCATGGCCGACCTGCCGCCCGACCTGCGTCGCAACGAGGTCACCGCCTGGCTGGCGCCGGGGCTGCACGCGGTGCACTATCCGGTCTGCGCTGGCGAGTGGATGAACGTGATCGTGGTGGTCGAGGGCGAAATTCCGCCCGATCCCGAGAGCTGGGACCATGCCGCGCAGGCGTCGCAGTTGCGTGCCGCGCTCGGTGCCGTGCATGGCGACTTCGACCGCCTGCTGCAGGCGGTGGCGCAATGGCGGCTCTGGCCGCTCAACGCGCGCCTGCCGATGCGCGGCCCGCATGAGCATGCGCAGGGCAGGGTGGCGCTGCTGGGCGACGCGGCGCATCCAACCCGGCCCTATCTGGCGCAGGGCGCTGCGATGGCGCTGGAAGATGCCTGGACCCTGGGGCGCCTGCTGGAGCAGCCGCGCTGGCGCGCTGCGGGCCAGCTCGACTGGCCCGGCCTGCTGCAGGCGCTGGCGCGCACGCGCTGGCGTCGCAACGGCTGGATCCAGCAGCGCTCGCGTCGCAATGGCCTGATCTTTCATGCGCGCGGTCCCCTGCGCTGGGGGCGTGATCTCGCGATGGGGCTGCTGGGCGAGCGCCTGATCGACCTGCCTGAGCTCTACCGTGGTCCGCCGCAGCCGCTCTGAACTGGAGTATCGTGAGGGCATGCCCCGTGCACGGAGATTGCCAGCCATGAAGCCCGCTGAACCCGCCACCGCCGAGGCGTCCGCCACCGGCCAGACCCTGCAGGACGCGGCCCCGCTGCGCCTGCGCCGGGTCGCGATCGACACCTACCGCGAGAACGTCGTCTACCTTAACCGCGACTGCGCGGTCTATCGCGCCGAGGGTTTCCAGGCCCTGTCCAAGGTCGAGATCCGGGCCAATGGCCGCCGCATCCTCGCCACGCTCAATGTCACCAGCGATCCGCGCATCGTGCAGTGCCACGAGGTCGGCCTGTCGCAGGACGCCTTTGACCAGCTCGGTGCCGAGAAAGGCCAGCCGGTGACGATTTCGCAGGCCGAGCCGCCGGTCTCGATCTCGGCGCTGCACCGCAAGATCGATGGCGAGCGGCTCGGGCGCGAGGACTTCCAGGCCATCGTGCGCGACATTGCCGAGCACCGCTATTCCAAGATCGAGCTGTCGGCCTTCGTGGTGGCGACCAACCGGGGCGAGCTCGACCGGGAGGAGGTCTATTTCCTGACCGAGGCCATGATTGCCTCCGGCCGCCGCATCGACTGGCACGAGCGGCTGGTGGTGGACAAGCATTGCATCGGCGGTATCCCGGGCAACCGGACCTCGATGCTGGTGGTGCCCATCGTCGCCGCGCATGGCCTGGTCTGCCCCAAGACCTCGTCGCGCGCGATCACCTCGCCGGCCGGCACCGCCGACACCATGGCCGTGCTGGCCGATGTCGAACTGCCGCTGCAGCGCCTGCAGGAGATCGTGCGCGAGCACCGCGCCTGCCTGGCCTGGGGCGGCACCGCCGACCTGTCGCCCGCCGACGATGTGCTGATTTCGGTCGAGCGCCCGCTCTCGCTCGACTCGCCGGGCCAGATGGTGGCGTCCATCCTGTCCAAGAAGATCGCGGCCGGCTCCAACCACCTGGTGCTCGACATCCCTATCGGGCCGACGGCCAAGGTCAGGTCGATGCCCGAGGCGCAGAAGCTGCGCCGGCTGTTCGAGTACGTGGCGCGCCGGCTCGACCTGTCGCTCGACGTCGTGATCACCGACGGCCGCCAGCCGATCGGCAACGGCATCGGCCCGGTGCTGGAGGCGCGCGATGTCATGCGCGTGCTCGAGAACCATCCGCTCGCGCCGCAGGACCTGCGCCAGAAGGCGCTGCGCCTGGCCGGCCGACTGCTCGAATGCGATCCCGACATCCGGGGCGGCGACGGTTTCGCGATCGCGCGCGACATCCTCGATTCGGGCCGCGCGCTCGAGAAGATGCGCGCCATCATCGAGGCCCAGGGGGCCAGGCCGTTCGAGCACGAGCGGCCCGAGCTCGGCGCCCTGAGCTTCGAGGTACGTGCGGCCCAGGCCGGCGTGGTCACGGGCATCGACAATCTGCAGATCGCCCGCATCGCGCGGCTGGCGGGTGCGCCCAAGGTGAGCGCCGCCGGGGTCGATCTGGCGCGCAAGCTCGGCGATGCGGTGGTGGCGGGCGATCTGCTTTACCGGGTGCACGCCAGCTTCCAGTCCGACCTCGACTTCGCGCGCCAGGCCAGTGACAAGTCCAGCGGCTACCAGCTCGGCCAGCCGGGCGAGCTGCCTCATGTTTTCGTGGAATTCTGATGCTTCTATATTTCGATGACGAGGCCGTGATGGCCTCGCGTCTGGCCGCCGAGTCCGGCCTGACCCCGGCGGCCATCGCGCGCCACCGCTTCCCCGACGGCGAGCTCAAGCTCAGGCTGCCGCCCCAATTGCCCGAGCGCGTCGTGCTGCTGCGCGGCCTGCAGCAGCCCAACGAGAAGCTGGTCGAGCTGCTGCTGGTGGCGCGCAGCGCGCGCGAGCTCGGCGCGCGGCATCTCACGCTGGTCACGCCCTATCTGGCCTACATGCGGCAGGACATGGCTTTCTCGCCCGGCGAGGTGGTCAGCCAGCGCGTCGTCGGTACCTTCCTGGCCAGCCTGTTCGACGCCGTGATCACGGTCGACCCGCACCTGCACCGCATCGCGACGCTGGGCGAGGCCATTCCGGTGCCCGACCCGGTGGTGCTCAGCGGCGCGCCGGCGCTGGCCGACTGGATCGCGCGCGAGCGCCCGGGCGCGCTGCTGCTGGGCCCCGACGAGGAGGCGGGGCAGTGGGTCGAGCAGGCTGCCGCGCGCATCGGCCACGACGGTGCCGTCTGCCGCAAGGTACGCCACGGCGACCGCGCGGTCGAGATCGCCTTGCCCGAGGTCGAGCTGCGCGGCCGATCGGTCGTGATCCTCGACGACATGGCCAGCACCGGCCACACGGTCGCCCAGGCGGCGCGTCTGGCGCTGGCGGCGGGCGCGGCATCGGTCGATGTGGCGGTCACGCATGCGCTGTTCGCGGAGGGGGCCGAGCAGGCCTTGCATGAGGCCGGCGTCGGCGTGGTCTGGAGCACCGACTGCATTCCGCATGCGAGCAACGTAGTGGCGATGGCGCCGTTGCTGGCGCAGGCACTGCGCTCGCTGCCTCGGCGCGCTTGAGCCGCCTTCAGGCCGATCCGGGCGGCCAGCGCCGCAGCACGGCGCGCACCGGGCTGGCCTCGCAGTCCATCAGCTTGAGCGGCAGCGCGATCAGTTCGTAGTCGCCTGCGTCGACTGCATCGAGACAGAGGTTCTCCAGTACCCGCAGGCCGCTGCGGCGCAGCGCCTGGTGACTTTCGAGCGCGACGCTGTCGGCCGGGTCCACGCTGGCACTGTCGATGCCGATCAGCCGCACGCCGAGCCCTGCCAGCCGTTCGATTGCTTCAGGCGCGATGCCGGCCAGGTCCGGGTCCCACTGCCTGGGCTGCCGTCGGTAGGTCCGGATCAGGAGGCGGGCCGGGATGGCCTGGTCAGCGGGCAGCGCGTGGGCGAGGTCGCGCCACTGCACCCGTGGGCCGCAGCCGATGGCATGGATCACGCGGCAGTGGCCGATGAAGGGCGCCAGGTCCATTTCGCCGGCCGACTGTCCCGCCGCGTCGTAGTGCAGCGGGGCGTCGGCATGGGCGCCGACATGGGGCGTGAGTGCGATGGTGCTGAGGTTGACTGTGCAGTCCGGACCGATCCGGCTCTGCCACTCGCGGCGGTAAGGTGCATCGCCCGGGTAGACCGGGCTGGACGCTGCGACCGGCGGCGAGATGTCCAGCAGGCCGTTCATGCTGCGCCTGGGTTCAGGTCTCGATCGCCGGCATGCCGTGGCGCGCCCGGGCGCGGTTGCAGGCATCGCTACCTTCCTCGAACTCGCGGCAGGGCGAGGGCCGCCACTCATAGATGCCGCAGCCGATCTTCTCGCCCAGCTTGCCGCACAGCGCGGCGCAGCGGATCGGCACATGGTCGGTGCCGCGCATGCGCGCGGTGTTGCCATTGACCTCGACCGTCAGACCGGAGGGGACGGACCCGCCCTCGGTATCGAGTTCGTAGATCGAGAAATCGACGCGGAAGTTGGCGCAGCAGGCGCCGCAGTTCTGGCATTGGCTCATGGCGAGGGCAGGTCGGGCGCGCGGTACACCAGTACCTTGAGCGCGCGGTCGGGCGAGATGTCAGCGAATGCCGCCGGGTTCGGCAGGCGCTGCTCGAAGACCAGTTCGGGCGCGGCCTCCTGCATCTGTTGCTGCAGGAAGGTCGGGCTCAGTTCGGGTGCGTTCAGGCAGATCAGTACCCGGGCGCCCGGAATCAGCAGCTCGGGCAGGCGGCGCATCAGCTTGCGGTAGTCCTGGCTGGCGACGAAGCTGCCCTTCTGATAGCTCGGCGGATCGACCACGATCAGGTCGTAGGGGCCACTGCGCGTGAGCTTGCCCCAGGTCTTGAACAGGTCGTGCGCCAGGAAGCTGGCGCGCCCCTGCAACTCGTTGAGCGCGTGGTTCTGCTGACCCGTGCTGATCGCGCCCGCGCTCATGTCGAGGTTGACCACCTGGCGCGCGCCGCCCTGCAGCGCCGCGACCGAGAAGGCGCAGGTGTAGGCGAACAGGTTGAGCATCTTCAGGCGCGGATGGCTGGCCGCGTAGTCGCGCACCCAGGCCCGGCCCTCGGCCATGTCGAGGAACAGGCCGTGGTTCTGGCCCCTGAGCAGGTGCACCAGGTAGCGTGCGCCGCGCTCGCTCACCACATGCGGCTCGGGCACGCTGCCGGCCATCAGCCGGGTTTCGCTGCGGCCCTCGAAGCGGCACTGGTAGACCCAGTTCAGCGGCTCGCCCGGGGCGATCTCGCTCCAGCGCTGGGACAGTGCGGCCTGGATCTGGTCCAGTTCGTCTTCGCCCAGCGGGGCGAAGCTGGTCAGCAGCCAGACCGGCGGGTAGGCGTCCAGCGCCAGGTGCTCGCAGCCCGGGTGCAGGCCGCCGCGGCCGTGGAAGATCCGGCTGGCCTCGGCGGGCTTGTCGGCACGCGCGATGGCGTCGAGCAGGGCTTGTATGTTGATGTGGGGGTGTAGCGCCATGCCAGATCTAGGTCAAGAAAGTGCATGGATTATCTATCGGGCGTAACGTCCTGGTGTGATGGCGTGGTGGGCCTTGAACATGCGTTGTAAGTGTGCTTGATCGGCGAAGCCCGTGGCATGGGCGACATCGGCCAAGTGGCTACCTTGCCCGATCATTTCGCGCGCGCGATTGACTCGTTGGTTCCGCATGAAGTGGCCTGGAGTCATGCCGTGCGCAACAGTGAAGCGTCGAATGAATTGCGAGGCGCTCATGTGGCAGGCCGTTGCCATGGCTTGTACGGAGGTTCGCACGTTCGTATCGGCTTGCAGCAATTGCCATGCTGGCCACAGGTCGGCGGGTGTGTGATCATTCAAGATGCTGGGGTGGGCGATCTGGGACAGCCAGTTCACGAGCGCTCCTGCTCTTGTGGCTGCGTCATTCGCTGAGCCGACGGGTTGGCAGAGGTGATCTGCGTGTTGGCTTGATGCTGTGTCGCGGAGAGTCCGTTGGCGAAAAGCTAAGGCCTTCAAGGGTTCGTTCAATGCCCAGTGTTGGGCCATGGCCTGATGCAACCAAGTGGCATCCACGTAAAGCATGCGGTAGGACCAGCCTGTTTCATGCACAGGATTGCATGCGTGGGCGGTATGAGGTTCCAGCAGTACCACGTTGCCCGTTTCAAGGGCTTCTGTCCCGTGGGAATGTTGAAACAGGGCGTTGCCCTCGTCGACGATGCCGATCGAATACTCGGCGTGTGTATGAAGAAGGTAGCAGCTACTGTTGTGCACACTGACGCGCAACTCTGCCCAAGGCATTTCCGGGTGGCGATGCATGCGCTGATGGCTGGTGGAAGTCATGCAGAGCCTCCAGTGTCAAATGGTCATGCGGGCGACGGTCAGGACAAGGATGGCGGCCAATAATCTGTGGAGCCAAAGTTGTCTGATAGGAAGGGCTAGCCAGCGCGCCAGCAATCTCCCCAGAACTGCCCAGCAGCCCACCCCCAGCAGACAAGTCAGTAGAGAAATGCCACAGAACACTGCAAGTGCTGCATCGGCTTGGTCGGATTTCAAGACAAACAGGCTGGCACCAGAAAGTGCGACCAGCCAAGCTTTGGGGTTGAGGGTTTGTGATGCAACACCCTGAACGAAACCGCTCCATGCGCTGGGTTCGCTGCTGCTGATGCGCATGTCCAATGGATTGGTCGGTGCCATCGCGATGCGCCAAGCCAGATGCAGCAGGTAGCCTGAGCCCAGCCATTGGGTGAATGTGACAAGAGTCGGTTGACTCAGAAAATGCTGCGCACCCGTGCCCATCAGCCAGACGACAGCGGTGTAGCTGATGCTGGCCCCGAGCACAAAGAGCAGTGGCAGTGACATGTTCCGGGCCGTGCCATGTCGTATGGCCAGGATATTCACTGGTCCTGGCGTGATGGCGCCCACCAAGGCAAACACAAACATTGTCGAGACAGAAACTGACATACCGCACCTCCTGAAATGGGGACTATTCAGGGAGTGGAGTGTGCTGCGATGCCAGGTTCCTGTCTTGAACGAAATTGCTTTAGGCCAGGCGGCCCAGCAGCAGGTATTCCATCAGCGCCTTCTGCACATGCATGCGGTTCTCGGCCTCGTCCCAGACCACGCTCTGCGGTCCGTCGATCACGTCGGCCGTCACTTCCTCGCCGCGGTGCGCCGGCAGGCAGTGCATGAACAGCGCATCGGGCTGCGCCATCGCCATCATCTCGGGCGTCACGCACCAGGCCGCGAAGGCTTGCATGCGCTTCTCGTTCTCGGCTTCCCAGCCCATACTGGTCCAGACGTCGGTCGTGACCAGATCGGCACCGCGACAGGCTTCCATCGGATCGTCGAACACCTGCCAGCAGTCGCCACAGCTGACGCCGGCGATGCTGGCATCGACCTCGTAGCCGCTGGGCGTGCTGACATTGACCTTGAAGCCCAGCAGCTCGGCCGCCTGCAGCCAGGTGTTGGCCATGTTGTTGCCGTCGCCGACCCAGGCCACGGTCTTGCCGCGCAGCGCGTCCGGGTCGATGCTGCCGTCGGCACGCCGGCCACGATATTCGAGCCAGGTGAACAGGTCGGCCAGGATCTGGCAGGGGTGGAACTCGTTGGTCAGGCCGTTGATGACCGGCACCCGCGAGTGCGCCGCGAAGCGCTCGATCTTTTCCTGGCCGAAGGTGCGGATCATCACGATGTCGGTCATGCGGCTGATCACGCGCGCGCTGTCCTCGATCGGCTCGGAGCGTCCCAGCTGGCTGTCGCCGGTGGTCAGGTGCACCACGCTGCCGCCGAGCTGGTACATGCCGGCCTCGAAGCTCACGCGGGTGCGGGTGCTGGCCTTCTCGAAGATCATGGCCAGCGTGCGGTCGGTCAGCGTGTGGTGCTTCTGGTAGGTCTTGAACTTGCGCTTGATCAGCCAGATGCGCTCGATCAGATAGGCGTATTCGTCGGCGCTGAAGTCCTTGAACTGCAGGTAATGCCGGACCGGCACCGGGGGAGTGATGGACGCGTTCATGAGGGGACTCAGGCTTGTTCGGCCAGGAAGGCCTTGATCAGCGGGACCAGCTTGGCGACGATCTCGTCGGCTTCGGCCACGCTCAGGATCAGCGGCGGCACCATGCGGATCACGCTGTCGGCGGTCACGCTCAGCAGCAGGCCGGCTTCGGCGCAGCGGTTGACCAGCACGCCGCAGGGACGGTCAAGCTCGATGCCCAGCATCAGGCCCTTGCCGCGCACCTGCTTGACGCCAGCCACACCCATCAGTTGCGTGAGCAGCGCGGTCTGCAGGTGCAGGCCGACCTGGGCAGCGTTTTCGAGCAGGCCGTCTTCCTCCATGATCCGGATCGTTTCCAGGCCGGCGCGCACCGCCAGCGGATTGCCGCCGAAGGTGGTGCCGTGGTTGCCGGGCTGGAAGATGTTGGCGGCCTTGGGGCCGGCAACGACGGCGCCGATCGGCACGCCCGAGCCCAGGCCCTTGGCCAGCGGCATCACGTCGGGCTGGATGCCGGCCCACTGGTGCGCGAACCACTTGCCGGTGCGACCCATGCCGCATTGCACCTCGTCGATCATCAGCAGCCAGTCGTTGGCGTCGCACAGCGCGCGCATCTCGCGCATGTAGTCGGCGTCCATCGGGTTGACCCCGCCTTCGCCCTGGATCGCCTCGAAGAACACCGCCACCACGTTCGGATTGCCGGCGGTGGCGCGCTTGATCGCCTCGATGTCGTTGAGCGGCACGCGGATGAAGCCCTCGACCAGCGGGCCGAAGCCAGCCTGCACCTTGGGGTTGCCAGTCGCACTCAGGGTGGCGATCGAGCGGCCGTGGAAGGCTTTCTCGTAGACCACGATCTCGGGCTTGTCGATGCCCTTGTCATGGCCGAACTTGCGCGCCAGCTTGAGCGCGGCCTCGTTGGCTTCCAGGCCGCTGGAGCAGAAGAACACCTTGTCCAGCCCCGAGCGTTCGCACAGCATGGCGGCGAGCTGCTCGGTGGCTGGGTTGTAGTAGTAGTTGCTGGTGTGGATCAGGCGGGCGATCTGGTTCTGCAGCGCGGGAACGAGCTTGGGGTGGGCGTGGCCCAGGGTGTTGACCGCGATGCCGCCGAGCGCATCCAGGTATTCCTTGCCGTCCACGTCCCAGACGCGGCAGCCGTGGCCGTGCGACAGCGCGATCGGCAGGCGGCCGTAGGTGTTCATGACATGCGGTTCGACCGGGGCAGCATTGGACATGGAGGGGTTCCCAATAAACGTGAAAAACGGTGAGTCTGTGTTGGGTGGGCCGGACCCGGACAGTGGCCGGGTGGCGTCTGTTGGCATTTTAGGCGCAGACCTCGCCAGCTTTCGATCAGCTGGCCTGCGGTTTCCCATATCGCGCCGGCATAGGTGGTAGTAAGTATCCTGAGTCTTACATAAGATAAAATTTTGCCCATTCCTCGCGCGGAATTGAGCGACCCTCAAGCGCCGTCATGTCCATCCGTTTCCAGAGGACTTTTCCCCGATGCTCTCTCCCTCCGCCAAAGAAGTCTTCATTCAGGGTGTCACCCACAGCGGTCGGACCTTCCGGCCCAGCGACTGGGCGGAGCGGCTGGCAGGCGTGATGAGCCAGTTCAAGCCGGGCGGCAACCTGCCGGGCGCCCACCTGAGCTACTCGCCCTGGTGCATCCCCAAGGTCATCAACGGCGTCAAATGCGTCGTGGTGCACACCGATCTGCGCGACTTCAACCAGATGGCCTGGAACTTCGTGATGGGCTTCGCGCGCGACAACGACCTGCAGGTGGTCGAGGCCTGCCTGCTGCCCGAGGTTTCCAAGCCCTGAACCGTTCACCCTGGACGGTGTCCCAGCCGTCCAGACCAGGAAAAAGCCGCGACCCGTAACGGGTGCGGCTTGTTGCCAGTGCTTCTTGGCGATCTGGGGCGGTCGGCTTCAGCGGCCCTTGCCTTGCAGCAAGGCCTTGATCTCGCCGACGATGCCGCGTCGGAACGCGAGCACGCAGACCACGAACATGCCGCCCATGATGACCGTGACCCAGGAGCCGACCTTGTCGGCCAGCTGGTTCTCCAGTCCGATGATGGTCATGGCGCCGACCACCGGCCCGAGCAGGGTACCGAGCCCGCCCAGCAGCGTCATCAGCACGACCTGGCCCGAGGTGTGCCAGTGCACGTCGCCGAGCGAGGCCAGCTGGAACACCAGCGACTTGGTGGACCCGGCCAGGCCGGTCAGCGCCGCCGACAGCACGAAGGCGATCAGCTTGAAGCGGGCCACGTCGTAGCCGAGCGAGGTCGCGCGCGCCTCGTTGTCGCGGATGGCCTTGAGGATCTGGCCGAACGGCGAATGGATGGTCCGGTGTATCAGCGCAAAACCGAGCAGGAACACCGCCAGCACGAAGTAGTACATCGCGAGGTTGTCCGACAGGTCGATCAGGCCGAACAGCTGGCCACGCGGGATGCCCTGCATGCCATCCTCGCCGCCCGTGAAGCCCATCTGCAGCGCCAGGAAGTACATGATCTGGGCCAGTCCCAGGGTGATCATCGCGAAGTAGATGCCGGCGCGGCGGATCGCGACCAGGCCGAAGACAGCGCCCAGCAGGCCGCCGAACAGCGTGCCGGCCAGCAGGCCGACCTCGGGCGTCGCCCCGAGGTCACGGCACAGGTAGCCGGTGATGTAGGCCGAGCCGCCGAAGAACGCCGCATGCCCGAACGACAGCAGGCCGGAAAAGCCCAGCATCAGGTTGAAGGCGCAGGCGAACAGCGCGAAGCACAGCAGCTTCATCAGCAGGGTCGGATAGACCAGGAACGGTGCGATCGCACCGACCAGGATCAGGCCGGCAAACAGCAGCGCGGTCTGGCGGCTGGAGTGGGAATTGGCAGTCGTTGTCATCGGGATTCCTCAGGCCTGCTTGCCGAACAGGCCGGCGGGTTTGACCAGCAGCACCAGCACCATGATCAGGAAGATCACGACCGCCGACGCCTCGGGGTAGAACACCTTGGTCAGGCCCTCGATCACGCCCAGGCCCAGCCCGGTGACGATGGAGCCCAGGATCGATCCCATGCCGCCGATCACCACGACGGCGAACACCACGATGATCAGGTTCGAGCCCATGACCGGATTGACCTGCATGATGGGCGCGGCCAGCACGCCGGCAAAGGCGGCCAGTGCAGCGCCAGCGGCATAGGTCGCGGTCACCAGCACCGGCACGTTGATGCCGAGCGCCTGCACCAGGTCAGGGCGCTGGGTCGCTGCCCGCAGCGTGGCGCCCAGGCTGGTGCGCTCGATCACGTACCAGGCCGCCAGGCAGACCGTCAGCGCCGCGACCACGACCCAGCCGCGGTAGATCGGCAGGTACATGAAGCCCAGCTGCACGCCGCCCTGCAGCAGTTCCGGTGCCTCGTAGGACTCGCCCGAGACGCCGAAGAAGTTCTTGAACAGGCCCTCGGCCATCAGCGCCAGGCCAAAGGTCAGCAGCAGTCCGTACAGGTGGTCGAGCTGGTACAGGCGCTTGAGCATGCTGCGCTCGATCACGACCGCCAGCGCGCCGACCAGCAGCGGCGACAGGATCAGCGCCAGCCAGTAGTTGATGCCCAGGTAGTTCAGTCCGAGCCAGGCGCCGAAGGCACCGAGCATGTACTGGGCGCCATGGGCGAAGTTGATGATGTTGAGCAGGCCGAAGATGATGGCCAGTCCCAGGCTCAGAACGGCATAGAAGGAGCCGTTGATCAGGCCCAGCAGCAGTTGACCAAAAAAGGCCTGCGACGGGATGCCGAAGATTTCCATGGCTTGTGACCTTGAAGCGAATAGGGCAGGAGCGCCGGGTCCCGCAGGACGCGGCGCGGGTCGGGCGCAGCCCTTATTTCTTGATCAGCGCGCAGCGCGAGGCCGACAGCGGCTGGAAGGCCTCGGCTGCCGGAATGGTCGCCTTGACATGGTAGTAATCCCAGGGCGTCTTCGACTCGGCCGGTTTCTTGACCTGCAGCAGGTACATGTCGTGGACCATGCGGCCGTCATCGCGGATCTTGCCGTTCTTGGCGAAGAAGTCGTTGATCGGCGTCTTCTTCATCTGCGCCATCACCTTGGCGGTGTCGTCGCTGTTGATGGCCTTGACCGCCTTCAGGTAATGCATGGTCGAGGAATACTGGCCCGCCTGCACCATGGTCGGCATGCGCTTGTGCAGGTCGAAGAAGCGCTTGGACCAGGCCCGGGTCTCGTTGTTGAGGTCCCAGTAGAAGCCTTCGGTCAGGTACATGTTCTGGGTGTTCTTCAGGCCCAGGGAATGGACATCGGTGATGAAGACCAGCAGGCCGGCGAGCGACTGCTTGGGCGTGATGCCGAATTCGGCCGCCTGCTTGATCGAGTTGATGGTGTCGCCGCCGGCGTTGGCCAGGCCGATGACCTGCGCGCCCGAGGACTGGGCCTTGAGCAGATAAGACGAGAAGTCGTTGCCCGGGAAGGGGTGGCGCACCGATCCCATCACCTCGCCGCCGTTGGCCTTGACCACGTCGGCGGCATCCTTTTCCAGCGCATGGCCGAAGGCGTAGTCCGCCGTCAGGAAGAACCATTTCTTGCCGCCAGCCTGGGTCACGGCCTTGGCGGTGCCGTTGGCCAGCGCGTAGGTGTCGTAGGTCCAGTGCACCGAGACATCGGTGCAGTTCTCGTTGGTGATGGCGGTCGAGCCCGGGCCCGACATCAGCACGATCTTGTTCTTGTCCTTGGCGATCTTCTGCACCGCCAGCGCGACCGAGGTCGTCACCAGCTCGCTGGCCACGTCGACCTTGTCCTTCTCGAACCACTCGCGCGCCTTGTTGGCCGCGATATCGCCCTTGTTCTGGTGGTCGGCCGAGACCAGCTCGACCTTGAAATTTGGCTTTTCGGCGGCGACGAAGTCGTCGATCGCCATCTTGGTGGCCAGCACGGCGCCCTTGCCCGCCAGGTCGGAATAGGTGCCGGACAGGTCGGTCAGCACGCCGATCTTGACCACGCCGTCCGACACCTGGGCTTGCGCCGTGCCGACGATCAATGCCGAGAGGGCGGCGGCCTGGGCGATATGTTTGAGTTTCATGCTTGTCTCCTGTTTGTTATGGAAATTATTGGGGCGTCAGACGCCCAGCAATTGATGGAGCTCGCCGGTGCGCGCTGCCAGCTCCTCCTGAGGCACGGTCATCACCACATGGCCGTGCTCCAGCACGTAATGGCGGTCGGCCAGCGGGGCGGCAAAGCGGAAGTTCTGCTCGACCAGCACGATGGTGTAGCCGCGCGACTTGAGCAGGCGGATCACCTCGCCGAGCTTCTTGACGATCACGGGCGCCAGGCCCTCGGTGATCTCGTCGAGCAGCAGCACCTTGGCGCCGGTGCGCAGGATGCGCGCCATCGCCAGCATCTGCTGTTCGCCGCCCGACAGCCGGGTGCCCGGGCTGTTGCGCCGCTCCTTGAGGTTGGGAAACAGCTGGTAGATCTCGTCGAGCGTCATGCCGCCGCTGGCGACCACCGGGGGCAGCAGTAGGTTCTCCTCGGTGCTCAGTCCGGCGAAGATGCCGCGCTCCTCGGGGCAGTAGCCCAGGCCCAGGCGCGCGATCCGGTGCGGCGCCATCTGGTTGACCTCGGTGCCGTTGAACATGACCGAGCCGCTGCGCCGGCCCACCAGGCCCAGCATGGCCTTGAGCGTGGTCGAGCGCCCCGAGCCGTTGCGCCCGAGCAGGGTCACGAGCTCGCCGCGGTTGACATGCAGGTCGATGCCGTGAAGGATGTGCGACTCGCCATAGAAGGCGTGCAGCCCGGTCACGCGCAGCATCTCGCCGTTGGGGGTGAAGGCGCTGCTCATGCGTCGACTCCTACGTAAGCTTCGAGCACGCGCGGGTCGTTCGAGACCGTGGCGTAGTCGCCCTCGGCCAGCACGGCGCCGCGCTGCAGCACGGTGATGCGGTCGCACAGGGTCTCGACCACCGACAGGTTGTGCTCGACCATCAGGATGGTCCGGTTGGCCGAGATCTTCTGGATCAGCTCCACCACCCGTCCGACATCCTCGTGGCCCATGCCCTGGGTCGGCTCGTCGAGCAGCATCAGCTCGGGGTCGAGTGCCAGCGTGGTGGCGATTTCGAGCGCACGCTTGCGGCCATAGGGCATCTCCACCGTCACGGTGTCGGCAAAGCTCGCGAGGTCCACGGCTTCGAGCAGCTCCATCGCGCGCCCGTTGAGCGCATCGAGGCGCTTTTGCGAGGACCAGAAGTTGAACGAGTCCGAGCGCTTGCGCTGCAGCCCCACCCGCACGTTCTCCAGCGCCGTCAGGTGGGCGAAGGTGGCCGAGATCTGGAACGAGCGGATCATGCCGCGCCTGGCCACCTGGACCTGGCTCTCGCGCGTGATGTCCTGGCCCTTGAAATGGATCTGGCCGCTGCTGGCCGGGTGCACCTTGGTCAGCAGGTTGAATACCGTGGTCTTGCCGGCCCCGTTGGGGCCGATCAGCGCATGGATGCTGCCGCGCTCGACCTCCAGGTTGACGTCCGAGACCGCCTTGAAGCCCAGGAATTCCTTGGTCAGGCCCCGGGTTTGCAGAATGATGTCCTTGTTCATGAGTCCTTCCGCGCGCGGTGTCATTCGATCGCGCTGGTCGACCTGACCTGGTTGCGCAGCACGAACTTCTGGATCTTGCCGGTCGAGGTCTTGGGCAGGTTGCCGAACACGACCCGCTTGGGCACCTTGAAGCGCGCCAGCAGTTGGCGGCAGAATTCGAGGATTTCCTCTCCGCTGGCATCGGCGCCCGGCTTGAGCTCGACGAAGGCACAGGGCACCTCGCCCCAGCGCGCGTCCGGCATCGCCACCACGGCCGCCAGCATCACGGCCGGGTGCCGGTGCAGCGCGTCCTCG
>CALPRQ020000025.1 GCA_943326015.2 Chitinophaga pinensis | reverse complement strand
CGCCCGGCGACCACGTCCTTCACGTTGTTCAGGACGCGTACATGTCATGTAAAGGTGTACCCGGGTTGGGTCCAACAATTCATCTTCCATATAACCATACGTCTTCTGAATAGACTTAGTATGCAAAGTACGTTGAGCAAGCATAATCAGAGTATTCAACTCCTTAACCAAATAATCGCTATGAGTCGTAATAAATACCTTGATACCATAATTAACCATCTTGGCAATTAATCGAGCAAATGCTCGTTGATTTTTAGGATGCAAATTAAGCTCTGGTTCATCAATGATAAATAAATCCCCAGGCTTGGCACGACAGCGCAAGTAAAATCCTACATCCAACAGTGCACGCACCGAACTGGACGACTCCGACATTGATAGACGTGGTTTTCCGCTCCCTTTCGGTTGGTAAAAAAGCCCTTTATCACGAATGACCTTGTAGCTACCACCAATAATTTCATCAAATGCCTTAATAAGCTGTGGATGCGCGCTTGCCAACGGGCCTGTTTGCTTGTCAATATCCTCCAATTGACGGACAAAATCTACATTATCTTTAACCGGCCAAGCATAACCAGCATCCATACTCTCAATAAGTCTAAAGGGATTTCGAAAATCTTTGGCATCCAGTGTATTTAAAGCCTCAATCATGCGTGTACGTGCAAAATCAAGTTCTTTGCGGAATATAGCCGCACCAGTTCGCTCCGCACTAGCAATCATTGTATTTGGAATATATGGCGCAAAAACAATATCGGTTACTGCGTCAGCAATGAAATCATTCAAACCACCAAAACGCGCGTGCGTGACTGTTTCATCAGCGACCAACACCTCCAACAGAGGACTTCCCTCAGTTTTCTTCAATGTGGCTAACACCTTACCAGACGGTCCGCCTTGAATAGTATTTTGGTATCCTGTATCAAGAAATCCGGCCTCCTCCGTGATGGAAACGTCAATACGCCCACCCTTGAAAAACTCTTCACTTGCAGCAAAAACATCTGGAAGAAACGATACATAATCCCGACTCATTCGAGCAAGATAATTATTCATTTTGCCGCAGTACAAATCTTGGAGGTCAATCGAATATCCACCAGCTTTCCGATCGACTTTCTTTAACTCATCGGAAATTATAATTCGCAGAAGCTGACGCCAGATTCGGAAAAACCCATAGATTCCATATGTAACATAAGTTTTTCCGGTATTATTATCGCCACAAATTAGAGTCAAATCAGCCAACTCAATCTCTGCATCATCAATCAATCCAATATTTTCAAACTTGAATTTCATTTAAATTCCTTATAAATTGACTTTATTCAGCGATAAAAGATGCACATTCGACGACCCGCTGCCGAATTTTCAAACCCAGAAGTCAGCTTGTTGCGCATAACCAAGATGACGGAATCGCTGAAAACGCTGAATGCGGTACGTCAGGCCGTTGCCGATCAACTTGCGATAGGTATTGTTCTCGGTCTTGAAGTTGGTGGCGGACATGATGACTCGGTACGCAGACGGATGAATCTGACCGTTCAGATCAGGGGCGCTCCACCACCACGAAGCTGGCGGCGTAGTCGGTTTCGTCGGTGACGCTGACATGGGCGCTCAGGCCCTGGCCCTCGAACCAGTCCTTCAGGCCGCGATGCAGCAGGATCACGGGCTGGCCGCTGGGCAGCTTGGCGATCTCGCAGTCGCGCCAGGTCATCGGCATGCGCATGCCCAGTCCGATCGCCTTGCTGAAGGCTTCCTTGGCCGAGAAGCGGGTGGCCAGGTAGCGCACGCCGCGCTCGGGCCAGCGCTCGCTGCGCTGGCGCCAGGTGGCCAGCTCGGCCTCGCTCAGGATTTTTTCGGCGAAGCGCTCGCCATGGCGCTCCAGACTGGCGCGGATGCGACGCACATCACAGATGTCGTTGCCGATGCCGTAGATCATGGCCCGGGCCGGTGGATTCAGGCGCGCGCGGCGGCGATGCAGTCCAGATAGGCCTGCACGGTGGCGCGGTAGCCGAGCTCAAGCGCATCAGCGATCAGCGCGTGTCCGATCGAAACCTCGGCCACGCCCGGCACCCCGCGCAGGAAATCGACCAGGTTGTCGCGGTTGAGGTCATGGCCGGCGTTGACCCCCAGGCCGGCGTCCAGCGCGGCCTGCGCCGCCGCACGGTAGCGCTCAAGCTGCTCGACCTGAGCCACGTGGCCCCAGGCGGCGGCATAGGGCTCGGTGTAGAGCTCGATGCGATCCGCGCCCAGCGCCTTGACCTGCGCCATCGCCTCAGGCAGCGGGTCCATGAACAGGCTCACGCGCACGCCCAGCGCGCGGCACTCGTTGATGAGCGGGCGCAGGCGCTCGCCGTCCTGCGCCAGGTTCCAGCCATGGTCGCTGGTGAACTGGCCCTCGCTGTCGGGCACGAAGGTGGCCTGCTGCGGTCGCACCTGGCGCACGATATCCATCAGGTTGTGGAAGGGGTTGCCCTCGATGTTGAACTCGCGCTGGGGCCAGTCCTGCATCAGGGCCTGCAGGTCGAACACGTCCTGCTCGCGGATGTGACGGCCGTCCGGGCGCGGATGGATCGTGATGCCTTGTGCGCCGGCCTCCAGGCATTGCTGCGCGGCGCGCGTGACGCTCGGGATGCCGAGGTGGCGGGTGTTGCGCACCAGCGCCACCTTGTTGACGTTGACAGACAGCGCGGTGGATAGGACGGGATGCGGCTGGACGCTGAGCAGAGAGGCGGTGGGGTTCATGGTGTCGGGAAGGTTCAGGCAGGCGACGGACGCAGGCGCCGCAGGTCCAGCATCAGCTGGCGGGTCTGGAACACGCGCACGCCGCTATGGTAGTGCAGCAGCTCGCGCAGCGGCTGGCGCAAGGCATTGCCGCGCGCGCCATGGCAGGCTCGCAGCAGCGCGGCAAAGGGATAAGGATCGTCCAGCGCCGCCTGCACCGCCAGCCAGGACTCGCCTGGCAGGGCATGGTGGGCTTGCGGTGGCAGGCCGCCCGCTGCCGGGACCAGGCGCAGGCCGGACTCGGGATCAAGCCGGTAATGCGCGTCAGGCAGCAGCGGCGCCAGGCTGGCGCATTCCAGATCCAGCGCGGGCAGCAAGCCCGCCTCGCGCAGGATCAACAGCTCGAAGGCGCGCACCACCGCGGCCTGCGCTTCCCGGCCCTCGGCCAGCGCCAGCACGGCATCGGCGTAGTGATCGAACAGCCTGGGGTGCGCGTCCTCGCGCGCGAGCAGCTTGAGCAGCAGCTCGTTGAGGTAGTAGCCCGCCAGCAGCGGGTCGCCCGAAGGCATCACATGGCCACCCTGCCACTGCGCGCTGCGCAGCGTGCGGACCTCGGCATCGCCGCCCCAGCCCAGCCGCAGCGGCTGCAGCGGCAGCAGCACCGGCCGGTACTGGGAAGTCGGGCGCTTGACGCCCTTGGCCACCAGTGCGACACGACCGTGGCGGCGGCTGAACACCTCCAGGATCAGGCTGGATTCGCTCCAGTCGTAGCGGTGCAGCACATAGGCCGGCTCCTCGTGGACGCGCGGCTGCTTAGGCCTGGGGGGGCTGGCCATCGGCGCGGCCAGCGCTTATTCGTAGCCGAAGCTGCGCACGCGGGCGTCGTCGTCGGCCCAGCCGGAGCGCACCTTGACCCAGAGCTCAAGGAAGACCTTGCCGCCCCAGAGCCGTTCGAGCTCCTGGCGCGCCTCGGTGCCGATGCGCTTGAGCTTCTCGCCCTTCTCGCCGATCACCATGCCCTTGTGGCCGTCGCGCTCGACCACGATGGTCGCGGCGATGCGGCGCAGCTTGCCCTCGTCCTCGAACTTGTCGATGATGACGGTCGAGGTGTAGGGTAGTTCGTCACCGGTCAGGCGGAACAGCTTCTCGCGCACCATCTCGGCGGCCATGAAGCGCTCGCTGCGGTCGGTCAGGTCGTCGGCATCGTGCATCCAGTCCTGCTCGGGCAGGTACTTCTCGCAGATGGCGTAGAAGCGCTGCACGTCCTTGGCGCTCTTGGCCGACATCGGCACGAACTCGGCGAAGGGGTGACGCTGCTGCATCTCGGCCAGCCAGGGCGCCAGTTCGGCGCGGCGGTGCACCATGTCGAGCTTGTTGGCCAGCAGGATGACCGGGATGTTCTTCGGCAGCAGCTCCAGCACCTTGGCATCGGCCGGATGGAAGCTGCCGGCCTCGACCACGAACACGATCAGGTCGACATCGGTCACCGCGCCGAGCACGGTCTTGTTGAGCGAGCGGTTCAGCGCATTGCCGTGCCGGGTCTGGAAGCCCGGCGTATCGACAAAGATGAACTGGGTCGCGCCCAGCGTGCGCAGGCCAGTGATGCGGTGGCGCGTGGTCTGCGCCTTGCTGGAGGTGATGCTGACCTTCTGGCCCACCAGGGCATTGAGCAGCGTGGACTTGCCGACGTTGGGTTTGCCGACGATCGCGATATAGCCGCAGCGCTTGGGTCCGAGCGGCTCGGCCGGCTCGGCTTCGGGGGCGGCGGCTGACGCCTTGCTGGACTTGCGCAGCGCGCCGGCCAGCATGGCATCGAGGTCCTGGTTGATGGCGGACGGTGCGGCGGGCGTGGTTTTTTGCTTGGGAGTTCGGCTCATGACTGGCCCTTGTTCAGTTGTTGTAGCAGGGCCGCGGCGGCGGCCTGCTCGGCGGCGCGGCGCGAGACGCCGCTGCCTGGTTGGCGCTGGCCGGATTCGATCGCGCACTCGACCTCGAAGGTCTGGCGGTGCGCTTCGCCCTTGATCGCGATCACCCGGTAGGCCGGCAGCTTCATCCTGCGGCCCTGCAGCCATTCCTGCAGGGCGGTCTTGGCATCCTTGCTGCTCGCGCTCATGGCCGGATTGATGTCGACGCCCTGGTAGAGCCGGCGCACCAGCGCCTCGGCTTCGGCGAAGCCGGCATCGAGGTAGACCGCGCCGATCAGGGCCTCGACCACATCGGCCAGGATGGAGGGCTTGTTTTGGCCACCCGAGCGCAGTTCGCCCTCGCCCAGGCGCAGCACGCTTGAGAGGCTCAGCGTGACGGCGATGTCAGCCAGCGTACCTTCCTTGACCAGGTTGGCGCGGATGCGCGAGAGCTCGCCCTCGTGCTGGCGGCTCAGGCGCTCGTAGAGCAGGCCCGATACGGCCAGGCTCAGCACCGAGTCGCCCAGGAACTCGAGCCGCTCGTAGTGGTCGGCAGAATGGCTGCGGTGGGTCAGTGCCCGCTCCAGCAGCGGAACTTGGGTGAAACGGTATCCCAGGCGCGTTTGCAGCGCCAGCAAATCGGCATTCAAAAGTTTTTATTTCCTTGAAGTCGGCGCTCACCTGGAGCTGCCGGAATAGCGCATGACCAGCCAGGCCGGCCCGATCAGGTGGATCTCGCGTTCGTAGGCGAACTCGACCACCACCTGGTCGTTTTCCTTGCGGATCTCGAGGTCCCGGCCCGTGACCGAGCGGATGTTGTCGATGGTGGCGGCCTTGTCAAACAGGCTACGGATCTCGGCCACCGTGGGGCCCGCAGCCGCACGCTTGGCCGCCCTGCCGATCGCCTGGTACTCGATCAGGGTCGGCACCAGTTGCACCGCCACCAGGGCGGACAAGGCCACGATCGCACCGACCAGCAGCAGGCCGATGAAGGTCAAGCCGCGCTGTTGTTTTTTCATGTCCGCCCTCCCCGATGCTGCATGGACAGCATCTTAAATCCTGGCAGGCGGATTGCCCATCACTCGAACGAGCCGATGCGACCCAGATCGCCGAAGTTCATCCAGACGAAGAAGGCCTTGCCGACGATGTTGGCCTCGGGCACGAAGCCCCAGTAGCGCGAGTCGAGCGAGTTGTCCCGATTGTCGCCCATCATGAAGTAATGGCCAGCGGGCACCTTGCAGACCACACCCTCGACGCTGTAGCGGCAGTTCTCCTTGTGCGGAAAATCGCTCGCGCCGGGAATGAAGGCCGGTCGCTCGTCGTCGTTGAGCGTGCGATAGGTCTTGCCGCCGAGCTGCTCCTGGAACTGCTTGGCGTAGCGCATGCTGTCGGCATCGAAGAACTCGGGCGCTGCCGCCTTGGCAACGGGCTGGCCGTTGACCGTCAGACGCTTGTTGAGGTAGGCCACCTCGTCGCCCGGCAGGCCGATCACGCGCTTGATGTAGTCCAGGCTGGGCTGCGGCGGGTAGCGGAACACCATCACGTCGCCACGCTGCGGCTCGTGGTTGGCGATGATCTTCTGGTTGATGACCGGCAGCCGCACGCCGTAGTGGAACTTGCTGACCAGTATCAGGTCGCCCACGCGCAGGGTCGGGATCATCGAGCCCGACGGAATCTTGAATGGCTCGAACAGGAAGCTGCGCAGCAGGAACACCACCACGATGACCGGGAACAGGCCGGCGGTCCAGTCCAGCCACCAGGGCTGGGCCAGCAGCTTGTGCTGGGCCGCCGCGATGTCGACGCTGTCGCCCTTGACGCCGATCTTGTCGAGCTCGGCGCTGCGGCGGGCCTGCTCGGCCGCCAGGTTGTCGGCAGCGGCGCGCCGGCGCGGCAGGAAGACTAGCTTCTCGGCGACCCAGAAAACGCCGGTCACCAGCGTCGCGAGGAACAGCAGCAGCGCGAAGTTGCCCTCGACCAGGCCCATGTACCAGGCCAGGCCGTAGCCGCCGAAGGCAGCCAGCACCAGCCCGGTCAGCGTCGCCATTTTCTCGTCGCTCATCATTCCTCCACCTGCAGGATGGCGAGGAAGGCTTCCTGCGGCACCTCGACCGAGCCGATCTGCTTCATGCGCTTCTTGCCGGCCTTCTGCTTCTCGAGCAGCTTCTTCTTGCGACTGATGTCACCACCGTAGCATTTGGCCAGCACGTTCTTGCGCAGCGCCTTGACGGTCTCGCGCGCGATGATGTTGGCACCGATCGCGGCCTGGATCGCGACGTCGAACTGCTGGCGGCTGATGATCTCGCGCATCTTGGCAACCACGGCACGGGCGCGGTAGGCCGACTGGCTGCGGTGCACGATGATGGAGAGCGCGTCGATCTTGTCGCCGTTGAGCAGGATGTCGACCTTGACCACGTCGGAGGCGCGGTACTCCTTGAATTCGTAGTCCATCGAGGCGTAGCCGCGGCTGACGGACTTGAGCTTGTCGAAGAAGTCGAGCACGATCTCGCCCAGCGGCAGCTCATAGGTCAGCATGACCTGCTTGCCGTGGTAGGCCATGTTCATCTGCACGCCGCGCTTCTGGTTGGCCAGCGTCATGACGGCACCGACATATTCCTGCGGCATGTAGAGGTGCACCGTCACGATCGGTTCACGGATCTCCTGGAGTCGGCCCTGGTCGGGCATCTTGGACGGGTTCTCGACCATGATGATCTCGCCGTCGCCCTTGACCACTTCGTAGACCACGCTGGGCGCGGTCGTGATCAGGTCCTGGTCGAACTCGCGCTCCAGGCGCTCCTGCACGATCTCCATGTGCAGCAGGCCCAGGAAGCCGCAGCGGAAACCAAAGCCCAGCGCCTGCGACACCTCGGGCTCGTAGCGCAGCGCCGCGTCGTTGAGCTGCAGCTTCTCGAGCGCGTCGCGCAGCGAGTCGTATTCGCTGGCCTCGGTCGGATACAGGCCGGCGAAGACCTGGGGCTGGACTTCCTTGAAGCCGGGCAGCGCCTCGGTCGCGAAGGCCAGGTTGGCGCCGCTGCCGGTCTTGATGGCGGTGATGGTGTCGCCGACCTTGGCCGCCGTCAGCTCCTTGATGCCGGCGATGATGTAGCCCACCTCGCCCGCCTTGAGTGCCGGACGCGGCTCGTTGTGCGGCGTGAAGACGCCCAGCTTTTCGGCGTTGTAGAGCGTCTCGGTCGCCATCAGCTTGATCCTGTCACCCTTGTTCAGGGTGCCATCGACCACCCGCACCAGCATCACGACACCGACATAGGCATCGAACCAGCTGTCGATGATCATCGCGCGCAGCGGACCATCCGGATTGCCCTTGGGCGGCGGCACCTGGGCCACGACCAGTTCAAGGATCTCGTCGATGCCCATGCCGGTCTTGGCCGAACAGGGGATCGCGTCGGTCGCGTCGATGCCGATCACGTCCTCGATCTCGGCGCGGGCGTTGTCGGGATCGGCGTTGGGCAGATCCATCTTGTTGAGCACCGGCAGCACATGCACGCCCAGGTCGAGCGCGGTGTAGCAGTTGGCCACGGTCTGCGCTTCCACGCCCTGGGATGCATCGACCACCAGCAGCGCGCCCTCGCAGGCGCTCAAGGATCGGCTGACCTCGTAGGAGAAGTCGACATGGCCGGGGGTGTCGATCAGGTTCAGGTTGTAGACCTGGCCGTCCTTGGCCTTGTAGTGCAAGGCGGCGGTCTGCGCCTTGATCGTGATGCCGCGTTCCTTTTCCAGGTCCATCGAGTCGAGCACCTGCTCGCTCATTTCGCGGTCGCTCAGGCCGCCGCAGCGCGAGATCAGTCGATCGGCCAGGGTGGACTTGCCGTGGTCGATGTGGGCAATGATGGAGAAGTTTCGAATATGGTTCATCGCGGGCGGTCGGACGGATCCAGCGGGGCGGTCTTGCCGCCCAACAAAAAAACAGGCGCGCCAGGAATTGACGCGCCCAGAGCCAGGGTCTGGCTGTGCTTGCTAGGGTTAGATTGTAGGCAAAACCTCGTTCAACGCGAATTCGGCCTGATCACGGCGTACTGGACCCAGTCGCCGCGGCGCATCAGCAGGTTGACGGGGCGGCCCTTGTCGAGGCTGGCCAGTGCCGCGTCGAAGTCCTTCAGGCCCAGGATCTCGTGGTTGGCCACGGCCAGGATCACATCGCCTTCGGCCAGGCCGGCGCGCGCGGCAGCACCACCCGCCTCGACCACGACCACGCCGCCGCGCAGCTTGAGCTCGGCCCGCTCCCCGGCGTCGAGCTCGCGCAAGGCAAGACCCAGGGCCTGCGCCGCACCCGACGACTTGGCCGCCGGTTTCTCGGGACTTGCCGCCTTGGCGACCTTCTCCTCCTCAAGCGCGACCACGGTCAGGCGCAGCTCCTTGTAGCCGCCGCGGCGCCAGACCGTCAGGCCGACCTTGGCGCCGGGCTTGGTGTTGCCGACCAGGCGTGGCAGGTCCGCCGATTTCTCGACCGGCTTGCCATCGAACCTGACGATGATGTCGCCGGCCTCGATGCCGGCCTTGGCCGCCGGCGAGCCGTCCTCGACACCGCGTACCAGCGCGCCCTCGGCCTTCTTCAGGCCGAGCGACTCGGCGATGTCCGGGTCGACGCCGGCGATCGAGACACCGATGCGCCCGCGCGTGACCTTGCCACTGGCGCGCAACTGGTCCGACACCCGCACGGCCTCGTCGATCGGGATCGCGAACGAGATACCCTGGAAGCCGCCCGAGCGCGAATAGATCTGGCTGTTGATGCCGACCACCTCGCCGCGCAGGTTGATCAGCGGCCCGCCCGAGTTGCCCGGGTTGATCGCGACATCGGTCTGGATGAAGGGCAGGTAGTCGCCGGTCTCGCGCTGCTTGGCGCTGACGATGCCGGCCGTCACCGTGCTCTCCAGCCCGAACGGTGAGCCGATCGCCATCACCCATTCGCCGACGCGCAGGCGGCCGATGTCGCCGATCCGGACCGGTTGCAGGCCGCTGGCCGCGATCTTGACCACCGCGACATCGCTGCGCTTGTCGGCACCGATGACCTTGGCCTTGAACTCGCGCTTGTCGGTCAGCGTCACGACGACCTCCTCGGCGCCTTCGACCACATGGGCGTTGGTCATGATGAAGCCGTCGGCGCTCAGCACGAAGCCCGAGCCGACGCCGCGCGGGCGCTCCTCGGGGCCGCGGTTCTGGCGCGGACCGCGTGGACTGGCGCCCGGCGGCACCGGCAGGCCGAAGCGGCGGAAGAACTCCAGCATCTGCTCTTCCTGGCTGCCGGGCTGGCCCTGGCTGACCTTCTCGGTGGTGCGGATGTTGACGACGGAGGGGCCGACCTGCTCGGCGAGGTCGGCGAAATCGGGCAGTCCGCGCAGCGGAGCGGGACTGGCGGCGACGGGCGCGGATTGCGCCAGGACCGGATCGGCCGGCAAGAGGGTGACCGCCGAGGCGATGGCGGTAGCCAGGGCCAGGGCTGCGGGTTTCCAGCGCCGGACTCGCGGTTGACAGATCGGCATGGGCTGTTCTCCAGAAGTAAGCTGAACCCGCATCAGATGGGGCCAGGCGCGAGCCAAATCAAGACCCGGCCAGGCGTGCCATCACGAGCGCCGCGAAGTCACCCGAGGGCGGCAGCGAGTGGCCTCCGACCGGACCGCGCAAGGCCGCGCCCAGGGTGTGATAGCAGGACCAGGCCTCGTGCAGGGCCTGGCGCTGCGCCCCGGGCTGCAGCAGGGCGTCGAGCTCATCGGGATGGCACTCGCCGTCGACCAGGGCGGAGACCAGCTCGCTCCAGTCTTGCAGCGCGGCGTGCGAAGCGTTTTCTTTCAGTGGCGAAGTCATGTGTTGCAAAATCTGTAGCCTGTGACCAACCGTCATCACCAGCGTTTGCTGCCCTGGCTTTCCAGCATCGGCTTGATGCGGGCCGAGATCGCCTCGCGGGCGCGGAAGATCCGGGAACGCACCGTGCCGATCGGGCAGGCCAGCGCCTGGGCGATGGCCTCGTAACTCAGGCCCTCGATCTCGCGCAGCGTGATGGCCTGGCGCAGTTCGGTGGGCAAGGCATCCATCGCCTCGTTGACCGCCTGAGCGATTTCCTTGCTCGCGAGCAGGGCCTCCGGGGTCTCGGCATCAACCGCCTGCAGGGTTAGGTCGAGTTCGGTGCCAGAAGTTTCATCATCGCCCGATTCGAGTGAGCTCATGCTGATCACCGGGTCGCGCCTGAGGTCGGCGAGCTGCTTGCTGGCGGTGTTGACCGCGATCCGGTAGAGCCAGGTGTAGAAGGCCGATTCGCCACGGAACCGGGCCAGCGCCCGGTAGGCGCGGATGAAGGTCTCCTGCGCGACATCCTCCACCAAGCCGCTATCGCGCACCATGCGGCCGATCAGCCGTTCAACCCGGCGCTGGTACTTGAGCACGAGCAGCTCGAAGGCGTGCATCTCGCCGGCCAGCGTGCGCTGGACCAGCAGCAGGTCGCTGCCAGAGGAGGGGGTGTGGGACACAGGCCGGCTCATCCGGTTGACTCTAGCGGGCAAACCTGAGCGGCGCAAGCGCGGCCGCCGGATCGGTCCGGCGGTCAGCGCGACGGATGATCGGCATGATGGCCGGCCTCGCGCCAGGCCACCAGCGCGACGCGCAGCGCCTGCCAGTCGTCCGGCGCCGTATCGCGCGCCAGCCAGACCCACCAGCCCAGGCCGGCGGCATTGCGCAGCTGCAGCAGCACATGGTGCTGCAGGTCGAGCGCCCAGTTCAGCCCGGCCAGTTCGGTGCCTTGGTGGTAGGCCTCGCTGGACCAGATCCAGCGCCCTGGCCGCTGGGCCGGCAAATCCGGATCAGCCACCCCTCGCCGTGGCGCGGCTTCCCAGCGCAGCCGGCCCTGGACCGGGCGGCGCGAACGCCAATGTGTGAGCAAACCGACCAACAGCCCGAGCAGACCCGAGAACCACCAGGCGCCCGGCAGCGCCCCGCCCTGGAGCGACAGCCACCACGCCAGCTGCATGGCGACCCAGGCCAGCGCCAGCCCCAGCTCGCAGCGGGCCTGCAAAGCAGAACGCCCCGCCGGGTATTCCACCGAGGGGGCGCTGTGCATGGCTCAGAGCGGGATCAGACGCGCTTGAACACCAACGAACCGTTGGTGCCGCCGAAGCCGAAGTTGTTCTTCAGCGCATAGTCGATCTTCATCTCGCGCGCCTGGTTGGCGCAGTAGTCCAGGTCACACTCGGGGTCCTGGTTGAAGATATTCATGGTCGGCGGGCTGATCTGGTGGTGCAGCGCCAGCACCGTGAAGATGCTCTCGATGCCGCCCGCGCCACCCAACAGGTGGCCCGTCATGGATTTGGTCGAGTTCACGACGATCTGCTTGGCATGGTCGCCCAGCGCCGCCTTGATCGCGTTGGTCTCGTTGATGTCGCCCAGCGGGGTCGAGGTGCCGTGCGCGTTCAGGTACTGGAGCTGGTCGGCGTTGACGCCGGCATTGCGCAGTGCGTTGAGCATGGCGCGGCGCGGGCCGTCCATGCTCGGCGCCGTCATGTGGCCGGCGTCGGCGCTCATGCCGTAGCCCAGCAGCTCGGCGTAGATCTTGGCGCCGCGCGCCTTGGCGTGCTCGTATTCTTCCAGCACCATCACGCCGGCGCCCTCGCCCAGCACGAAGCCGTCGCGGTCCTTGTCCCAGGGACGGGACGCGGTCTTGGGGTCGTCGTTGCGCGTCGACAGGGCACGCATGGCAGCGAAGCCGCCCACGCCCAGCGGCGAAGTGGTGGCTTCCGAGCCCCCGGCGACGACCACGTCGGCGTCACCGTATTCGATCATGCGGCCGGCTTCGCCAATGCAGTGCAGGCCGGTGGTGCAGGCCGTGACGACGGCGAGGTTCGGGCCCTTGAAGCCGAAGCGCATCGACACGTGACCCGCAATCATGTTGATGATCGAGGCCGGGACGAAGTAAGGCGAGATGCGGCGCGGGCCGCGGCTCACCAGTTCGTCACGGGTGTTCTCGATCAGGGGCAAGCCGCCGATGCCCGAGCCGATCACGCAACCGATGCGTGTGGCTTCTTCCTCACCCAGCGCGTCGCCCGTGGGCAGACCGGCATCGGCCACGGCCTGGGCGGCCGCGGCAATGCCGTAGTGGATGAAGGTGTCCATCGTCCGCGCTTCCTTGGCGCTGATGTAGGACTCCAAGTCAAAGCCCTTGACCTCACCTGCGATCTTGCAGGCAAAGTTGCTGGTATCGAACTTGGTGATCAAGTCGATGCCGGACTGACCAGCGAGCAGGTTGGCCCAGGACGCCTCGACCGTGTTACCCACGGGGGTGAGGCAGCCCAGACCGGTCACGACGACACGGCGGCGGCTCATGGATGCTTACTTCTGGTTGGCGACTGCGTAGTCGATGGCGTTTTGCACCGTGGTGATCTTCTCGGCGTCTTCGTCCGGGATTTCGATACCGAAGGCATCTTCCAGGGCCATCACCAGCTCCACGGTGTCGAGGGAGTCAGCACCCAGATCGGCCACGAAGGACTTCTCGTTGGTCACCTGGGACTCTTCCACGCCGAGTTGTTCGGCAATGATTTTCTTCACGCGTGCTTCGATATCGCTCATATTTCCCTCTGAGGGTGGTTGAAAACTGTGCCGCCATTTTAGCCGGGCCGACTCCGCCAGTTCTGCAACTGTGTCGCTGACCGCAGCCCAGCCCCTGGCGGCTAGCCGGGGGTGATGTTATCCGATTCGCAGGCCTGGCCCCGATCAGGCCATGAACATGCCGCCGTTGACGTGCAATTCCTGGCCCGTGACATAGCCCGCGCGCGGGCTGGCGAGGAAGGCCACCGCATGCGCGACATCGGCCGGCTTGCCCAGGTGTCCGAGCGGAATCTGGTTCAGCAGCGCCTGCTGCTGCGCCTCGGGCAGCGAGCCGGTCATGTCGGTCTCGATGAAGCCGGGGGCGACGCAGTTGACGGTGATGTGGCGGCTGCCGAGCTCGCGCGCCAGCGCCCGCGTCATGCCGGCGACGCCGGCCTTGGCGGCCGCGTAGTTGGCCTGACCCGCGTTGCCCGAGGCGCCCACCACGCTGGTGATGCTGATGATGCGGCCGTAGCGCTGCTTCATCATCGGACGGATCACGGCCCGGCTCATGCGGAAGACGGCCTTGAGGTTGGTGTCGAGCACCGCATCCCAGTCCTCGTCCTTCAGGCGCATGGCCAGCGTGTCGCGCGTGATGCCGGCGTTGTTGACCAGCACCTGCAGACCGCCCTGCTCCTTGACGATGGCGTCGATCAGCGCCTCGCCAGCAGCGGCGTCATTGACGTTCAGGTTGGCACCACGGCAGCCCGGGAAGGCGGCCAGGGCGGCACCGATCCTGGCCGCGCCCTCGTCCGAGGTGGCGGTGCCGATCACCTGGTAGCCCTGGCGGGCCAGTTCGAGCGCGATCGCCGCGCCGATGCCGCGCGAAGCGCCCGTGACCAGCGCGACCTGGGCCTTGTTTTGATTTTCAGGCATGTTCTCTCCTTCAGGCCAGCAGGGCCTTGACTTCGGCCAGCGTGGCCGGGTCGTTGATGGCGGCGGCGACCAGTTCGGCATCGATGCGCTTGACCATGCCGGTCAGCGCCTTGCCGGGGCCGCACTCGATGATGTGGCTGATGCCACGGCCTTTCAGCGCGCGCACGCTCTCGACCCAGCGCACCGGGCCGAAGGCCTGGCGATAGAGCGCATCGCGGATGCGCTCGACCTCGGTCTCGACCGCGACATCGATGTTGTTGAGCACCGGGATCTGCGGCAGCGCAAAGGTGGTCGCGGCCAGCTTCTCCTGCAGGCGCAAGGCGGCGGGCTTCATCAGGCTGGAGTGGAACGGCGCCGAGACCGGCAGCGACAGTGCGCGCTTGGCGCCCTTGGCTTTTAGCACTTCACAGGCCTTCTCGACCGCGGCCTTGCTGCCGGCGATCACGGTCTGCGCGGCATCGTTGAAGTTGACGGCCTCGACCACTTCGCCGCTGTCGGCGGCGAACAGGGCCTGCGCCTCGGCGCAGCCGGCCTTGACCGCCTCGGGGTCCAGGCCCAGGATGGCGGCCATGGCGCCGGCACCGACCGGCACCGCGTCCTGCATCGCCTGGGCACGGAAGCGCACCAGCGGCGCGGCCTGCGCCAGCGTCAGCGAACCGGCGGCGACCAGCGCCGAGTACTCGCCCAGCGAATGACCGGCGACCGCAGCCGGCAACGCGCCGCCTTCAGCCAGCCAGACGCGCCAGGCGGCGACCGCACCGGCCAGCATCACGGGCTGGGTGTTGGTGGTCAGCGCCAGCGCTTCCTTGGGGCCTTGGTGGATCAGCTTGGCGACGTCCTCGCCGAGTGCATCGGACGCTTCCTTGAGCGTTTCGAGCACGACCGGATGGTCGCCCCAGGCGTCGAGCATGCCGACCGACTGGGAACCCTGGCCGGGGAAAACGAATGCGAATTGACTCATGTTTGCTTCCTGTACGGTCTTGTCTTTTCTTACAGACGCAGCAGCACCGCGCCCCAGGTGAAGCCACCGCCCACCCCTTCGAGCATGGCGGTCTGGCCGGGCTGGAGGCGGCCGCTGCGCACGCCCTCGTCGAGCGCCAGCGGGATCGATGCCGCCGAGGTGTTGCCATGCTGGTCCACCGTCACGATCACCTTGTCCATCGACAGCTTGAGCTTGCGCGCCGTGCTCTGGATGATGCGCAGGTTGGCCTGATGCGGCACCAGCCAGTCGACATCGGCCTCGGTCTTGCCGGCCTTGGCCAGCGCGGCCTTGGCGGCGCTCTCGAGCAGGCCGACCGCGAGCTTGAACACGGCCTGGCCGTCCATCTTGAGCAGCGGGTCGCCCAGCACCTGGCCGCCGCTGACCGTGCCCGGCACGCACAGGATGCCGGTGTGGCGGCCGTCGGCATGGATGTCGCTGGCCAGCACGCCCGGGCCGCTGCCGTCATGCTCGGTCGCTTCCAGCACCACGGCGCCGGCGCCATCGCCGAACAGCACGCAGGTGGTGCGGTCGTTGAAGTCGAGGATGCGCGAGAAGATCTCGGCGCCGACCACCAGCGCGCGGGTGGCGGCACCCGACTGGATCATCGCGTCGGCGACGGTCAGCGCGTAGATGAAGCCGCTGCAGACCGCCATCACGTCGAAGGCCGCGCCGCCGGCCGCGCCCAGATCGCCCTGGGCCACGGCCACCTCGGTCAGCTTGCGCTGCAGGATGGAAGCAGTCGAGGGAAAGACCATGTCGGGCGTCGAGGTCGCGACGATGATCAGGTCGATGTCGCTGGCCTTGCGCCCGGCCGCTTCCAGCGCCTGGAGCGAGGCCTGCAGCGCCAGATCGCTGGCGTTGACCCCGTCGTCGGCATAGTGACGAGCCCGGATGCCGGTACGGGCGACGATCCAGTCATCGCTGGTCTCGATGCCTCGTTCGGCCAGCAGGCCGACCATGTCGGCGTTCGTCAGTCGGCGCGGCGGCAGGTAGCTGCCGGTACCGGTAATGCGGGAATAGCGTCTCATCTTCGGTCTGGGTTGGTCTGGCCCGGGATGCCAGCAGCGTTTCAGGCTGCAGCGGCCAAGTCGGCGGCTGGGCCCTTGGCCGCCATCAGCGGCGCCGCGTGGGCGATGCGCGCCCGCACGTTGTCGAGCAACTGGTTGTGGGCCGCATCATACGCGCGCGCCAGCGCCTGCTCGAAGGCAAAGGCGTCGGCCGAGCCATGGCTCTTGAACACCAGGCCGCGCAGGCCGAGCAAGGCCGCGCCGTTGTAGCGCCGGTGATCAACCCGCTTCTTGAAGGCCGATAGCACCGGATAGGCCACGATGGCAGCCATTTTCGTCAGGATATTGCGCCCGAAGGACTGCTTGATCAGGGTACTAACCATGCTGGCCAGGCCCTCGCTGCTCTTGAGCGCGACATTGCCGACAAAGCCGTCGCAGACCACCAGGTCGACCACGCCCTTGAAGATGTCATTGCCCTCGACGTTGCCCTGGAAGTTGAGGTCGCCGTTGGTCGCCGCAGCGCGCAGCAAGGCGCCAGTCTGCTTGATGACCTCGTTGCCCTTGATGGCCTCCTCGCCGATGTTGAGCAGGCCGACCGTGGGCGACTCCTTGCCGCTGATCGCGACCACCAGGGCCGAACCCATGACGGCGAACTGCAGCAGGTGCTCGGCCGTGCAATCGACGTTGGCGCCGAGGTCGAGCATGGTGGTCGCGCCGCCGGTGACATTGGGCATCTGGCCCGCGATCGCCGGCCGGTCGATCCCGTCGAGCGTCTTGAGCACGAAGCGCGCGATCGCCATCAGCGCGCCGGTGTTGCCGGCCGAGACCGCGGCCTGGGCGGCGCCGTCCTTGACCTGGTTGATGGCGACGCGCATCGACGAGTCGCGCTTGCGCCGCAACGCCACCTCCAGGGGATCATCCATCGTGACGACCTCGCTGGCCGCGATGACCTGGATGCGGGTCTTGTCAATGGAAGCAGGCAGTCTGGCCAGGGCCTCGGGCAGGCCGACCAGCAGCAGGCGGGCGTCCGGGTGCGAGGCAAGAAAGGCGGCACAGGCCGGCAAGGTGACTGCGGGGCCGAAGTCTCCGCCCATGCAATCGACCGCGATGGTGATCATTCCAGCGTCCTCAAGGTGACAGCATCAGGATAAAAAAAGCCCGCATGGATGCGGGCTTTGCCTCGAACGAATCGTGCGAGAGCGATGGCGCGTCAGCGCCGATCAGGCCTCGGACTTGTTCTTCAGGACCTGGCGACCACGGTAGAAGCCGTTCGGGCTGATGTGGTGGCGCAGGTGGGTTTCACCGGTGGTGGCTTCCACGGCGATGCCCGGCACGTTCAGGGCATTGTGCGAACGGTGCATGCCGCGCTTGGAGGGGGACTTTTTGTTTTGCTGGACGGCCATGATCGGCTCCTATCGAAAATGAGTGGATGGCTGCACCAGCCCCATGAAAACAGTTTTTCAGGCCAGCGCGAAACGTCGAATTATAGCGACTTGTCAGGAAGGGGGTCAATCCTTGCTTGCGCGCGCCTTCAACGAGGCCAGCGCGGCGAAGGGATGGGGCTTTTCTTCCTCGACGCTGGCGGGCAGTTCGCCGGCGCTCATGCGCACCGGCTCGGGGCATTGTTCGTGCATGGGCACCAGCGGCAGCTCCATCAGCAGCTCGTCTTCCAGCAGCGCGACCAGGTCCAGCCGCGGCTCGAACACCAGCAGGTCTTCCTCGCTGGCGTCGTCCTCGGTCAGCGCGACTTCCTCGCTCGCGACGAAGCGGAACCAGCGGTCGACCTCGACCGGCTGCGCGTAGGGCGACAGGCAGCGCTGGCAGGTCTGCGGCACTTCGGCGTCGGCTTGCAGGTGCAGCCAGAGCTGGGGCTCGGGCGTGACGCTGCGGTCGACCTCGGGCGTCAGCTCGCCCAGCGGCTGGCGGAACTCGGCGTGCGCGCTCCAGCGCACCGGCGCCAGCGAGGCCAGCTCGGGCAGATCCTCGGTCAGGCGCGCAAAGGCGGCCAGCGGTGCCTGGCCGGACAGGGTTTCGGCTTTCTGGGCGCAGGCGCGCAGGTCGAGGGCGGTCGGGGGCTTGGCAGCGGTCATGGCGGAATCCGGACAATGAAGGGCTGGATTTTACGGCCCTGGCCGGCCCGGCCTGCCTATACTGGTGGACATGAAAATCGCCGACCTACGCAAGAGCTACGAGCGCGCCGAACTCAACGAGCATGCCTCGCACGCCGACCCCATGCTGCAGTTCGACCAATGGCTGCATGAAGCCATCAAGAGCGAGATCCCCGAGCCCAATGCGATGACGGTCGCCAGCGTCGGCAGCGACCTGCGCCCGAGCACGCGCGTGGTGCTGATCAAGGGCTACGACGAGCGCGGCATCGTCTGGTACACCAACTACGACAGCCGCAAGGGCCGCGAGCTGGCGGGCAACCCCTGGGCTGCGCTGCAGTTCCACTGGGTCGAGCTCGAGCGCGTGGTGCGCATCGAGGGCCGGGTCGAACGCGTCAGCGCCGAGGAGAGCGACGCGTATTTCCACAGCCGCCCGCTCGACAGCCGGATCGGCGCCTGGGCCAGCCCGCAGAGCCAGGTGATCCCGAACCGCACCCTGCTGGTGACCAATGCCGCCAAGTACGGCGCCCAGTTCCTGCTCAGGCCGCCGCGCCCGCCGCACTGGGGTGGCTTCCGTCTGGTGCCGGACTGCTGGGAATTCTGGCAGGGCCGCAAGAGCCGGCTGCATGACCGGCTGCGCTACACCCTGCAGGCCGACGGCTGGCTGCGCGAACGGCTGGCACCCTGAGCCTAACGCCCAGGCACAGGGTCGCCAACGGCGCCGTGCCGGCAGATCAGAGCCGTTCGATCGCCTGGTCCGCGACCGCCCGCAGCTCGTCGGCGGTGACGAGCGCCGGCGCGATCTCGGCCAGCGGCACCAGCACGAAGGCGCGCTCGCGCAGCCGGGGATGCGGCACGGTCAGCTCAGGTGCATCGATGACGGCGTCGCCATACAAGAGCAGATCGAGGTCGAGCGTGCGCGGCGCGTTGCGATAGGGCCGCTCGCGCCCGGCCTGCAGTTCGAGCGCCTGCAGCGCGCGCAGCAGCTCGTGCGCGTCGAGCCCGGTCTCGACCGCCGCCACGGCGTTGATGAAGTCGGGGCCGCTGGCTTCCCAGGGCGCGGTGCGATAGAGCCCGGACGCCCGCAGCAGGCGGGTCTGTGGCAGGCCGTCGAGCGCCAACAGGGCGTCACGCACGGTCGCGCGCGCATCGCCCAGGTTGGCGCCCAGCGCGATGTAGGCTGTGACGAGCCTGCTCATGCGTCGGAGCCGGGCTCCTGGCCGCCGGAGTCGGCGCCAGATCCGCCCGCATTGGGCTTGCGGCGGCGGCGACGGCGCTTCTTGGCCGGCGCGCCATCGAGGCCCTCGCCTGCCTCGGATTCGAACGGCAGCTCGGCGCCAGCCTGCGCGGATTCGGCTTGCTCGACCGGCGGCAGCTCGTCATCGGCCGGCTGGCGGAACACGCGCCCGCCGCTGCGGCCTGCCTGGGCCTCGCCGGCCTTGGCACGCGGCTTGCCCTTGGCACGCTGCTGCTCCAGCCGGATCTCGTCGATCATGTCGCGCCGCACCGCGTCAGTCGCGGTGCTGAAGGTCTCCCACCAGTGCGCGAGCTCCTCGTCGAGCTCGCCGACCTGGGCGCGCAGGCGCAGGAAATCGAAGCCGGCGCGGAAACGCGGCTGTTCGGCCAGCGAGAAGGGCGTGACCCCGGTGCGCTTGTCAAAGCGCGGCTGCATGGTCCAGATCTCGCGCATGTCGGCGCCGAGCTTGCCACGGCCCGACACATCGCCGATGCGCGACTCGAACACCTCGTCGACCGCCTCCTGCAGCGCCGGGAAAGGCGGCAGGCCGGCTTTCTGGCGCCGGTTCCAGCCCTCGCGGACATCGCTCCAGAGCACGCAGGCAAGCAGGAAGCTGGGCGCGACCGGTTTGCCCTCGCCGACGCGGCGGTCGGTGTCTTGCAGCGCCGAGTGCACGAAGGGGTCCTCGGCGCGCTCCACCACCAGTTCCAGCAACGGGTAGATGCCCTTGGCCAGGCCGGTGGACTTGAGCTGCTCGACGCTGGCCAGCGCGTGGCCGGTCTGCAGCAGCTTGAGCATCTCGTCGAACAGGCGGCTCTGCGGCACGTCGGCCAGCAGCGCCAGGGACGGCAGGATGGCCGAGCGGGTCTTGGCCTCGAACTGGAAGCCGAGTCCGCTCAATTTCGCGGCGAAGCGCACCGCGCGGATGATGCGGACCGGGTCCTCGCGGTAGCGTGCCGCCGGGTCGCCGATCATGCGCAGCACGCGCTTGTTGGAGTCGCGGATGCCGTGGTGGAAGTCGACCACGGTCTCGGTCTCCGGGTCGTAATACATCGCGTTGATCGTGAAGTCGCGTCGCGCGGCATCCTGCTCGATCGGGCCCCAGACGTTGTCGCGCAGCACCCGGCCGCTGGCGTCGACCGCATGCTTCATGCCGGCCAGCGCCGTCTTGCTGGTGCGCTCGTTGCCGCTGACCTGTTCGGCGTCGGCGCTGTCGAGGTGGGCACGCAGGGTCGAGACCTCGATCACCTCATGCTCGCGGCCACGGCCGTAGATCACGTGCACGATGCGAAAGCGCCGCCCGATGATGAAAGCGCGCCGGAACAGGCCCTTGACCTGCTCGGGCGTGGCATTGGTCGCCACGTCGAAGTCCTTGGGCCGCAGGCCCAGCAGCAGGTCGCGCACGGCGCCGCCGACGATGTAGGCCTCGTAGCCGGCCTGTTTCAGCGTATGCACCACGTCGAGCGCGCGGCCGTCGACCAGCGAGGGATCGATGCCATGCACCGTCGCCGGCACATCCTCGCGCTTGCCGAACTTGTGCTTGGCGCCCTTGCCCTGGCCATTCTTGCCCAGCAGCTTGTCGATGAAGGTCTTGATCATGCGGATTCGGGGAACAGGTCGAGGATGGGCCAGCCGCGCTGCTGCGCGATCTCGCGCAGGGCGGTGCCGGGGTTGGTGGCGACCGGGTGGTGGGCGCGTTCGAGCAGCGGCAGGTCGTTGGTCGAGTCGGAGTAGAAGGTCATGTCGCAGTCGTCCCAATCCAGGCCGCGCGCGGCCAGCCACTGCTGCAGACGGGCGACCTTGCCCTCGCGGAACGAGGGCGTGCCACGGATCTCGCCGGTGAACCAGCCGTCGGCGCCGCGCTCGAGCTCGATCGCGATCAGCTCGCTCACGCCAAAGGCCTGCGCGATCGGGCGGGTGACGAACTCGTTGGTCGCGGTGATGATGACCACCTGCTCGCCGGCGTCGCGGTGACGCTGCACCAGTTCGAGCGCCTGCGGCTGCAGATTGGGCCGGATCAGCTCGGCCATGAAGCGCTCATGCGCGGCGGCGGCCTCGGCGGGGCTGTGACGGCGCACCGCGTCGAGCGCGAAGCGCACATAGTCATGCACGTCGAGCGTGCCGGCCTGGTAGTGCGCAAAGAATTCGTCGTTGCGGCGGGTGAACTCGACCGGGTCGGTCCAGCCGATGCGGGTGGTGAACTGACCCCACGAATAGTCCGAATCTATCGGCAGCAGCGTGTGGTCCAGGTCGAAAAGGGCCAGTTTCATGGCTTGCGGTTCTTGGTCGGGCGGCCTCACTCGTTTTCGAGCATGGCCTTGATCAGGGGAATGGTGATGGCGCGCTGGGTGCGCAAGGCATAGCCGTCCAGCGTCTCGAGCAGCAGCATCAGGCTGCTGAGGTCACGCGAGAAACGGTTGAGCATGAAATCCATCACCTCGTCGCTCAGGAACATGCCGCGCAGGTCGGCGGCGCGGCGCAGGACGGCGCGGCGCTCGGCATCGTCCAAGGGCAACAATTGGAACACATCGCCCCAGGCCAGGCGGCTGCGCAGGTCCTCGCGCAGCGGCAGGTCGGCTGGCGGACAGTCGGCGGCAGCCAGCACCCAGCGCGCCGCGCCGCGCCGCGGCGACTGGACATTGATGAACCAGTTGAAGGCCATCGCCTGCTGGACCTCGGTGTAGAGATGGCAATCGTCGAAGATCACCGCGCCCCAGGCCTCGTCGAACTCGGGCGGAGCCATCACATTGGGGTCGATCCAGCCGACCTGCACCCCGCGCTCACGCAGCGCCGCGCAGGTGGCCTGCAGCAGGTGGCTCTTGCCGCTGCCGGCACCGCCCCAGATAAAGGTCGGCACCGGCGAGCGCATCGGGTTGCGCGACCAGACCCGCAGGTGCTCGAGCAGGCCGGCATTGCGGCCGGCGACGAAATTGTCCAGGGAGGGCACGGGCGCCAGGCCCATGTCCAACACAAGTTGCCGCATGGTCATGGCTTGAGTGGGGCTAGGCGGTCGGGGACCGCAGACAGGGAAAACCACCCCGAGAGTGACACAGCCAGCAGCCGCCCAGCCGGAAATCGGACCAGGCTGATGCTCAGTTGCATGGGAAGTTGTGGATGGACATGGCGGGTCGGCCGTAAAATCTCGCAAATTCTATCGGGCTTACCCACATGACAACGACTCCTATCTCCTATAAAGACGCCGGCGTGGACATCGTCGCGGGCGACGCACTGGTCGAACGCATCAAACCGCTGGCCAAGAAGACCATGCGCGAAGGCGTGCTGGCCGGCATCGGTGGCTTCGGCGCGCTGTTCGAAGTGCCCAAGCGCTACCAGGAGCCGGTGCTGGTTTCCGGTACCGACGGCGTGGGCACCAAGCTCAAGCTGGCCTTCGAGTGGAACATGCACGACAGCGTCGGCATCGACCTGGTCGCCATGAGCGTCAACGACGTGCTGGTGCAGGGCGCCGAGCCGCTGTTCTTCCTCGACTACTTCGCCTGCGGCAAGCTCGACGTCGATACCGCGGCCGCCGTGGTGGGCGGCATCGCCAAGGGCTGCGAGCTGTCGGGTTGCGCGCTGATCGGTGGCGAGACCGCCGAGATGCCGGGCATGTACCCGGCCGGCGAATACGACCTGGCCGGTTTTGCCGTCGGCGCAGTCGAAAAGAGCAAGATCCTGACCGGCCAGAACGTCAAGCCGGGCGACGTGGTGCTGGGCCTGGGCTCGCACGGCGTGCATTCGAACGGTTTCTCGCTGGTGCGCAAGTGCATCGAGCGTGCCGAGGCTGCCGGCACCGTGCCGGCCACGCTCGACGGCCAGCCGTTCAAGCAGGCCATCATGGCGCCGACCCGTCTGTACGTGAAGAACGTGCTGGCCGCGCTGGCCCAGCACCCGATCAAGGCGCTGGCCCATATCACCGGCGGCGGCCTGCTCGAGAACATCCCGCGCGTGCTGCCCGAAGGCACTGCCGCCCATCTGGTCAAGGGCAGCTGGCCGCAGACCGAGCTGTTCGGCTGGCTGCAGGCCACCGCCGGCATCGATGACATCGAGATGAACCGCACCTTCAACAACGGCATCGGCATGGTCGTGGTGATCGATGCCGCCGAGGCCGCCGCCACCGCAGCCACGCTGCGCGAGCTGGGCGAAAGCGTCTACGAGATCGGCCGCATCGCCGAGCAGGGCGCGGGCGAACAGGTCGTGGTGGCCTGAACCCGGGCCGCGCGGCTTACTTGCGCACGAACTGGCGCAGCTTGAATCCGGTCGCGAACAGCGCCCCGAAATACAGCAAGGCCGATCCGGCCACCGCCAGCGCGAGCCAGAGCACCCGCTCGGCCTTGCCCGGCGCCAGCCAGTCCAGCGCACCGGCGGCCCAGACCAGATACAGCGCCAGCAAGGCGCTGGCCGCTGCAACCTGCAGGCCGAAGCGCAGCCAGCCCGGCTGCGGCCGGTAGGCACCGCGGCGCAGCAGCCCGAACAGCAGCCAGCCGGCGTTGAGCAGCGCGCCCAGGCCGATCGAGAGCGCCAGCCCGGCATGCCCCAGCCAGGGCACGAACAGCAGATTCATGAGCTGGGTGCAGACCAGCACCACGATCGCGATGCGCACCGGCGTGCGGATGTCCTGGCTGGCGTAGAAGCCCGGCGCCAGCACCTTGAGTGCGACCAGACCGAGCAGGCCGACGCCGTAGCCGGTCAGCGCGAGCTGGGTCTGCTGCACGTCGATGGCCTGGAAGGCACCGTAGTGGTAGAGCACCGCGACCAGCGGGCGACCAAAGCCCAGCAAGGCCACCGCGCAGGGCATGGCCAGCAGCACGACCCAGCGCAGGCCCCAGTCAAGCAAGCCGCTGTAGCGCGCATCGTCGCCCGAGGCCCTGGCGGCCGAGAGCTGCGGCAGCAGCACCACGCCGAGTGCCACGCCCAGCATCGCGGTCGGGAACTCCATCAGGCGGTCGGCGTAGGTCAGCCAGCTCACGCTGCCGGTGCGCAGGTGAGAGGCGATCTGGGTGTTGATCAGCAGCGAGATCTGCGCCACGCCCACGCCCAGCAGCGCCGGCGCCATCAGCGTCAGGATGCGGCGGGTGCCCGCATGCGCCCAGGCCGAACGCAGCCCGGCCAGACCGGGGCGCAGGCGCGGCAGCAGGCCCAGCCGTTTCAAGGCCGGCAGCTGCACGCCCAGCTGCAGCATCCCGCCGCCCAGCACGCCGGCGGCCAGCGCGTAGATCGGCTCGATGCCCAGGCGGCCGAACCAGGGCGCACCCCAGGCCGCCGCCGCGATCATCGACAGGTTGAGCAGCACCGGCGTCGCGGCCGGCACCGCGAAGCGCTTCCAGGTGTTCAGGATGCCGGCAGCCAGCGCGACCCCCGACATGAAGCCGATGTAGGGGAACATCCAGCGCGTCAGCACCACCGCCACCTCGAAGCCATGCGGGTCCTGCTGCAGGCCGGAGGCCATCAGCCAGACCAGCACCGGCGCGGCGGCCACGCCGATCACGCAGGTGAAGGTGAGCGCGACGGCCAGCAGGGTCGCGACCTGGTCGATCAGCTGGCGCGTCGCGTCGTCGCCGTCCTTGGCGCGACTGGCAGCCAGTACCGGCACGAAGGCCTGGCTGAAGGCGCCCTCGGCGAACAGGCGCCGCAGCAGATTGGGAATGCGGAAGGCGACGTTGAAGGCGTCGGTCAGCGCGCTGGCGCCGAAACTCGACGCGATGAGCAACTCCCGCGCCAGGCCCGTGATGCGCGAGGCCAGGGTCAGCAGGGAGACGAGTGAGGCGGATTTGAACAGTGACACGCCAGCGAGTGTAGCCGCCAGCCTGCCCGTCGCAACGGCAGCCGACCCGATGTTGCCGTGCAGCACTAAAATGACCAGGTGACCATTCTCAACGCCGACCTGCACTGCCACTCCACCGTCTCCGACGGCACGCTGGAACCCGAAGCCCTGGCCGCACGCGCCCAGGCCAACGGGGTCGAACTCTGGTCGCTGACCGACCATGACGAGGTCGGCGGCCAGCAGCGCGCCCTGGCTGCGGCCCGGACGCTGGGCCTGCCTTACCTGAGCGGGGTGGAAATCTCGGTCAGTTTCGCCCACCTCACCGTGCACATCGTCGGACTGGGCTTCGACCCCGACAACGAGCAGCTGGTGCGCGGGCTGGAGCTGACCCGGGGCGGCCGCGGCGCCAGGGCCCGGGAGATGAGCGCGCAACTCGCCAGGATCGGCATCGAAGGTGCCTACGAAGGCGCGCTCAAGTATGTCGGCAACCCCGAGCTGATCTCGCGCACGCATTTCGCCCGCTTCCTGGTCGAGAGCGGCGTCTGCCGCGACAACAACGAGGTGTTCCGCAAATACCTGGCCGACGGCAAGCCCGGCTTCGTGCCGCACCAATGGGCGGCGCTGGGCGATGCGGTGCGCTGGATACGCGAGGCCGGCGGCGTCGCCGTGATCGCGCACCCGGCGCGCTACGACCACAACCCGACGCGGGAGTACGCCCTGTTCTCCGAGTTCAAGCAGCATGGCGGCCAGGGGGTCGAGGTCGTCTGCGGCAGCCATTCGGTGAGCGAATACGCCAAGTACGCCGAGCTCGCGCTCGAGTTCGGCCTGGCCGCCTCGCGTGGCAGCGACTTCCACTGCCCGGACGAAAGCCGCAACGACCTCGGCAGCCTGCCCTTGCTCGAAAGCCGGCTGACCCCGGTCTGGGAGCTGCTGGCCGACCGGATCCAGCCGGCATGAACGGCACCCGACCTCTGCAAGGCATCGCCTTGCTGCTGCTGGCGGTGGCCTGCTTCGCGACGCTGGACAGCTCGATCAAGTACGTCAGCGTCAGCGTCTCGATGCTGACCGCGATGTGGTTCCGCTACCTGTTCCAGGCGCTGGCCATGAGCGCCGTCGTCCTGCCCACGCGCGGCTGGCGCTCGCTGCATACCGACCGACCCTGGATGCACCTGCTGCGCGGCAGCCTGCTGCTGCAGACCAGCATACTGGCCTTCTTCAGCCTGAAATACCTGCCGGTGGGCGAGTTCACCGCGATCATCATGCTCACGCCCCTGGTCACGACCTTGCTGGCGGCCACCTTCTTCAAGGAGCGCGTCAGCTTGCTGCGCTGGCTGCTGGTGGCGGGTGGCTTCGGCGGTGCGCTGCTGGTCGCGCAGCCGCGCGGCGACGCGCAGGGCTGGGTACTGCTGCTGCCACTCGGGTGCACGCTGACCAACTCGCTGTTCCATATCGTCACCAGCCGCATGGCGCGCAGCGAGAGCGCGATCCAGCTCAACTTCTTCTCCGGCTGGATCGGCATGCTGGCGCTGAGCGCCTCGCTGCCCTGGGCCTGGCAGGGCCTGCCGGACAGCGGCAGCCTCGCCGTGCTCGGCCTGGCCGGACTCACGGGCACGCTGGGCCACTTCATGCTCGGCGCCGCCTTCGGGCGTGCCAGCGCCGCCACGCTGGCGCCCTATCTCTACGCCCAGATCGGTTTCGCGGCGCTGGCCGGCTGGCTGGTGTTCGACCACATGCCCGGCCCGCTGGAGTTCGCCGGCATCGCGCTGATCGCGGCCTGCGGCGCATCGGCCGCCTGGCTGGCGGCGCGCGTGCCGCGTCCGGTCTGAGCCACGCGCTGGCTCAAGGTGGGACAATCGCCCCATGTCGCAGTATTTCGAAGTCCACCCCGAGAATCCGCAAGCCCGCCTGCTCAAGCAGGCCGTGCAACTGCTGGAAAAAGGCGGCGTGCTCGCCGTACCCACCGATTCCAGCTACGCGCTGGTCTGCCAGCTCGACGACAAGTCGGCGGTCGAGCGGCTGCGCCGCATCCGCGGCGTCGACGACAAGCACCACCTGACGCTGCTGTGCCGCGACCTCAGCGAGCTGGCCAGCTACGCGCGGGTCGATAACCGGCAATACCGCCTGCTCAAGCTCGGCACGCCCGGCCCCTACACCTTCATCCTGGAAGCCAGCAAGGAAGTGCCGCGCCGCGCCAGCCACCCCTCGCGCAAGACCATCGGCCTGCGCGTGCCCGAGCACCGGGCGCTGCAGGAACTGCTGGCGCTGCACGGCGCAGCGCTGCTGGCCAGCACGCTGATCCCCCCCGGCGAGACAGACCCGCTCAACGACCCGCAGGAAATCCGCCAGCGCTTCGAGCACGACCTGGCCGCCGTGATCGATGCCGGGGCCTGCTCGCTCGAACCCACCACCGTGATCGACCTCACGCCGATGGGCTCCGGCGACGAACCCGAAGTGATCCGCGCCGGCCGCGGTCCGCTGGCCGCGCTCGGCCTCTGAAGCCAGCCTGCGACAATAAGCCGATGGACATCGCCCAAATCATCCAGACCGTTGCGATCTACGCCCTGCCGGTGCTGTTCGCCATCACCGTGCACGAGGCTGCGCACGGCTATGCGGCGCGCCATTTCGGCGACAACACCGCCTGGTCGCAAGGCCGCGTGACGCTCAACCCGGCCAAGCACATCGACCCGGTAGGCACCATCCTGATGCCGCTGATCCTCTATTTCGCGACTTCGGGCAGCTTCCTGTTCGGCTATGCCAAGCCGGTGCCGGTCGATTTCAGTCGGCTGCGCAATCCCAAGCGCAACATGGTCTGGGTCGCGCTGGCCGGACCCGCCTCCAATTTTATGCAGGCGCTGCTCTGGGCTGCGCTGCTGATCCTGCTGCACGCGATCGGCGTGCGCGAGCGCTTCTTCCTCGGCATGTGCCTGGCCGGTGTCAATGTCAACCTCGTGATGTTCGCCTTCAACCTGTTCCCGCTGCCGCCGCTCGACGGCGGCCGCATCCTGGTCGGCCTGCTGCCCTGGAAGCAGGCGGTCGCCGTCTCGCGCATCGAGCCCTGGGGCTTCTTCATCGTGATGGCGCTGGTCGTCAGCGGCCTGATTGGCAGCCTCTGGCTCGCTCCCTTGATCGCGCTGGGCAAGATCGCGATCGGGCTGCTGCTCAGTCCGCTGCGCTGGCTGCTGTTCTGATCCGCCCCCCTCTTTCGTTTCAAGATCCGTTTCCCTTCCCATGAGCCCCCTACTGCGCGTCCTCACCGGCATCACCACCTCGGGCACGCCCCATCTCGGCAACTACGTCGGCGCCGTGCGTCCGACCGTGCGCGCCAGCCGCCTGCCCAACACCGAGAGCTTCCTGTTCCTGGCCGACTACCACGCGCTGATCAAGACCGGCGAGCCGGCGCGCGTGCAGCGCTCGACGCTCGAGATCGCCGCCACCTGGATCGCCTGCGGCCTCGACCCCGAGACAGTCACCTTCTACCGCCAGTCCGACATCCCCGAGATCCCCGAGCTGACCTGGATCCTGACCTGCCAGACCGGCAAGGGCCTGCTCAACCGCGCCCATGCCTACAAGGCGATGCTGGACCGGAACGCCGCCGCCGGCACCGACCCGGATGACGGCGTCAACGCCGGCCTGTTCATGTATCCGGTGCTGATGGCCGCCGACATCCTGATGTTCAACGCCAATCTGGTGCCGGTCGGCCGCGACCAGGTCCAGCATATCGAGATGGCGCGCGACATCGCTTCCAGCTTCAACCACCAGTATGGCGAGCATTTCGTGCTGCCCGAGGCGGTGATCGAGGATGCCGTGGCCACCCTGCCCGGCCTCGACGGCCGCAAGATGAGCAAGAGCTACGACAACACGATCCCGTTGTTCGCGCCGCGCGAGCAACTGAAAAAGCTCATCATGGGCATCGTGACCGACTCGAAGGCGCCCGGCGAGCCCAAGGACACCGAAGGCTCGGCGCTGTTCCAGATCTACCAGGCCTTCGCCACCCCCGAGGAAACCGCCGCCTTCGCCCAGGCCTATGCCGATGGCATCAGCTGGGGCGACGCCAAGCTCAAGCTGTTCGAGCGCATCGACAGCGAGATCGCGCCGATGCGCTCGACCTACGAAGACCTGATGGCCCACCCCGAGCAGGTCGAGGCCCTGCTGCAGACCGGCGCTGGCAAGGCGCGCGCCGTCGCCACGCCCTTCACCGCCCGGCTGCGCCACGCCGTCGGCCTGCGCCCGCTGCAGGCCGCCGCCGAGACCAAGGCCAAGACCGACAAGGCCGCGCTGCCGAGCTTCAAGCAATACCGCGAGAAGGACGGCCTGTTCTACTTCAAGCTGGCCGATGCCCGGGGCCGAGTGCTGCTGCAGAGCCGCGGCTACGCCTCGCCCAAGCATTGCGGCGAGGCGATCGCCCATCTCAAGGCGCAGGGCTGGACCGTCAGCCCCGCGCTGCACGAGATGGCGGCCGTCGCCGAAGACGCCAGCGCCGCCGAAGCCGACGCAGCGCTGCAGGTTTTGCGCGAGGCCGCTTGAAAAACGGCCGAAAATGCTGCTAGAATAGTGGCTTCGACACGGAGAGATGGCAGAGTGGTCGAATGCGCCGGACTCGAAATCCGGTATACGGTTCATACCGTATCTAGGGTTCGAATCCCTATCTCTCCGCCAAGTTCAAGGACCTGCAGGGTCCGCAGGAGCCAGCAGCAATGCTGGCTTTTTTGTTTTTAATTCCGACATGAATCAGAAATCCAAACCGGCAGCCTCCCGCCACAAGACCGTGTGGAAGCTGCAACCCCTGATCCGTCGCAACAAGAAGACAGCCACCAGCGGTGAAAACTCGTCACCCCGGGAGTGCGCGGAAGCCGAATACTTCGCCAGCATCAGCGTCTGGGGCGGACTGGACCACCGTCTCTCCGAATTCCTGGACCACGACGAGAGCTGAGCCGCGCGCTTGCGGCCGATCCAGCCAGAAACCCGATTCCTCTCATGGTCATTGCTTGCGCCTTGCCGCAGCAGGCGTATAGTGGAAACCACTGTCAGGTCTGGAGTTGAAGCGCAAGCAGATGCTCCGGCAAAGGAACAAAGCCCAAGGGTGGGACCTCTGCTGACAGCGCCGCCCACGCCAGTGGAAGTGGCTAGGCCGATAGGTTTTTGGTAAAGGAGGTCCGCTTCGCGAGTAGTCTCAATCACTGAACCGAATGCCGCAAGGCCCCGCCCCGTCTTGACGGGGATATCCTCCTGCTAGTCAAGCAGTAACGAACCCGCCACCCGGCGGGTTCGTTGTTTCCGGGGCTCAGTTCGGCGCGAAATGCCGCAGGTAGCGGCTCGCTTCCCCGGGACGATGGACCAGCGTCAACTGGTATTTCGCGCGCGATGCCGCCACGTAGAACAGGTTGCGCTCATCGGGCATCTCGCCATCGAAGTCCTTCCGGTTCAGCTCGGGGATGATGACATGCTCGAACTCCAGCCCCTTGGCCGCCTCGATGCTCGACAGGATGATGCGCTCGCCGGCCCATTTGTCGGCATGGGCGTCGTAGTCATGCGCCAGCAGGCTGCGCAGGAACGCGCTGATGGAAGCGTAGGTTTGGCTGGCATGGACCAGCCCCTGCAGCGAGCGCTCGGCATCCTCGGCGGCCTCGGCCTGCACAAAGACCCGGCGCGCCAGCTGGCGGATGTCCAGCGCGGCAATGGCCCGCGGCAGATCCTCGATCCGGTCGGAGGCCGCCAGCCGCATGGCCTCTTGCACCCGACGGCTGGCTGCCTGATGCGGGGTCTGCCTGAGCAGCTCGGGCAGCACGAACTCGACGAAGTTGGCCTGGGTCGCGCGTTCGATGATCTCGGCGGTCCGGGCCTCGTCCGCCTGTGGCATGACACCGCCGATGAACTCCCAGCTCGCCCGCTTGGCCGGCCCCAGCACGGTGGAGCGGAACTGATCCGGCAATCCGACGGCCCGCGCGAGCAGCAGGCGCAGCAACAGGACTTCCGGCCGCTCCAGATAGCTGGTGAATCCCACCGTCTGGTAGCGGATCGCCTGGCGGCGCAGGCCATGCTCGAGCTCGGTGGCGGCGCTGGGATGGCGCAGCAAGACCGCCAGCTGCGACCGCGGGGAATCCGGACGCAAGCCTGGACGCCGGGTCAGCGCGTCATTGATCCAGCCGATCAGCTCGCTGGCCGAACTGGCCTGCCGCACCTCCACCCTGGACGAGGCAGCAGCCTGACTCGGATAGGGCTTGTGCGCCAGGCGGGCCAGCGGCTGCGCGATCGCACTGCCGAAGCGGCGGGTCTCGGTCAGCGGCAAGCGCTGGGGCTCGCCGATGAAAGCCGCGAAGCCCGGCCCCATGAACCAGGCATCGGCACCGTCGCGGGCATGGATGACCTGGTCCCGGTCGCCCACGCCCAGGAATTTCACCCCGTCATTGACGGCCAGCAAGGACTGCAGCACCGTGAACATGGCCCAGTTGGTGTCGTGCATCTCATCGAGGATGACCGCATCAAGCCTGAGCCGCAGCGGGTGCCGCTCCCAGCCGAATGACGGGTCGTCCGAAGCGAGGAGGCGCGCCAGGTCGTAGGTGGCGTCGCCCGCATAGCGGAACTTCACGCGCGGCTCGCCCGCCGCATCGACGAAGTGGCAGCGCTGCGACTCGTAGTGCTGGTAGACGGCCAGGGTGGTGAAATCGCGCCCCAGTTCGCCCGTGCTATCCGGGCTGATGCGAAACCCCTCGTCCTGGCGCAGCAGCTGCATCGAGCCCTTGATCTGGGCGAACTCGTCAAGCAGGCCCTCGACCGCGAATTCGCCCGTGCCATCCAGCGCGAACTCGCCTGCATAGCGGGTCGAGGCCCAGTCGCGCGCGCTGGCGATCGCGGCCAGCACCTCGGGACGCACCTGCTCGGCCCGGCTCAGTCGCTCGACCGTCAGGTTTTCCAGCCATTTCAGGCGGGCCGCGCAGAAGTCCTCCAGCGTACCGACCCGGATCGCCCTGGCAAGCTCAGGGGTGAAGCCCAGCCGATGGAAGGCCTCGAAATAGGCCTGGACGCCAGGCTCGGTGTAGGACAGCGCCACGATGCGGGACGGGTTGGCGCCCTGTTCGATCAGGCGGGCGATCTTCAGCGCCGCCGTCGTGGTCTTGCCCGCACCGGCGTTGGCCTCGAGCAGGATGCGGGGGTGGGTGCAGGCACAGATCTCGCTCTGCTCGCGGGTCATCACGATCGGGGTACTCATCGATGCCTCCGGTCAATGCTCGGTAAAGCCCTGGATTATTGTTGAAGCGCCGCACCAGCCTCCTAGAATCTTCAGGATTCATCCATTCAATCCAGTTTCTTCAATTTCATGAGCCATAAAACGCATTGCTGGCGATTTTTCCGTGCCGGAGGCTTCGATCAGGTCAGGCTGGACAGCGGCGCCGATCTGCTCAACCTGAACCAGCTCGACCAGAAACTGTGGGTGGCGCTGTCCTGTCCGACCCAGGGTCTGGAAATCGATTCGCGCACGCTGGCGCTGGTCGACAGCGATGCAGACGGCCATGTGCGGTCGCCCGAACTGATCGCCGCGATCGACTGGGCCGCGGCCAGGCTGAAGTCGGCCGACAGCCTGATCGCCGGCGGCGCCTTGTCACTGGACGACATCGACGCCAGCCACGAGGCAGGCCAGCGGCTGCTGGCGGCGGCCAGGCGGCTGCTGGCCGACCTGGGCCGGCCCGAGGCCGGCAGCCTCAGCGTCGCGGACTGCGCCGACCATGCCGCCATCCTGGCCAGCCTGCGCTTCAATGGCGACGGCGTGATCACCGCGGCCGGACTGGATCAGGCGCTGGCCGACACCCTGACCACCATGGTCGGGTTGCTGGGTGGACGAACGGACCGCAGCGGCGAAACCGGGATCGATCAGCCCACCATAGACCGCTTCTTCGACGAGGGGCAGGCCCTCGTCGCCTGGCGCCGGCAAGCCCGGGAACAGCCCGAGCTGCTGCCCCTGGGGCCGGCCAGCGCCGACGCCCATGCCGCGCTAAGCCAGGTGCGCGACAAGGTGGACGACTTCTTCATGCGTTGCCGCCTCGCCAGCTTCGATCCGCGCGCGGCCTCCCTGCTCAACGGCAGCGAGGAAGCGCTGCGCTCGATCGGCAACCAGTTGCTGGCGGGCTCGGGCGGCCTGGAGATGGCGGCATTGCCACTGGCCTATGTGCGGCACGGCGCCGCGCTGCCGCTGCTCGAAGGGCTCAATCCGGCCTGGACCGCCGCCATCGCGGCGCTGCGCCAGCAGGTGATCTCGCCCCTGCTGGGTCCGCGCACGGAACTCGACGAGGCCGGCTGGCTCGAACTGCAGGCCCGCTTCAGCGCCTACGAACAATGGCAGTCCGCGCAACCCGTCACCGCGCTCGCGGCCCTGGATGCGGCCGAGCTCGAAGCCCTGGTGGACAGCGACCAGTGCTGGCAGCTGACCGAACTCGTCGTGCAGGATGCCAGCGCGGCCCGGGAACTCGACTGGATCGGCGACGTCGAGCGCCTGGTCCGCTATGTGCGCGACCTCGCGCAACTGGCCAACAACTTCGTGGCCTTCACCGATTTCTATACCCGCCGCGGCCGGGCCAGCTTCCAGGCGGGCACGCTCTACCTCGACGGTCGCAGCTGCGAGCTCTGCATCAAGGTGCTGGACCCGAACCGGCACGCGGCCCTGGCCACGCTGTCGGGCGTCTATCTGGCGTATTGCGAATGCAGCCGCCAGGGCGAGAAGATGACGATTGCCGCCGCCTTCACGGCCGGGGATGCCGACCAGCTGATGGTTGGCCGCAACGGGGTGTTCTACGACTGCCAGGGCCGCGACTGGGATGCGACGATCCGCAAGATCGTCGAGCACCCGATCAGCATCCGGCAGGCCTTCTGGGCGCCCTACAAGAAGGTGGTGCGGCTGGCGGCCGAGCAGGCACACAAGCTGGCCAGCGCCAAGGCCGGTGCGGCGGACGACCTGACGCACCGGGCCGTCAAGCAGACAGGCGACAAGCTCGCGACCCCGGCCTCGACCAGCCCGGCCACTCCGTTCGACGCGGCCCGGTTCGCGGGCATCTTCGCCGCCATGGGCCTGGCCGTCGGCGCCATCGGCACCGCGCTGGCTTCGGTCGTCACCGGCTTCCTGAGCCTCAAGGCCTGGCAGATGCCCGTGGCGCTGGCCGGGCTGGCGCTGACGATTTCGGGACCGTCGATGGCGATCGCCTATTTCAAGTTGCGCAACCGCAACCTCGGCCCCATCCTCGACGCCAACGGCTGGGCCGTCAACACCCGGGCCCGCATCAACATCCCGTTCGGCACGGCGCTGACCCAGACCGCCCGCTTGCCCGAAGGGGCGGAACGCGCGCTGACCGATCCCTACGGCGAAAAGAAGACGCACTGGAAGCCCTACCTGCTGCTCGGTGTCGCCTTGAGCGGCCTGCTGCTCTACCTCGCGCAGGGCGACGACAAGGGCATGGCTCAGCAGGTGCAGCAGCTGAGCGGCTGGATCAAGACGGGGAATTGACCGGGCTGGCAGGCAGCAGATCGACCTGGACCTCGACCGCGTTGCGCCCGCCCGCCTTGGCGCGGTAGAGCGCGACATCGGCACGCCGGATCAGCGCGGCAGGCCCGCCTTCCGCGTCAGCGGACGGAACAAGGACGGCGACGCCGATGCTGACCGTGACCCGGCCGTAGGGCGAGCGGACATGGGGCAGCGCCTGCGCTGCGACGGCATGGCAGATCACCTGCCCGAGCTGACGGGCCTGTTCGAGATCGGCATCAACCGCCACGACGACGAACTCCTCGCCACCATAGCGGGCCGCGAGGTCGCCCGCGCGCCTGAGCTGGGCGCGCAACGCGACCGCGACCTTCGCCAGGCAATCATCGCCGGCCTGATGGCCGTAGCAGTCGTTGTAGCCCTTGAAGCAATCGATGTCGATCAGCAGCAGCGCGAGCGGCTTGCCGCTGCGCCGGGCACGCTCCCATTCGGTGCGCAGCACCTGGTCGAAATGCCTGCGGTTGCCCAGGCCGGTCAAGCCGTCGGTGATCGACAGCTCGGTCAGGCTGCGGTTGGCCGCCTCGAGCCTGGCGGAATACTGCTGCAGCAACAGGTTCTGCTGTTCGAGCAGTCCGCGCTGGTGCGCGAGCCGCGACTCGCTGCGCTCATGGACCATCAGCGCCAGGCCGGTGCCGAACAAGATCAGCGCGACGATGAGGACCAGAAAGGTCGCGACCTGCACGGGATTGGTCCGCAGGATCGACAGCAGCTCCATCTGCCCGCTCGCGGCAGCCGCGATGCGGACCAGCGAGGTCAGCGTCACCAAGGTGAAGCCGGCCATCAGGAGGTACTGGCCCCGCCCGGTGGTCTGCTCCCGACGCCGGACCAGGATGACGACACAGGCCAGCGATTGCACGGCATAGACCGAGCAGCCCAGCATGACGCGCGCCGGCAGGTCGTCGAGCAGAAAGGGAAAGCCCGCGCCGATCACCAGCACCGGCGCGACGGTGAGCCAGCGCGAGGGCTCGCGTTTCTGGAAGCGGCAGATGCCCTGGTAAAACAGCACCAGCGTTTGTGCCACCGCGACATTGGCGAGCACGACCGACAACAGGTCGCTGATCTGGCCGCGCAAGGCGAACAGCACATAGGCCAGTGCATTGATGCCGAGCGCCCAGGCCCAGGTGCGCAATTCGGGATGCCGGCGCAAGGGCACCAGCGCGACCGGAAGCACCAGGGTCACACTCATCACGATGATCGCTATCAGCAAGCTCGGAACATTGATGCCCATGCAAACATTCTGCCCGCATTCTTCTGAGGCATTCACCCCTGCGCCGGACCCGGGTCGCGAACAGACACGAAAAAGCCCAAGCAACTTGCGCTGCTTGGGCTTGATCTTGGCGGAGCGGGAGGGATTCGAACCCTCGATGAGGCTCTACACCCCATACTCCCTTAGCAGGGGAGCACCTTCGGCCACTCGGTCACCGCTCCGGAAGCACTTATTATGCCTCAAAAAAAACGGGTTTTCAGACCTTGGCCAGAGAATCTTGCGGCTGGTCGAGCTCGAATTCACGGTGCAGCGCGCGCACGGCCAGCTCCATGTACTTCTCGTCGATCACGACCGAGGTCTTGATCTCGGAGGTGGAAATCATCTGGATGTTGATGTTCTCGGCGCTCAGGCAGCGGAACATGCGGCTGGCGACGCCGACATGGCTGCGCATGCCGATGCCGACGATGCTGACCTTGCAGATCTTGGCATCACCCACCACCTCGGCGGCACCGAGCTGCGGCGCGACCTGGTCCTTGAGCAGTTCCAGCGTCTTGGCCAGGTCGTTGCGGTGCACGGTGAAGCTGAAGTCGGTCTTGCCGTCCTTGCTCACATTCTGGATGATGACGTCGACCTCGATGTTGGCGTCGGCCACCGCGCCCACGATCTGGTAGGCGATGCCGGGGGTGTCAGGCACGCCCAGGACCGAGACCTTGGCCTCGTCGCGGTTGAATGCAATGCCGGAAACAACGGCTTGTTCCATGGTGTCGTCTTCCTCGAAAGTGATCAGGGTGCCCGAGCGGGCTTCTTCGTTCAGGTCGATGTCCCAGGGCGTGAAGCTCGAAAGCACGCGCATCGGGACACGGTATTTGCCGGCAAATTCCACCGAGCGGATCTGCAGCACCTTGGAGCCCATGCTGGCCATCTCCAGCATTTCCTCGAAGCTGACGCGCTCCATGCGGCGGGCCTCGGGCACCACGCGCGGGTCGGTGGTGTAGACGCCGTCGACGTCGGTGTAGATCAGGCACTCGTCGGCCTTGATCGCGGCCGCCACGGCCACGGCCGAGGTGTCGGAGCCGCCACGGCCCAGCGTGGTGATGTTGCCCAGCGGGTCGATGCCCTGGAAGCCGGTGATGATCACGACCTTGCCGACATCGAGCTCGGCCTTGACGCGGGCGTCCTCGATCGACTCGATACGCGCCTTGGTGTAGCTGCTGTCGGTCTTGATCGGCACCTGCCAGCCCGAGAAGCTGACCGCTTCGAGGCCTTCGGCCTGCAGCGCGATCGCCAGCAACGCGGACGAGGCCTGCTCGCCGGTGGCACCGAGCTGGTCGAGCTCGCGACCATAGGCAACGCCCGGCTTGGCCGGCGCGAGTTCCTTGGCCAGGCCCAGCAGGCGGTTGGTTTCGCCGCTCATGGCGCTGGGCACGACCACCATCTGGTGGCCGGCGCGGTGCCACTTGGCGACACGCTTGGCGACGTTGCGGATGCGCTCGGTCGAGCCCATGCTGGTGCCGCCGTATTTGTGAACGATCAGTGCCATCGTGAAAACGGTGTAGGTAAGGCCGGAATATGAAACTTTTGCGACGCCGGCTGCCGGACGCAAAACATTTCAATTATATCGAGGGCTGGTAACGCAGCCCGGCACCTTCGCGCAGCAGATGGCCGCTCGCGAGCTTGAGCCGGATGCGGTGTCCGCGCGTGGTGCAGGCCGCGATCTGGTCCAGCGCCTGGTCCAGCTGGGCCTCGCTCGGCATGGCCTGCCAGCCGGCGCGCAGCCAGTGGCGCAGCACATTGGCCTGGCGGGCGCGGCCCAGGCGCTGCAGCAACTTGATGACAGGCGGGTCGCCCACGATCAGCAGGTCCTCGGCGGCCAGCTCGTCGAGCAGCGACTGGGCCTGCGCGGCGTGGCGCGCGCTGCGCGCCAGCGTCTGTGCATAGGCGGGAAAAGCCGATGCGAAGGCCGGCAGCAGGCGCGCACGGATGCGGTTGCGGGTGTAGTGCTCATCGCTATTGGTCGGATCGACCACATAGGCGATACCCTGCCCGTCCAGCCAGTCGCGCAAGGCTTGGCCATCGACGGCCAGCAGCGGGCGGCCAAAGCGGGCGCCGTGGCGCTCGAAGGATGGCGCCATGCCGGCCAGTCCGGGCAGGCCGGCGCCGCGACTGAGCGCCAACAGCAGGGTTTCGGCCTGGTCCTGCGCATGCTGGCCCAGCAGCACGCAGGCGGCGCCCGTTTCCAGGGCCGCAGCGGCGAGTGCGCGGTAGCGGGCCTGGCGCGCGGCATCCTCGGGGCTCTGGCCGGGGGCATGGCGCGCATCGACCCGGATCACCTGCAGCGGCACGCCGAGCGCGTTGCAGGCTCGGCGCGCGTGGCACTCGAACTCGTCGCCGGCGGCCTGCAGGCCATGGTGCACATGCAGCGCCTGCACCCGGCCGGGCCACAGCGTCTGCGCGGCCAGCAGCAGCGCGGTCGAGTCGGCGCCGCCGCTGTAGGCGACGGTCCAGGGGTGGGCAACTGCCGCCATCGCGGCAGGCAGCGGGTGGCGCGCCGCCCAGGCGCTCAAGGCACCGAGGCAGGGATTGTCAGCCGCGGCGGCTGCCCTTGCCATCGACCTTGGTGTCGGTGAAGCGGCCGTAGCTGTTGAGACGCGCGTAGCGGCGATCGACCAGCTCGTCGGTCTTGAGGTCGGCCAGCTGACGCCAGGCGTCGGCCAGCGCGCGCTTGAGGCTGGCGGCCATGGCCTGCGGGTCGCGGTGGGCGCCACCGACCGGCTCGTTGACGATCTTGTCGACCAGGCCCAGCGCCTTCAGGCGGTGCGCGGTGATGCCGAGCGCTTCGGCCGCGTCACTGGCGCGCTCGCTGGTCTTCCAGAGGATGGAGGCGCAGCCTTCCGGGCTGATGACCGAATAGACCGAGTACTGCAGCATCAGCACCTGATCGGCAACCGAGATCGCCAGCGCGCCACCGGAGCCGCCCTCGCCGATGATGGTCGAGATGATCGGGACTTCGAGCTGCGCCATCTCGAAGATGTTGCGGCCGATCGCCTCCGACTGGCCGCGCTCCTCGGCGTCGATGCCCGGATAGGCGCCCGGCGTGTCGACGAAGGTGAACACCGGCAGCTTGAACTTCTCGGCCAGCTTCATCAGGCGCAGGGCCTTGCGGTAGCCCTCGGGCTTGGTCATGCCGAAGTTGCGCAAGGCGCGCTCCTTGGTGTCGCGGCCCTTCTGGTGGCCGATGACCATGCAGGGCTGGCCGTTGAAGCGCGCCAGGCCGCCGACGATCGCCAGATCATCCGCGAAGTGGCGGTCGCCATGCAGCTCGACGAAGTGGGTGAAGATCCCGTTCACATAGTCCAGCGTGTAGGGCCGGTCGCTGTGGCGCGCGATCTTGGTGATCTGCCAGGGCGTCAGCTCGCTGTAGATGTCCTTGGTCAGCTGCAGGCTCTTCTTGCTGAGCTGCTCGATCTCTTCCGAGATGTCGACCGCGGATTCGGTCTGGACATAACGCAGTTCTTCGATTTTGGATTCGAGTTCGGCAATCGGTTGCTCGAAGTCGAGGAAGTTCTTTTTCGCCAAGGTGTACTCCTTTGGTCTGCTGTGGTGCCAGGCGCGCGTCAGCTCGCTGCCGGCACGGGGTCCAACGAGCGCCAAATATACCAAGTGGCGACGCTGCAATAGGGTGACCAGGCAGCGGCGACCTCGCGTGCCTCGCTGCGGCTGACCGGCTCGCCCGAGAAATAGCTCTGGCTGATGCCGCGGATCAGGCCCACGTCATCGAGCGGCAGCACATTCGGGCGCAGCAGGTAGAAGATCAGGAACATCTCGGCCGTCCAGCGGCCGATGCCGCGGATCGCGACCAGTTCCTGGATGATGGATTCGTCGTCCATGTCGTGCCAGCCATCGACATGCAGCTCGCCCGAATCAAAATGGCGCGCCAGGTCGACCAGGTAGTCGATCTTGCGCGTGCTCAGGCCGGCGGCGCGCATGGCCTCGGGCGCCAGCGCCAGCACGCCGGCCGGGCTGACCACGGGCAGCAGCTTGACGAAGCGATGCCAGACCGCCTGTGCCGACTTGACCGAAATCTGCTGGCCGATCACGCTGCGCGCCAGCGTCGTGAAGGGATCGGCGCGCGACTGCAGCGTCACATCCGGAAAGCGCGGGATGAGCTTCTTCATCACGCGGTCGCGCTTGATCAGGTGGCGGCAGGCCTCGGCCCAATAGGTCGGACGCAAGGGCGCCGCCGCGCCAGCAGCCGCATCGGCCCTCCGCAAGGCGGCCGACTCGATCGGAGTCTGGCCCATTTCAGGCCCGTTCCCAGCTGGTACCGGCGGGACCGTCCTTGAGCACCACGCCCTGCTCGAGCAGGGCCTTGCGGATGCGGTCGGCCTCGGGCCAGTCCTTGGCGGCCTTGGCCGCGGCGCGGGCTTCGATCTGCTGCTGGATCGCGGCTTCGTCGAGGCCGCCAGCGGCTCCGCCCTGCAGAAAGGCGGTCGGGTCTTCCTGCAGCAGGCCGAGGATGGCGCCCAGCGCCTTCAACAGGCCGGCGCGCTCGGTCGAGCGGCTGCGGTTGACCTCGCTCGCGAGCTCGAACAGCACGGCGACCGCCTCGGGGGTGCCGAAATCCTCGTCCAGCGCGGCCTTGAAGCGCGCGGCGTAGTCGTCGCTCCAGTCGATCTGGGCTTCAGTCGCCGGCACCGAGGCCAGCGCGGTGTAGAGGCGCTTCAGGGCATTGCGCGCGTCATCGAGGTGCGCGTCGCTGTAGTTCAGTGCGCTGCGGTAATGCGCGCGCAGGATGAAGAAGCGCACCGTCTCGGCGTCGTACTTCTGCAGCACCTCGCGGATGGTGAAGAAGTTGCCCAGGCTCTTGGACATCTTCTCGTTGTCGACGCGCACGAAGCCGTTGTGCATCCAGAACCGCGCCAGCGGCTGGCCGCTCGCGCCTTCGCTCTGGGCGATCTCGTTCTCGTGGTGCGGGAACTGCAGGTCGGCGCCGCCGCCGTGGATGTCGAAGCTCTCGCCCAGCATCTCGCAGCTCATGGCCGAGCACTCGATATGCCAGCCCGGTCGGCCCAGGCCGTAGGCGCCGTCCCACTTGGCTTCGGCCGGCTCGTCGGCCTTGGCGGCTTTCCAGAGCACGAAGTCGAGCGGGTCCTGTTTGCCGTCATCGACGGCCACGCGCTCGCCGGCGCGCAGGTCGTCCAGGCTCTTGCCCGACAGCTTGCCGTAGCCCTCGAACTGGCGCACGGCGTAGTTGACGTCGCCGTTGGCACTGCGGTAGGCCAGGCCTTTCTGTTCCAGCTTGCCGATCAGGTCGAGCATCTGCGGCACATAGTCAGTCGCGCGCGGCTCGAAGGTCGGGCGCTCGATCTTGAGCGCGTCGGCGTCCTGGTGCAGTGCATCGACCATGCGGTCGGTCAGGCTGCGGATGGTCTCGCCATTCTTGAGCGCGCGCGCGATGATCTTGTCGTCGATGTCGGTGACGTTGCGCACATAGGTGACGCGGTAGCCGCTGGCCTTGAGCCAGCGCTGCACGACGTCGAACGCCACCATGGAACGGGCATGGCCGAGGTGACAGAGGTCGTAGACCGTCATGCCACAGACGTAGAGGCGCACATGGCCGGGCTCGATCGGAGAGAAGTCGTCGACGCGGCGCGTCAGCGAGTTGTAAATGCGCAAGGTCATGGGGAGCTTGGGGGCGGAACCCCTCAGATACAATCTTTTGCAGTATATCGGCGCAGGCTGTCGAGGCCATGTCTTGACAAACCGTCCCGACGCCGCGCAAGGTCGCGTATTGTGCCCGTTTTGGCGCGCCACCCGGCCGCCCCCCTTGCTGCAACGCCACCATGTCACGCCTCCACACCGGTTTCGCCCCCCTGATGTCCGCCGCACTGAGCACTCTGCTGATGCTGGCAGGCCTGCTGGCCCCCGGCCTGTCGCAGGCCCAGATTTCCGTCCACGAGGAAGTCGCGCGCCTGCTGCGCGCCGAGCAGCCCGCCGAGGCGCAACAGAAGGCCGAGGCCGCGCTGGCCGAGCACCCGAACGACGCCCAGCTGCGCTTCCTCAAGGGCGTGGCGCAGAGCCAGAACGGCCAGCCCGACGCGGCGAGTGCGACCTTCACCGCGCTGACGCAGGACTTCCCCGAACTGCCCGAGCCCTACAACAACCTCGCGGTGCTGCACGCGGCCGCCGGCCGACTGGAGCCGGCCCGCGCAGCGCTCGAAACCGCCTTGCGCCTGAGCCCCGGCTACGCGACCGCGCACCAGAACCTGGGCGACATCTACGCCCGCCTGGCCGGCAAGGCCTGGGCGCGCGCGCTCGAGCTCGACCCCACCGACCCCTCGCTGCGGCCCAAGCTGCAGATCCTCCAGCAGTTGCCGTCCGAAGCGGCCACACGCTGATCCGACCGCCATCCACCGAGACCGCCATGAAAAGACGTCACCTGAACCGACTGATCGCCGGCACCGCACTGGCGCTTGCTGCCACCCTGCCCGCTGCGGCCCAGAATGCCGCTGCGCCGGCTGCTGCGCAGCGGGTCAAGCTTGAGACCAGCCTGGGGCCGATCGTGCTCGAACTCGACGCGCAGAAAGCCCCCAAGACGGTCGCCAACTTCGTCCAGTACGTCAAGGACAAGCATTACGACGGCACGGTATTCCACCGCGTGATCGACGGCTTCATGATCCAGGGCGGCGGCTTCACGGCCGAGATGCAGCAAAAGCCGACCCGCGCGACTATCCAGAACGAGGCCGACAACGGCCTCAAGAACCTGCCGCTGACAGTCGCGATGGCGCGCACCAACGATCCCCATTCGGCCTCGGCGCAGTTCTTCATCAACATCGCCGACAACCGCTTCCTCAACCACACCCAGCCGACGCTGAATGGCTGGGGTTATGCGGTATTCGGCAAGGTCATCGCCGGCGCCGACGTGGTCGACAAGATCCGCCAGGTCCGCACCGGCAACCGCGGCATGTTCGAGAACGTGCCGACCACCCCAGTCACCATCATCAAAGCCACATTGGAGAAATGAACATGGCCAACCCCCAAATCGAACTGCACATCAAGGACTACGGCGTCATCACGATCGAACTCGACGACGAGAAGGCGCCGATCTCGGCCGCCAACTTCCTCGAATACGTCAAGAACGGTCACTACGACAACACCGTGTTCCACCGCGTGATCAACGGCTTCATGATCCAGGGCGGCGGCTTCGAGCCCGGCATGACGCAAAAGCCCACCGGCGCCGAGATCAAGAACGAAGCCAACAACAAGCTCAAGAACGACAAGTACACCGTCGCGATGGCGCGCACCAACGCCCCGCACTCGGCAACCGCCCAGTTCTTCATCAACGTGGCCGACAACGAGTTCCTGAACTTCAAGAGCGAAACCCAGAGCGGCTGGGGCTATGCCGTGTTCGGCAAGGTCGTCCAGGGCACCGAGATCGTCGACAAGATCCGCGGCGTCAAGACCGGCAACAAGGGCTATCACAGCGACGTGCCGGTCACCGATGTGGTGATCGAAAAGGCCGTTGCGATCTGATCCCGCTGCGCTGGCCGGCCGGGGCGAGCTGAATGCCCCAGCCGACTGGCGCGCGCTGGACTTCATCTCCGACCTGCACCTGCAGGCCGGCGAGCCCGCCACCGCGCAGGCCTTCAGGCGCTACCTGCAAGGCTGTGCGGCGGACGCGCTCTTCATCCTCGGCGACCTGTTCGAGGTCTGGATCGGCGACGACCTGCTCGACGCTGCCCCCGCCGAACGGGCTGCCGACACCGATTACGATTTCCTGGCGAGTATCTGCGCCGACCTGCGCGCCTTTTCAGCCCGGCGTGCGCTCTACGTCATGCACGGCAACCGCGACTTCCTGCTCGGCGAGCGCTTTGCCGCCGCCAGCGGCGCCACCCTGATCCCCGATCCGACCCGGCTGCGCTGGGGCAAGCAGTGCCTGCTGCTGAGCCATGGCGACGCGCTGTGTCTGGACGATGCCGACTACCTGGCCTTCCGCGACCAGGTGCGCCATCCCGACTGGCAGACGGCTTTTCTGGCGCGCCCGCTGTCCGAGCGCGCGGCCCTCGCGCGCAGCCTGCGCGCCCAGAGCGAGGCCCGCAAGCAGGACCCGCAGCTGAGCTGGGCCGACGTCGATCCGGCCCTGGCCAGGGACTGGCTACGGGCCTGCCAGGCCGACCAGCTGGTGCACGGCCACACCCACAAACCGGCCCGTCACGAACTGGGCGACGGGCTGCAGCGGCTGGTACTGAGCGACTGGGATGTCGATGCGCGGCCTGTGCGCGCCGAAGCGCTGCGACTCGATGCCGACGGCTGGCACCGGATCGCCTTGGCGGACTGAGGTGGCCAGGAAAATGCCCGATGGCGCAGCCTAAAGGCCTTTTGCCAAGTCTGGTGGAACGGCTGCGGCGCTGGCTGGGACACCCCGGCCTGTCCGTCCCGCCCGAGATCCCGGACCCGCTCTGGAACAAGACCCTGGCCGGCCTGCCCTGCCTGCACGATCTGGGCCAAGGCGAACGACAAGGGCTGCGGCAATTGAGCGCGCGTTTCCTGGCCGACAAGGAATTCCACGGCGCGCAAGGCCTGGTGATCAGCGACGCGATCGCACTGAGTATTGCGGCCCAGGCCTGCCTGCCGCTGCTGCATCTGGGCGCTGACGGGCTGGACTGGTACGACGACTTCGTCGGCATCGTGGTGCACCCGGACGAGGTGCTGGCACCACGCGAGGCCGTCGACGCGGCCGGCGTGCTGCACCGCTGGCAGGAGCCACTGATCGGCGAGGCCATGGCCGGCGGTCCGGTGATGCTGGCCTGGTCGCGTGTGAAGGGTGGCCGGCAGGCGACGACGCAGGGCCACAACCTCGTGATCCACGAGTTCGCGCACAAGTTCGATCTGCGCGGCAAGCCGGCCAGCGCAGCGGCAGACGGCTGCCCGCCATTGCCGGCGGACTTCATGGGACTGGGCCGCATGGCTGCGCAACAGCGCTGGCAACAGGCCTGGAGCACGGCCTACCAGCGTTTTGGCGAGCAGCTGGCACTGTCCGAGCGCTTCGGCGAGCCGGCGCCCTGGCTGGACGCCTACGCCGCCGAGGCGCCGGCCGAATTCTTTGCCTGCAGCTGCGAGGCCTACTGGGTGGCCCGGGCGCGCTACGCGCGCGAGTTCCCCGAGCTGGCGCCGCTGCTCGACGCCTTCTTCAGGCGACCGCCACGCTGAAGCGCGCGACGGCCAGCCGCATCACTTGCGCAGCAGGACCTTGAGCGCGTTCTGCAGACGGCGGGCCTGCGCGGCGTCGAAGTCCGACGCCAGCACCTGCGCGACATCCTGGGCCCAGGTCTGGGCCGGTGCCGGATCGTTGCGACGGGTCAGCAACTTGAGCTGCAGCGCGCGGCGCGCGTCGAGCTGCTCGGCCGGGGTCGGGACCTCGGCGGCCATCTCCAGGCGCAACAGGCTTTCGGCTCCAGCAGTGCCAGCGGCCGGGGCCTTGCCGACGGCCTGGACCCAGGCGCTGCGGGCGTTGCCGACGCGGCCACCCAAAGCCTGCGCGGCGGGCAAGGCCGCCGCATCGCGCTGCTCCCAGGCGCCCAGCAGCTGGGTCAGCACTTCGCCATGGGCATGGGCCGCCAGCTTGCGCAGCGCAGCCTCGGCATGCTCGACCGCCTCGCGCTGGGCGCGGAAGGCGGCATCGCCCAGACGCGGGCCGCGCGGCTCGAAGCCGGCGCGGTCGCCGCGCTCGGGACGGCCGAAGCCTTCGCGGCGGCCATCGCGACCGTCACGGCCACCGCGCTCGTCGCGACCACCGGCACGCGGACCCTTGTCGCCCGGGCGACCAGTGGCCTGAGTGGCCTTGACCATGCCGGGACGGTCATCACCGCGCACGGCAACGATCTTCTTCGGCGCGGCAGCCGGCTTGGCCGGAGCTGCTTCGGCCGATTCCTCGGCGGCCGGCTCGGTGGCTGCATCAGCCGCAAGCTCGGCTGCTGCTGATGCAACCGGCTTGGCCTGCTCGGCAGCGACTGCCGCAGCCTGGCCCCGGATCGCGTCCTGCAGCTCCTGCATCGCGGCGCGGATCTGCTGCGCATCGCCGCCGGCATTGGCTGCCTCCAGCGCCTTGGCCGCGTCGAGCACGAGCTTGTCATGCTCGCTGAGGGCCGAGGCAGACTTGCTGCGCTCGGAGCCCTTGCGCTCGAAGGCCTCGTCGATCGGCTTGCGGAAGGCTTCCCACAGTTTCTGTTCCTGCTTGCGCTCCAGCGGCACGGCATGGGCCTCCTGCTGCCAGCGCTGCTGCAGCGCCTTGACCGCGTCGATGCGCAGCGAAGGCGCGGCGCCCAGCTCCCTGGCCTCCTCGATCAGCGCGTGACGGCGGGCGACGCTTTCAGCCTGGGCAGCCTCCAGACGCGCGTGAGCCGCCTGCATGGTGGCCTTCCAGAGCGGCTGCAGCTCGGCGTAGAGCTTCTCGCTCACATGGCCGGACTGGCGCCAGCGCTCGGCAAAGCCGTGCAGTTCGCGCAGCTGGGTCTTCCAGTCGCTGTTGTCGGCATGGGCCGCGGTCCAGGCCTTGATGTCCTCGATCATGACCAGGCGCTGGGCGCGGCTGACTTCGGTCTGTTCCTTGAGCTTGCCCAGCCAGGCCTCGACCAGCTTGTGGGCGGCGGTGCAGGCCTCGTCGAACTTCTTCCACAGCGCGTGGTTCGGCGCAGCGCCCTGGTCGGCGGCCTTCCATTGCTCGCGCAGGCCGCGCAGCGTCTCCTGGATCTTGCGGCCACCCGGGCGCTGGCCTTCGGGCGCTTGCGTCAGCTCGAGCGCCTTGGCCAGCAGCTCTTCGCGCAGCTGGTCGGCGCGCAGGCGCTGACCACCCGCGAGTTCGCCGGCCTGCGCCAGCGCGGCCTGGACCAGCGGTTCGAGTTCGGCCGAGACATGGCGACCATGCTCCTTGAGCGCGGCGCGCAGGACCGAGACCGCCTTGGCCGTGGTCTTGCCGTGGCCCTCGGCCACATTCTGTTGCAGCGCGCTCAACGCGGCACCGACGACTTCGGCCGCCTTGGCTTGCAGCTGCGCCAGCTGGGCCGGGTCGATAACAACGGCGGCCGCCACGGCGGCCACGGCTGCCGGAGCTTCGCCGCGCGCGACGCGCAGCTCGTCGGCCCAGACCGGCACCGCGGGCAACGGCGCCTCGGCGCTCTCTGCGGCAGCGGCGGCCTGATCCAGCGCCGCGCCGAAGGCTTCCCAGACCAGGGTCAGCTGCTGGCGCGAAGCCTCAAGCTGGGCCGGGTACTTGGGGTCCAGGCTGTCCCAGGCCGGCTCGGCGCCGAACTGCTGGGCCGCGGCCTGCCACTGCGCCACATCGGCGCCCAGGCCCGCGAGCACAGCCTGTGCCTCGCGCCAGGGCTTGGTCGACAGCACCTCGATGCGCTGGGCCAGCAGCAGCGCGGTCTCGCGCTCGACCTGGACCCGGTGTTGCAGCTCCTCGACCGCCTTCATGCGTTCGGCCAGCGCAGCCTTGAGGCCGGCCAGCGGTTCGCGCGACAGCGGCGCGCCAGCCTTGGCGGCATCGCGCTGCCAGGCCATCGCGTCGGCCAGGTTCAGGCGCGGCTGCTCGATCAGGGCACGGGCCTTGGCCGCCCATTCCTCGGCGATCGCTTCCTGCGCCTTGGCGCGCTTGAGCTCGTCGAGCTTTTCCTTCAAGGCCTTGGCAGCGCCCTTGTCGCGGTGCGAGAGCTCACGGTAGACCTCGGCCATGCTGTCGACCGAAGGTTCGGAGGCCAGCCACTCGCGCAGGCGGGCGGCGCGCTCGCCGGAGGTCGGCGCGGTGAAGGCTCCGCCCGTGAGGGCGTCGAGTTGCGAGAGGTCGGCGGGCTTGGAGGAAGACTTGGAGGTATTCACGACGGAACAGTATTCAGGAATTAGACGCGCGGGGCGGCGTCCGCCCCGGCATGGGTAATGCGCTATTGTCGCCTGTCTTTGCCAGACAGGGAAACCCGCATCAATGGCCTTCGTCAGGCAGGAACAGTTCCTGCAGGTCGCTCAGGAAATCGAAGCCGCGCTCGGTCGGACGCACGCTGGCCAGATCGCGCTCAATCCAGCCCTTGGCCTCGGCCTGCTGCAGCGCCGGCATGATCTGGCTGAGCGGCAATCCGGTGCGCTCGTTGAACAGCGCCAGCGGGAAGCCCTCGCGCAGCCGCAGCGCGTTGAGCATGAACTCGAACGGCAGCTCGCCAGGCGCGACTTCCTCCTCGCTCGCCATCGGCTGGCCCTGCAAGGCGTTCTCCATGTAGAGCTGCGGGTCGCGCCAGCGCACCTGGCGCAGCACGCGGTGCGCGAAGCTGAGCTTGCCATGCGCCCCGGCGCCGATGCCGAGGTAGTCACCGAACTGCCAGTAGTTCCAGTTGTGGAAACAGCGGTGACCGGCACGCGCGTAGGCCGAGACCTCGTAGCGCGACAGCCCGGCTTGGCCGGTGCGCTCGGTGATGCGGTCCAGCATCTCATAAGCCAGGTCCTCGTCCGGCAAGGCGGGCGGGAACTTGGCGAAATAGGTGTTGGGTTCGAGCGTCAGGTGGTAGACCGACAGATGCGGCGGATTGAAGCCCAGCGCGATGTCGAGGTCGCGGTCCAGCTCGGCCAGGGTCTGGCCCGGCAGCGCATACATCAGGTCGATGTTGAAGGTCTCGAAATGGCGCGCGGCCTCATCAAGCGCGGCCCGGGCCTGGTCGGCGCTGTGGACCCGGCCCAGCGCCCGCAGGAAACGGTCGTCGAAGCTCTGCACGCCCACGCTCAGGCGCGTGACGCCGGCCTCGCGGAAGGCCTTGAAGCGGTCCTTCTCGAAGGTGCCGGGGTTGGCTTCGAGCGTGATCTCGGTGTCGGCTTCGAGCCGCAGCAGCGCGCGGACGTCGGACAGCAGGCGATCGATCGCATCGGGCGAGAACAGGCTGGGCGTGCCGCCGCCGATGAAGACGCTGTGCACGCTGCGGCCCCAGATCAGCGGCAGGCTGGACTCGAGGTCGGCGCGCAGCGCATCGAGGTAGCGCTGCTCGGGAAAGGCACCTTGCTCGGCCTGGTGCGAGTTGAAGTCGCAGTAAGGGCATTTCTTCAGACACCAGGGCAGATGGATGTAGAGCGACAGCGGCGGCAAGGCCGACAGCTGCAGCTGGCCCGGGCGATGCAGCTGGATGACGGACTGGTTCATGCTGCCGAGCCCGGATACCAGCGCTCGCGCATCAGCGCCAGCATGGCACGGGCGGCGCGACCGCGATGGCTGTTGGCGTTCTTGACCTCGTTGCTCAGCTGGGCAAAGGTCAGCCCGAACTCGGGGATGAACATCACCGGGTCGAAGCCGAAACCGTTCTCGCCGATGGGCTGCTCGGTGATCAGGCCGGCGACGCGCCCGCTCGCGACCAGCGGCTCGGGGTCGTCGGCGCTGCGCACCGCGACCAGGGTGCTGACCATCGCGGCGCGGCGGTTGGCCTGCCCCTGCAGCTGCTCAAGCAAGGCGCGCACATTGTTGGCATCGCTTTTCTCGTAGCCGAACTGGGTGCAGTAGTAGGCGGTGTCCACGCCCGGCAGGCCGCCGAAGGCATCGACGCAGAGCCCCGCGTCATCGGCCATCGCCGGCAGCCCGCTCAGGGCCGCGGCATGGCGCGCCTTGGCCAGCGCGTTCTCGATGAAGGTGCGGTGCGGCTCGGGTGCCTCGGGGATGTCGAGCTCGCCCTGGCGGATCAGCGCCACGCCCAGCGGCGCGAACATGGCCTGCAACTCGGCCAGCTTGCCGGCGTTGTTGGACGCCAGTACCAGTTTTCTGCCTGTCATGCCCGGCTCCTCAGATCACGTCTTCGCCGGCCAGCGCGGCCTGCTGCAGCACGATCAGCTCAGCGATGCCCTTTTCGGCCAGCAGCAGCAGCTGGTTCATTTCCTCGCGGCTGAAAGGCAGGCCCTCGGCCGTGCCCTGGACCTCGACATAGTGACCCGCGCCGGTCATGACCACGTTCATGTCGGTGTCGCAGCCGGAGTCCTCCAGGTAGTCGAGGTCCAGCACCGGCTGACCGCCGACGATGCCGACCGAGACCGCCGCCACTGGGTGCAGCACCGGGCTGTCCACCAGCTTGCCCTCGGCCAGCAGCTGGTGCACCGCATCCTGGGCGGCGACGAAGGCACCCGTGATGGCGGCGGTGCGGGTGCCGCCATCGGCCTGCAGCACGTCGCAGTCAAGCGTGATGGTGCGTTCGCCGAGCGCCTTGAGATCGAACACCGCGCGCAGCGAGCGGCCGATCAGGCGCTGGATCTCCTGGGTGCGACCGCTCTGCTTGCCCTTGGCCGCCTCGCGGCTGCTGCGCGTGTGGGTGGCGCGCGGCAGCATGCCGTATTCGGCCGTGACCCAGCCCTCGCCGCTGCCGCGCTGGTGCGGCGGCACCTTTTCCTCGACCGAGGCGGTGCACAGCACCTTGGTGTGACCGAACTCGACCAGCACCGAGCCCTCGGCGTGCATGGTGTACTGGCGGGTGATGCGCACCGTGCGCAGGGCATCGGGGCGGCGGCCGTCGGCGCGCAGGGTCGCCGCGGAAAGGGTCTGTTCTGTCATGTCGGGTTCTTCAAAAGCTAAGGGAGAGCCACTGGCGCTCAGGACGGCGGGGGCTCGGTCCTGCGGCGGATCGACTCGTTGATCTCGGCGATGGCACGATCGAGCTCCTCGTCGTCGAGCTCGCGCACCAGCAAGCCGGCATCCGGCCCAGCCGGATCGGCGCCGTGGAACGGGCTCTGGCCGAACGGGACGGGCAGCTGCAGCGTGGCAGGGAAACCGTCCGAATTGCGCCACTCCAGCGCCAGCAGGGATACATTGTCGCCGTACTGGCCAGCGCGCGCGAGCGCCAGCTCGGCCAAGCCCGGCACCACCTGCTCCAGCGGGCCGGCATCCAGCAAGCGCGCGATCTCGGCATCATCGACCATGTCCCACAAACCGTCCGAGCACAGCAGCAGGCGGTCGCCCTCATGCAGCGGCACGGGCTGGCCCAGCTCGAAGATCGGTGGCGAGGACGACCCCAGACAGGTGAACAGCACGCTGCGATCCAGGGGCATGGCTCCGGCCCTGGCCAGGCCGGGCCGCTCGTGCCAGGAGTGGTCGCGCGTGCGCGCCAGCATCCGTCCGCGCCGCACCCAGTACAGGCGCGAGTCACCGCAATGCAGCCGGTGCAGCCGGTTGTCCTGCAGCAGTGCCGCCACCAGCGTGGTGCGCGGCTGGTCGGGCAGGCAGCGCTCCCGCGCGTAGTCGAGGATGGCCTGATTGGCAAGGTCCAGGGTACGGGTCAGGAAAGCCTCGACGTCGGCCAGCACGGGCCTGGCCTCGGCCTCGAAACAGGCGCGAAAGGTCTGCACCGCGATTTCGGCCGCCTGCTCGCCCTCGGGATGGCCCCCCATGCCGTCGGCCAGCAGCAGCAGCACCGCGTCCTGCGTGTAGGCATAGGCCAGCCGGTCCTCGTTGAGCTCGCGCCCGCCCCGGTGGCTGACCTGGTAGACCGAGAATTTCATAGGTCGAGGAAGCTGGAACTCGCCTCGCCCGGCAGCGGCGAGGAAGCATGGGCGCGCGACAGGTCAGCCGGGCCGAAGCCGCGCGCCACCTCGCGGTTGAGCTCCCTGAGCAGCTCGAACACCGACTGCGGGCGCGCCAGCGGATCGAGCTGCATGCACCAGGACACCAGGTCGATCAGCTGGTCCGAGTAGATGCCGCGCAGCCTGGCGAGCTCCAGCGGCAGGCTGTCCTTCTCCTGCCGCTTGGGCACGTCATCGGGCGGGTAGCCGCGCATGCAGGCGTAGACGGTGGCCCCCATCGCATAGATGTCGGTCCAGGGCCCGAGCTCGGCGCCGCGCCGGTACATCTCGGGCGCGGCAAAGCCGGGCGTGTACATCGGGCGCACAAAGCTGCCCTCGGTGTTGAGCACCTCGCGCGCCGCGCCGAAGTCGATCAGCACGGCCCGGTTGTCATCGGTGATGAAGATGTTGGCCGGCTTGATGTCGAGGTGCAGCATCTTGTGCTGATGCACGATGCGCAGGCCGCGCAGCACCTCGTCGAACAGCGAGCGGATGGTCGACTCGCGGAACACCTTGGGCCGCTTGAGCTCGCGCGCGACCACGATGAAGTCCTGCAGGGTGGCCCCCTCCAGGTAGTTCATCGCCATGTAGACGGTCTCGTTCTCGCGGAAGAAATTGAGCACCCCCACCACCGCAGGGTGCGAGATCTGCGCCAGCGCCCGCCCCTCCTCGAAGAAGCTCTTGAGCCCGAGCCGATAGAGCGACAGCTTGTCGGACGGCACCACCGGCAGCAGCTCGCCGGGCCGGCGTTCGACCAGCGACGCAGGCAGGTACTCCTTGAGCGCGACTTTCTGGCCGCTGGCGTCCTGCGCAAGGTAAACCACGCCAAAACCGCCCGAAGCCAGCTGACGCAGGATGCGATAGCCCCCGATCCGGATGTCCGAGGGCAGCGGAGCAGGCTTGGTCTTTGACATAATCGGAGTATCTGCAACCTCAAGCCGTTGCGTCCAGACTGCGAGAATCGATATGCCAGTTTACAGCATGACCGGCTACGCCACGGCCCAGAGCCAGGCCCCCGGTCCCGACACCCCTGCTCCCGCTGGCGCCCCCGCGCTGGGCATGGAAATCCGCTCGGTCAACAGCCGCTTCCTCGACCTGGGCTTTCGCCTGTCGGACGAACTGCGCCCGGCCGAACCCGCACTGCGCGAACTGATCAGCGCCCGCGTCAAGCGCGGCAAGGTCGAGGTCCGCGCCTGGATCGAAGGCCGCGGCGACCATGCACTGCGCCAGCCCGGCATGGCCGAACTGCAAAAGCTCATCGGCGTGCAGGACCAGGTGCTGGCCTGGATGCCGCAGTCGCGCCCGCTCTCGGTCGCCGAGGTGCTGGCCACGCTGGGCCGCAGCGTGCCCGCGCCGACCGGCCTGGCCGACGAACTGCTCGCGCTGGCACGTCACGCGGTAGACGAATTCACCGCCTCGCGCGAACGCGAGGGCGCCAAGCTCTGCGCCATGCTGCTCGACCGCGTCGCCCAGCTGCGCGCGCTGGCGGCCCAGGCCCAGCCCATGGTGCCGCAGCTGGTCGAGCTGCAGCGCCAGCGCTTCCTGGAACGCTGGAACGAGGCGCTCGGCACGGCGCGGGCCGACTCCGCCGCCCAGGCCGCGCAGGAACGCGCCCTGTCGGAAGCCACCGCATTCGCGATCCGCATCGACGTGGCCGAGGAACTGACCCGGCTGCAGGCCCACCTCGACGAGATCGAGCGCCTGATCGGCAAGGGCGGCGAAGTCGGCAAGCGGCTGGACTTCTTCATCCAGGAGCTGCACCGCGAGGCCAACACCCTGGGCAGCAAGTCGTCCAGCCTGGAGCTGACCCGGATCTCGGTCGACATGAAGGTCATGATCGAGCAGATGCGCGAACAGGTGCAGAACCTCGAATGAACGAGAACAAGATGGATTACCCCGGCAACCTCTACGTCGTGGCCGCACCCAGCGGCACCGGCAAGTCCAGCCTGGTCAAGGCCCTGCTGGAAGTCGACTCGCACATGGAACTGTCCGTGTCGCACACCACCCGCGCGCCGCGCGGCCAGGAGGTGCACGGCCGCGAGTACTACTTCACCAGCCACGAGGAATTCGACCGCATGGTGGCGGCCGACGCCTTCGTCGAGTGGGCGCAGGTGCACGGCAACCGCTACGGCACCTCGCGCCAGACGATCGAGAACAAGATCGCCGCTGGCGCCGACATCGTGCTCGAGATCGACTTCCAGGGCGCGGTCCAGATCAAGGACCAGTTCCCCAACGCGGTGCTGATCTTCATCCTGCCGCCGAGCTGGCCCGAGCTGCGCGCGCGCCTGCAGCGCCGCAACGAGGACTCCGACGAGACCATCGAGCTGCGCATGAAGAACGCCGCCGCGGAAGTCGCACAGGTCGACCAGTTCGATTTCGTTATAATCAATGAATTGTTCGAGCGCGCGCTTTTCGACCTGAAAGCCATTGCGCACGCGCAGCGGCTCAAGGTGGCCGCTCAGCGTCGCGCCCGTGCCGACACCTTCCGCGCCCTCGATATCCCCTAATCCCCCCACGGCCCTGCGCCGCACCGGAGCCCGTCATGGCACGCATCACCGTTGAAGACTGTCTGGAAAAGATCCCCAACCGCTTTCAGCTCGTGCTGGCCGCAACCTACCGCGCCCGCATGCTGCACCAGGGTCACACCCCCCGGGTCGAGACCAAGAACAAGCCCTGCGTGACCGCCCTGCGCGAGATCGCCGAAGGCAAGGTCGGCCTGGAAATGCTGAAGAAAGTCCCGATCTGAAGCAGGCCAAGCGCCCAGGATTCAAGGCACCGCAGCGCGGTGCCTTTTCTTTTTCAGGCCCGGCGCCCAGACGCAAATGCCGGCAACGGCGTCAATCCGCACCCATTCAGGCTAAAGTAAAGACATGAATCAGGATGCGACCTCGACCCCTACTCTGAGCCCCGCACAGGCCGCGGCCAGAGCTTCTGCCGCCAGCTTCGCCGCGCTGGAGGCCTGCCTGGACTACCTGAGCCCGGCCGACATCGAACTGGTGCGCCGCGCCTACCGGCTGGCCGACGAGGCCCATCTGGGCCAGCTGCGCAAGAACGGCGATCCCTACATCACGCACCCGATCGCAGTGGCACAGATCTGCACCGAGTGGAAGCTCGACGCGCAGGCACTGTCGGCCGCGCTGATGCACGACGTGATGGAAGACTGCGGCATCAGCAAGGCCGATCTGGTCGAGCGCTTCGGCACCCCGGTGGCGGAGCTGGTCGACGGCCTGACCAAGCTCGAGAAGCTCGAATTCCACTCGCGCGAGCACAACCAGGCCGAGTCCTTCCGCAAGATGCTGCTGGCGATGGCGCGCGACGTGCGCGTGATCCTGATCAAGCTGGCCGACCGCACCCACAACATGCGCACCATGGGCGACATGCCGCGCAGCAAGTGGGAGCGCATCTCTTCCGAGACGATCGAGATCTACGCGCCGATCGCGCACCGCCTGGGCCTCAACCACAGCTACCGCGAGCTGCAGGAACTGGCCTTCAAGCACCTGTTTCCCTGGCGCTACGCCGTCCTGACCAAGGCGCTGAACAAGTCGCGCAGCCGGCGCAAGGACCTGATCGCGCGCGTGCACGCCGAGGTCGACAACGCCTTCGGGCAGCAAGGCATGGAGACGCGCATACGCGGGCGCCAGAAGACGCTGTTCTCGATCTACCGCAAGATGCGGCTCAAGCACCTGTCCTTTGCGCAGGTGACCGACATCTACGGCTTTCGCATCATCCTGCCAGACTTGATGCAATGCTATGCCGCCTTGGGCGTGCTGCACCAGCTCTACAAGCCGCTGCCGGGCAAGTTTCGCGACTACATCGCCATCCCCAAGGCCAACGGCTACCAGTCGCTGCACACCACGCTGGTCGGGCCGTTCGGCACCAACATCGAGTTCCAGCTGCGCACCGAAACCATGGACGTGGTGGCCGAATCCGGCGTGGCGGCGCACTGGCTCTACAAGGCCAGCGAACCCGACAGCACGGCGGCACAGGACCTCAACACCCAGTGGCTGCAGTCACTGCTCGACATCCAGCAGGAGACCCACGACGCCGCCGAGTTCTGGGACCATGTCAAGGTCGACCTGTTCCCCGAAGCGGTCTATGTCTTCACGCCCAAGGGCCGCATCATGGCGATGCCGCACGGTGCGACCGTGATCGACTTCGCCTACGCGATCCACACCGACGTGGGTTCGCACGCGATCGGCGCGCTGGTCAACCGCGAGCAGACCCCGCTGCACACCGAACTCAAGAACGGCGATGTGGTCGAGATCGCGACCTCGCCGCACGCCAGGCCGAATCCGGCCTGGCTGACTTTCGTGCGCACCGGACGGGCCCGCTCCAAGATCCGCCACCACCTCAAGACGCTGGAGGCCAAGGAATCGCGCGAGCTGGGTGAACGGCTGCTGCTGCAGGCGCTGCGCGCCGAAGGCATCGCCGCCCTGCCCGACAGCCAGCCGCCCGGATTGTGGGACAAGCTGCTGCGCTTCACCGGCAACCGCAACCGCGATGAACTGCTGACCGACATCGGCCTGGGCAAGCGCATCGCCACCATGGTCGCGATCAAGCTGGCCAGGCTGCTGGGCGAAGCCGGCCTCAAGCCCGACGTGCTGCTGATGACGCAGGAACGCTACGCCGGCGGCCACGACCAGCTCAGCCAGGGCGTGCTGGCGCTCGACGGCAGCGAGGGCGCCTCGGTCCGTTACGCCAGCTGCTGCCACCCGATCCCGGGCGATGCCATCGTCGGCTACCTGGGCCGTGGCGAGGGCCTGGTGGTGCACACCGCAGACTGCCCGGTGATCCAGAAGCAGTTGCTGCGCGACAGTGAACGCTTCACCGCGGTCGAATGGGCGGACGAGCCCGTGCGCCCGTTCGAGACCTGCCTGCTGGTGACGCTCAACAACGTCAAGGGTGCGCTGGCCAAGGTGGCCGTCGCGCTGGCCGCCGCCGAGGCCGACATCACGCACCTGCAGATGAGCAAGGAGCCCGTGCTGTCCGACCTGGACATCCGCTTCACGGTGGCGGTGCGCGACCGAGTCCACCTGGCCCATGTGCTGCGCAGCCTCAAGCGCACGCCGACGGTGATGCGGATTCACCGCGAACACCCGGGCAGCGGAGCGGCCTGAAGCTGGCTGGCGGCTCAGGCCGCTGGCGGCGGGTAGCTGACCTCAAGCAGCTCAAGCGTTTCCCAGCCGGCAGGGGTGCGCAGGCGAACCTCGTCGCCCACGCGCGCCTTGAGCAGCGCCTGCGCCACCGGCGCGATCCAGCTGATCTGGCCCTGGGCGCTGTCGGCCTCGTCTATGCCCATGATGGTCACGGTGGTCTCGCTGCCGTCCTCGCGCGCATAGGTCACGCTGGCGCCGAAGAAGACCTGGTCCTTGCCGTGATGCTGCGAGGGATCGACCACCACCGCGATGTCGAGCCGCCGGGTCAGGAAGCGGATGCGGCGGTCGATCTCGCGTAGCCGCTTCTTGCCATAGAGGTAGTCGCCGTTCTCCGAGCGGTCGCCGTTGCTGGCGGCCCAGTGCACGATCTCGACCATCTTCGGCCGCTCGACATCGAGCAGGTTGAGCAGTTCAGCTCTCAAGCGATCGTGGCCAGCGCGGGTGATGTAGTTCTTGCCGCCAGCAGGCAGTCTGGGCAGGCCGAGATCCTCGTCGTCATCGGCATCGGTTTCGCGGGTGAAGGCTGGGCTCATGGGAAAAATCTAAGGGCAAAAAAAAACCTGCCACAAAACTTGTAGCAGGTTTTTTTATTGGTGCGGCTGGCAGGATTCGAACCCACGACCCCTTGGTTCGTAGCCAAGTACTCTATCCAACTGAGCTACAGCCGCTAAACCGTAGTCCGCCTTGCGACGAATGAAACTCGTGCAATGAAAACGCAGCCGTTGGCGCTGCGATTTCCATATTTGGTGCGGCTGGCAGGATTCGAACCCACGACCCCTTGGTTCGTAGCCAAGTACTCTATCCAACTG
>CALPRQ020000024.1 GCA_943326015.2 Chitinophaga pinensis | reverse complement strand
GGAGCCGCCGAACTTCTTGGCCAGCACGGTGGTGATGGCGGCCGTCAGCGTGGTCTTGCCGTGGTCAACGTGACCGATGGTGCCGACGTTGACGTGCGGCTTGGTCCGTTCGAATTTCTCTTTTGCCATTGCTCAGCTCCGAATATGGAAATTGACTAAATTACAACGCACCGAATGATGGTGCCCATGGGCAGGATCGAACTGCCGACCTCCCCCTTACCAAGGGGGTGCTCTACCACTGAGCCACATGGGCATGACAGTCTGATGACCATCCGAAAAATCACTCTACCGAAACCGCAAACACCATTGGAGCGGGAGACGGGAATCGAACCCGCGTCATCAGCTTGGAAGGCTGGGGTTCTACCATTGAACTACTCCCGCATCACAAAGGCCGCGTTTTGCGCGGCCTTTGCTCTACAAGTATTTTGGTGGAGAGGGCTGGATTCGAACCAGCGTAGGCGTAAGCCAACAGATTTACAGTCTGCCCCCTTTAGCCACTCGGGCACCTCTCCGTCAAGACCCGTATTATGCACAAGATTCGGCGCTTCTTACAACCAGTGCAAATTTTTCCGGGATTTTTTTTCGAGCCAGCGCTGGACCTGTCCGAAGTGGCCGCAGCCGATGAACGGCACGGGCAGGCGACGGGCCGACAGCGGCGAGGGATGGTTGGCCTGCAGCACCAGGTGCCGACTGGCGTCGATCAGGCCAACCTTGGACTGCGCGTGCGCGCCCCAGAGCAGGAAGGCCCTGGGACTTTCGTGCGCGCTGCAGGCGCTGATCAAGGCGTCGGTCAGCGTCTCCCAGCCTTTTTTGGCGTGGCTGGCGGGGCTGCCCTGCTCCACCGTGAGGCAGGTGTTGAGCAGCAATACGCCCTGCTGCGCCCAGTGCCGCAGGCTGCCGCTGGCGGGCAGCGCGCCGCCAAGGTCGCGCGCGAGCTCCTGGAAGATGTTGCGCAGCGAGGGCGGCAACCTGACACCTTCGGGCACCGAGAACGCCAGCCCCTCGGCCTGACCGGGACCGTGGTAGGGGTCCTGGCCGAGGATCACGACCTCGACGTCAGCCAGCGCGGTCAGCTCGAGCGCGCGCAGCGGCTGCGCCGGGTAGATCACGGCGCCAGCTGCCAGCCTGCCTTGGACGAAGCGCGCCAGTCCCTGTCCGGTCGCGCTGGCCCAGAAAGGCTGGAGCAAGGGCTGCCAGTCGGCAGCTGTCGGCCAACGCTCGGGCGCCCAGGCGCCCAGTCTGCCCTGCGCAAGGGCATCGGCTGCGGCAGGCTGCGCCGATGACGCATCCTCCCAGAGCGCAAGGGTTCCGCCTTGCTGGCTCACGTTCAGACCGGCAGCTCGAACAGCTCGGCCAGCGCCGCGCCCGGCTCCTTGGCACGCATGAAGGCCTCGCCGACCAGGAAGGCATTGACGCCATGCTCGCGCATCAGCTGCACGTCTTCGCGCTTGAGGATGCCGCTCTCGGTGACCAGCAGGCGGTCGGCCGGCACATCGGCCAGCATGCCGAGCGTGGTGTCGAGGCTGACCTCGAAGCTGCGCAGGTTGCGGTTGTTGATGCCGACCAGCGGCGTCTTGAGCTTGAGCGCGCGATCGAGTTCGGCGCGGTCGTGGACCTCGACCAGCACCGCCATGTTCAGGCCATGCGCGATCGATTCGAGTTCGGCCATCTGCGCGTCGTCCAGGCAGGCGGCGATCAGCAGGATGCAGTCGGCGCCCATGGCGCGGGCCTCGTAGACCTGGTAGGGGTCAACCATGAAGTCCTTGCGCAGCACCGGCAGGTCGCAGGAGGCACGCGCCTGCTTGAGGTAGTCGGAGCTGCCCTGGAAATACTGGCGGTCGGTCAGCACCGAGAGGCAGGCCGCGCCGTATTCGGCATAGCTCTGCGCGATGTCGGCCGGAATGAAGTCGGCCCGGATCACGCCCTTCGAGGGGCTGGCCTTCTTGACCTCGGCGATCACGGCGGGCAGGCCGGCGGCGATCTTGCGGCGCAAGGCGCCCTCGAAATCGCGCGTCAGCAGCCGGCTCTCGGCGTCTTCGCGCATGACGGCCAGCGGGGTCTTCTTGAGGGCCAGCGCGATTTCCTCGCGCTTGGTCGCCACTATCTGGTTCAGGATGTCGCTCATGGGAGGCTTTCGGTTCAGGCCGCGCTCAGCGCATGGGCCACGGTAACGAGTTGGTCGAGCTTGGCCTTGGCCGCGCCGCTGTCGATGGCCTGGCGCGCCAGCACGATGCCATCGGCGATGCTGGCCGCGACGTCGGCGGCATAGAGCGCAGCGCCGGCGTTGAGCAGCACGATGTCGCGCGCGGGGCCGATCCGGCCGTCGAGCACGCCCAGCAGCATGGCGCGCGAATCCTCGGGGTTCTCGACCTGCAGCGCGCGGGTGCCGACCATCTGGAAGCCGAAGTCCTCGGGGTGGATCTCGTACTCGCGGATCACGCCGTCCTTGAGCTCGCCGACCAGGGTGGCCGCACCCAGGCTGATCTCGTCGAGGCCGTCCTTGCCGTGGACCACCAGCGCGTGCTCGGCGCCCAGGCTCTGCAGCGCACGCACCAGGATGCCGACCAGGTCGGGATGGAACACACCGAGCAGGATGTTGGGGGCGCCGGCCGGATTGGTCAGCGGCCCCAGGATGTTGAACAGCGTGCGCACGCCGAGCTCGCGCCGCACCGGCGCGACGTTCTTCATCGCCGGGTGGTGGTTGGGCGCGAACATGAAGCCGATGCCGGTCTGCGCGATGCAGTCGGCGATCTGCGCCGGCTTGAGGTCGAGGTGGATGCCGAGCGCCTCGATCGCGTCGGCGCTGCCCGACTTGCTGCTGACGCTGCGCCCGCCATGCTTGCTGACCTTGGCGCCAGCGGCGGCGATCACGAACATGGCGCAGGTCGAGATGTTGAAGGTGTGCGCGCCGTCACCGCCGGTGCCGACGATGTCGACCATGTGGCTCCGGTCGGCGATATCGACCTTGACCGAGAACTCGCGCATGACCTGGGCCGCAGCGGTGATCTCGCCGATGGTTTCCTTCTTGGTGCGCAGGCCGGCGATCAGCGCGGCGGTCATGATCGGCGACAGCTCGCCGGACATGATCAGGCGCATCAGGTGCAGCATCTCGTCGTGGAAGATCTCGCGGTGCTCGGTGACGCGCTGCAGGGCTTGCTGGGGCGTGATGGACATGGCGTACTCCGGTGTCAGGCCTGGTCGAGGAAGTTCCTGAGCATGGCGTGGCCGTGCTCGGTCAGGATCGATTCGGGGTGGAACTGCACGCCCTGGATCGCGAGCTCGCGGTGCCGCACGCCCATGATCTCGCCGTCGTCGGTCCAGGCGGTGATCTTCAGCAGCTCGGGGCAGCTGGCGCGCTCGATCGCGAGCGAGTGGTAGCGGTTGACGGTGAACTGCCTGGGCAGGTTCGCGAACACGCCCTCCTGGGTGGTCGTGATGACACTGGTCTTGCCGTGCATGAGTTGCTGCGCGCGCACGATCCTGCCGCCGAAGGCTGCCCCTATGCTCTGGTGGCCCAGGCAGACACCCAGGATAGGCAGCTGGCCAGCGAAATGCCGGATCGCCGCGACCGAAATGCCGGCCTCGGCCGGCGAGCAGGGGCCGGGCGAGATCACCAGCCGGTCGGGCTTGCGCGCGGCGATGCCTTCGAGCGTGATCTCGTCGTTGCGGTAGACCTCGACCTCGGCGCCGAGTTCGCCGAAATACTGCACGATGTTGTAGGTGAACGAATCGTAGTTGTCCACCATCAGAAGCTTGATGCGGCTCATTGCAGGCCCTCCTCGACCAGTTCGCTCGCGCGCAGCACGGCGCGCGCCTTGTGTTCGGTTTCCTTCCACTCAAGCTCGGGCACCGAGTCGGCCACCACGCCAGCGGCGGCGGCCACATGCAGCAGGCCGTCCTTGACCACGCCGGTGCGGATCGCGATCGCGACGTCCATGTCACCGGCGTAGCTCAGGTAGCCGCAGGCGCCGCCGTAGACGCCGCGCTTGCTCAGTTCGAGCTGGTCGATCAGCTCCATCGCGTGCACCTTGGGCGCACCGCTCAGCGTGCCGGCCGGGAAGGCGGCCTTGAGCACGTCCATGCTCGACAGGCCGGCTTTCAGGATGCCCTCGACGTTGGAGACGATGTGCATCACATGGCTGTAGCGCTCGGTCTGGAACGCCTCGGTGACCTTGACGCTGCCGGTCTCGGCGATGCGGCCGATGTCGTTGCGCGCCAGGTCGATCAGCATCACATGCTCGGCGCGCTCCTTGGGGTCGGCCAGCAGGTCCTGCTCGGCCGCCTGGTCCAGTTCGAGGGTGGCGCCGCGCGGACGGGTGCCGGCGAGCGGGCGGATCGTGACCTTGGTGCCCTCGGCGGTGCGCTCCTGGCGCACCAGGATCTCGGGCGAGGAACCCACCACCTGGGCGTCGTCCAGGTGGTAGTAGTACATGTAGGGGCTGGGGTTGAGCGTGCGCAAGGCGCGGTACAGGCTCAGCGGGCTCTGGGTGTAGGGCTTGCTGATGCGCTGGCCCATCACGATCTGCATGAAGTCGCCGGCCCGGATCAGGCCCTGGGCGCGCTCGACCGCGGCCAGGAAGTCGGCCTTGGCATAGGGGCGGATCTCGGTCGCGTGCGGCTGGACCTGCACCGGCGGCACCTGCACCGGCACGTTGAGGCGGACCTTGAGCTCGGCCAGGCGGGCCTGGGCACGGGCGTAGGCCTCGGGCTCGGCCGGGTCGGCATAGACCATCAGGTGCAGCTTGCCGCTCAGGTTGTCGATGACCGCCAGCTCCTCGCAATGCAGCAGGTGGATGTCGGGCATGCCGATCTCGTCGGGCGGGCAGCTGGCCGCCAGCTTCTTCTCGATGTGGCGCACCGTGTCGTAGCCGAAGTAGCCGGCCAGGCCACCGCAGAAGCGCGGCATGCCGGGACGCAACGCGACCTTGAAGCGCTGTTGATAGGCCTCGATGAAGTCGAGCGGGTTGCCGGGCACGGTCTCGACCACGGTGCCATCGCGCCAGACCTCGGTCTTGGCCGCCGCGCCGAAGCCGCTCGCCTTGAGCGCGACGCGCGCCGGCAGGCCGATGAAGCTGTAGCGGCCGAAGCGCTCGCCGCCGACGACGGATTCGAGCAGGAAGCTGTTGCGTCCGCCGTCCTGCACGGCGGCGAGCTTGAGGTAGAGCGAGAGCGGGGTCTCGAGGTCGGCAAAGGCTTCCGCGGTCAGCGGAATGCGGTTGTAGCCCTGCCGGGCCAGGTCCTGGAATTCGGTTTCGGTGATCACGATTGAGCCTCCTGCAGCCCAGTTCCCGCGCGGAGCGGGACGTTCATTCATGCCGGTGCCCCGGACGGGGCGCGAGAGCTCGGCAGCCAGCTGGCCGAGCGGTCGGGGGTATTGCGCGCAACTTATGGCTTGCGCCAAGGCCAGGCCCCCTGACCCGCTTGCGGGGCCAGGCAAGCAAAGCTGCCGTTGCGGGGAATGAACATGGAAGCTAGTGTAGCAAAGCCGTTTTGCCTTGGCGCGACAAGGGCGGCAGCCCGATCTGGACTCGGGCGACGGCGCACGCCTATCATGGCGGGTTGCCTGTGCCAGGCCTTGCCGCCTCTTCGACCCGTGAACGACCACCAGCCCCGCCCCCACTCCGACGCCGCCGAGTCCACCACCGCCGAATCCGGCGCCTACCTGCGCGACGCCTGGCGCCGTCCCATGCTGAGCGTGCGTGGCGCGCGCACCCACAACCTGAAGAACGTCGACCTCGACATCCCCAAGCACGCGCTGGTCGTGATCACCGGCCTGTCGGGCTCGGGCAAGTCGAGCCTGGCCTTCGATACGCTCTATGCCGAGGGCCAGCGCCGCTACGTCGAGAGCCTGTCGGCCTACGCGCGCCAGTTCCTGCAGCTGATGGACAAGCCCGACGTCGACCTGATCGAGGGCCTGAGCCCGGCGATCAGCATCGAGCAGAAGGCGACCAGCCACAACCCGCGCTCGACCGTCGGCACCGTGACCGAGATCCACGACTATCTGCGGCTGCTGTTCGCGCGCGCCGGCACGCCGCACTGTCCCGAGCACGGACTGGCACTGCAGGCGCAGACGGTCAGCCAGATGGTCGATCATGTGCTGCGGCTGCCCGAGGACAGCAAGCTGATGGTGCTGGCACCGATCGCGCGCGAGCGCAAGGGCGAATTCGCCGACCAGCTGGCGGCACTGCAGACACAGGGCTATGTGCGCTTCCGGCTCGACGGCCAGATCCTCGATGCCGAAGCGATGCCGGCGCTGGCCCGCAACGAGAAGCACAACCTCGACGTGGTGCTGGATCGGCTCAAGGTCAGGCCCGATGCCCAGCAACGGCTGGCCGAGAGCTTCGAGGCCGCGCTGCGCCTGGCCGACGGCAAGGCGATCGCGCTCGAGATGGACAGCGGCGTCGAGCACCTGTTCAGCGCCCGCTTCGCCTGCCCGCTGTGCAGCTACGCGCTCGGCGAGATGGAGCCGCGGCTGTTCTCGTTCAACTCGCCGGTCGGCGCCTGCCCGTCCTGCGACGGCCTGGGCCAGTCCGAGGTATTCGATCCGGAGCGCGTGGTCGCCTTTCCGAGCCTGAGCCTGGCCAGCGGCGCGATCAAGGGCTGGGACCGGCGCAATGCCCAGTATTTCGCGCTGGTCGAGAGCCTGGCGGCGCACTACGAGTTCGATGCCGAGGCCGCCTGGGAAGACCTGCCCGAGACGGTGCAGCAGATGCTACTGTACGGCTCGGGCGAGCAGGAAGTCGCCTTCCAATACGCCATGGACGGCGGCCGGAAAGTCGTCAAGCGCCATCCCTTCGAGGGCATCGTGCGCAATTTCGAGCGCCGCTGGCGCGAGACCGACAGCGCGGCCGTGCGCGAGGAACTGGCGCGCTACCGCGCCACCCAGCCCTGCCCCGCCTGCCAGGGCACGCGGCTGCGCCAGGAGGCGCGCCATGTGCTGCTCGGCGAGGGCGAGCAACAGCGCACCATCCACCAGATCGGCCATGCAACGCTGGGCGAGGCGCTGGGCTATTTCAAGACCTTGCAGCTGCGCGGCGCCAAGGCCGAGATCGCCGACAAGGTGGTGCGCGAGATCGCGGCGCGGCTCAAGTTCCTCAACGATGTCGGCCTGAACTACCTGAGCCTGGACCGCAGCGCCGAGACGCTGTCGGGCGGCGAGGCGCAGCGCATCCGGCTGGCGTCGCAGATCGGCTCCGGCCTGACCGGCGTGATGTATGTGCTCGACGAGCCCAGCATCGGCCTGCACCAGCGCGACAACGACCGGTTGATCGAGACCTTGAAGCACCTGCGCGACCTCGGCAACAGCGTGCTGGTGGTCGAGCATGACGAGGACATGATCCGCGCGGCTGACCATGTGATCGACATGGGACCGGGCGCGGGCGTGCATGGCGGCCATGTCGTGGCGCAGGGCAGCTGCGCCGAGGTGATGGCGAACCCGGACTCGCTGACCGGCCAGTACCTGACCGGCGCGCGCCAGATCGCAGTGCCGGCCCGACGCACGCCCTGGCTGCCGGAAAAGGCCCCGGCTGCGCCCGCCGCAGCCAAGAAAGGCGCCAAGACCAGTGGCTGGACCCCGCGCGCCCAGCCGGCGCCCAGCGCCAGCGGCCTGCAGACGCTGCGCGTGGTCAAGGCCAGCGGCCACAGCCTGCGGGATGTGACAGTGGACTTCCCGGTAGGCCTGCTGACCTGCGTCACCGGCGTCTCGGGCTCGGGCAAGTCGACCCTGGTCAACGACACGCTGTACGCGGCGGTGGCGCGCCACCTGTATCGCTCGCACGACGAACCCGAGCCGCACGAAGCGATCGAGGGGCTGGAGCATTTCGACAAGGTCATCAACGTCGACCAGAGCCCGATCGGCCGCACGCCGCGCAGCAACCCGGCGACCTACACCGGACTGTTCACCGGCATCCGCGAGCTGATGGCCGAGGTGCCGGCGGCGCGCGAGCGCGGCTACGGACCGGGACGGTTCTCGTTCAACGTGTCCTCGTCAGCCGGTGGCGGTCGCTGCGAGGCCTGCCAGGGCGACGGCGTGGTCAAGGTCGAGATGCATTTCCTGCCCGATGTCTACGTGCCCTGCGACATCTGCAAGGGCCAGCGCTACAACCGCGAGACGCTGGAAGTGCTCTACAAGGGGCGCAACATCGCGCAGATCCTGGACCTCACGGTCGAGCAGGCCTACGGCTTCTTCCAGGCCGTGCCGACGCTGCAACGCAAGCTGCAGACCCTGCTCGACGTGGGCCTGAGCTATATCCGGCTCGGCCAGAGCGCGACCACGCTGTCGGGCGGCGAGGCGCAGCGGGTCAAGCTGGCGCAGGAGCTGTCCAAGCGCGACACCGGCCGCACGCTCTACATCCTGGACGAGCCGACCACCGGCCTGCATTTCGGCGACATCGAGCTGCTGCTGAAAGTGCTGCACCAGCTGCGCGACGCCGGCAACACCATCGTCGTGATCGAGCACAACCTCGACGTGATCAAGACCGCCGACTGGGTCATCGACATGGGGCCCGAGGGCGGCTCGGGCGGCGGCCAGCTGGTCGCGACCGGCACCCCCGAGGCCGTGGCGGCGAACCCGGCCAGCCACACCGGGCGCTATCTGGCCCGGCTGCTGGACCGGTAACCGGCGCACGCCAGCCACGGCCAACGGGTCGTGGCGCGTTGCCGGCCGTCAGGCGGCATCACCGAGGCGACGAAGCGCCGCATCTTCGCGATCCTGCACCCGGATCGTCTCTTGCATGCTGTGACTGACCAGGTCGATATGCTCGCGCGCCGCCAGCAGGGAGTCCTGGGGACGGCGCTGCTGGATGGCCTCCCAGATGTTGCGGTGCTGCTCCCGGATCCTGTTCCATTGCGTCGATGACCGGTGCAGGCGCACGAGGTTGCTCGATACATGGTCATGCATCACCCGCATCAGGCTGGCCGTGACATGACCGATCAGGACGTTGTGCGTGGCCTCGGCAATCGCCTGGTGAAAGGCGACGTCATGGGCGACGCAGGCCTGCAGGTCTTCCCGTTCGTAGGCGACTTCAAGCGCCTCGAAGATGGCCTGCATCCGCTTCATGTCGGCATCGGTGGCGCGCTCGGTCGCCAGCAGGGCGGCCTGGCCTTCCAGGATGTGGCGGAATTCCAGCATGTCGCTGTGCAGCAGCGGATGCTCCTTGAGCAGATCCTGCCAGGGTTCGGCAAAGCTGGCTTCGAGCCTGTCGGTCACCACCGTGCCCCCGCCATGCTTGGTCACCAGCAGTCCCTTGGAGACCAGCTTGTGGATCGCTTCGCGCAGCGAAGGGCGTGACACATTGAGTTCCAGCGCGAGCGCGCGCTCCGCCGGCAAGCGGTCGCCGGGCTTGAGCGATCCCTCCAGGATGCGCTGCTCCAACTGCTTGGCAACGACGTCAGCGATGCGAGTGACCGTGGGACGGGACGGATTCATAGGAAGCATGAAGGGAACTATCTGCTAAGACCAATCTTGATGAGTGTACTTTCATGGAAAGTTTTGCCCGGAATCAGGGTTTACCCGATGGACAGCGACGACGGAACGGCTTTTAATCCGGTGAAAATTGGTCTTACCAATTTACCAGACCATCCGATCCCTGACTTCAGGAGCAAGCCGATGCAGTTGCTTTCCTCTTTCTCACGGCAGTATCCAACCCGACCCGCTGATGTTTACCTCTTTGCCACTTGCCTGATCGATCAGTTCACGCCCCAGGCTGGCCTGGACACGATTCGCCTGCTGGAGCGCGAAGGCATCCGCGTGCACTACCCCGAGGAACAGACCTGCTGCGGCCAGCCCGCCTACAGCAGCGGCTACCCCGACGAGGCGCGCGCGGTCGCGCGGCGCCAGCTCGAGCTGTTCACGCAGCCGTGGCCGGTGGTCGTGCCGTCGGGCTCCTGTGCCGGCATGATCCGGCTCCACTACCCGCAGCTGTTCGCCGATGATCCGGTGCTGCACGCCAAGGCACTGGAGCTGTCCGAGCGCGTCTACGAACTGACCGAATTCCTGGTGCATGTGGTCGATTTCGCACACGAGGATCTGGGTCCGGCCTGCACGGTGTCCCTGCATACCTCGTGCCATGCGCGGCGCCAGATGGGCTCGCACCAGACCAGCGCGGCCTTGCTCGCGGATCTGTCCCGGGTGACGGTCAAGGAGCAGGCCCGGATCGAGGAGTGTTGCGGCTTTGGCGGCACCTTTGCCCTGCTCCACCCCGAGATTTCCGAGGCCATCGTCAGCGACAAGGTGGCGGCGATCCGTGCCACCGGCGCGGGCTGCGTCGTCAGCGCCGATTGCGGCTGCCTGCTCAATATCACCGGGCGCGCGGCCCGCCAGGACGAGCAGGCCGGCGTCTCGTCGCCGTCGCTGACGGGCGAACATATCGCGAGCTTCCTCTGGCAGCGCACCAGCGGAGCCCAGTCATGAGCGCGCGCGATCAGATCCTGGGCCGGCTGCGCACCGCGCCCAGCGGCAGTCCGGTCACGGTGCCTGACGTGAGCGGCTGGTACGAGCAGCATCGCCGCGACGAGGACAGCGCGCAGCGCACCGAGCGCTTGCGCCAGGGCCTGCTGGCCTGGCGCACCGAGGTCCATGCCGTCACGACCGGCAACTGGACCCGGGTGCTGCTGGACCTGATCGCCGCCAAGGGCCTGCGCCAGCTGCTGATCGGCGATGGCACGCCGCATGGCGAGGCGCTGGCCGCCGACGCGCCCGCCAGCCTGGAAATCGTGCGCTACGAGCAGGCGATCGAAGCGTGGAAGGACAGGCTGTTCGACCGCGTCGATGCCTCGCTGACGCTGGCGCGCGGCGCGATCGCCGAAACCGGCAGCCTGGTCCTGTGGCCCAGCGCGAGCGAACCGCGCCTGATGTCGCTGGTGCCCGCGGTGCATATCGTGTTGCTCGACGTGAACACGATCCACGCCGACTTCCATGCCGCCATCCGCGCCGAAAGCTGGAGTGACGGCCTGCCCAGCAACGCGCTGCTGATCAGCGGTCCGTCGAAGACCGCCGACATCCAGCAGACGCTGGCCTACGGTGCGCACGGGCCGCGCGAACTGGTGGTGCTGCTGCGAGCAGCCGAAGGAGTCGAACCATGAGCCGCGTGATCCCGATCGAACCGACCGAAGGCTTCAAGGCGCGCGCGCGCGGCGTGCTCGACGATCCCGCGCAGCGCCGGAATTTCCGGGGCGCGATGGACTACCTGCAGTCCAAGCGCCGCGCCCAGTTCGCGGACGAGGACGAATTGCAGGGCCTGCGCGAACTGGGCGAGCAGATCCGCCGTCACAGCCTGGCCCATCTGCCGCGCCTGCTGGAGCAGCTCGAAGCCCGCCTGAGCGCCAACGGCGTTCAGGTGCACTGGGCGCAAACGCCGGCCGAGGCGAATGCCATCGCGCTGGGCATCGCGCAACGCGCGCAGGCGCGACGGATCATCAAGGGCAAGTCGATGGTCAGCGAGGAAGTCCATTTCAACCATGCGATGGAGGAAGCCGGACTGGAGGCGCTCGAATCCGACATGGGCGAGTACATCGTGCAGCTCGCGGGCGAAGCCCCTTCGCACATCATCATGCCGGCGATCCACAAGACCAAGCAGGAGATCGCCGAGCTGTTCGCGCGCGAAGTCCCCGGGGTGTCGTACACCGAAGATGTCGATGCGCTGATCGACATCGGCCGGCGCGTGCTGCGCAGCAAGTTCGCGCAGGCCGACATCGGCTTGTCGGGCGTCAACGTGGCGGTGGCCGAAACCGGAACGCTGTGCCTGGTCGAGAACGAGGGCAACGGTCGCATGTGCACCACGGTGCCCCGGATCCATGTCGCGATCACCGGGATCGAGAAGGTAGTCGAGAAGCTTGAGCATGTCCCGCCGATCCTGAGCCTGCTGACCCGCTCGGCGACCGGACAATCGGTGACGACCTATGTCAACATGATCAGCGGGCCGCGCCGCCCGGGCGAGAAGGACGGGCCGCAGGAAGTGCATCTGATCCTGCTCGACAACGGTCGCACCCAAGCCTACGCCGACGAGCAGTTGCGCGCCACGCTGCAGTGCATACGCTGCGGCGCCTGCATGAACCATTGCCCGGTCTACGCGCGGGTGGGCGGCCATGCCTACGGCACCACCTATCCGGGGCCGATCGGCGCCATCATCTCGCCGCACCTGCAGGGGCTGGAAGGCACCTATCCGCTGGCATTCGCCTCGACGCTGTGCGGCGCCTGCACCGAGGTCTGCCCGGTCAAGATCCCGATCACCGACCTGCTGGTGCGGCTGCGCAACGAGGCCCAGGCCCGACCCGACAGCGGGGATGCGACGCTGCGCGGCAGCGGCGCGGCGCGCAGCCTCAAGGTGTCGGCGACCTGGAGCGTCTGGGCGCAGGTCTACGGACGCCTGGGGCTCTACAAGCTGGCGTCCTGGTTCATGAGCCGGGGCCGCGCGCTCTCGCCAACCGACCAGGGCGCCTGGACGCGCAGCCGCGTGCCGCTGGTGCCAGCACCGAAGCGCCTGCGCGATCTGTTGAAGGAACGGAACTCCCATGAGTGATCTGATTGTGGCGCTGCGCGCCGTGCTGCCCGAGCGCCAGGTCGTGAGCGACGATCTGCGTCGCTTGGCCTATGGCACCGATGCCAGCTTTTACCGCCTGATTCCCGAGGTCGTGGCCATCGTCGAGAACGAGACCGAGATCCGCGGCGTGCTCGACAGCGCGCGCCGCTTCGGCCGCCCGGTGACGGTGCGGGCGGCGGGCACCAGCCTGTCGGGACAAGCCATCACCGACGGCGTGCTGATGCTGGTCGGCGAAGGTCTCGCGAGCTGCGAGATCGCCCCGGATGGCGCCAGCGTGCGCCTGGGTCCGGGCATGATCGGCGGCGAGGTCAACCTCAAGCTCGCACCGCTGGGTCGCAAGATCGGCCCTGATCCGGCCTCGATCAACGCCTGCAAGATCGGCGGCATCGTCGCCAACAATGCGTCGGGCATGTGCTGCGGCACGGCGCAGAACAGCTACCAGACCCTGCAGGGCCTGCGCGTGACGCTGGCGGACGGCACCCTGCTCGACACGCAAGCCCCGCAGAGCGTCGCGGCGTTCCGGGCCCGCCACTGCGCGCTGCTGGCCGAACTGGCCCGGATGGGCGCCGAGACCCGCGCCGACGGCGCTCTGGCCGAACGGATACGCCGCAAGTACCGGATCAAGAACACCACCGGCTACAGCCTGAATGCGCTGATCGACTTCGACGACCCGATCGACATCCTGTCGCACCTGATGATAGGCTCGGAAGGCACGCTCGGCATCCTGTCCAGCGTCACGCTCCAGACCGTGGCCGAGGAGCCGTTCAAGGCCAGCGCGCTGGTGTTCTTCCCCGACATCGCCAGGGCCTGCGAGGCGGTGATCCAGCTCAAGCCCAGGCCGGTCTCGGCGGTCGAACTGCTCGACCGCGCGGCGCTGCGCTCGGTCGAGAACAAGGCGGGTCTGCCGGAAATCATCCGCACGCTGGACCACGAGGCCGCCGCCTTGCTGATCGAGGTGCGGGCGCAGACCGCCGCCGCGCTACAGCTCAAGATGGATGCTGTCCTGCAGGCACTCGCGGGCATCGAAACCGTGCAGGCGCCTGGCTTCTCGACCGATCCGGCCACCTGCGACATGTACTGGAAAGTGCGCAAGGGCACCTTCCCGTCGGTCGGGGCGATGCGCCGCGCGGGCACCACCGTGATCATCGAGGACGTGGCCTTCCCGGTCGAATCGCTCGCCAGCGCGACGCTCGATCTGCAGGCCCTGATGCTCCGGCACGGCTACCTGGAGGGCATCATCTTCGGCCACGCGCTCGAAGGCAACCTGCACTTCGTCTTCACCCAGGACTTCACCGACCCGAGCGAGGTCGAGCGCTACGCCCGCTTCATGGACGAGGTCTGCGCGCTGGTGGTCGATCGCTACGACGGCTCGCTCAAGGCCGAGCACGGCACCGGGCGCAACATGGCCCCGTTCGTCGAGAAGGAATGGGGCCGGCAGGCGACCGACCTGATGCGCCGGATCAAGCAGCTGTTCGACCCGCACGGGCTGCTGAATCCGGGCGTCATCCTGAACGACGACCCGCAGACGCACCTGCGTGACCTCAAGCCCATGCCGGCGGCCGATGCCCTGGTGGACCAGTGCATCGAATGCGGTTTTTGCGAGCCCCTGTGCCCATCGCACCAGCTCACGCTGTCGCCGCGCCAGCGCATCGTCAGCTGGCGCGAACTGTCGCGGCGGACCACGGCTGGCGAAGCGGTCGATGCGATCCAGACCGAGTTCGCGTATGCCGGGCTCGACACCTGCGCCGGCTGCGGCCTGTGCTCGACCGCCTGCCCGGTGGGCATCGATACCGGCGATCTGACACGCCTGCTGCGCGGACGCCGCCTGGGCCCGGTATCGAAGCGGGCGGGGCAATGGGCGGCCGACCATTTCGGCGTCGTCACGACCTTGTCGCGCGCGGGCCTGGGCCTGGGCCATCTGGCCAGCAGCGTCGTGGGCGAAGGACTGGTGCGACGCCTCTCGGGCGGCGCCTGGCGGCGCTCCATGCCCCAACCCGGCAAGCGCCCACTGCTCCGCTCGGGCACGGGTGACCCGGTGGTGTACTTCCCGACCTGCAGCAGCCGCATCTTCGGCGCCAACAGCGCCGACGAAGCGACCTTGCCCGAAGTCGTGATGGAACTGCTGACGCGCGCCGGCTACGCCCCGCGTCTGCCCCGGGCCTGCGACCAGCTGTGCTGCGGCCAGATGCTGGCGAGCAAAGGCTTGGCCTCGGAAGCGGACGCCATGGCGCAAGCCCTGACCGATGCCCTGCTGGAAGCGGCCGATGACGGCCAGGGCGGCTACCACCCGGTGCTGATGGATGCCAGCAGCTGCACGGTCAGGATGCAGCAACTGCTGGCCGGCCGGCTGGCGGTGTACGACTTCCACGAGTTTGCGCTCGACGCTCTGCTGCCGCGCCTGCGCGTGGTGCGCCAGCCCGGACCGCTGGCGCTGCATGTCAACTGCAGCGTGCGCCGCACCCAGTCGGATGCCAAGCTGCGCGAGTTGCTGCGCGCCTGCGTGGACGAAGTGATCGAGCCGGCGGGCGTGAGCTGCTGCGGCTTTGGCGGCGACCGGGGCTTCGTCGTGCCCGAGCTCAACGTCCACGCGCTGCGAAAGGTACACGACGCCCTGCCCGGCAACTGCTGCCAGGGCGTGTCGACCAACCGCAGCTGCGAGATCGGCCTGACGGCGGAAACCGGACGCGCCTACCGCTCGGTGGCCTATCTGCTCGAAGAGTGCACCCGCGAGGCGTCGCCGATGCACTGCTGACACCGCCCCGCTTTCTTTTCTCAATCCGTATTTGATCGGGCACGCCGTGCCCGAGGGACAGCTTTTTTCGCTTGAAGGAGACCACCATGATTTGGCAACAAATATACGACCCATTCGGGAACATGCTCATCTCGACCCTGCTGGCGGCCATTCCGGTCGCGGTGATGCTGGTGGCGCTGGGATTTCTGCACATCAAGGCGCATGTCGCGGCCGGCCTCGGCCTGATCGCGGCGATGGGCGTGGCGGTGCTAGCCTATGGCATGCCGGCTGACATGGCCGGGAGAGCGGCGCTCTACGGCGGCTTCGTCGGCTTGCTGCCGATCGGCTGGATCGTGCTCAACATCATCTTCCTGCAGCAGTTGGCAGAGCAGAACGGCAGCTTCAAGATCCTGCAGGATTCGCTCTCGGGCATCACCGCCGACCGCCGCCTGCAACTGCTGCTGATCGCCTTCTGCTTCGGCGCCTTCTTCGAGGGCGCGGCCGGCTTCGGCACGCCGGTGGCCGTGACGGCGGGCATCCTGATCGGACTGGGCTTCTCGCCGCTGGCCGCTTCGGGCCTGTCGCTGATCGCCAACACCGCGCCGGTGGCCTTCGGCGCGCTCGGCACGCCGGTGATCACGCTGGCGAAAGTCCATGGCTACGACCTGATGGCCGTGACCGCCATGATCGGGCGCCAGCTGCCGCTGTTCTCGCTGATGGTGCCGTTCTGGCTGATCTGGGCCTTCGCCGGTCGCAAGGCGATGATGGAGATCTGGCCCGCGATCCTGGTCACCGGACTGAGCTTCGCGATCCCGCAGTACCTGGTGTCAAACTTCATCGGCCCGGAACTGGTCGACATCATCGCGGCGATCGTCTCGATGGCATCGCTGGTGCTGTTCCTGCGCGTCTGGCAGCCCAAGAAGATCTGGACCTCGCCCTCGCTCAAGGGGCATGAGGCCGATGGCGGCGAGGCCAAGCCTGCCGTGCCGGTCAAGCACTACACGCGCGCCGAGCTGATCCAGGCCTGGACGCCCTGGGCGATCCTGACGCTGTTCGTCTTCGTCTGGGGCCTGCCCGATGTCAAGAACTACCTCAACGGCCTGTACGCGCCGAAGTTCCCGATCGAGGGGCTGCACAACCTGATCATGAAGATGCCGCCCGTGGTGCCGACGCCGCATCCCGAATCGGCGGTCTATGTGCTGAACCTGCTGTCGGCGACCGGCACCGGCATCCTGCTGGCCGCCGTGATCGGCGCGCTGGTCATGAAATACCGCCCGGTCGAGATCGTCACCACCTTCCTGCGCACCTTCTGGCTGGTGCGCTATTCGTTGCTGACCATCGTGCTGATGCTGGCCCTGGGCACGCTGACGCGCTACTCGGGCACCGATACCACCCTGGGCCTGGCCTTTGCCGGCACCGGCATGCTCTACCCCTTCTTCGGCACCCTGATGGGCTGGATGGGCGTGGCCATGACCGGATCCGATACGGCATCGAACGTGCTGTTTGGCGGCATGCAGAAGGTGGCGGCCGAGCAGCTCGGTCTGTCGGGCAACCTGATGGGCGCGGCCAACAGCTCGGGCGGCGTGATGGGCAAGATGATCGACGCCCAGTCCATCGTCGTCGCGTCCACGGCCACGCGCTGGTTCAACCACGAAGGCGACATCCTGCGCTATGTGTTCTTCCACTCGATCGCCCTGGCCTGCCTGGTCGGCGTTTTCGTCACGCTGCAAGCCTATGTCTGGCCGTTCAGCGCGCTCGTGATCCACTGACTCTCCACGCAGGATCGACATGCCGGCCCCACCGCCGGTCGTCCTTCCTGCAGCCTCAACCTGTCATCCTGATGCCATGAAAAAAATCAAATCCCTGCTGGTTGCCAACCGGGGCGAGATAGCGATCCGCGTGCTGCGCGCGGCCACCGAGATGGAACTGCGCACCGTCGCGGTGTACTCGAACGAGGACCGTTTCGCGCTGCACCGCTTCAAGGCCGACGAAGCCTATCTGGTCGGCGCGGGCCAGAAGCCGATCGCGGCCTATCTCGACATCGACGAAATCCTGCGCGTGGCCAGGGAGGCCGGGGTCGATGCGATCCACCCCGGCTACGGCTTCCTGTCCGAAAACCCCGACTTCGCCGACGCCTGCGCCGCCGCCGGCATCGCCTTCATCGGCCCCGGGGGCGATGTCATGCGCACGCTGGGCAACAAGGTAGCGGCGCGCAACCTGGCGCAATCGGTCGGCGTGCCGGTGATGCCGGCCACGCCCCCGCTGTCGCGCGAACCGCAGGAGGCCCTGGCCGCGGCGGCCACAATCGGCTACCCCGTGATGCTCAAGGCCAGCTGGGGCGGCGGCGGACGCGGCATGCGCATCATCGAGAGCGAACAAGATCTGCTGACGCAGATGCCTGTCGCCCGCAGCGAGGCGCTGTCGGCCTTCGGCAACGACGAGATCTACCTCGAAAAGCTGGTCCAGCGCGCGCGCCACGTCGAGGTGCAGATCCTGGGCGACCGGCATGGCCATCTGCTGCACCTGTTCGAGCGCGACTGCACGGTGCAACGACGCAATCAAAAAGTGGTCGAACGGGCACCGGCGCCCTACCTGTCGGAGACGACACGCCAGGCCTTGTGCGAATCGGCGTTGCAGCTGGGTCGCGCGGTGGGCTACACCCATGCCGGCACGGTCGAGTTTCTGATGGACGCCGACACCGGCGCGTTCTACTTCATCGAAGTCAACCCCCGCATCCAGGTCGAGCACACCGTGACCGAGCAGGTCACGGGCATCGACCTGGTCAAGGCCCAGATCGCCATCACCCAGGGCGCCGAGATCGGCGTGCCCGGCGCGATCGTTCCGGCACAGGATCAGCTGCGGCTCAATGGTCACGCCCTGCAGTGCCGCGTGACGACCGAAGACCCCGAGAAAGGCTTCGCGCCCGACTACGGCCGTCTCTCGACCTACCGCTCGACCGGCGGCTTTGGCGTGCGCCTGGACAGCGGAACGGCCTACTCCGGCGCCGTCATCACGCCGTACTACGACAGCCTGCTGGTCAAGGTCACCGCCTGGGGCACGACGTCCCAGGATGCCATCGCGCGCATGGACCGCTCGCTGCGCGAGTTCCGCATCCGCGGCGTGGCCACCAACCTGGCCTTCCTCGAGAACGTGATCGCGCACCCCCTGTTCCGGAACGGGGAATGCACCACGCGCTTCATCGACCAAACCCCCGAACTCCTGAAGTTCAGCCAGCGGCGCGACCGCGCGACCAAGCTACTGCGCTACCTGGGCGAGGTCAGCGTCAACGGCCACCCTGAAATGAAGGGCCGCCAGCTCCCCGCGCTGCCCTTGCCCACGCCGGTCAAGCCCGCCTGCGATCTGGGCCAGGCGCCTGCGCCAGGCAGCCGCGATCTGCTCAAGCGACTTGGCCCCGACCGCTTCGTCGAGTGGATCAAGACCCGGCCTGAGGTGCTGCTGACCGACACCAGCATGCGCGACGCGCACCAGTCGCTGCTCGCCACCCGGATGCGCACGCACGACATGGTCGGAATCGCGCCGCACTATGCGCGCCTGGCCCCGGAGCTGTTCTCGCTCGAATGCTGGGGCGGCGCGACCTTCGATGTCGCGATGCGCTTCCTCAACGAGGACCCCTGGCAGCGCCTGGCACGGCTGCGCGCGGCAGTCCCCAACATGCTGCTACAGATGCTGCTGCGCGCCTCGAACGCGGTCGGCTACACCAACTACCCCGACAACGTGGTGCGCTTCTTCGTGCAGCAGGCGGCGCAGGGCGGCATCGATCTGTTCCGCGTCTTCGACTCGCTCAACTCGGTGGACAACATGCGCGTGGCGATCGATGCGGTGCGCGAAACCGGCGCGCTGTGCGAGGCCGCGATCTGCTACACCGGCGATCTGTTCGACCAAAGCCGATCCAAGTACAACCTGGCGTACTACGTCAAGATGGCCCGGGAACTGGAGCAGGCCGGGGCACAGGTGCTGGCGATCAAGGACATGGCCGGCGTATGCCGACCGCGCGCGGCCAGCGCGCTGATCCGGGCGCTCAAGCAGGAAACCGGCCTGCCGATTCATTTCCACACCCACGACACCAGCGGGCTGGCGGGAGCGAGCGTGCTCGCGGCGATCGAGGCCGGCTGCGACATCGTGGACGGCGCGCTCGACTCGATGAGCGGACTGACCTCGCAGCCCAACCTGGGCAGCATCGTCGCGGCACTGGAAGGGCACGAGCGCGAGCCGGGCGTGAGCCAGGCGGCGCTGCGCGGCCTGTCGCACTACTGGGAAGGCGTGCGGCGCCAGTACGCGCCCTTCGAGAGCGAGATCCGCTGCGGCACCTCCGATGTGTACCGCCACGAGATGCCCGGCGGCCAGTACACCAACCTGCGCGAACAGGCCCGCTCGATGGGCCTGGAGCACCGCTGGCCCGATATCGCGGCCGCCTATGCCGAGGTCAACCAGCTCTTCGGCGACATCGTCAAGGTCACGCCAACGTCCAAGGTCGTCGGTGACATGGCGCTGTTCATGGTCGCCAACGACCTGAGCCCCGAGGACGTGCTGAATCCCGAGCGCGAGATCGCCTTCCCCGAGTCGGTGGTGCAGCTGTTCCGGGGCGAGCTCGGCTTCCCGGCCGACGGTTTTCCGCTCGAACTGCAACAGAAGGTGCTCAAGGGACAGGCGCCCTTGCAGGGTCGCCCGGGCGAACATCTGCCGCCCGTCGATCTGGAGGCCGAGCGCGAGCAGGCGATCCAGCAGGTCGGTCACGCGCTCGACGACCAGCAACTGGCCTCCTACCTGATGTATCCCAAGGTCTACCGCGACTACGCCAAGTTCCAGGCCCGGTACGGCGACGTCAGCGTGATTCCGACGCCCGCCTACTTCTACGGTCTGCAGGAACACGAGGAAGTCGCGGTCACCATCGACCAGGGCAAGACCCTGCATCTGCAGATCCAGGGCCGCACGCCGGCGGACGACGAGGGCCAGTGCCGGCTGTTCTTCGAGCTCAACGGCCAGCCACGACTGGTGCGAGTGCCCCGGGCCGGCGCGGCAACGACCGCCAAGACCCTGCGCCAGGCCGAGGACGGCAACCCGCGCCATGTGGCCTGTCCGATGCCGGGCACGGTCGCGCGCATCGCCGTCAAACCCGGGCAGCAGGTGCTCAAGGGTGACGTGCTCGCCAGCATCGAGGCCATGAAGATGGAAAGCCTGGTCTGCGCCGAACGCGACGGCACGGTGACCCACCTCCACGTCAAGCATGGCGATACCGTGCCCGCCAAGGCCTTGCTGCTGGAGCTGGAGCCTTCACGAAGCCATTGACCGGGGAGCAGGCCCTGAGCCTGCCGAACCCGTCATCGGAGCGGGGCGCTCAGTAGCGGTAAGCGACGCCGGCGCTGGCACCCCAGACCTGGCGCGTACCGACCACCGGACTGCGCCCGGCATCACCCATCAGCCGCGACAGGTTCCAGCCGGCATAGGCCACCCAGTTGTGATTGATCGCGGTCGTGAAGCTCCAGCCCAGGCCCATGCCTTCGATGCCACCATCGGGGCTGTAGGCAGGCCTGGGGGCTGCCGCAGCGGGAATGCCGTAATGACCCCGCATGTAGTCCCGGTTGCCCCAGGAGGCCGACAGCGAGGCGTCCCAGTAGGCGCGCTCGGACAGGGGCTGGCGGTAGCCCAGGCCGGCCGAATAGCGCCCGCCGCCGTCGCGTCCCAGCAGGTCGTGGCTGGAACCCAGCCCGATAGACCAGCGCGGCGCAAAGGCATAGCCGACCGACAGCTTGCCACGCAGCGTGGAGCGCAGGTCGGGCACGCCAGCCAGCAGCGGCTCGTCGCCGGACTTGCGCCCGGCGTCCCAGCTCAAGGCGGCACCGAGCGACCAGTCCGAATTGCTCAGCAAGGTCGTACTCAAGCCAGGATCAACCACGGTCTCGCGCCCGACGTTCCAGAGCGAGCTGGCTCGCCCGCTCGACAGGCGGTAACGACCGGCCCAGAAACCCCAGACCGGCTGCAGGCCCAGCTCGCGCCCGTCGGAGCCGACATGGCTCTGCGAGGAGGTGAGCGCGGCACCCAGCAGGTAGTGGCGCACCGGCCCGCCGGATTCAGCCTCCGGGGCCTCTGCGACCGCGGCTTGCGCTGCAGTCGCCTGCTGCGCAGCCGACAGCCCCGGCAAGGCCCAAGCCGCCATGACCAGCACAACAGCAGCAATGCGGTTTTTCATGCAGAGCATGATAGTACAGATGAAAACCAGCTGATCAGCGCCAGCAGGCAGCAGGACCGACAATCTCGGCTGGCATGGCAGGAGAACCTTGATGAAGCGATACGACTTTGATTTGTTGGTGATCGGCGGAGGCAGCGGCGGCGTGCGCGCCGCCCGCATGGCAGCGCAGCGCGGCGTGCGCGTGGCGCTGGCCGAGGCGCAGGGACTCGACGGCCTGGGCGGCACCTGCGTCAACCTGGGCTGCATCCCGAAGAAGCTGTACAGCTACGCCGCCCATTACGCCGAGGCCTTCCAGGAGTCGCGCGGCTACGGCTGGGAAGGCGAGGCACCCAGCCTGAACTGGAACCGGCTCAAGTCGCGCCGCGCTGCGGAGATCAGCCGACTCAACGGGGTCTACGCCAACCTGCTGCGCGGCTCCGGCGTCACGCTGCTCGAAGGCTATGCCGGGCTGGTCGATCCGCACACCATCCAGCTCGCCACCCTCAACGCCGACGGCAGCGCGGGACACCAGCACTACAGCGCCGAACACCTCCTGATCGCGACCGGCGGCCAGCCCTTCCTGCCGCATTTCACGGGCCGCGAGCATGTCATCAGCTCGGACCAGACCTTCGACCTCGATCCCTTCCCCAAGCGGCTGCTGGTGGTCGGCGGCGGCTACATCGCCTGCGAGTTCGCCTCGATCTTCAACGGCCTGGGTGCCCAGGTGACCCAGCTCTACCGCGGCGAGCAGATCCTGCGCGGCTTCGACGACGAAATCCGCCACTTCACGGCCGCCGAGATGAAAAAAGCCGGTGTGGACCTGAGGCTGCAGGCCGGCGTGCTGGCGATCACGCGCGAGGCAGACGGCCTGCAGGTGACGCTGGAGGACGGCAACCGGCTGCTGGTCGATGCCGCGCTCTACGCCACCGGCCGGGTGCCCAAGGTCGACGGGCTGGGACTCGATGCGGTGGGGGTGGCGCAGGGGGCCGACGGCCGCATCCTGGTCGATGCCCACTACCGGACCAACGTGCCTTCGATCTACGCGCTCGGTGACGTGACCTCGCGCGTGCAGCTGACGCCGGCCGCGCTGGGCGAAGCGATGCAGCTGGTCGACCACCTGTACGGGCCGGCCGCCGGCAAGGCCGCCCGCACGATGAGCTACGAGCTGATCCCGACCGCCGTCTTCAGCCACCCCAACATCGGCACGGTCGGATTGACCGAGGCCGAGGCACGCGCGCGCCACGGCGAAGTGCGAGTGTTCCGCTCCGAGTTCCGGGCGCTGCGACACACGCTCAGCGGCAGCGAGGAACGCACGCTCATGAAGCTGGTGGTCGATGCCGCCAGCGACCGGGTCGTGGGCCTGCACATGGTCGGCGCGGAAGCGGGCGAGATCGTGCAGGGCTTCGCGGTCGCGATGAAAGCCGGCGCAACCAAGGCGGTGTTCGATGCCACGCTCGGCATCCACCCGACCGCGGCCGAGGAATTCGTCACCATGCGCGAGCCGGTGGCGACGCGCCGGGCCGACTGAAGCGAAATCCGGCTCAGAGGTACCAGGCCAGCAGCGCCACGCAGACCGCGGTGTGGCCGAACACGCCAGGTGCCAGCCAGGCGAAGTAGCGCCAGCCGCCGGTGAAACCGGCCGTGGCGGACTTGCTGAAGGCATGCACGACAATCGCCAGCATCGCGGCGCCCAGCGCCTTGCCGGCGCTGTCGGGCGGGGCCGGCGTGAAGACAGCGGCCAGCGCAGCATGCTGATCGACCAGCGAAGCCAGCAACACACCGGCCAGTTCGCCGGCCTGTCCCAGCCAAAGGCCCAGGCCATGGACCAGGGCCTGGACGCCGGTCAGCAGGGCCGCCACCAGCGCCGCGCCGCGCAGGCTGAACATGCGGTCGGCATCCGGTGCTGCAACCGGGCCGGGACCCTCGGCAATGGCAGCGCTGTCGGCAGCAGGCAAGGGGCCAGGGCCATCGGCAGGCGCCCCGTTGACCAGCCACCAGCCCCAGAGCAGCGCGACGACCGATCCCGCCAGCGTCGGCAAGACCAGCACACGCAACCAGGCCGGCTGCACCGCCAGTGCCACCAGCAGGATCTGGAGCAGGGTCGCCACGCAGGACAGCAGTCCGGCGCCAGCCATCAGGCGCGCGTTCGAGCGGCCCTCGCGCACCGCCAGGCCCATGCTGGCAACGGTCGCCGTGCTCGAGACGAAGCCCGACGCAATCGCCGACAGGGCCACCGCCTGGCGCGCATCGAGCAGGCGCCGGCTCAGGTGTGCCAGCGCCTGGATCGTCAGCAGCAAGGTCAGCAGCTGGGTGGTCAGGTGTGGATTGAGCAGCTCGCCCCAGAACGGCCGGTCGGGCATCAGGGGCAGCGCGATCAGCGCCAGCGCCGCGAGCAGGATGCCGTCGCGCACCTCGGCCGGGCGCAGCCAGTTGTTGGCGAAGGCGTGCAGGCGCTCGCGCGCCAACAGGATGCCGGTCTGGCCGACGGCAACCGCCGCCGCCAGCGGCAGGCTCAGCACGCAGAGCACGCCGATCAGGTAGGTCAGGACCAGCGCGATCTCGGACGTGACACCCGGATCTTCCGAGCGATTGCGCGCACGCGCCACCACGCCCAGCGCGGCCAGGAAGACGACACCGACGGCCAGCAGCGCGGACTCGCCGGTCAGCATCGAGACCGCGCCCATGACGCAGGCGAGCGAGAAACTGCGCAGCCCGGCCAGCGCGCGTGGCGAGCCGCTGCCCTTGTTGCGCTCGCGCTCGATGCCCGTCAGCAGGCCGCAGCCAAGTGCGGCGGCCAGGGCCTGCGCCGCGTGCTCCATGCTGATCCCGTTGGGCAGCAGGGCTGAAGCTGAATCCCACATATTGTCTCCATGGCGAGGAACGCCAGCAGGCACCCCGCAATCAATTCATCAAAGCGGCAGGCCGGCTGACGCGCCAGGCAACACCTTGCCACCCATGGCCTCGCCCATGCGCACCGACCGCGCCGGCGCCCAGGCCGGATTGAAGCGCAACTGATCCTTCGGGAACAGCATCACGACGGTGGAACCGAGCAGGAAGCGGCCCATTTCCTCGCCGGCCTGCAGCGCGATCGGCAGGTCACCGTAGCGCCACTCGCGCACCTGGCCAGACCGTGGCGGGTTGACCTGACCATGCCAGACCGTGGCCATGCTGCCGACGATGGTCGCGCCCACCAGCACCAGCACGAAGGGACCGAAACGGCCCTCGAAGACGCAGACCACGCGCTCGTTGCGCGCGAACAGGCCCGGCACGCCGCGCGCGGTGGTCGGATTGACCGAGAACAGCTCGCCCGGCACATGGATCATGCGCTGCAGCCGACCGTAGCAGGGCATGTGGATGCGGTGGTAGTCGCGCGGGCTCAGATACAGCGTGGCGAACTCGCCGCCCTCGAACTTTGCCGCCAGCTCGGCATCGCCGCCCACCAGCGCCTGGGTCGAGTAGCGGTGCCCCTTGGCCTGGAAGATCTGGTCGCCCTCGATGCGGCCGAACTGGCTGATCGCGCCATCGACCGGGCAGACGAAGTCGGCAGCGGCCAGCGGGCGCGCGCCTTCCTTCAGCGCGCGGGTGAAGAAGTCGTTGAAGGTCGCGTAGCGCGCGATCTCGGGCTCGGCCGCCTCGCTCATGTCGACGCCATAGCGCGCGACGAAGCGGCGGATGCTGGACTGGGTGAAACCGCCGAGCGGACGCCGCGCCAGCGCGCCAGCCAGCTGGGTCAGGGCCCGTTTCGGGAGCAGGTACTGCGGCAATACCGCGAGACGGTCGGACACGGGCTTATCCCCTAGATGCGAAATCGGCCAATTTTAACGATCGGCCCGATAGCGGTCTTGACGACTCGCACCCCGAGCCGCCAGACTGGGGGCGGATTCGAGCTTGAGCCCTGTCACCACAGGCCGACCACATCGCAGGGGACTGAAGTCCGGGAGGTTGAAATGATTGTAGGAACGCCCAAGGAAATCAAGAACCACGAGCACCGCGTGGGCCTGACACCCGCGAGCGTGCGCGAGCTGGTCGCCGCCGGCCATCAGGTACTGGTACAGGGCGGCGCCGGCGCGGCGGCCGGCATGGACGACGCCCAGTACCGCGCGGCTGGCGCCGAGCTGGTCGACTCGGCGGCCGAGCTGTTTGCGCGCGCCGAACTGGTGGTCAAGGTCAAGGAGCCGCAGGCGCAGGAATGCGCGCTGCTGCGGCCGGACCAGATCCTGTTCACCTACCTGCACCTCGCGCCCGATCGGGCCCAGACCGAGGCCCTGCTCGCCTCGGGTGCCGTCTGCATCGCCTACGAAACCGTCACCAGCCCCGGTGGCGGGCTGCCGCTGCTCGCGCCCATGAGCGAGGTCGCCGGACGCATGTCGGTCCAGATCGCGGCCCATCTGCTGGAGAAGTCGCAAGGCGGCCAGGGCGTGCTGCTCGCGGGCGTGCCTGGCGTGCCGGCGGCCCGGCTGGTGATCCTGGGCGCTGGCGTGGTCGGCAGCAATGCGCTGCAGATCGCCGTCGGCATGGGCGCGCGGGTGACGGTGATGGACCGCAGCCTGGAGCGCCTGCGCCAGCTCGACCTGCTCTGGGGCAACCGGATCACGACCCGGCACTCGACCCAGGCCGCCGTCGAGGAAGAGCTGCTGGCCGCCGACGCGGTGATCGGCAGCGTGCTGGTGCCCGGAGCAGCCGCGCCCAGGCTGGTGAGCCGCGCACTGGTCGCGCGCATGAAGCCCGGCAGCGTGCTGGTCGATGTCGCAATCGACCAGGGCGGCTGCTTCGAGACCTCCCGCCCGACCACGCACACCAACCCGAGCTACCTGATCGACGGCGTGCTGCATTACGCCGTCACCAACATGCCGGGCGCGGTGGCGCGCACCTCGACGCTGGCGCTCAACAACGCGACGCTGCCCCATGTGCTGGCGCTCGCAGGGCTCGGCTGGCGCGAGGCGCTGCGTGCCGACACCCACCTCGGAAACGGGCTCAACTGCTGCGCCGGCCAGGTCACCCACCCGGCCGTGGCGCAGGCGCTGGGCTACCCGTTGACCGCAGCCGAGCGGCTGCTGGCATGAACCGCAAGGGACGCAAGCCATGACCCTGCCCGAACCGCTGGCGCCGGATGCGCTCTTTACCCGGTGCGATCCCGATTCGCTGGGCATCGCCAGCAGCAATGAGCTGCCCAACCTCGACGCCGCGCTGATCCACGGACGCGCCGTCGAAGCGATCCAGCTCGGCCTCGATATCCGGCACAGCGGCTACAACCTCTACCTGCTGGGCGAGTCCGGCAGCGGCCGCCACGCCATCGTCAGCCAATTGCTGGAAGCCGAGCGCCATGGCGGGCCGCCACCATCGGACTGGTGCTACGTCAACAACTTTGCCGACTCGAGCAAGCCCGACCTGCTGAAGCTGCCCTGTGGCCGCGGCGCCTCGTTGCGCGACGACATGCAACATTTCGTCGAGGAACTGACCCCGGCGATCAGCGCGGTGTTCCAGAGCGAGGAATACCGCGGCCGCATCGAGGCCATGCAGGAGGAAGAAAAGCAGCGCGAGCTGGCCGCCGTGCAGGCGCTCGGCGACGAATCGGTGCAGTCAGGCGTGGCGCTGCTCAAGACGCCGCACGGCTTCGCCTTCGTGCCACTGAAGGAGGACAAGGAAGCGACCTTGACGCAGGAGGAGTTCGAGCAGCTGCCGCCCGAACGCCAGGCCGAACTCGCCGGCCACATCAAGGCGCTGCACGAGCGCATGCACAAGCTGATGGGCGAGTTCCCGCGCTGGCGGCGCGAACTGCAGGCAAGACTCAAGCAGACCGGCAGCGAGGCGCTGCAGGTGACCGTGACCCACCTGATCGACGACCTGCGCCCGAAATACGCCGACCTGCCCGAGGTCTGCCGCTTCCTCGACGCGGTGCTGGCCGACATCGTCGCCAGCGGCGAATCGCTACGCGAGTCGACCCATGCCGAGGGCGATACCGAAACCACCACCTATTCGAGCACGCTGGCGGTGCAGCGCTACCTGGTCAACCTGCTGGTCGAGCACCCGGCCGACGGCGCGCGCCCGGTGATCTACGAGGACCACCCGACGCTGCAGAACCTGGTCGGACGGGTCGAGCATGTCGCGCACATGGGCACGCTGCTGAGCAACTTCACGCTGATCCGCAGCGGTGCGCTGCAGCGCGCCAATGGCGGCTTCCTGGTGCTCGACGCGCTCAAGGTGCTGAGCCAGCCCTACGCCTGGGAGGGACTCAAGCGCTGCCTGAAGGCGGGCCGGGTCCGGATCGAGTCGCTCTACGACCTGATCGGCCTGAGCAGCACGGTACAGCTCGAACCCGAGCCGATGCCGCTCGACCTCAAGATCGTGCTGATCGGCGAGCGCCTGGTCTACTACCTGCTGTGCCAGTACGACCCCGAATTCAGCGCGCTGTTCAAGATCAACGCCGACCTCGAGAGCGAGATCCCGCGCAGCCCGGACAACACCCAGGCCTATGCGCGCCTGATCGCCACGCTGGCCAGGCGCGAACAGCTGCGGCCGCTGTCAGCCAGCGCGATCGCCCGGCTGATCGAGCATTCGGCCCGGCTGGCCGACGATGCCGAGCGCCTGACCGCGCGCATCCGGCCGCTGACCGACCTGATGCGCGAGGCCGAGCATTTCGCCGGCAAGGCCACTTCGAGCTGGATCGAATGCGGCCATGTCGAGGCGGCGCTGCAGGCGCGACAACGCCGCAACGAACGGCTGCGGCTGCGCTACCAGGAAGCCATGCTGCGCGGCCAGCTGCTGATCGACAGTGCGGGCGACCAGGTCGGACAGGTCAACGGACTGGCGGTGGTGTTGCTCGACGACAGCAGCTTCGGCCATCCGATGCGCATCACCGCGACCGCGCGCGCCGGCGAAGGCCAGGTGATCGACATCGAGCGCGAGGTCAAGCTCGGCGGCCCGATCCACTCCAAGGGCGTGCTGATCCTGTCATCCTTCCTGGCGGCGCGCTTCGGTGCGCGCGAGCCGCTCTCGCTCAAGGCCAGCCTGGTGTTCGAGCAGTCCTATGGTGGCGTCGAGGGTGACAGCGCCTCGCTGGCCGAGCTCTGCGCGCTGCTGTCGGCGCTCTCGGGCGTGCCGATCCGGCAAGCGCTGGCCATGACAGGATCGGTCAACCAGTTCGGCGTCGTCCAGCCCATCGGCGGGGTCAACGAGAAGATCGAGGGCTTCTTCGATCTCTGCGCGGCGCGCGGCTTGAGCGGCGAACAGGGCGTGCTGATCCCGCAAGCCAATGTCTGCCACCTGATGCTGCGCGCCGATGTGGTCGCTGCCGTGCGCGCGGGACGGTTCCGGATCTGGGCCGTCAGCGACGTCGACCAGGCGCTCGAACTGCTGACCGGCCATCCGGCCGGCAAGCCCGACGCGCAGGGCCGCATGGCGGCGGGGTCGGTCAATGCGCTGGTCGCGGCCCGGCTGGCCCGCCTGGCGCCGAAACGCCGCGCGGCGGAACGGGCAGCCGCCAAGAAGCCCGACAAGACCTCCTGAGAGCAGGTTCAAAGTCTTCTGAGCAAGAGCGCCAGGGTGTCCAACGCAATATGGCGCTTGATGCCAGAGACCTTCTTGCCCGCGTCATGGCCTTTGAACACCCTCTCACCCCCCCTTACCACTTCATTTCGCCGGTGTTGACCTTGGCGCCAATCTCCAGAGACATGGCGCCATCGTTCACCTGTGGGTAGGACTGCTTCATGGCGCTGATCAACTCGGCGCTGGTGTTGGAGGCAGTCAGGTTCGTTTCGAACGTTTGCAGGTAGGCCCTGGTGAATGCAATCGCGCTGGCATCCATCTGGGTGCCGACCTTCATGTGGCCGGGCACTACCAGTTCGGGCTTCAAGGCCGCCATGTCATCCAACTGGGCAACCCAGGCCGCACGCTCCGCTGTGCTTTGGGTGTCCGCAGTCCAGACATGCATGTTGCCAAATACACCGATGTTGCCCACGATAGCTTTGATCGAAGGAATCCACGCATAGGGGCGGTGTGCCAGCAGACCTTGGGTACCGCGGATTTCAATCGTCTGGCCTTCCAGCGTCAGGGTGTTGCCTTCCAGTACACGCGGCACCACAGGCTTGCGCGGTGCGTTGGCGCCCATTTTGGGACCCCAGAACGCGACCTTGCCTGCTACCTTGTCTGTGAGCTTCTTCAGCACTGCGGCTGTGCTCACCACGTCGGCTTGCGGGAAGAATTCCTTCAGGGCTTCCACGCCGAAGTAATAGTCCGGGTCGGCTTGGCTCACGTAGATGGTGGTGAGCTGCTTGCCGCTGTCGAGCACGTTGGCGGCGATACGCATGGCGTCCGCCCGGGTGAAACCGGCATCGATCACCATGGCTTCCTTCTCGCCAAACAGCAGCGTGGAGTTGACGTTGAAGCTGTTGCCGTCGGCGTTGTAGACCTTGACGGTCAGCGGTTGCGCTGCTTGGGCGGACGTGAATGCAATGGCCAGGGATGCAGCGAGAAGGGTGGTGCGGATCATGGTGAACTCCTTGTTCATGGGTAAAGAGACGCCTTGTAGCGTTGGAGTGAACTTTAGTTTCATCTGGCGCCCAGATAAACCGCATAATTTGCCTATCACTGTTTCACTATTCGATCAAATATGGACCGATTGACCGCCATGCAGGTGTTTGTCGAAGTGGCTAGAAATGGCAGCTTCAGCGCCACTGCCGAGAAGCTGGATATGTCGCGCGCCATGGTGACGCGCTATGTGGCCGAACTGGAGCAGTGGTTGGGTGCGCGCCTTCTACAGCGCACCACCCGCAGCGTCACACTCACGGATGCCGGGGAGAACTGCCTGCGGCGCAGCCAGCAAATGTTGGCCTTGATGGAAAACGTGGAGGAGGAAACCTGTAGCCACGACAACGCCTTGCGTGGGCAGTTGCGCATCACCTGCAGCATGTCGTTTGCCTATGCGCAGATGGCTGCAGCCATCGTGGATTTCTTGAAGCAACATCCGCAACTCAAGATCGATCTCAATGCCAGCGAGGGCGCGCTCAACCTGATCGAATCACGCATAGATCTGGCCATTCGGATCAGTGCGGAGCCTGATCCTTCGCTGATTGGTCGTGTGCTGGCCCCTTGTCACTCGGTGCTAGTGGCCTCGCCCGCCTATCTCGCTCTGCATGGTGTGCCAGCGACGCCGGCAGACCTGGCCACTCATCGTTGTCTGAGTTATGCCAACTTTGGCAAAAGCGTGTGGAAGCTTCAGCGTGGCGCAGAATCCTGCGAGGTCAGGGTGGCAAGCCACTTCAGCGCCAATGAAGCGACGACCTTGCTCTGGGCTGCCCTGGCTGGCGGCGGGGTGGCCCTTCAGCCCACTTACCACGCCAATATGCACTTGAGGGAGGGCCGCCTGCAACAGGTTCTGCCAGACTGGAAACTGCCTAGCATGGCGATTTACGCGCTTTATCCCTCGCGCAAGCATTTGTCACCCGCAGTACGCGCCTTGTTGGATTTTCTGGTTGAGCGGTTCGCCAAGGCCTTGTTTGACTAATCAAATTGATGATATGAATCGCTGGCGGGCCGTGCGACGTATCACCCCGGACCGAGGCCTTAGACCGCCAGCCCAGCCTTGAGCAGCGCGATCACCTCGTCGTCCTCGACCTGGTCGAAATGCCGGTAGAACTGGCCCACCGCCTGGAAATCCTCTGGCGCCAACAGGCAGACGACCTCGTCGGCCAGCGGCCGTACCCGCTCAAGCGAATCCGGTGCCGCCACCGGCACCGCGCAGATCAGCCGATCCGGCTGCTGGTGACGCAGGCCGTGCAGCGCGGCGATCATGGTGGCGCCGGTCGCCAGGCCGTCGTCGACCACGATCACGATCCGGCCCTGCGGGTCGATCGGCGGGCGGATCGGGGTGTACTGCGCACGGTGCGACTGGATGGTGAGCAGCTGCTCGTGCTTCTCGGCCGCCAGGTAGTCCTGGTCGGCGCCAAACGAAGCGGCATGGGGCGCGACGTAGGTCCAGCCGCTCTCGTCGACCGAGCCGACCGCGACCTCGGACGCGTAGGGCGAGCGCAGCTTGCGCACCAGCACGACATCGAACTCGCCGCCGAGCTCCCGCGCGATGGCCCTGGCCATCGGCACGGCGCCGCGCGGAATCGCGAGCACCAGCGGATGGCGTTCACGGTAAGGCGCCAGCGCCTGGGCGAGCTGGTGCGCGGCATCGAGTCGGTCCTTGAACATGGCATCCCCTGCGGTGGCGGCATTCAGCCGGTGCGCTGCGGCTGCAGCAATTCGATGCGGAAATCGGGCTCGTAGGGCGGCAGATGGCATTCGACGATGCCGGCCGGGGCGATCTGCAGCCGCGCGCCGATCACATCGGCCATGATCGGCAGGGTGGCGGCACAGCGGTCGGCCAGCACGGCGACGCGGATCTCGGCTGGCTGCTTGCGCGCCAGATAGTCCAGCACCTTGAGCAGGGAATGCCCGGTATAGAGCACATCGTCCACCACCAGCAGCGTCCAGCCGGCCAGCTCCAGCGCGGCGTGCCGGGCCTGCTCGGTCAGCTCGGTATCGGGGTGCAGCAGGGTCAGATCGTCGGCGTAGCGCTTGACCAGCAGGTCGAGCCGCAGCGGCTGAGCCAGCCCGTGCACGCGCACCAGGCGCTCGGTCAGCTGGTCGGCCAGCGGCGCGCCACGGCGCAGGATGCCGATCACCGCGACCCGGCTGCGGCCATGCAGCAGCTTGGCGGCCTGCAAGGCCATGGCGTCGAGCAAGGCTTCAAGCTCGGCCTCGTCGTAGAGACAGCTTCTGCTGCCCGGCGTTGCATTCATCTCGACTCCCTGCCGGGGTCGGATGCCCCGGTGCTCAGGGCATTCTCGACAGCGCGAATCGCACTGTCAATGCCCGAACCCGGGTCGGCGGTGCAGCCGGTCAGGCCGGCTCGGCGGCGGGCTCGGTGATGCCGATGCGATCCAGCGCCTCGGCCAGCTGCGCGACGCAGCGCTCGGGCTGGTGCAGCTTGTCGAGCCCGAACAGGCCGATGCGGAAGGTCGAGAAGCCGGCCGGCTCATCGCACTGCAGCGGCACGCCGGAGGCGGTCTGCAAGCCCAGCGCGAGGAACTTGCTGCCGTTCTGGATGCCGGGATCGTCGGTGTAGCTCACCACCACGCCCGGCGCCTGAAAGCCGGCAGCCGCCACGCTGCGGATGCCGCGGCGCTCCAGCAGCGCGCGCACCTGACGGCCGAGCTCGATCTGCTCCTGGCGCACCTGGTCAAAGCCGTAGGCGCATGTCTCCTGCATCACGTCGCGCAGCCGCAGCAGCGCGTCGGTCGGCATGGTGGCGTGGTAGGCATGGCCGCCGTTCTCGTAGGTCTCCATGATCTGCAGCCACTTCTTGAGGTCGGCCGCGAAGCTGGTGCTGCTGGTGCCATCGATGGCGGCGCGGGCGCGCTCGCTCAGCATCACCATGGCGCAGGCCGGCGAGCCGCTCCAGCCCTTTTGCGGCGCGCTGATCAGCAGGTCGATGCCGCAGGCCTGCATGTCGACCCACAGCGTGCCGGAAGCGATGCAGTCGAGCACGAACAAGCCGCCGACCTCGTGCACCGCGTCGGCCACCGCTTTCAGGTAGTCGTCGGGCAGGATCATGCCGGCCGAGGTCTCGACATGGGGCGCGAACACCACGTCGGGCCGGAACTCGCGGATCGTGGCCACCACCTCGTCGACCGGACAGGGCACCCAGGGCGCCTGCGGCTGATCCGACAGGCGGCGCGCCTTCAGCACGACCGATTCAGCAGGGATCGAGCCGGCGTCGAAGATCTGGCTCCAGCGGTAGCTGAACCAGCCATTCCGGATCACCAGCGCCTTCTTGCCGGTGGCGAACTGGCGCGCGACTGCCTCCATGCCGTAGGTGCCACCGCCAGGGACCAGCGCGACCGAGCGGGCGCGGTAGACCTCCTTCAGGGTAGACGAAATGTCCGTCATCACGCGCTGGAAGCGGCGCGACATGTGGTTGAGCGAGCGGTCGGTATAGACGACCGAGAATTCGAGCAGGCCGTCGGGATCGACGTCGGGCAGCAATGCGGGCATGCGGATCTCCTTTTGATTATGAGAATAGCTTAGCATGCTGCCGGCATCGGCTGGCTGACAGGGATTCAGGCGCCGAAGCGCTGCTGCAGCTCCTGCAGGCCGAGTTCGTCGAGCACCTGCTGCAGCCGTTCGCGCGCGCTGGCCTTGCCCTTGCCGACCTTGCGCGCCAGGATCAGCTCGTTCTTCATCGAGTGCTCCCAGCCGACCAGCTCGGTCACGGTGACCTGGTAGCCATGCGCTTCCAGTTCGAGGCAGCGCAGCACGTTGGTGATCTGGCTGCCGAACTCGCGCGTGTGCAGCGGGTGGCGCCAGAGCTCGCTCAGCGGCGTGCGCGACAGGGTCAGCGCCTTGTGCTTGCGCAGCACGCTGGCGACCTCGGCCTGGCAGCAGGGCACCAGCACCATGCAGCGCGCCTGGCGCGCCAGCCCGAAGGCGATCGCGTCGTCGGTCGCGGTGTCGCAGGCGTGCAGCGCGGTGACGACATCGACCTCGGCCGGGATCTGGTCCGAGGTCATCGCCTCCTGCACCGTGGTGGCGACGAAACGCATGCGGTCGAAGCCCAGCCTGGCGGCCAGCGCGCGGGAGCGCTCGACCAGTTCGGTGCGGGTCTCGACGCCATAGACCCAGCCGACCTCGCGTTGGGCGCAGAACAGGTCGTAGAGCATGAAGCCCAGATACGACTTGCCAGCGCCATGGTCGACCAGCGTGACGTCGCCGCGCGCGTCGAGCGCCTCCTGCAGCAGCGGCTCGATGAACTGCAGCAGGTGGTTGACCTGCTTGAGCTTGCGCCGCGTGTCCTGGTTCAGCTTGCCCTCGCGCGTGAGGATATGCAGCTCCTTGAGCAGCTCGATCGACTGGCCGGGGCGCAGCTCGGGCAGCTGTTCCTGGATCGACTTCTCGGGCGCGCGGGCGCCACGGGCTGGCTGGCCCGGCGCAGGACGATCGGACGGGCGGGGACGGTTCTTGTTGGGGGCTTGGGAGGCTGACATGGGCCGATGATAGGCGAGCCGCGCGGGCAATGGAGCGCTGCGACAATGCGCCATGCTCAGATCCGACCACGACCCCGCCCTGCATCCCTACGACGCCCTCACGCCCGATGTCGTGCTCGACGCGCTCGACAGCACCAGCCTGCGCGGCGACGGCCGACTGCAGGGACTGAGCTCCTACGAAAACCGGGTCTACCTGGCGCGGCTGGAGGACGGCGGCGCGGTCGTGCTCAAGTTCTACCGCCCCGGGCGCTGGAGCGAGGCGCAGATCGCTGAGGAACATGATTTCGCCCTGGAACTGGCCGAAGCCGAAGTCCCGATGGTCGCCCCGCTGCGGCTGCAAGACCGGACCTTGCACCGCCATGGCGACTTCCTGTTCAGCGTGAGCCCGGCGCGCGGCGGACGCCGGCCCGAGCTCGACGACCCCGAGGTGCTCGAATGGATCGGTCGCCTGCTGGCACGGCTGCACCAGGTGGGCGCAGCGCAGCCGTTCAAGCTGCGCCCGGCACTGGACGCCACGACTTTCGGCCAGGAACCGCTGGCCTGGCTGATCGAGCAGGGCGACTTGCCACCCGAGGCGGCCAGCCGCTGGCGCGAGGCGGCACAGGCCGCCCTGGCACTGGCAACCGAGGCCATGACCGCCTGCACCCCGCAGGGCCGGATCGCCACGCTGCGGCTGCATGGCGACTGCCACCCCGGCAACATCCTCTGGACGCCGGACCAGGGCCCGCATTTCGTCGACCTCGACGACAGCCGCAGCGGCCCGGCGGTGCAGGACCTCTGGATGCTGCTGAGCGGCGACCGGCAACAGCAGCAGCGCCAGCTCGGTGCCCTGCTCGACGGCTACGAGACGATGCGCGAATTCGATCGGCGCGAACTCGCGCTGATCGAGCCGCTGCGCACGCTGCGCCTGCTGCACTACAGCGCCTGGCTGGCGCGGCGCTGGAGCGATCCGATCTTCCCGATCAACTTTCCCTGGTTCGGCAGCGCGGCCTACTGGCAGGAGCAGGCCGCGATCCTGTGGCAGCAGGTCGAGGCGATGCAGCAGCCGGCGCTGATCGCCTGACCAGGCTCAGTTGCGTGCATGCGTCAGCTGCATGCTTTCAACCCCCTCGATGCCGCGCAGCAGGCGCGAGAGGTCGAACAGCGAAGTCGCGCGCGGCGTCGAAGGCCGCGCGACCATCACGAACTGCCAGCTCACCTGCCCCTGCTGGCTGGCGATGTGCAGCGAACCCTCGGCCAAGCTGTAGCCCCAGTCGTGCATCAAGGCCTTGATCGCGCAGTCGTCCGGATCATGGCCGGCACGAAAGCTCAGCGTCACGCCGATGGCCGGTCGCGCGGGCAGCCTGGCCTCGACCTTGACACCCCACATCATCAGCGAGGCCGACAGCAGCGCCAGCAGGATGGCGGCCGGGTAAAAACCGACGCCGACCAGCACGCCGATGGCCGAGGTAGCCCAGATCGATGCCGCCGTGGTCAGGCCGCTGATGTTCAGGCCGTCGCGCATGATGACGCCGGCACCGAGAAAACCGATCCCGGTCACGATGCCCTGCACCACGCGGGTCGGATCCACGGCCAGATGGGTGGTGTCGGCCTGCCCCCACCAGAAGCCGGGATAGCCAGCGAACACGGTCAGCGCGCAGGACGCCATGCAGACGATGCCGTAGGTGCGCATGCCGGCGGCACGGCTGTGGTAGCTGCGCTCGTAGCCGACCAGCAGACCCAGCAGCAGCGCGCCGCACAGGTTGGCGAACAGCAGCAGGTTGACCTCGAGCACCGGCAGCGACCAGTAGCGCTGCCACAGGGAAAAACCGGTGTCCATGACGGTCAACGTGACGGCGCGGGAGGCGAACGGTTGGGGTCGTAGAGCACCGTGCCCGTCCCGACGCCGACCCCGGCGCGCGCGCCACCATCGCCCAGCGGCACGCTGGCGCCGACGCCCGCGTTGCCCGTGACCTGTCCGCTCTGGTTGACACCGACACCGACGCCGACCGGACCGGCATGGGCTCCGACCCCGAGCTGAACCCCGCCGCTGCCGACGCCGACCCCGATCGAGACACCGGGCAGCACGGGCACCGAAATGCCGGCGCCCACGCCGACCGAGCTGCAACCCGCCAGGGCCAGCAGCAGCGATGAACACAGAGCGACAGAGCGGATCGGGATCATGGCCTCATGCTAGCGCGCCCGCGACCGTCGCACCAGACTGGCAACAACAAAAAAGGCTCCGCAACGGGAGCCCTTCTTGCCTGGGAGGTACTGAATCAGACCAGCAAGGCGTTGACGCGCTTGACGTAGGCAGCCGGATCTTCCGGCAGGCCGCCTTCGGCCAGCAGCGCCTGGTCGAACAGGATCTGCGCCAGATCGTCGAAATGCACCGAGCCTTCGAGCTTCTTCACCAGGGCATGGTCGGCGTTGACTTCCAGGATCGGCTTCATGTCGGGCACCGGCTGGCCGGCCTGCTTGAGCATACGCGCCAGCTGCAGGCTCATGCCATGGTCCTCGGCCACCAGGCAGGCGGGCGAATCGACCAGACGGGTGGTGACGCGCACGTCCTGCGCCTTGTCCTTGAGCGCTTCCTTCAGTTTGTCCAGCATCGGCTTGAAGGTCTCGGCGGCCTGCTCGGCGGCCTTCTTCTCTTCCTCGTCCTGCAGCTTGCCCAGGTCGACGCCACCCTTGGCGACCGACTGCAGCGGCGTGCCGTCGAACTGATTCAGGAAGGACAGCGCCCACTCGTCGACGCGGTCGCTCATCAGCAGCACCTCGATGCCCTTCTTGCGGAAGACCTCGAGCTGCGGGCTGTTCTTGGCGGCAGCCAGGGTGTCGGCGGTGATGTAGTAGATCGCCTCCTGGCCTTCCTTCATGCGCGCCTTGTAGTCGGCGAAGGTGACGCTGACGGCGTCGCTCTGGGTCGAGGCGAAGCGCAGCAGCTTGGCGAGCTTGTCCTGGTTGGCGAAGTCCTCGCCCAGGCCTTCCTTGAGCACGGCGCCGAACTCGGCGTAGAACTTGGCGTAGCGGCCGGCATCCTTTTCAGCCTGCTGCTTGTCCTCGTCGGACAGGGCATCCCATTCCGCACCTTCGGGCTTGCGATCCTTGCGCGCCAGGTCTTCCAGCATGGCCAGCACGCGGCGCGTGTTGCCCTCGCGGATCGCCTTGACGTCGCGGCTCTCCTGCAGCAGCTCGCGGCTGACGTTGAGCGGCAGGTCGGCCGAGTCGATCACGCCCTTGACCCAGCGCAGATAGGTCGGCATCAGCGCCTCGGCCTCGTCCATGATGAAGACGCGCTTGACGTAGAGCTTGACGCCGGCCTTCTTGTCGCGGTTCCACAGGTCCATCGGCGCCTTGGCCGGCACATAGAGCAGCTGGGTGTACTCGGTGCTGCCCTCGACGCGGTTGTGGCTCCAGGCCAGCGGTGCCTCCTGGTCGTAGCTGATGTTCTTGTAGAACTCGGCGTACTGCTCGTCGCTGATGTCCTTCTTGGAGCGGGTCCAGAGCGCGCTGGCCGAGTTGACAGCTTCCCACTCGTCCTGCAGCACCGACTCGCCCTTCTCGGCGTCCCACTCTTCCTTGCGCATCAGGATCGGCAGGCTGATGTGGTCCGAATACTTCGAGATGATGCCCTTGAGCTTCCAGCGGTTCAGGTACTCGGTCGCATCGTCGCGCAGGTGCAGGATCACGCTGGTGCCGCGTGCGGCGCGCGTGATGGTCTCGGTCTCGAAGTCGCCGCTGCCGCCGCTGATCCAGCGCACGCCGTCTTCGGCCTTGAGGCCGGCGCGACGCGACTCGACCGTGATCTTGTCGGCGACGATGAAGCCCGAGTAGAAGCCGACGCCGAACTGGCCGATCAGCTGGGCGTCCTTCTTCTGGTCGCCCGACAGGCGGCCCATGAAGTCCTTGGTGCCGCTCTTGGCGATGGTGCCGAGATGCGCGATGGCCTCGGACTCGCTCATGCCGATGCCGTTGTCGGTGATGGTCAGCGTCTTGGCATCCTGGTCGAAGCTCACGCGCACTTCGAGGTTCGGTGCGTCCTCGTACAGCGTGGCGTCGTCGAGCGCCTCGAAGCGCAGCTTGTCGCAGGCGTCGGAGGCGTTGGAGATCAGCTCGCGCAGGAAGATTTCCTGGTTCGAGTACAGCGAGTGGGTGACGAGGTGCAGCAGCTGGGCCACTTCGGCCTGGAAAGCGTGGGTATGTTTGCTCATGGTCTAGGCAGTAAAACTCGACGTGGAATTCGGGTGAGGCAGCGACCGGCTCGATGGCGCAAGACACCACGCGGCCGGTCAGCACACGATGGGCTAGTTGGCGACGGCGGCGGTGATTTCAAGGGCTCTTGATGGCAGGCCTGGCTGCAACCGGTCCTGGCGGGGCCGCGGGGGAGGCGGCGGACTCCTCATGGTGCGAGCACAAATCGTCGCCCGCCGCCTCCCCCGCGACCTTGGACGACTGGTCTACCAAGCGGCAACTCAGCACCGCTCGTGCTCGCCCAGCCAGCGCCGATCAGCGCAGCGTGAACCTCGACAGCACGAAGCCCCCATTCTCGGCCTTGGTCCTGATCCTCAGCGTGCTGAAGCCCCTGGGCAGCGTGACCGGAATCGAGGCGTTGTCGAGCGGCGTGCTCAGGCTGTTGCCGCCCAGCTCGAAGGCAGCAGCCACGGTCTGGTTGTTGAGCAGCACGTCAATCTGGTTGCCGCTGCGGGCGGCGGCCGCCGTGATGACGAGCCCGTAGCTGCCGGCCTGCGGCGCGTAGACCAGGTAGTCGACATGGCTGTTCGGATGCAGCCACTTGACCTGCCCCTTGGAGGCCTCGGCATAGTTGCCCGAGCTGTCCGGGAAGTTCTCGACATAGGCCAGTGCGTCGAAGCTGCCTGGCACCTGATTGCGGGCCTTGATCGCTGGCAGCAGGCCGTTGCGGGTCTGGTCGATGCATTGGATCTTGGGCGTGTCGGTGAGCGCGAGGTCGGTCGTCAGCCCCCAGGTGCCGTACTGGGTGTCCCAGTTGCCGGCGCCAGCGGTGTACCACATCAGCATCTGGCCGCCACCGGCGTACCAGCTGCTCAGGTAGCGCTTGCAGATGTCGAGCAGGCGCGGGTCGAGGCTGGCTGCCTTCTTGGCCGCGATGCTGCCCTGGCCGAAGGTATCGGGTCCGGCCTCGTAGGCGAAGAACGGCAGACCGTACCAGCTGGCGAAGGCGACGTTCTTCTCGAAATAGGCCTGCCTGGGCATCGCGGTGACCGAATCGCTCAGGGCTTGCAGCACGGCGTCAACGCTCAGGCCGTCGACCTGCTGCAGCTCGCCGAGGTTGAAGTACGGCGCGCCGGCAAAGGCATGGAAATAGCGCGACGGCGGGCCATAGACATCGTTGATGAAATCCAGGCCGAGCTGGGCGACATAGGTCTGCACCACCTGGCTCGCAAAGATGGGCCGTACCGTGGTCATCATCGCGGCGTCGCCGTAGACGCCGCGGAAGATGTCGCTGATTTCCTTGCTGCGCTTGGCGATGTAGCGGTAGCCGATGACATCGACATGAGTCTTGCCATCGTAGGCCAGCGGCGATTGCGGGTTGTTGTAGAGCTCCTGGGTTGCGAGGTTGCGGTTGGTCGCGAACTGCTGGAACTGCGAATTCCAGACTTCGTTGCTGTACTCGACGTAGATCTTGCTGTCGGCGTTGAGCGTCGATTTCAGCAGGCTGGCGAGCTGCAGCACATAGTCATCGTCGGCCGCGACGGGGATGTTGATCCAGATGTCCTTCTGCGTCTGATTCGCGAGCGCGATCACATGCTCCCAGGGCACACCGGTCTCTGACCTGTGGGGGCGACTGGGCGGGGTACGCGTGGCCCAGGTCGTGCTGGGATTGTTGTTGGCACGCAGCCATTCCATGAAACGCAGCACCTTGAAGCGCGCGATATGGTCGAGGAACTCCCGCGTGAACAGCGGCGGATTGAGGGCGTCGTAGCCCGGCCGCACCACCTTCAGATCCTTGACGCCGGCGCCGGTGTTCTTGAAGGTCAGCACCATGTGGGCGCCAGCGGGGTTGTCGGCGTTTGAGCCGCGCACCACGTCGGCGGTCGTGCGGTTGAGCGCCGCGTCGTAGCGCAAATTGGCCAGCGTCGTGTTATACGAGGAGCTGAGCGCGACATCGGCCTTGCCCGTGAACGACAGCTTGTAAGTCCCCTCCATGCCCGGCAACGTCATCAGGAAGATGCCGAAGTCGCCGCTCGGCCAGAGGTCGCTGCCCACCGGTGCGATGTCGGTCACCCCGCCCCAGGGGTGATCGGTCGGGCCGAAGGCGCGCGCCTGCTTGACCAGGTCGGCATAGACCGGGGTGTAGGCGTAGTCGGTGATGTCGGGCAGGTTGGCGCCCAGGTAATCCGCGGGCACGGGTACCGCCGTCTGGCTGGTGCTGACCGCTACCGAATATTGCAGCAACCGCATGGCTGCGGTCTGTCCGGTGCATTTGGAAGCCACGGCGGCGCTGCGCTGGAGATACTCGGTCCGTTTGCCCAGCGCGGGCGGCGTGACGCCCAGCGTGAACCGGTTGCCCTTGGCCGCCCGCACCGCCGCGTTCTGCTTGACACCGTCCTTGTACAAGCTGCCGCCACTGACCGAGAAGCACTGCCCGACGTCATCGATGCCAGCCACCCAGGCCGGCGACAGGCTCTCCTGGTCGGGGGTGACACTCTCGACCGCGTATTTGTATTTGTCGATCACCTGGTCGCGACCGCCCGAACTGTCGACCCATTGCGCCAGATCGGCTGTGCGGTACAGCGTCTTGCCATACACCTTGTTCAGGTTGCTGGCGACCAGGCCCAGGTCGACGGCCAGCGCCGCCTGCTGCAGCTGCTCCGTCACGCTGCGACCCAGCTTGATCGAGTTGTTGAGCAGCCCGTCATCGCCGAGATCGGCTCCCATCTCGCTCAGGAAGGCCGTGACGCCACCCGCCTTGTCGCTGCCGACATGGGACACCAGGCCCGAAATCGCCGCCAGGGCCTGATCGGCCGGGCGAGACTGGCTCAGATCGAGCTCCATGAAATTGGCCGGCGTGGTCGCCGTGCCGGACAGCAGATCAGCGCTGTTGGCGATGCCCAGGGCATTGAGCAGCTCGCGCTGCGCCTGGACACGCGCCGCCTTGAACGCCATGGCAGGCTTGCCCTTGACCAGGGTGCGGATACGGTCCGTGGTGACATCGCTCAGCACGTTGACATTGACGGCCCGGTCCGCGTTGGCCGAGAGATTGCTCAGACCGCGCAGTGCCACCCATTGGTCGCTGTTGCCGGTGACCTCGTTGAAGTAATAGCCCTGGGCCGTCGTCTCCAGATAGGGGCTGCTGAATTTGCTCGTCGGCCTGAAGGTGCCGCGATCATCAACGGTTTCGAAGGTGTAGCTCTTGCCGTTGGGCGCCAGCGCGATGGAGTCGAGCTCGTTGAGTGTGACCACCGACCCGCGGGCCAACGGCCCTTTCTGCGCCAGGCCACTCTCGACCAGATAGCCATCGGACGTTTGCTGGACCGACCCTTCCCCGCCGCCGCCGCAAGCCGCGAGCGCTGCGACGACGGTCAGCGCGATCGCTGTTCTCTCCCTCATGAACGATTCTCCTTTTCAGATTCGTTCATTTTCACTCATTTATATAACTTCTTATTCTCAGAATTTTTCATTTTCGCCCAGGAAGCGCCACTCGCCCAGCGGCAGGTTGCCCAGCACGATCCGACCGATGCGGATACGCTTGAGGCCCACCACATGCAGTCCAACCTGCTCGCACATGCGGCGGATCTGGCGCTTCTTGCCTTCCTTCAGCACGAAGCGCAACTGGTCCTCATTCTGCCACTCGACCTGCGCCGGGCGCAGGGGCTGGCCGTCCAGGCTCAGGCCGTGGCGCAGCAGCGCCAGCCGCTCGGGCGGGAACACCGCCTGCGGGTTCTGCATCACGACGCCGACGCCCTTGGGACCGTTGGGCGCCCAGTGCACGCGCACCAGGTATTCCTTCTCGACCTCGGAGTCCTCGCCGATCAAGGCCTTGGCCACGCGGCCGTCCTGGGTCAGGATCAGCAGCCCGGTCGAATCGATGTCGAGCCGTCCGGCCGGTGCCAGCCCGCGCGTGTGGCCGGCCTCGAAGCGGCGCGGCGTGCGGTCCTCCTTCCAGCGCGTGCGCGGCTGCACCAGCACGGCGGCGCTCTGGTGGCCGTCCTCGGGCAGGCCGCTGACATAGCCTATCGGCTTGTGCAGCAGGATGGTGACGCGCGCGCCCTGCTGCGCCGTGGCCTGCGGCGCGACCTCGATCCGATCCAGCGCCGTGACCGGCTGGCCCATCTGCGCGGTCTTGCCGTTGACCAGCACCCAGCCGCGCTCGATCCACTCGTCGCCCTCGCGGCGCGAGCACAGGCCCAGGTCGGACAGGCGCTTGTTCAGCCGCACCGGCTCGCTGGCATCGCGGCTGTCGGGCCGTGCCGCCGGGCGCGGCGGGCGCGTGGCCGCAGGCACACGATCGCGACCGGCTGCGGGTCTGTCCTGACCAGACCACCCAACAGACCCTTGACCCTGCACCCTGGGATCACGCGGCGGCTGGGCCTGGCGCTCGCTCGACGGTCCGGCGGGTGCGGGGCGCGACTTGCGCGCGGCATAGGGCTTCGGCTGGTCGGCGCCGGAGGACTGCGGACGCTTGGGCAGGGACAGGGTCTTGGACATGGCGGAACCGGCCGGAGCCGTGATGCAGGAAATGACCGGGATTTTCGCACCGTCGCCCGCTGCCGCCCAGCCAGCAGTCCCGCTGACGTCAGTCCGCCGTCAGGTAGGGCACCTGGAATCATGGACGGTCGGGCATTCATGCACCAGACATTCGACCAGGAGACCACAACCAAGCGCCAGGAAGCGCTGGGCGCCAGCGTCGCGACCGACAAGCGGATCGAGCCGGCCGAGCACAAGGCCTTCGTGGCCGATCAGACAGCCAAGCTCAAGGCCGTGATGACGCCGCCGGCCAGTACGCCGACTGATCCTCAGACGCCCCAGATCACCTCGGTGTGCTCGCGGATGCTGTGCTGCAGCAGCTCGATGAAAGGCGTCACGCGAACGCGCAAGGTGATGCGGTTCGGATCGGGAGTGTCCTCGCCACGCGCGAGCGCCTCCTGCACCTCGCGCTGGTGCTCGGCCTCTTCCTCGAACACGGCGTCGCGCAGCGCCTGGACCGCTCCAGGCATCTGCTCGGGCAGGATGATGCCCGGCCCCGCGGGGTCCTTGCCCAGGATTTCGAGCAGTTGCTTGCCGTTGGGCTCCAGCATCACGACATCGCCGCTGGCCTTGGACTTGAAACGGTACAGCATGGTCTCCTCCTTCTCGGTTGAGTTCGGTTTGAAACCATTGTGGCACCGTTGCTCGAATCCTGGATGAAAAAATGGCCCGCCAGCCTGGGCTGGACGGGCCATCCGATCACGCGGTGATGATCAGCGGTTGTAGGCGGTTTCGCCGTGGCTGCTGATGTCCAGGCCCTCGCGCTCGGCTTCCTCGCTGACGCGCAGGCCAACCAGCAGATCGACGACCTTGTAGGCGACCACCGACACCACGCCCGACCAGAGGATGGTCAGCAGCACGGCCTTGGCCTGGATCCAGACCTGGGCGGCGATCGAGTAGTCGGCGGCGGTGACCATGGTGGCGGTCGACCAGTCGGCGACAAAGCCAGGACCACCCAGCGCCGGGCTGTTGAAGACACCGGTCAGCAGTGCACCCAGGATGCCGCAGACACCGTGCACGCCGAAGACGTCGAGCGAGTCGTCAGCACCGAGCAGCTTCTTGAGGCCATGCACGCCCCACAGGCCGGCAAAGCCCGACAGCAGACCCATCACCAGCGCGCCACCGATGCCGACGTTGCCGGCAGCCGGGGTGATCGCCACCAGGCCGGCGACGGCGCCCGAAGCGGCACCCAGCATCGAAGCCTTGCCACGCATCAGCGCTTCGCCCAGGCACCAGGCCAGCACGGCGGCGGCCGTGGCAGCAAAGGTGTTGATGAAGGCCAGGCCGGCGAAGCCGTTGGCTTCCAGTGCGGAACCGGCGTTGAAGCCGAACCAGCCCACCCACAGCAGCGAGGCACCGACCATGGTCAGGGTCAGGCTGTGCGGCGCCATCGATTCGCGGCCGTAGCCGATGCGCTTGCCCACCATGTAGGCACCCACCAGGCCCGCGACGGCGGCGTTGATGTGCACCACGGTGCCACCCGCGAAGTCCAGCGCGCCCCACTGCCAGATCAGGCCGGCCTTGCCGGTCATCTCGTCGACCACGGCGGCCGAGCTGTAGGCATCAGGACCCATCCAGAACCAGACCATGTGCGCGATCGGCAGATAGCTGAAGGTGAACCAGATCGCGGTGAACAACAGCACGGCCGAGAACTTCATGCGCTCGGCGAAGGAGCCGACGATCAGCGCGCAGGTGATGCCGGCAAAAGTGGCCTGGAAGGCGGCGAACACGATCTCGGGGATCACCACGCCCTTGCTGAAGGTGGCGGCATTGGCGAAGCTGCCGGCGGCGTTGTCCCAGATGCCCTTCATGAACAGGCGATCGAAGCCGCCGATGAAGCCGCTGCCCTCGGTGAACGCCAGGCTGTAGCCGTAGATGAACCACAGCACGACCGCGAGCGAGAACACGACCATGACCTGCATCAGGACACTGAGCATGTTCTTGCTGCGCACCAGGCCGCCGTAGAACAGCGCCAGGCCGGGCACGGTCATCAGGATCACCAGCAGGGTGGAGACCATCATCCAGGCGGTGTCACCCTTGTTGGGCACCGGGACGGCAGGCGCAGCGGCAGCCGCTGCTTCAGCCACCTGGGCGACCGCGGTCGCGGCGGCACCGCCGTCCTGGGCCAGCGTAGCCGTCGTGGCCAACGCGAGTCCAAGGCTCAATAACTTCTTGTTCATGTTGTGCTCTCCTGAGGGGGAAAAATGAATCAGAGCGCCTCGGCGCCATGCTCGCCGGTGCGGATGCGGACGACCTGTTCGAGCGGGAAGACGAAGATCTTGCCGTCGCCGATCTTGCCGGTGCGGGCCGCACCCTCGATCGCCTCGATCACCCGGTCGACCTGGGAATCGTCCACGGCGGCCTCGACCTTGACCTTGGGCAGGAAATCCACCACGTACTCGGCGCCACGGTAGAGCTCGGTATGGCCCTTCTGGCGGCCGAAGCCCTTGACCTCGGTGACGGTGATGCCTTGTACGCCGATCTGCGACAGTGCCTCGCGCACCTCGTCGAGCTTGAAGGGTTTGATGATGGCGGAAACCAGTTTCATGAGCGGCCTCTCTAGATTACGTTAATGCGATACTTTCTACAAGCACGGATCGTGCCAGCTACTTCTCCCACAATCCGGCGCGCTGGAGTGCCCCTGAACCGCCCTCGACCGGCTAATATGAAGCCAGTCCAGCGCCAGATTCACCACATTGATGCACCAAAAATGGGCGTTATTCAGGGGGTGTCCGAGCGGACAGGGAGGAAACCAGCCATGAGTCTTGCTTTGGTGCAGAGTCGCACCCTGCTGGGGCTGCAGGCCCGGCCGGTGCAGGTCGAGGTCCATTTGGCCAACGGACTGCCCAGCTTCACGCTGGTCGGGCTGGCCGATACCGAGGTCAAGGAGGCGCGCGAGCGGGTGCGGTCGGCGATCCAGAACGCCGGGCTCGAATTTCCAGGCAACAAGCGCATCACGGTCAACCTGGCGCCAGCCGACCTGCCCAAGGATTCGGGCCGCTTCGACCTGCCGATCGCGCTCGGCATCCTGGCCGCCAGCGGGCAGCTCGATGCCGGGCGACTGACCGGACACGAGTTCGCAGGCGAGCTCTCGCTCGGTGGCGAGCTGCGGCCGATCCGTGGCGCGCTGGCGATGGGGCTGGCGCTGCGCCAGGCTGGTGCGGGCGCCGCCACGCGACTGGTGCTGCCACCCGACAGCGCCGAGGAAGCGGCGCTGGCCAGGGGTGCACAGGTCTGGCGCGCGCGCCATCTGCTCGATGTGACGCGCCAGTTCGCGCCCGTCGGCAGCGCGCTGGCGGCAGCGGCCGTGGACGACGACGGCTGGCACCGGGTCGAAGCCGCAGCCGCCAAGGCCAATGGCAACGGCCCCGATCTGGCCGATGTCAAGGGCCAGGCCGCCGCCCGGCGCGCGCTCGAGATCGCCGCCGCCGGCAGCCACAGCCTGCTGCTGGTCGGCTCGCCCGGCTCGGGCAAGTCCATGCTGGCACAACGGCTGGCCGGTCTGCTGCCGCCCCTGGGCGACGAGGAGGCCCTGGAAAGCGCGGCGGTCGCCTCGCTCGCGGGCCGCTTCAGCCTTGAGCAATGGGGTCAGCGTCCGACCTGTGCGCCACACCACAGCGCCAGCGCGGTCGCGCTGGTGGGCGGCGGCTCACCGCCACGACCGGGCGAGATCTCGCTGGCGCACCATGGGGTGCTGTTCCTGGACGAACTGCCGGAATTCCCCCGCCACGCGCTGGAAGCGCTGCGCGAACCGCTCGAATCGGGATCGATCCGCATCTCGCGTGCGGCTTACCAGACCGAGTTCCCGGCCCACTTCCAGCTGGTGGCGGCGATGAACCCCTGCCCTTGCGGCTACCTGGGCTCCCGCATCAAGGCCTGCCGCTGCACACCGGACCAGGTCGCGCGCTACCAGGGCAAGCTCAGCGGGCCGCTGCTGGACCGGATCGACCTGCAGGTCGAGGTGCCAGCGCTGCCGGCACAGGATCTGCTGGGCGCGGCGCCTGGCGAAGCGAGTGCCCAGGTGCGACAGCGCGTGCTGGCCGCGCGCCAGCGCGCCGAATCCCGCCAGGGCCAGGCCAACCAGTGGCTGGCCGGCGACGCATTGGAACGCCACGCCTGGCTCGACAGCCAGGCCACCCAGTGGCTGCAAAGGGCCGCGACCCGGCTGGGCTGGTCGGGGCGTGCCACCCACCGCGCGTTGCGCGTGGCGCGCACCATCGCCGACCTGGCCCAGGCGGACCGGATCGAAATACCGCATCTGGCCGAGGCGATGCAGTACCGGCGCAGCCTGGTCGGCTTATAGATTCGGCGCCAGCAGCCGCTCAAGTTCGGCCTCGCTCATGCCACGACGCACCGCCATGTCCTGCAGCTGGTCGTGGCCGATCTTGCCGACGTTGAAGTAGCAGCTGTCGGGGTGGGCGAGGTAGAAGCCGCTGACACTGGCGGCCGGCGTCATCGCCAGGCTGTCGGTCAGGCCCATGCCGATGTCCTCGCAGTGCAGCAGGTCGAACATGGCGCGCTTGACCGAGTGGTCCGGGCAGGCCGGATAGCCCGGCGCCGGACGAATGCCCTGGTACTGCTCGGCAATCAGCTGCTCGCGGCCCAGGGCCTCGTGCGGGCAATAGCCCCAGAGGTCGGTGCGCACGCGCTGGTGCAGGCATTCGGCGAAGGCCTCGGCCAGACGGTCGGCCAGCGCCTTGAGCATGATCGAGCTGTAGTCGTCCTGCGCCGCCTCGAAGGCCTCGGCCCGCTTGTCGGCCCCGATGCCGGCCGTGACCGCGAACAGTCCGACGTAATCATCCACGCCGCTGCCCTTGGGCGCGACGAAGTCGGACAGGCAGCGGCTCGGGCGCATGACACCATCGATTTCCTGCTTCTCGGTCTGCTGGCGCATGCCATGCCAGGTCAGCACGAGCTGGCTGCGGCCCTCGTCGGCATAGAGCTCGATGTCGTCGCCGACCGCGTTGGCCGGATACAGCCCCAGCACCGCGTTGGCGCTCAGCCAGCGGCCTTCGACGATCTTCTTCAGCATGGCCTGGGCGTCGGCGAACACCTTGCGCGCCTGCTCGCCGACCACCTCGTCATCCAGGATGGCGGGATAAGGCCCGGCCAGGTCCCAGGTCTGGAAGAACGGACCCCAGTCGATGTACTGGGCCAGCTCCGCCAGGTCGAAGTTCTTGAACAGGCGGCGGCCGGTGAACTTGGGCACCACCGGCGCGTAGTCGTCCCAGGCGATCGGGGTCTTGTTGGCGCGCGCCTTGGCCAGCGGCCAGAGCGGGGTCTGCTTCTTGTTGGCGTGCTGTTGGCGCACCTTGTCGTAATCGGCGTTCAGTTCGGCCAGATAAGCCGCCCGGCCCTCGCCCAGCAGGCCCTGCGCCACCGCCACGCTACGCGAGGCGTCGGGCACATAGACCACCGGGCCGCTGTAGTTCGGCGCGATCTTGACCGCGGTATGCACGCGCGAACAGGTCGCGCCGCCGATCAGCAGCGGGATGCCGCGCTCGCGGAACCAGGGGTCCTTCTCCATCTCGGAGGCGACATACTGCATCTCCTCCAGGCTGGGCGTGATCAGGCCCGACAGGCCGACGATGTCGGCATTGACTTCCTTGGCCTTGGCCAGGATCTCGTGGCAGGGCACCATCACGCCCATGTTGACGACGTCGAAGTTGTTGCACTGCAGGACGACGGTCACGATGTTCTTGCCGATGTCGTGCACGTCGCCCTTGACGGTGGCGATCACGATCTTGCCCTTGGACTTGACGTCGCCACCGGCGGCCTGCAGGCGCAGCTTTTCTTCCTCGATGTAGGGCACGAGGTGGGCCACCGCCTGCTTCATGACGCGGGCCGACTTGACCACCTGGGGCAGGAACATCTTGCCCTGGCCGAACAGGTCGCCGACCACGTTCATGCCGTCCATCAGCGGGCCTTCGATCACGTGCAGCGGACGGCCGCCGTCGGCACGCAGCGCCTGCCACATCTCCTCGGTGTCCTCGGTGATGAACTCGTTCTGGCCATGCACCAGCGCGTGCTTGAGGCGCTCGCGCACCGGCAGCGCGCGCCAGGCGTACTTGGCGCTGTCGTCCTTGGCCGCGCCCTTGACGCTCTCGGCGATCTCGAGCAAGCGCTCGGTCGCATCGGGACGACGGTTCAGCACCACGTCCTCGACCCGCTCCCGCAGCTCGGCGTCGAGCTCATCGTAGACGCCGACCATGCCGGCGTTGACGATGCCCATGTCCATGCCCGCCTTGATCGCGTGGTACAGGAACACGGTGTGGATGGCCTCGCGCACCGGCTCGTTGCCACGGAAGCTGAACGAGACGTTCGAGACGCCGCCCGAAACCTTGGCGCCCGGCAGGTTCTGCTTGATCCAGCGCGTGGCGTTGATGAAGTCGACCGCGTAGTTGTCGTGCTCCTCGATGCCGGTGGCGATCGCGAAGATGTTGGGATCGAAGATGATGTCCTCGGGCGGGAAACCAACCTCGTCGACCAGGATGCGATAGGCCCGCTCGCAGATCTCGACCTTGCGCTGGTAGGTGTCGGCCTGGCCTTTCTCGTCAAAGGCCATCACGACGGTGGCGGCGCCATAGCGCTGGATCAGCCTGGCCTGGCGCTTGAACTCCGCGACGCCCTCCTTCATGCTGATCGAGTTGACCACGCCCTTGCCCTGCACGCAGCGCAGGCCTGCCTCGATCACGCTCCACTTGGAGCTGTCGATCATCACCGGCACCCGCGCGATGTCGGGTTCGCTCGCCATCAGGTTCAGGAAGCGCACCATCGCGGCCTGGCTGTCGAGCATGGCCTCGTCCATGTTGACGTCGACGATCTGGGCGCCGTTCTCGACCTGCTGGCGCGCCACCACCAGCGCTTGCTCGTACTGGCCATTGAGGATCATGCGCGCGAAGGCCTTCGATCCGGTGACGTTGGTGCGCTCGCCGATGTTGACGAACAGGCTGTCCTCGCCGATCACGAGCGGCTCAAGACCAGACAGCAGCATGGGCGGGACAAGAGGGACAGCCGCAGCGGCGGTCAGCTTGGATTCGTTCACGGAAGAATTGAGATGGGGCACGGCACTTACCTGAGAGGCTAATGAAAATCCGGCAAGCGCCGTTAAAGACAGGGAAACCCAAGCCTGACGTCGCGATTGACCCCTTGCGAAAACAAAGATAATCGGACGCTGCAGCGCTTCTTGGGAACGTGCAATTTTATTCGAGCCCACTCCAGCCCGATCAAATCCTTTTCGGCTGGTATCTCGCCCTGCCCCCGGCAATCGACACAGAACCTGAGTCCAGATTTCGGCATGACCCCTGAGTACCGCCACTCCACCCTCCAATGCCTGACCGCGATTGCCCAGCACCACGGCGTCCAGGCACTGCCCGAGCGGCTGGTGCATGAATACGCGCTCGACGCCAGCGAGCCCGACGACAAGCTGCTGCTGCGCATGGCCGCCGAGTTGGGCTTCAAGGCCCAGCGGGTCGACTCCAGCTGGGCTGAGTTGGTCGAGCTCAAGGACGTCTTTCCGCTGCTGGCGCGCCGGCGCGACGGCAGCTCGGTCATCATCGCGGGCGTGCAGCCGGGCGATAGCGGCCCGAAGCTGGCCATGCTCGATCCGCTGGCCGGCAGCGGCCAGATCGGTCTGGTCGAACAGGCCGACTTCCTGGCCAGCTGGTCCGGCACGCTGGTGCTGCTCAAGCGCCAGCACAAGCTGCTCGACGAGAACCAGCCGTTCGGACTGCGCTGGTTCATCCCCGAGATCCTGCGCCAGCGCAAGGCCTTCCGCGACATCGCGATCACCGCCATCATGCTGCAGTTGCTGGGCATGGGCATGCCGATCTTCTCGCAGCTGATCATCGACAAGGTGCTGGTGCACGAAAGCTACTCGACCCTGGTCGTGCTGACGGTGGCCATCGTTGGCGTGCTGCTGTTCGAGGCCGGCTTCGGCTTCATGCGCCAGACCCTGCTGCTGCACGCGACCAACGTGATCGACATCCGGCTGGCACGACGCACCTTCGGCAAGCTGCTGTCGCTGCCGATCGAGTATTTCGAGAGCCACACCGCCGGCGTCATCGTGCGCCACATGCAGCAGGTGCAGTCGATCCGGGGCTTCCTGACCGGGCAGCTGTTCTTCACCGCGCTCGATGCCATCGGCCTGATCCTGTTCATCCCGCTGCTGGTGTCATACAGCGGCAAGCTCGCGGCCGTGGTGTTCGGCTTCTCGGGCCTGATGGCGCTGATCGTGGTGCTGCTGATCAAGCCCTTCAACACCCGGCTGCAGGCACTCTACAACGCCGAGGGCACGCGCCAGTCGATGCTGGTCGAGACCATCCACGGCATGCGGACCGTCAAGTCGCTGGCGATCGAGCCCAAGCAGCGCAAGCTCTGGGACCAGTACTCGGCCACCAGCATCCAGATGCATTTCGGCGTCGGCCGCATGTCGATCGCCGCCAGCACCGTGACCCATCTGCTGGAAAAATTGATGATGGTCAGCGTGATTGCGATCGGCGCACTCGATGTCTTCAGCCTGCAGTTGACCGTCGGCGCACTGATCGCGTTCCAGATGATGTCGAACCGCGTGGTCGGCCCGCTGGTGCAGATCGTCGGCCTGGTGCACCAGTACCAGGAAACCGCGCTGTCGGTCAAGATGCTCGGCGAAGTCATGAATCACCCGCCCGAGCGCAAATCCTCGGGCGGTCTGCGCCCGGCGTTCAAGGGCCAGATCGGGCTCGACGGCGTCACCTTCCGCTACCCGGGCGCCAGCACGACCGCGCTCGACCGCATCCACCTCAACATCGCGCCCGGCACCGTGGTCGGCGTGGTCGGGCGCAGCGGCTCGGGCAAGACCACCTTCACGCGCCTGATCCAGGGCCTCTATCCGGTGCAGGAAGGCGTGGTGCGCTTCGACGGCGTCGACATCCGCGAGATCGACCTGGCCCACCTGCGCCGCAGCATCGGCGTGGTGCTGCAGGACAACTTCATGTTCCGCGGCAGCGTGCGCGAGAACATCGCGATGGCGCGCCCCGACGCCAGCTTCGAGCAGATCATTGCCGCCGCCCAGGCCGCCGGTGCCGACGAGTTCATCGAGCGCCTGCCGCAGGGCTACGACACCCTGCTGGAAGAAAACGCCGGCAACCTGTCGGGCGGCCAGCGCCAGCGGCTGGCGATCGCGCGCGCCCTGCTGCCCTCGCCGCGCATCCTGATCCTCGACGAAGCCTCCAGCGCGCTTGACCCCGAGAGCGAGGCCATCTTCATCCGCAACCTCGGTCGCATCGCCGCCGGCCGCACGGTGATCATCGTCAGCCACCGCCTGTCCACCCTGGTCCATGCCGACCAGATCTTTGTCTTCGAGCGCGGTCATCTGGATGATGCCGGCCCCCACAGCGCCCTGCTAGGCCGCTGCGAGCCCTATACCGACCTATGGAACCAGCAAACCAGCCACATGTGAAACCCGAAGTCGTCCGCACGCGCGGCAAGACCGGCCGCTGGCGCACCGACTTCCTGCCCGACGCCGATGCGCTCGAACGCAAGCCGCTGCCGGGCGGCCTGTCGGCCACCCTCTATCTGCTGGTCGGGCTGGTCGCCACCAGCATCGTCTGGGCCAGCTGGTTCGAGGTCGATCAGGTCGTCACTGCGCACGGCAAGCTGGTCACGGCCCAGCCCAACATCGTGCTGCAGCCGCTCGAAACGGCGCAGATCAGCGCGCTCAACGTCCAGCCCGGCCAGATCGTCAAGAAGGGCCAGGTGCTGGCCGTGCTCGACCCGACCTTCATCACTGCCGACCTGACCCAGGCCCAGGACCGGCTCAAGAGCCTGGATGCCGAGGTGCAGCGCGTCGAGCAGGAACTGGCCGGCAGGGCCGCCGCGCTCCAAGGCCAGAACCGGGACGAGCAACTGCAAGCGCAACTGCAAAGCGAACGCCGGGCCAGCTACCAGGCCAGGCTGCTGCGCCTCAACGAAAGCATCGAGCGCAACAAGGCCGCCGTGGCCACGAACGACCACGACATCCAGAGCCTGGAAGGCCGTGTCAAGTCGCTGCGCGAAATCGAGGGCATGAACGAGAAGCTGACGCAGCAGCAGTTCCAGTCCAACATGAAGCTGCTCGAAAGCCGGGAGCGGCGCCAGGAGGTCGAGCGCGAGCTCATCAACGCACGCAACCGCAGCGCCGAGCTCAAGCGCCAGCTGGCCGAGGCCGAGGCCGAGAAAGCCAGCTTCAGCCGCGAATGGCGCCAGAAGTCGACCGAGGAACTGGTGGCCGTGCGGCGCGAGCGCGACAGCGTGGCCGAACAGGTCAAGAAGGCCGAGCGCCGCAGCCGCCTGATCGAGCTGACCGCGCCGAGCGATGCCGTGGTGCTCGAAATCGCCGCGCGCTCGACCGGCTCCATCATCCGCGAGGCCGAGCCGCTGGTCACGCTGGTGCCGCTGGGCGAAACCCTGGAAGCCGAGGTGCAGATCGAGGCCCAGGACGTCGGCTACGTCAAGCTCGACGACCCGGTGCGCCTCAAGATCGACGCCTTCCCGTTCCAGAAGCACGGCCTGATCAAGGGCAAGCTGGAGAAGCTAGGCCGCGACGCCTTCACCCAGCAAGCCGGCAAGTCCGGCGCGCCCTACTACCTGGGACGCGCCAAGCTGGAGCAGAACGAACTGCGCAACCTGCCACGCAATGCCCCGCTGATCCCCGGCATGACGCTGAGCGCCGAGATCGTGGTCGGCCAGCGCTCGGTCATGTCCTATGTGATGTACCCGATCATGCGGGGCTTGAGCGAGGCGGCCAGGGAGCCGTGAGGCGGCGACCGGCGGGCTGTGACAAACTTCAGACATGAGTGCCCGCAAGAAACTGCCGATCGGCATCCAGACCTTCGCCAAGATCCGCGAGGACAACTGCTACTACGTCGACAAGACGCCGCAGATCCTGTGCCTGGTTGATGAAGGCACGCACTACTTCCTGAGCCGGCCGCGACGCTTCGGCAAGAGCCTGCTGCTCGACACCATCGCCGAGCTGTTCGAGGGTAACCGTGCCTTGTTCGAGGGACTGCACGCCGAACGGCACTGGGACTGGTCCCGGACCTACCCGGTGATCCGGATCAGCTTTTCGGATGGGGTCCTGCACAGTCAGCAGGCTCTGGACGAGAAGATGCGCGAGCTGCTGCGCGCGCAGCAGCAACGCCACGGCATCTGGTGCCACAACACCAGCATCTCGGGCTGGTTCGCCGAACTGATTCAGCAACTGCATGAACGCAGCGGCCAGCGCGTGGTGGTGTTGATCGACGAGTACGACAAGCCCATCCTCGACAACCTGACCGAGCCCGAGATCGCGCGCCAGATGCGCGATGGCCTGCGCAACCTGTATTCGGTGCTCAAGGGACAGGACGCGCACATCAAGTTTGCACTGCTCACGGGCGTCAGCAAGTTCAGCAAGGTGTCGCTGTTCTCGGGGCTCAACAACCTCAACGACATCACGGTCGATGCGCGCTATTCGGCCATCTGCGGCTACACCGACGAGGATGTGGACCAGGTGTTCGCGCCCGAGCTGCCTGGGCTGGACCGTGACGAGATCCGGCGTTGGTACAACGGCTACAACTGGACCGGCACCAGCGTCTACAACCCTTTCGATCTGCTGCTGCTGTTCAACAAGCGCGAGTTCATGCCCTACTGGTTCGAGACCGGCACGCCGACTTTCCTGGTCGACCTGCTGACGCAGCGGCAGACTTTCACGCCTGAACTGGGGCAATGGGTGACGATGGACAGCCTGTTATCGACCTTCGACGTCGATGAGATCAGCAGCGAGGCCTTGCTGTTCCAGGGCGGCTATCTGACGATAGACAGCCAGTTCAAGATGGGCGCGCGCACCGAGTACACGCTCAAGTACCCGAACCAGGAGGTCGAGGCCAGCCTCAACGGCGTGCTGCTGCAGGCGCTCACCGCCCGCTCGACCGAGACGGCGCGCCAGAGCGGGCGCCTGTACCGGCTGCTGCTGGCGAATGACTTCACCGGCCTGCAAGCCTTGTTCACAGCCTTCTTCGCCAGTATCCCCAACGACTGGTACCGCAGCAACCCGATCGCCCAGTACGAGGGCTACTACGCCAGCGTGTTCTACAGCCACTTCGCCGCGCTCGGCCTCGACATCCGGCTCGAAGACGTGACCCATCACGGCCGCATCGACATGACGGTGCTGTTCAACGGCAATGTGTACCTGTTCGAGTTCAAGGTGGTCGAACTGGTGCCCGATGGCCGAGCATTGCAACAGATCAAGGACCGGGGCTACGCCGACAAGTACCGCGCGCGCGGCGAGCCGATCCACCTGATCGGCGTCGAGTTCAGCAAGGAACGGCGCAGCGTCGTAGGCTTCGAGGTCGATCAGCAGTTTGACGCCGACTGTTGACGCTGCGCTTGAGGCTTGAGGTGGTTATTTATTGCAGCTACAATAAATTCATGACCAAAAAGCTCGCCTGGAACGAAGCCAAGCGCCAGATCAACCTGGTCAAGCACGGCCTGGACTTCGCCGATGCCGGGGGAGGTGCTGGAATCGCGCTACCGCTTGGACATTCCTGTCACACGCGGCGGCGAGCTTCGGGTCCAGTCGGTGTCCTATGCGCTGGGCTTCTTGGCCGTGCTGACGGTGGTGCACACCGCGCGCGCAGGCCACGCGGGTCATCAGCTTTCGCCGCGCAAGCGGCCCGGAACGTGAGGTATACGATGCCTGGCTCGAAAACGAATGCGATGAACCGTAAGCAGGTGCTGGCCGCCGTGCGCGCCATCCCGCCCGGTCAGGATTACGTCTGGGACGGCGTGGACGAGGACGACCGCCCCGCCACCGCCGAGGAGCTGCAGGCCGGGCTCGCTGCGGCACGCAAGCGGGGTCGCCCCTTCAGCGCCTCCGCCAAAGAGCAGGTCTCAGTCCGCTACGACCGTGAGGTGCTTGCGGCTTTTCGCCGCTCAGGTCCAGGCTGGCAGACCCGCATGAACGAGGCGCTCAAGGACTGGCTCAGGACTCACTCGCCGGCATGACCGTCGAGAACTTCGTCGCCTTCCACCAGCACTTGGAGTGGCGTGAGCACGCCTCGCTGAACGTGATCAGCGGGGTCAACGACACCGGCAAGACGCATCTGCTCTCGAGCAAACTGCGCTGGATCTTCCTGCCCCAGAAGATGGAACTGGGCCGACTGGTCACGCGTGGCAGCGGCAACAGGCTGGGCACCGATCTGCGTTGGAACCGCGACGGCCGGCTGAAGTTCGGCTTTGGCTGCGACACCGTGGTGCGCATCACCGAGATCAGCTAACAATCCATCATGTTGAACAACCTATCGCTCAAAGGCGTCGGCTCGGCCCAACGGCTGGACATCGACTTCAAACTGCGCCTGAACTTTCTGACCGGGGACAATGGCCTGGGCAAGAGCTTCGTGCTGGATATCGCTTGGTGGGCGCTGACCCGCACTTGGGCCAGGAGTGTCGTGGCGACACCGCGTCAGGATGCAGTGAGCCTGGAGGTTGTCGAGCACCAGGAAGACTTTGTGACCTTCGTTGTCACGCACGAGTCATTGCATAAAGCCGAGGGTCGTCTGGGCCGTGGCGGTGCGTCCAGCCAAACACGGTCGCGGTGTTCAAGCCCATGACGCCAGAGCAGCTCCAACTCTTGGCGCAGATGGCTTGGCGGCGCAGTGCCTTGAGCGGGAAGAGACGTGCTGTTCAAAAACATTTCATTCACCAATCTTAGCCATAGAACCACGGGACTCGACAGGGAGACGACACGAAACCAAGGACTCATACAATACAAAGCTGCTTTAGGACTCCCAAAACCTCAATCAGTTATCAAATTTAAATACAAAAAATCAATACTTCCATAAATATCTTCATCTAAAACCGACACACCCCACCCCCATGATTCCAAACGAACAACATCACCAAGACATACGGATTATTTATGGTTGCCCAACGGGCAACACGCCAAGCGGCGGTGTCAAGGTGATTTACAAGCACTCTGAATTACTTAATCACCTGGGTTTTCAGTCACACATTTGGCATCCAGCCGATGATTCATTCACATGCGACTGGTTTGATCACGGCATCACCCCTATCGCAACTCAGGAACTCAATCCCGCCAGCGACTTCATAATTCTTCCTGAAATATGGGCTACAGGTTATGTTCCTATTCTAAAAAAACAAGGATTCAAAGTAGGGATATTCGTTCAAAATTGCTACTACACACACGTCAATCTTGATTCTGGCAACCAGAATGGCATAGCAGATGCTTATCATGATGCTGACTTAGTACTCTCTATTTCATCCGATACTTCGAATTATCTAGAAAATATACTTCGCATCCCGCGAGAAAAAATTATCTTACAACGCTACAGCATTGATAGCAATCTATTTAGACCTAATGCCAAGGAAAGGCTTATTACCTACATGCCACGCAAGATGTCGCAGCATTCGATGCGAGTGATATCAGCATTACAACCACTTCTTCCAACCGGATGGAGCATCAGGCCGCTGGACAATATGAACGAGCAGGAAATTTCTCTCCACCTGTCACGTTCCATCATTTTCATGGCGTTCTCGGAATTCGAGGGCCTTCCAGTTCCGCCGGTCGAGGCAGCACTCAGCGGAAATATCGTAATAGGTTATCACGGCCAGGGAGGCAAGGAATACTGGCGAGCTCCCAACTTCATACCCGTCGAACAAGGAGATCTGCAAGATTTCATACTCAAAATCTTAGCGACTATTTCGGAAATTTCCTCTGATCGGCTCAATCTGGACAGCCTGAATGCCGGCATGCACCGGCTGGCACACCACTTTTCTAACGAGAACGAACGCCAGATGCTCACCCAACTGGGAAGCGCTATCAAGCGCCTCTACTGACTGACACTAGGCACCGTGCTCTAGTGCAATGAGTTGCGCTCCGTACACACGCAGTCGCCTAGCGTGCAAGTACAACATCATGAAGCGTTCTGAAAGGTATGCCGGATAGCGATCGAGCTGAAACCGAGCGCCGGGGGTGAAAGGTTTTTCGCCGATCCGGCGCCGCAACTCGAACAGCACAGGAAACAACAGCGAGCAGAGTTCGTCGAAAATATCCCACCGCGTGATGAAAACTGGATAGAACCTGAATTCATGTGAAACATCCAGCCAATCCAGACAATCAACGAGGAAAGCGGGCGAGATTTCTCGAATTACAGCAACAAATTCTCTCCAAATAGCGGCATCATGATTGACGCAGAACTGCTGACTAATTGTCTCATTCAGCACATACATCCTGGTAGTAATAAAGTCTGAGGTCTTCAGAATTCTGAGTGCCGCCTGGAACTGAGCCTCGCTAGCGATGATGCTCATAACCTCTGGCGAGGGCTGTGCCAGAAGCTTGGGCTGTGCAATATTCGGATGCTCGAAAAAGTTAAAGTAGCGTCGGTAGTGGCAGAAACCTACATAAGGCACTGGGGGAAGGTTTTTCCAAACCCAGTAATGAGCGGTCAATTCACCAAAACTCGGATTCATACCAGCAATACTGTCACCCTGTCCGACATCATGGTATCCAGCATCCTGTTCGGTGACTGCTACTTCTCCAACTAAAAAAGGATCCACCCACCCACCGGGAAATCCATAATCCACCGACTTATAAGCAACCGAAAAAAGATTCAATTCAGAGAATTTAGACATTCATAAATCCATAAAGCAGTTTTCAGGAATTATCACCATATCCGAACAGATAGACCACTCGTCATCCTTACCCCAAAAATGCAATATCGCCTCACATACCCAAGAACTAACATTCAGGAAGATTGAGTCACGAGTTATTTAGCACCAAACCAACCGCCTTCAAAATCTCCAACACTTCGCAACCCTCAACAACATCTGGATGGTATGCAAAATAACTCTCTTTAATTTCAAAAAACGAGTAACCTATACCCATCAAATAACTCAATAATAAATTTTTTTGCACCTCAAATTCCGGAGATGACCAAGATTTAAAAAACAAGAACGGTTTTTGATTTATCAATAATTTTTCGCCGCTTTTAAAAACCTGGAACTCAAATCCATCAAGATCTACTTTAACAAACGAAACAACATGATCACAAACTATAGAATCCAAAGCTCTTAATGGAACAACATCAAAATTATTAGCCAATTTACTCGAATCAGCAACACCAGATATTTCACCACGAATTATCTGAGCCTCACCATCTATCGATACAGCCCCAGTGCGAATTTCCTTAAAAATATCAAAAAAAGGAATGGGCACAGTTGTTTCATGAGTCAAGCTCGGCCCAATAGAAAAATTCATGGGATAAACATTAACCAATTTATTGATCAACAAATTGGCGCACAACTGCATAAAAACCATGCGCTTCGGCTCTATACTGAGAATAATACTTTCTGGCAATTCTCGTCCAACATGAACAGAAAAAATACCCATATTTGCCCCAATATCAACAATAACACCATGGAATTTCTCAGCAAATGCTATTGCTATTTTAGCAGGCAACGACTCAAATAACCCATCCCTAATCAAGGACAACTGGGTTATCTCGAGAGGATTACAAATAACAAACTTCCCTATTACCGCCTCATGAACATAAATCTCACCATCATGACTTGCTATAGTACCGCCAATGATAGCATCTGGATGCTGATAACCCAAAACAGAAAGAATTTTTTTTCTGTGCTTAAGCAAATGGGGGGCTGGGTGAAGCCCATAAATTCTGAAAAAATCTGCAGCCCGCTGTGCCCTGCCACCAGCTTCATTCCTATGATCACGCGACCCATCGATAGTCTGAAAAACCTGCAACACGGATTCATAAAGAACTGAAATCTTTGCATCACAAAGATTATCCAATAGAAAAAGCCAATCTTCATGAGTCTTTAGGTTAGGACTAAATCCAGAAATAATTGCATCTTTTTTTATAATAAAGCTTCCAATAGGAAACAAATTACCCAATAATAATTGATCAAAAGAATTGTAATCAGGTTGAAACTCTTTCTTTTCAACCAACTCACCGCTTTCTTTTTCAGATATTACAGAATAACCTCCAGCGCAAAAATCAGACCTGTCGATAATTGCTTTTGACAGCAAATTATTTAATGCACCATCGCACAAAGCATCATCATCATCTAGGAAAACAATCCACTCTCCATTGGCCATTGCCAAAGCCCGATTTCGCGATATCGCCACTCCCCCTGGACCATGCTTTCTCTTGATATATTTAAAAGCAAAATCTTTTGCCTTCAATAAAATATCAGAATCTATCCCCGCAACTCCACTACCAAGAGGGTCATCATCAGACACAAGAAGTTCGACTTGATAACTGGATGAGGTCGCCTGCTGGAAAACACTATTTATAGCCCGTTTGAGCAATTTTGGACGTTGGAAAGTTGTTATAATTACACTAATCAGCATGAGGTCATCCATTTAGAATATTTATTCAGGCCCAAGAGGGTGCATAGCCACCGTGGGTAAAGACCTCATGTCCGGCAGTTTACCGCCAAACGAAGTCCTTCATTCAAGCAGGGGAAGCACTGGGAAAGTTGAACAAATACGAATTACGCGACTTGGTTACTAAGTTTTCGGGAAGAAATGTCACATTCTGGCGTACAGGCACTCGTTATGCCCGAAGAACGATCTGACCAGATTGGGCAACTTCTGGATTCGGCGCAAGGCGCCCAGAGCCAGCCGTTTCATTTCGTCCTTGGTCTCGACGAACTGACCGCTGACGCGTCGCTTGACATGCGCCCAGACCTGCTCGTCAGGGTTGAGCTGAGGCGAGTACGGCGGCAGGAAGAACAACTGGAGCAT
>CALPRQ020000023.1 GCA_943326015.2 Chitinophaga pinensis | reverse complement strand
CTTGGAAGGGTTTAGCGTTCTGTCATGGCGCCGCCGAAGGCGCGCGCCAGGGGTTTGATCAGGTAGGCCAGCACGCTGCGCTGGCCGGTGCGGATGTCCACGCTCGCGGTCATGCCGGGCCGCAGGTCCAGCGCGGCCAGCTTGGGGTTGCGTGCGGCGGCCTCGGATGAAATGCGCACCCGGCCTCGGTAATAGGTCTGGTTCTGGCCGTTGGGGGCCGGCTCGCTCAGCGTGTCGGAGCTCAGGTAGACCAATTCGCCTTCGAGCGAGCCATGGATCGTGTAGTCGTAGGCATCGATCCTCAGCTGCACGGGCTGGCCCACGCGCAACTGGCCGATATCGACCGGATTGACCCGGACCTCAAGCAGCAGCTCGCCCTCGGTCGGCGAAATCTGCAGGATCTCGTCGCCGGCACGCAGCACGCCGCCGACGGTGTTGACGCGCAGCAGCTTGACCACGCCGTCGAGCGGCGAGGTCAGCGCCGTGTGCTCCAGGACATTGCCGCGTTCGGCCTGGCGGTAGCCTTGCGAAAGCAGCTCCTCCTCCAGCCTGGCGGCTTCGGCGCGCGCATCCTGCAGGTACTTGTTGCGCAGCTCGGCCATGCGTGCCTGCAATTCGGCCACCTGGCGACGCGCGCGCAGCAGCTCGACCCGGCTGGTGTCGCCGGTGGCATACAAGGACTCGTTCATCGCGAGCTCCTCTTGTGCCAGCGCCAGGCTCTGGCGCAAGGCGGCCAGGCTCTCGTCCAGACCGCGCTTGCGCTGGACCCAGAGCTGGCGTTGCGCCGCGACCAGTTCGGGATGCAGCCGCAAGAGCGGGCCGAAGTCGGGCGTGGTCTGCATTGCCTCGGCCTGCGCGCGGCGCAGCGCGGTCTGCAAGGCGGCGAGCTTGGCGCCGCTCTCGTCGTAGGACGCGCGCGCGCGGTCGGGTTCGAGCACGGCGACGACATCGCCGGCCTTGACCCGATCGCCCTCCTGTACGCGGATTTCGGACAGCACGCCGCCGTCGACGGCCTGCACGACCTGGGTGCGGGCGCCCGGGATCAGCTGCCCCTGCGCGCGCACGGTCTGGTCGATCTCGAACACAGAGGCCCAGAGTCCGAACACCAGCACGCTGCCGGCCAGCAGACGGATCATGCGCCCGGAACGGTGCGCGTCGCTGGCCTGGTGGGAATGAAAATCTGCGCTCATGCCTGATCAAGCCGCTGGCGCGGCGCTCACGGTGTTGGGGGTGGAAACTGCGGGTGCCTGCAGGCGCGCGAGCACCTGGTCGCGCGGGCCATCCATGACGATCTGCTGCTGCGCCACGACCAGGATGCGGTCGACCAGGCGCAGCATGTCGGGCTTGTGCGTGACGAGCACCAGCGTGTCCTGTGGTCCGAGCAGCTGCTCGAACAAGCCCATGAGGCGCTGCTCGGTGTTGCCATCGACCGAGGCGGTCGGCTCATCGAGCAGCCAGATGCGGGGCCGGCGCAGCAACACGCGCGTGAGGTTGACGAGCTGACGCTGGCCGCCCGACAGGCCGCTGCCGCCTTCCTGGATCGCCTGCTGCAGACCCTGCGAGTGGCTGGCGATGACGGCCTCGAACAACCCGGTGCGCCGCGCCGCGGCCAGCACGGCCTCGTCGCCTGGATCGACCATGCCGAGCAGCAGGTTATCGCGCAGCGTGCCGGCGAACAGTCGCCCCTCCTGCTGCAGATAGCCCAGCTGCTCGGCCAGCACCGGCTTGGCCACCTGCGCCAGGTCGACACCGTCGATCAGCACCCGGCCCTGCTGCGGCTTGTACATGCCCGACAGCAGGCGCAGCAAGGTGGTCTTGCCCGCGCCGACCGGACCGATGACGCCGATGCGCTCGCCCGGATTGATCAGCAGCTTGGGCACGCGCAGCGCCGGGGCCGCGCCATAGCCGGCCTGGACCTGTTCGAGCTCGAAGCGACCTTCGATTTGATCGAGCAGCACGGGTTCGTGGCCGGCGTGGTCGTCCTCCAGCTTCCAGATCGCATCGAGCCCTTCGAGCGCGGCCCTGGCTTGCGACCACTGCAGTGCCTGGCTGGCGATCACGGTGACCGGACTGAGCACGCGCCCGGCCAGGATGGAGCAGGCGATCAGCCCCCCCATGCTGAGTCCGCCGCTGCTGACCAGCCAGGCACCGACCGCGACCAGCAGCACATAGCTGGCCTGCTGCAAGGCGCCGACCGCATGCTGGTAATGCTCGGTCAGCCGACGCATCTCGAGCTCGGCGTCGCGCGCCTGCACCGTGCTGTCGAGCCAGCGCGAAAGCATGCGCCAACCGCCCTGCCCCGACTTGATCGTCTCGGCGCCCTCGACCGTCTCGACCAGCAAACCGGTCTTGAAGTTGGCGGTTTTGGCGCCGGTCCGCGACAGCCCGTCCATGCGCGAACGCACGCGCCAGCCCAGCACGACCGAAATGACCAGAAACAGCAGCGGCACCGCCGCGACCGGCCCGCCGATGATCAGCATGATCGCGAGGAACAGCAGACCGAATGGCAGGTCCACCAGCAAGCTGGCCGTGGCCTGGGTCAGGAAACCGCGCACGGTCTCGTAGCCGCGCATCTGCGCGGCCAGGCTGCCGACCGAACGCGGAAATTGGTCCAGCCGGACCGACAGCAAACGCAGGTAGACCGCGCGCGCCAGCCGCTGGTCGACCGCGTCGATCAGCCGCTCGTAGAGCAGCGAGCGCGCCTGGCGCGCGAGCCAGTCGAGCACCAGCGCGAGCAGCGCGCCCAGGCTCAACACCAGCAGGGTCTGCAGCGCGCCGGTCGGGATCACGCGGTCATAGACCTGCATCGAGTAGAACGAGATCGCGAGCCCGAGCACGCCGATCAGCAAGCCGCCCAGGCCCGATTCGAGCAGCAATTTGCGGTGCGCACCGACCTCGGCCAGCACCAGCGCGAGCACCGGGCTCTGGCTGGCGCGAAACGGCGGCAACAGCTTGAGCTGGGCGATCTCGGCATCCTGCAGCGTGGCCTGCACGCTCTCGCTCCAGCGCCGCTCCTGCGGGCTCCAGCGCTGGCAGATCCATTGACCGCGCGCATCACGCCCGACCAGCACGCCCCAGCCCAGGCCGGGCTGGTGGACCAGAACCGGAACGCAGGCCGGGTCGGGGGCGCGCAACCAGCGTGCCCCCGAAATGCCTAGGTGTTGGGTCACGCAAGCGAGGCGGGCACGGGCCGCGCCATCACCTGCCGCCGCGACGGCCTCCTGCAGCGCGAGCCGGTCAACCGCCTCGCGCTGGAGTTCCGCCAGACGCAACAGCGCCGGCAGCAGGGTATCGTTTTCTGGTGTCATGGTAGTCATGGCTGCGCTGCTGCATCGGCAACGCCGGGTTGTGAGGCCAAGTCCGGCCCGCCGGCCAGCAGCGCCAGGCGCCAGGCCGCGACCAGATGGGCTGCGTCGAATTCGGCCAGCTGGACCTGGGCCTGAACCTGCTCGCGCGCGGCACTCATCAGGTCTTGCCAGGTCTTGCGCCCGGCCAGGTACTGGCGGTCCCAGGACTGCAGCACGCTGGCGGCAGAACCGATCGCGCGCACCAGGTCAGCGCGGCGCGCGGGCGCCGCCACGAGCAACTGATGGTCGGTCGCGACCTGCTCGGCCAGTGCCAGGCGCTGGGACTCGATCTCGGCCTGCGCCGACTCCTGGCGTCGCAGGGCCTCGGTCACCGCCGACAAGCTGGAGAGCCCGGGACCGAGCTGGGTCGCGATGGCGACGAAGGCGCGCGTCTGCGCCGGTACGCCGGCGACGCCGAAATTGCCTTGCTGGCGCTCCAGCCTGGCGCTGACTTCGGGCTTGAGGCGTGCCTCCAGCTCGGCCACCACCGCCTGCTGCGTGCGCCACTGGGCCTGCAGCCGCGCCAGCGCGGGCGAGGTGTCCTGCACCCGCCGCAACAGCCGGGCAGCGTCGTCGGACGGCAGCGGCATGTCGGCCTGCTGTTCCGCCGCCAGCGCGCCGCGCTCCAGCCCCTGGCCCGACAACACGGCCAAGCGCTCGCGCGCGGCGGCCTCTTGTAGGTCGGCCTGCGCCAGGTCGGCACGCAGCGCGGCCAAGCGGCCTTCGGCCAGGCCCAGGTCGCTGGCGGCCGCCTGGCCCTCTTTCAGGCGCCGCCGCACCTGGTGCAGCAAGCGCTCGTGGTGTCGCATGCCCTCGTTGAGCGCCTGTTGCCTGGCCTGCGCCGACTGCCATTCGCCCCACCCCTGCACCACACGCAGCGCCAGGCCCAGCCTGGCCTCGTCGTGGCCGGCGCGCGCCGAATCGCGCTGCGCGCGCGCCCGGTCCTGTCCGGCGTCGAGCCGACCCCAGGTCCACAATGGCTGACTCAATGCCAGCACCGTGACGCTGCGATCGCCGCGATATTGCGTGTCGCCCTGACCCACTCCTGCAGCCTGCACGCTGATGCTGGGCGTGGGGAAATATTGCCAGCGCGCCGACTCGACGCCAACCTCGGTCGCAGCGAGCAGGGCCTGCTGCGAACGGATCGAGGGATGACTGGCCTGCGCGACCCGGATCAGGCGTGGCAGGTTCCAGCGGCCAAGCCCCTCGGTGAGCGGCGCATTGAACCCGGTGGCCGGCGACACAATCGGCGGCACCTCGGCGAACGACACCTGCGACAGCGCGGCGGCCAACACGACCAGCACGACTGAATGGCGGAAATGGAGCCAGCGGGAATGCGATGGCAAAGGTGAAAGGAGATGCATCGGGGGTCTTTTTCAGCCCTATGAAAGTTCCTGGGATAGTCCTAGCAAAAATCCTAGGATACTGGGCCAAAAAAATGATAAATTACAACAGCGTGCAGGTTTCGGCTGAGCTCGTCGAGCTCGATGCTGAAATCGCCACGGCCCTGCAACTCATGGCGCAACCGCATCGAAACGACGCATCAGCCAATGAAGCAGCGCCAGCTGACGACCAAGCGTCAAACCAGAGGAAAGCGGAAGCAGGCGGCAGGACATGTAATGGAGCGCTCTGGCGACTAACTGAAGACAGCGTCCAACTTCCGACAAGTCCGGTCCCTTGCTTGGGGTGAGACTTGTCAGTGAACAGGCTCAGTCTACGCAGCGGGTCGGAGCGAAGTTTGCAATTTATTGCAGGGCGTGAACCGCCTCGGGCCTCTGCAAAACCCGGGGCGCTTCAGTTCAGTGGCATCAGCACACTGGTCATGGCGCAGTGGCTGCTGGAGCAATCCACCGTGGTGGTGCTGCCGGAGGGCGGGGGCGAGATCCTGACGCGCGAACTGGTCTACACCGGCGTGACCCGGGCGCGCGAATTCCTGTCGGTGATCGAGCCCCGGCCCGGCCTGCTGGGCCAGGCGATCGGGCGCCAGTTCAAGCGGGCCAGCGGGCTCAAGGCCAAGCTGGGCAGCTGAGGCGGCTCAGTCTGCAGCGGACTTGTCAGCTTTCATCTGGCATGACCATGCGCATCGGACGAGTCCCTATCCTTGCCCCGGTGACTTCATCCACGGCGACGGCCTGGATCTCCGTGCCGGTTTCCGCGTCGAGGAAACGAATCAGCTGGCCGCCGCCCCGGTATTGGCGCCCCCACGCGCCAATCATGAACAGCACCGGCAGAAAATCGCGACCGGCAGCGGTCAGTAGGTACTCCTCACGCGGCGGGTGCTCCGAGTAGCGCCGCTTCTCCAGCAAGCCCTCCTCGGTCAGTGTCGCCAGCCGGCGGGTCAGCATCGTCGGTGCAATGCCCAGGCTTTTCCGGAATTGGTCAAAGCGGGTGAGGCCGGCATGGGCGTCCCGCAGGATCAACAGGCTCCACGCGTCACCCGCGACAGCCAGGCTGCGCGCGATCGGGCACAGGGTCTCGCAACTATTTTTGTCGTCCATACTGTTTTAATAGTGACTTGTCCGTGACTTGGTGGCATTGTCAGTACTGTTTTGATACTAACACTTCAGCGACTAGCCACCCACCCGGCACGGAGATTTCATTGATGAGCACGAACCATACAGGCATCGCTCCGGCAAGCGGAGCATCTTCAGGCATCGGCGCAGCCACGGCAGCGCGACCGATCGGCAATCTGAAATGGAAAGAGGTAGCGACCCGCACGATTGACGTCGGCGGAGTGCCCTTCGCCTACCGGGAGCTCGGCCCCAACTCCGGCGTGCCGGTGATCTTCCTGCACCACCTGATGGCCGTGCTCGATGACTGGGACCCGCGTGTCATCGACGGCATCGCCGCGCAGCGTCGGGTGATCGCCTTCGACAATCGCGGGGTCGGTGCCTCGGGAGGATCGGTACCGCACACCATCGAGGCAATGGGGCGCGATGCCATCGCCTTCATCCGTGCCTTGGGACTTGGCCAGGTCGATCTGCTCGGGTTCTCGTTGGGCGGCGGCGTGGCGCAAATGGTGGCCTTGCAGGCCCCCGACCTCGTGCGACGGATGGTTCTTGCCGGAACGGGTCCACGGGGCGGCGGCGGCATCGACGAGGTCACCCGAGTCGCTGTCCTGGCCTACATCAAGGCGGCCTTGACCTGGAGCGATCCGAGGAATTTCCTGTTCTTCCCCCGCACCCCGGAAGGCAAGCGCGCGGCGAAAGACTATTTCTCCCGGCTGCAGGAACGCAGCCAGGACCGTGACCAGCACATTTCCCTGCAGGCTCGGCAAGCCCAACTGCAGGCCATCAGAACGGCGGGGCTGAGTGCGCCCGACGACCTCTCGGTCATCACGCAACCGGTGTTCATCGCCAATGGCGACAACGATCTCATGGTCGACAGCAGCCTGTCAGCCGACATGGCGCGCCGGCTGCCAAATGCCCGACTCACGATCTACCCCGATTCAGGGCACGGGGGCGTCTTCCAGCACTACCGGGCCTTTGTGCCCGAGGTGCTGGACTTCCTCGCTGACTGATTGGACCAGACAAAAAAGCCAAGGATGAAAAATCAACCCATGAAAGCACTCACCTTCCAACGCTATGGCAAGTCGCCCGAGATCGGGCTCACCGACGTAGCCCGCCCCACGCTGAAGGCCGACGAACTGCTGGTACGGGTTCACGCCGCCGGCCTGAACCCGATCGACAACCTGATTCCGACTGGAAAGTTCAAGCCGGTCCTGCATTTCCAGCTGCCGGCCACGCTGGGCAGCGATCTGGCCGGTGTGGTGACCGAGGTCGGCAGCAGCGTAACCCGCTTCAAGCCAGGTGACGCCGTCTTCGCCAGCCTGTTCGATCTGGGCACGGGGTCGATTGCCGAATTTGCGGTGGTGCCGGAGCGCGCCGCCGCGCTGAAGCCGGCCAATCTGGACTTCGTGCAAGCCGCCTCGATCCCGATGGTCGGTCTCACCTCGTGGCAAGCGCTGCAGGAACGCGCCCATCTTCAGGCCGGCCAGAAGGTCTTCATCCCTGCCGGCTCCGGCGGGATCGGCACGTTTGCGATCCAGCTGGCCAAGCACCTTGGCGCCCAGGTGGGCACCACCACCAGCACCGGCAACGTCGAATGGGTGCGCGCCCTGGGCGCGGACGAGGTGATCGACTACCAGCAGCAGGCGTTCGAGCGCGTGCTGCGTGACTATGACGCGGTGCTCGGCACCGTCAGGGGTGACGCGATCGAGAAATCCCTCGCCATCCTCAAACCGGGAAGCCAGATCGTCTCGCTCATCGGCCCGCTGGACGCTGCATTCGCTCGTGCAAAACGGCTGAACTTCTTCCTGGCCTTCGTATTCGGGCTGATGAGCCGCAAGATCATGCGTCTTGCGAAGCAGCGGGGCGTCACTTACTCGTTTCTCTTCGTGCGTCCCGACGGCGCCCAACTCGGCCAGATTGGCCAACTCCTCGAAACAGGGGACATCCAGCCCGTGATCGACCGGGTGTTTCCGTTCGAACAGGCCAAAGAAGCACTGGACTACCTCGCCCAAGGCCATGCCAAGGGCAAGGTGATTGTCAAAATGCTGTGAACATTACCGATCAAGCACCCAATCTTTACCCATCTGGCTGATCGATGGGAACCGCCAGGCGGGTCGGCAGGATGGAGCGAGCGCCAGCTAGAGCGCCAGCCGCGCGCCGTAGCCGGTCAACTCCAGATAGCCCAGCCCCAGGCGCGGCCCGCCATCGGCGGACTTGAGCTCGCTCAGTCCCTCCCAGTAGATGGCGCCGGTGCTGCGGCGGCTGTCGAGTTCCTGCGCGTCGAGCAGCGCCACCACCGCGAAGCGGCCGGCCGGCGTCGTGATGCGCCACTCCACGGGATAGCGGATGCCGGTGCCCGGGCTGGTCCAGCGGCGGCCGGGCTCGAAGCTGACCTCGCCGGGCTGGAAGATGCGCGCTGCCGTCCGCCCACCCGGCTCCGGCCCCGGCGCTGGCCGCCAGGAGCCGCCGGCCCAGAGCGCGCTGCCATCGGCGCGGCGCAACTGGAAGGCGGTCAGGCTGGCACCGTCATCCAGGTTCATGCCGATCCAGTCCCAGCCCACGGCTTGCACGTGCAGCAGCGCCTCGCTCCACTCGTGGTCGAGCCAGGCCCGGCCCTGGACCGGCAGGCGGCGGTTCGCCAGTTGCAGCTGCCCGCTCACGCGCAGCTGCGGCTGGCTGTAGTAGTGACTGGCCTGCTCAGGTCCAGGACCCTTGCGCGACCAGCCCTGGTCGCCCTGCAGCAGCAGGCCTTGGGTCGGTGCGACGTCCAGCTGCAGCGAAAAGTCGCGCGCGCGGACCTGGGTCCGGTAGGCGCCATCAGCAGCCTGGCGGTGCAGGCGCCAGCCGCGCAGTCGCACATCCGTGTCCTGCACTGCGGCGCTGGCCTGCAATGCCAGATTAGCCTGCCTTTCCACGTTGGCCTGCGGCGTGGGCCATTCCGCCGGCTCGCCGTTCCAGCGCGCCAGCGCCTGGTCATGCCAGTGGGCGCGCCCGGCCACATCGGTCAGCGCGGCATGGGCAAACAGCAGCTGACGCGCCGCCAGCCGGCTGCGCAAGCCCTGCGCCGGATCGACCCGCGAGCGGAAGAAGGTGACCTGGAAGCCGTACAGCCGCTGCGCCTCGTCGCGCAGCCAGCCGGTCAGGTACCACCACTCGGTGCGCGCGCCGTTGTGGCTGCCGTGATCGGACGGAAAGACCAGCGGCCTGGGCTTGAGCGCTCGGCGGCCATCGGACTCAGAGGCCTGGGCGGCCAGCGCTGGCGCGGCCCCCGCACAGGACAGGGCCAGACCCTGCAGCAGCAGTTGTCGGCGCAGGCGATCGAAGGAAGGGTTCATGGTGGATTCAACTGTCCTGCTTGACCGCCAGCACCGCCTGCTGGCTGGCGGCGAGCCGGCCGCTGAGCCAGGCGGTCAGGGTGCCGGCCGCGACGACCGAAAAGGCGAGTGCCAGCAGCCGGGCCCAGGGCAGATGCAGCTCCATGGTCCAGTGGAAACTCTGCGGGTTGACCACATGCACCAGCACCACGCTGACCGCCAGCCCGAGCAGCAGGCCAGCGGCAGCGCCCAGCAGGGTCCAGAGCGCGCCCTCGGCAGCCACCAGGGCCAGCACCTGGCGCCGCGACAAGCCGATATGCTGCAGCAGTCCGAACTCGCGCCGGCGCGCCAGCACCTGGGCGCTGAAGCTGGCCGATACCCCCATCAGTCCCATGCCGATCGCGACCGCCTGCAGCCAGTAGGTGACGGCGAAGCTGCGGTCGAAGATGCGCAGCGAGATCCGGCGGATATCCTGCGCCGAACTCAGCTCGTAGAGCCCGCCGCTGGCCTGCTCCAGCCTGGCGCGCAAGTCGGCCGGTGCATCAGGTGCCAGGTGGATGGCCAGGTCGTTGATCGAACGGTCGCCAGTGAGGCGCTGGTAGTCGGCCGCATCCATCACCAGGCTGCCCTGCTGGCGCACGTAGTCGCGCCAGATGCCCGTGACCACGAAGCGCGTACCGGCCGGTCCGATGCCGGGCAGCAGGATCTCGCGGCCCAGCTGGGCGCCGTGCAGCTCGGCCATCGCCTCGCTCGCGAAGACCGCGATCCGGCTCGGCCCGGCAGCGAGACTTTCCGCTCCTGCCGTCCCCGGGACTATCGGGGCTGTCGCGGCTGCGGGCCAAGGCAATGCCGGACCCACCAGCGGCAACGGCACCTGATCGCCGGCCGCCCGCAGCGGCCTGGCGATCAGCGTCACCGCGGGACGGCTGGAGTCCGGCGTCAGCGTGCGCAGGCGCAGGCCATCGACCCGCGCCACGCCGGGCATGGCCGCGACCCCGGCCACGAAATCGGGCGGCAGCAGCGCGGTCTCGGCACCGCCCGCGCCGGCGGCCGCGCGCAGGTAGAGCTCGGCCGGCAGCACGGCGTCGAGCCAGCGCATCACCGACTCGCGAAAGCTCCCCACCATCACCGTCAGCGCCACTGACAACGCCAGGCTGGCCACCACGGCACTGGTTGCAACCGACGCGCTGTGCGGAAAGCGCCGGGCGCGTTCGAGCGCGAGCAAGGCCAGCGGTCGGCGCTGCACCCGCGGCGCGAGCCAGCCCAGCGCGGCCTGCACCAGCGCCGGCAGCGCCAGGATGCCGCCGAGCAGTCCGCAGGCCACCGCGACATAGGCCGCCAGCGGCAGGCCGGCAATCGGGGGCAGCCAGCACAAGCCGAAGGCCAGCAACAGCAAGGCAGGACCCGACCAGCTGGCCAGTCGGCCGGCCCCGCCCTGCTGCATGGCCCAGCCCTTGAGCGCCTGTGCCGGCGCCAGGCTGCGCACCGCGAGCGCCGGCCACCAGCCACCCAGCAGCGCGGCGCCCACGCCGAGCGCGCCGTAGCAGGCGGCGGCCAGCGGGCTCCAGGCCAGCTGGGGCGCCAGGCCACCGAAATAGCCGCCGCCCAGGTCGCCCCCGAGCACACGCAATGCGCCCCAGGCGAGCGCCGTGCCCAGCGCGACCCCGAGCACACTGCCCGCCGCGCCGACCAGCGCCGACTCGGCCAGCACGAGACGCTGGCGCTGACGGGCGTCCATGCCGAGCACGCCGAGCAGCGCGAAGGACGGCTGGCGCTGGGTCACGCTCAGGCTCAGCACCGAAAACACCAGGAAAGCGCCGGTGAACAGCGCCACCAGCGCCAGCACCGTCAGGTTGACCCGGTAGGCGCGCGAGAGCTGGCCCAGGCGATTGCCGGCATCGGCGGGCCGTTGCAGCAGCAACGCGCCAGCGTCGAGTTCGCTTGCCCATGGACTCTGCAGCGCCGCCTGCCGCAACGAGGCCAGCAAGGCGTCGGGATTCGCGCCCGGCGCCAGCCGCAGGTCGATTCGGCTCAAATGACCCAGGCTGCCGCTCAGGTCCTGCAAGGCCGCCACGTCCATCACCAGCAGCGGAGCACCGCCCAGCGCGACCCGGCCCGCCACCCGCAACGCGTGCCGCTGCAAGCCGATCTGGACCTCGACCTGGTCAGTCCCGCGATTCGCACCCTGGCTCGCCCCGTCGCCGGTCACCCGCTGCGCCGCCGGGTTGAGAAACACCGCATCGGCCGCGAAGATGTCGAGCCGGTTCGCATCCTGGCCGAGTTGCAAGGCCAGCGCTGGCTGGATTGCCGGCACCGTCAGGGCATCCACGCCCCACAGGCGCGCGCTGACACGCTGGCCCTGCGCATCGAGCAGCTGGGTTTGCAGCTCCAGCACCGGGCTGGCCTCGCGCACCTGGGTCTGCGCCTGCGCAAGCTCCAGCCAGCGCTCGTCGAGCCGGCCTGCGGCGCCGCGCAGCTGGGCGTCAGGCTCACCGCTGGCATGCTGTGCCGCGGCCGAGAACTCCGACAGCGCCGAGGCATTGATCAGGTGCACCGACAGCGCCAGCCCCACGCCCAGCATGACGGCCAGCACCGCCATCGCGTGGCGCCAGGGATGGAGTCGCAGCTCCTGCCAGGAAAAGCTGCGCAGCAGCGCAAGATAGACGCCCAGCCGCATGGCTTCAGTCCTGCGCGATGCCGTCGGGCGTCAGGCGCAGCACGCGGTCGGCCTGGCCGGCGGCCGCCTGCGAGTGCGTCACCAGCACCAGCGCGGCGCCCTGCTCCCGGGTCTGCGCCCGCAGCAGCTCCATGACCAGCGCCGCGGTGCGCGGATCGAGGTTGCCGGTCGGCTCGTCGGCCAGGATCAGGCTGGGACGGTGCACCAGCGCGCGCGCGATCGCGACCCGCTGCAACTGCCCGCCTGACAGCGTCTGCGGCAGCCGATCCCCCATGCCACCCAGGCCCACTGCGGCCAGCATGGCCTCGACCCGCTCGGGTTCACTGCGACCCAGCAACAGCAGCGGCAAGCCGACGTTCTGCGCCACGCTCAGGTGCGGCAAGACATGGAAGGCCTGGAACACGAAGCCCAGCTGGGCGCGGCGCCAGGCGGCGGCCTGCGGCTCGCTCAGGGTCGCCCAGTCCTTGCCAAGCAGGCTGACCGAACCGGCATCGACCCGATCCAGGCCCGCCAGGCAGTTGAGCAGGGTCGACTTGCCCACGCCCGACTCGCCGACAATGGCGACGAACTCGCCGGACCTGACCGTCAGATCGACGCCCGCGAACACGCTGGCCTGCTGGTAGCGCTTGCCCAGGCCGCTGGCCTCCAGACAGACTGGGGGCAAGATAGGGTTCAGGGTGGTGGCGGCAGACATGCGACCAGTGTAGCCAGCGTCACCAGGCCAGGTGCGAGTTGGGCCTTGCTCACGCCTGGATCAGCAGCGGGTGCCTGGCCTTGAACAAGACAGATGGGGCGGGCGGCGCTCCCGGCTCAGTCGTCGATGCGGCCCCGGCCCGCCTTGACCTCGGCGCGGCGGGCCTTGCCCTGCAAGCGCCGCTGCTGCGAGCCATAGGTCGGCCGCGTCGGCCGGCGCGTCTTGGGGGCCTCGGCCACCGAATCAATCAGCTGCTGCAGCCGCCGCCAGGCGTCGTCCCGGTTGGCCTCCTGGGTCCGGAACGACTGCGCCTTGATCACCAGCACGCCCGCGCCGCTGATGCGCCGGTCGGACCGGGCCAGCAGCCGCTCCCTGACCGCCTCGGGCAAGGACGAGGCGGCGATATCGAAGCGCAACTGCACCGCGCTCGACACCTTGTTGACGTTCTGACCACCAGGCCCCTGCGCGCGGATGGCGTGCAGCTCGACCTCGGCCGGATCGACGGCCAGCACCGGCCTCATCCCCAAGCTCCCGGCATGGCGCAACCGGCCACCAAGCGAGCGGCAAAAGAAAGGGCAAGAAGGAAGGATGGCACAGGCAAGACGACTCAATGGCAACAGCCGCCGTTTTCGCGGGCGAGCGCAAGCCCCCCTACTGAAGGCACAGCAATGCACAAAAGCAAAAAGCCCGGCAAGACCGGGCTTCTGATCAGACTCTACAAAGGATTCCAGTAGTATCGTTTTGAGGGACTTGCTGGAAACAGACTTTGCAAAACCGTTGAATGGCTTGGGGTGGCTGATGGGACTCGAACCCACGACAACAGGAATCACAATCCTGGACTCTACCAACTGAGCTACAGCCACCACGGCTGGAAAATCTTAGCAAACGACTGGATGGGGTGGCTGATGGGACTCGAACCCACGACAACAGGAATCACAATCCTGGACTCTACCAACTGAGCTACAGCCACCGTCGTTGAAGCCGCTATTCTATACAGAAAAAGCAGTCCCCTTCAGCTCTTGGGCAGGATTTTTGCCTTGTAGCGCCGCTTGAGCGTCTCGAGGTAGGCCTCGACCTCGGCCTGGGCCCACATCTGGGCCAGTTGCTGGCGGCCCTGCTCGGCTTGGGCGGCGGCCAGCGACTCGGGTGCAAGCACCTGGTTGACACGCAGCACCGCATAGCCCTGCGCGCCCAGATCGACGCCGGTCCAGCCCGGCTGGCCCTTCCCAACCTTGACCGACAGTGCGGCCGAGATCAGCGACTGCGGCAGGCCCTGGGACTGCTGGCGCGACACCACGATCGCTGCCGGCAGGCTGGCAGCGGCACCGCCCTTCCAGGCCTCCAGCTTGGCCTTGCCGTCGGCCAGCGCGAGTTCGAGCGCACGCTGCTGCACCAGGCTCTGGCGGACCTGGGCGCTGACCTCGGCCAGCGGGCGGATGGCCGCCGGGCGGTGCTGCAGCACGCGGGCCGCCGCCAGCTGGTTGGCGCCGACCTCGACCGCCTCGGTGTTGCGCTTGGAGCGCAAGGCGTCTTCGGCGAACACGGCCTTGAGCAGCTTGGGGTTGGCCAGCAGCGTATCGCCAGCGACCGGACCGCCGCGCTGCAAGCCCTGGAAGGTCTTGACGCTCAGGCCCAGCTTGTCGGCGGCGGGCTTGAGGCTGTCGGCCTGCTCGTAGACCAGGTTGCCGAACTGCTCGGCAGCCTCGGCGTAGGCCTTGAGCGCCTGCTCGCGCTTGAGCGCCTGTTCGAGCTGGGCGCGCTGCGACTCGAAGCTGGGCTTGGCCGGCTGGCGCACATCGGTCAACTGGATGATGTGGAAACCGAACTCGGATTCGACCAGATCGGAGATCTGGCCCTTGTTCAGCGCGAAGACGGCGTCCTCGAACGGCTTGACCATGCTGCCGCGCGAGAAGAAATCGAGGTCACCACCCTTGGCCGCCGAACCCGGGTCCTGCGACCTGGCCTTGGCCAGCTCGGCAAAGCGCGCCGGCGACTGACGCACCTCGGCCAGCAGGGCCTGAGCCTGCTCCTTGACCTTGGCCTTGTCGGCCGCCGTGGCATCGGCAGCCACGGTCAGCAGGATATGGCTGGCGCGACGCTGCTCGTCCTTGGCCAGGCTGGCCAGGTTCTGCTCGTAGCGGGCGCGCAGATCGGCTTCGGACACCGTGACGCGGCGCGACACCGCATCGAGGTCGAGCACGACATATTCGATGTCGGCCTGCTCGGGCGACTGGAAGCGGGCGGCGTTGGCCTGGTAGTAGGACTCGACATCGGCGTCGCCGACCTGCACCTTGGCCGCGAAATCAGCCGGCGCGAAGCGGGCGACCTGGATCTCGCGACGCTCGAACCAGGCGCCGAGCGCGGGCTGTGCCACCGCCGCCGGCAGGACCGAGCTGACGCTCACGCCGGCCAGCACCTGGCGGCGCGCGATGTCCTGGCGCAGCGAATTCTCGTATTGCTCGGGCGTCATGCCCTGGGCGCGCAACGCCTCGTGGTAGCGCTGCAGGTCGAGCTGACCGTCGGGCTTGCGCAAGGACGCGATGCCGGGGTCCTGCAGCAGTTCGCGTGCCAGACGCTGGTCGGGCGTGACGAGATGCTGGTCCTGTGCCGCCAGCGCCAGCACGCGCTCAGCGATCAGGCGCTCAAGCGTGAGCTGGCGTGCCTGGTCGGATTCGAGCAGGGCACGGTCCAGCGTAGGGGCGGCCGCCAGGCGCTGCTCGACTTCCCGGCGGTGCGCGTTGTCGAGCTCCTGGCGCGTGATGGCCTTGCCCGCCACTTCGGCCACCTTGTCGGCTCCGCTGGAGCGGTCGTAGCCCTGGACGCCGAACAGCACGAAGCCGATCACGAGCGGAATGAACAGCAGGCCCATGAAGAGCTTCATGTGCTTGCGGAAGAAATCGAACATAGCCGGTACCAGTCAGAACAAAAAACGCAGGTCGAACGAGTTTACTTGAGATCGCCCGCCAGCCTTGTCAAGGGAGCCTGGCCGCCGGAATGCGAAAATCCGCGCTCGACTCCCTTTGCGGCCAAGCCGGCCGACCCCCTCCAAGACAGGAAAACGATGCTGCGCGACTTGCTGCTCAAAGACTACGGCCTGGACCTTCCGATCGCGGGCGGCTCCGGCCGCAACGCCGAGGACTCGATCGTCATCGACACCGATTCGCTCTACCTCGCCATCGAGGCGCAGGACAGCATCGCCGCCTGCCTGTTTGGCGGCCCGCAGCACCAGTGGCGCCTGGTGGCCAAGCAACCCGACCCGCTGCGGCCGCAGCTGGAATGCTGCCACTACGAGATCCGTTTCATCGACGGCGAGCAGCTGGTGGCCGAGCCGCGCCAGCTCTATTTCGACACCAGGCGACTGAAGCTGCCGGCCGGACGCAGCACGCCGGCCTGCGGCTTCGCGCTGGGCGAGCGCTTCGGCTTCGGCCTGCCGGCGCAGTTCGGCTGGCTGCACTTCGAACGCATGGGCCCGAGCCCATCCGAACCCGCCGGCCTGCAGCTGAACTACGCGGCACGCCAGACGGCGGTCGAACTGACGGTCTACCCGGCAGCCGACGGCTCGATGACCGAAGCCGGGCTGCAAGCCGAGATGGAGCGCGCGCTGGCAGCACTGCAGGCCGAGTTCCCGGGACTCGTGCCGGCGAGCGAGAACAAGAGCGCCAACCTGCGCTACGCCAGCTTCGACGCCGGGCGCCAGTTCGCGGCGCTGGCGCTGACGAGCTACCGTGGTCACTACTGCCGGATCCGGCTGACGCTGGCGGAGTCGGCCATCGGGCAGGATTTCCAGTGCCTGATGGATTCGCTCTCGGCCATGCTGAGCCACTTCAACCCCAAGACCTGAACGGCATTCAATCCGCTTCGTTCAGTCTGCCTGCTCCAGCAGCGCCAGCGCCGCCTCGAAGTCGAAATTGCGCAGGGCGACGGCCAACGACCCGAAACGCTCCCCGAGCGCGGCGCCGATCAACGCCACCTGGTCCTCGAACAACTGCACGCTGTCCGTACAGTCCTCCCGAAGCAGCGCCAGCAGCCGGGCGCGCAGTGGCGGCCAGGCCGCCAGATCGGGAGCGGGCGGCACAGCCGGTGACTGATCCGGGTACCGATCCGGGCACTGATCCGGAACCGGCGGATCGGCGCCCGGCTGGGCGGGACCCGGTTGCACCAGCGCTGCGGCCTCATGGCCAGCCTCGACCTGGGTGATGCCGACCGGCACGCTGAACCAGAACCGGCTGCCGCGAGCCGGCTCGCTCTCGACGCCGATCCTGCCGCCCAGCAGCTCGACCAGCCGTTTCGCAATCGCCAGGCCCAGCCCGGTGCCACCATGCTTGCGCGTCGATGAATTGTCCACCTGGCGGAAGGTCTGGAACAAGCAGGCCTGATCCTCGGCGCTGAGCCCGATCCCGCTGTCGCGCACCTCGAAGCGCAGCATGGCGCACTGCTGCTGGCGTGACTCGATCCCGACGGCCAGCACCACCTCGCCGGCCTCGGTGAACTTGACGGCGTTGTCCGCCAGCTTGTGCAGGACCTGGCCGATCTGCACGCCGTCACCCTCCAGACAGGGCGGCAGATCAGGTGCCAGATCGAGCTTGAGTTGCAAGCCCTTGGCCACGGCCTTGTCGCGCACCCTGGCCAGCACGGCGTCGAGCACCCCACCGAGCTCGAAGGACTGCCGTCCGACGCTCAAGGTGCCGGTGTCGATGCGGATATAGCACAGGATGTCGTCGATCAGCGCCAGCAGCTGCTGGCTCGCCGCCTGCAGCGCCTTGAGCTGCTCGCGCTGGTTGGCGTCGAGTCCGCCGTGCTGCAGCATGAACGCCATGCCCATGATGGCATTCATGGGCGTGCGCAGCTCGTGCGAGATGTTGGCCAGGAAGTCGCTCTTGGCGCGATCGGCGGACTCGGCTGCCTCCTTGGCGGCGCGCAGTTGCGCCTCGATCTGCTTGCGGGCGCTGAGATCGAGATGGGTGCCGACCGCACGCACAGGCTGGCCCTGCGGATCGCGCTCGACCAGCTTGCCCCGGCGCAGGACCCACTTGTAGCTGCCGTCCTTGCAGCGCAGCCGGCACTCGACCTCGAAGCTACCGGAATCCTGCAGCAGCAGCTGCACGTTGGCGCAGTGGCTTTCGCGCTCGTCGGGGTTCAGCAGATCCAGAAACTGGCCCTGCAGGGTACTGGTCAGCTCGCCCGGCACGTAGCCCAGCATGGTGCTGTAGGCGGCATTGACGAAGGATTCGCCGGTCTTGAAGTTCCAGTCCCAGATGCCATCCTGGGTGGCCGACAGCGCGAAGTCCAGGCGTTCCTCGTTGACCCGCATCCGCTCGGTCGCATCGGCCAGCGCCTGCGTGCGCACCGCGACGAGCTGCTCCAGGTTGACCCGGTAGGCCTGCAGTTCGGCCTCGGCCTGCTTGCGTGCGGTGACGTCCCTGATCGACACGACGAACAGGCTTTGCTGGTCCAGGTTCACCGCGCTGATGGCGATTTCGGCCGGAAAGACGCGACCATCGCGGCAAGCCATGCTGATGACATGGTTCAGCTCAGTCACCGTCTCGATGATCGGGGTGCTGCGCAGGACGCCCAGCAGCGGATGGCCCGCGCGGGCCTCGGCGGGCACCAGGCGTTCAGCGCTGTGCCCGACAACCTCGGCCTCGGGGTAGCCGAACAGCGCCTCGAAGCGCCGGTTGACCTGGGTCAAGCGGCCAGACCGGTCCAGCACGAGCATGGCATGAGGCGTCGCCTCGATCAGTTCGCGGGCCTGCTGCTCCCGGACCCGCACCTGTTCGAGTTCGCGCAGCGCCTGCTGCTGCGCCCAGACCCGCGCCGCTGCGGCCAGCGCGAGCAGCAAGGCCAGGGTACCCACGGCTATCCAGACGGCGTTGCGGTAGGCGGGCTGCTCGATTTCGGCGATGTCCTGCTCGGTCAGCATCCACCAGTCGGTGCCCTTGACCCGCCGCCCCACGGCCAGGGTCGCGGCATCGCGGTAGTCGCGCCCCTCGAACAAGACGCCCTCGCGCTGCTCACCGCGCTCAAGCCGTGCGGGCAGAAAGGCCGCTGTCGTCAGCGGCAGGCGCAGCTGACCGGCGGCATCGATGCGCTGGCGCAGCTCGTTCATGACGATCAGTTGATCGCCCTCGCGCCGCCAGAGCGCGGTCTCGCCGCTGGCGGTCGGGACCGGCCAGGCACGCAAGGTCGGGAACAGCCAGCGCCGGGCATCGGTGCGCAGCACGACGGCCGCCTGGGCTGGCTTGCCGGTGCGCATGAGCGGGATCACGATATCCAGGCGCAACGGAATCTCGGTGCCGTCCCGACGGTAGATCGCGGTCAGCACCGGCAAGCCGTCGGCCAGCGCCTGGCGCGCGGCGGCCTGCAACTGCGGAGCGACGGCGCGGCTGGCCGGGTGTTCGCGCGCCAGCACCTCGCCGTCGGCACCGAGCAGCAAGGCGCTGTCGCTGTTATGGGTGCTGCGCCATTCAACGATGCGTTCGACCAGCAGGTCATGGCTGGACAGATCACCCTGCTGCCCGCGCAGGAACAGGTCGACCCAGTAGGCACTGCCACTCAGGAAGCTCGCCTGGCCTCTCAGGTCGTCGAGCCAGGCCTCGACCTGGGACTGACGCAGCTCGGACACGGCGAGCAGCCGGTCCTCGGCTTGCCGGCGCTGGTTCTGGAACTCGTGATGAACGAGCCAGGACGCCAGCAGGAGCAGCAACAGCGAAACGAACAGCAGCGACCCCTGCAGATGACCGAACAAAAGCCGCCCGCGCGCCGACGCACCGCCCGAGCCGGCTGCACCGGCTGGCTGCGCACCGTGGTTTGCCGGCGTGGTTTCCTCTCCCATCCCTATCCCCATCCCCATCCCCTTGAAGCTGGCTGCTGGCCTGCGGCCAACTGCTGACGCCCGCCATGCTAGGTATGAACTTTGAAAGTTTTGACATCCTCCTCGCCCTAAAGGACGAGGATTCCTGCTGCCAGACGGCGATGTCCCGCCGCGAGAATGTTCCTGGCCGCGTTCACGTCCCGGTCGTGGACCGTTCCGCACTCGCTGCAAGCCCATTCTCTTATTCCAAGGCCCGCTCTACCTTTCGGACTGCTGGGGGAAATAGCCCCGCAGCACGAGCAAGTCTGGGTGGAATACGCTTCGTTGACTACCTCGAAGACGATACCAGCCTGACGGCTCTTGTACTCCAACATCGTCTTGAACATGGACCAGCCCGCGTCCAGCGTGGACTTGGCCATCTGGGTCTTGACCAGCTTGGCGCTGGCCACGTCGCCCACGAAGATGGCGGCGTTCTGTTGCACCAGGGCGGTGCTCAATTGGTGCAGCGCGTCCTTGCGCTGGTTTCTGATCTGGGCATGGAGGGCCTTGACGCGCCGTTTCTTTCTCGCCCGCTGGGCAGTGGCCACCTTTTGCTCATGCGCCCGGTACCAGCGGCCTTCGAGCTTTTGCCCAGCCGACGTGGTGGTACATTCCTTCAGGCCCAGATCGATGCCCACCGCTGCCGTGCCTGCGCTGGGTTTTGCTGGCACTTGCACGGCCACGTTGACGTACCAGCGGCCCCGGCTGTCCTCGCTGAACGACCCAGTGCGCAGTTCGTAGTCAGCCAGGCCGTAGCTGTCCCACAAGCCGAATTTGTGCCCGGCAAAGTGGATCTGCCCGGCCTTGTAGCGGGCGTGACCGCCCTTGAACGGAATCCAGCCCAGCGAGTATTTCGACGACTTCGGGTTCGACACCCGCCAGTTCAGGCGTGAGCGTTTGAACTGCCTGCGCCGGGTCGCGTATTCAGCGCAGACCACCTGCACGGTGCCGCTGCCTATGGCGATGCCCTCGCACTGGCTGAACCCAGCGGTGAGCTTTTGCAGGTCGTAGCCACTGAGCCAGTGGTGGCGCTCGCGGATGGCGCGGGCACTGGTCTCGTTGCAGAAGTTGAACACCTGATTGACCTCACGCGCCATCTGGCCCAGCACGCGGACGTGCTTGTCCTTGATGCGCAGTTGGAGGGTCTTGGTGGCGGTGTTCACGGCAAGCATGATAGAGCAGGACTGTGCAGCGGACTACAGGCCGTGCCGGCCTGATCGCTCCAACCTCGGGCTGAACCCCGAGGCTTGCCGCTAAGTTCTGGCCACGATCCCCCAGATCCAGAATGTTCGCTACGATGGACGCTGGCAATCCGGCTGAAACGGCCAACGACATGACCTTTCCCACCCTACATCATCGCATCACTCAGGGCCTGATCGAGGCCTGGCGCTCGGGGCAGCGCTGGCAGGTCGACTTTTCTGAAATTGAACCGAGCCCGACCGACGCCTACCAGATCCAGGCCGACGTGGCCCAGGCACTGGGCTGGTTCACTCAGGGACCGAGGGCCTGGAAGGTCGGGGGCTATCCGAACGCTTCAGCCGCGCCACTGCCCGAGGTCCTGAGCAGCCCGGCCAATTGGGCGGCTCCGTTCGGGGATGCGGTGCTGGTCGAGGCCGAACTCGCCTTCCGGCTCGGCCGCACGCCTGCGCACCCCACCGAGATCCTGTCCTGCCTGGAGACGGTCTGCGTGTCGATCGAGCTGGTGGATACGCGCCTGGCTGGCGGGCTGCAGGCGCCCGCCGCCTGGAAGCTGGCGGACCAGAGCGTGCACGGCAGTCTGGTGACAGGCCCCGAACAGCCCTGCGGTCCGTACATCCGGTTCAGCAGCGCGGACTGGGCCAGGCAAGGCTGCAGCCTGACGGTCAACGGCAGCCTGGCCCGGCGGGCAGCAGGCAGCCATCCGAACGCAAACCCGCTGTGCGCCCTGCCCTGGCTGGCCGGACACGCCGCAGCGCAGGGAGGTTGCTTGCGGGCCGGCGACCTGATCACCACGGGGGCCTGGATCGCGCAGTCCGCCGGACCGGGCGACCTGATCGAGGTGACGTTCGAGGGACTGGGCTCGGCCAGCGTCAGGATCACGGCCTGACCAGGCCCAGCGCAAGCCTCACTTGCCGAGATACTTCGTGCCGATGGCGTGGACTTCTGCCGCCAGCTTGCCGCCGTCCAGACCGCGGGCATTGGCCTGCTTGATCCAGTCGGCCTCGACCGAGGTGGTGGTCTTCTTCATCGCGTTGTAGTCGGCATCCTTGATCACCAGGGTCTTGTTGCCCTGCGCGGCGAGCTTCTTGCGCGTGTCGGCGATGCCCTCGTCCCAGGCCTTGCCGGTCAGGTCGACCAGTGACTTGCCGCTGTGCTTGTCGATCACGGCCTTGAGCTCGGGCGCCAGGCTCTCGTACTTGGCCTTGTTCATCAGGATCGCCATCGGCGTCTGGATGAAGCCGGGCTGGCTGGATGCGCCTTCCATGTGGTACTTGGTCACCTCGTCGACCTTGATCGCGGGCAGCACCTCCCACGGAATCATGGCGCCGTCGATCACGCCCTTGGAGATGCCTTCGGTCACCTGCGCCAGCGGCATGTTGACCGGCGTGCTGCCGATCGCCGACAGGAACAGCGCGGCAAAGCGCGACGGGCTGCGCACCTTCAGGCCCTTGAGGTCGTCGATCGACATGATCGGCTTGCTGGCCGTGCTGATGACGCTGTTGCCGCCGCTGTGGATGGCCAGCAGCTTGAAATCCTTGAAGTCTTCCATCGCGTATTTCTGGGCATAGTCCCACATGGCGCGCGAGGCCTGCAGGCCATCACCCGGCAGGGTGAACGGCAGCTCGAGCGCCTCGGTGCGCGGGAAGCGGCCGGTCGAGTAGCTCGGCGAGGTCCAGACCACGTCGGCGACGCCGTTCTTGACCTGGTCGGCCAGCTGCGCCGGCGTGCCGCCGAGCGCCAGCGAGGGGTACATCTGGCACTTGAGCTTGCCGCCCGAGTCCTTCTCGATCGCGGCACACCAGGGCAGCGCCACCTTCTGGTTGAAGCCGGAGTTCGCCGGCAGGAAATGCGAGTACTTGATCGTGATCTGCTGGGCCTGGGCACCAGAGGCGCCAAACAGGGCCGGCAGCGCCAGACTCAGGCCAGCGAGCATCTTGCTCGATGCCGAGCGCCAGCCGAGAACCGTTGCCGACTGGAACTTGTGGGTTGGGATGAATGCCATGAGATCTCCTTCTGAACATGGTTATTTTTGATACTCATATTCTGCGCCAACCTCATCATCGGAAAACCTGGGGTTTTCCCTTGGTTCACAGAAAACCAATGAGCACACAGAGATTTTTAGAAAAAATACGTAAAAATCACTGGAAACGCAGATCTCAAGGGTTAACCCTGATCAAAAGCCAGCCGAAATCATGAGACCATAAAGTTATCCGTTATAACTTTGTAACCTTTCCTTCCACCCCAAGCCGAATCGATCATGAGCCACCTGTCCACCCCCTCAGCCCAGGACGCCGTGCAACTGGAAATGCGCGACAGCGTCGCGGTGATCCGCCTGTGCCGCCCGGCCAAGCGCAACGCGCTCAACGACGGCCTGATCCTGGCCCTGCGCGACATCTTCCAGAACCTGCCCAAGGAAGCGCGCGCAGCCGTCATCCATGGCGAGGGCGAGCATTTCTGTGCCGGGCTGGACCTGTCCGAGCTGCAGGAGCGCGACGCCGGTGAAGGCGTGCACCACTCGCGCCTGTGGCACAGCGCGCTCGAATGCGTCGAGAAGGGGCCGGTGCCGGTGGTGGCAGCGCTGCACGGCGCCGTCGTCGGCGGCGGCCTGGAACTGGCCAGCGCCTGCCATATCCGGGTGGCCGACGAATCCACCTTCTTCGCGCTGCCCGAGGGCACGCGCGGCATCTTCGTCGGCGGTGGCGGCTCGGTGCGCGTCCCCAAGCTGATCGGCGTCGCCCGCATGACCGACATGATGCTGACCGGTCGCGTCTACAACGCGGTCGACGGCGAGCGCGTCGGCCTGGCGCAGTACCTGGTGCCGACCGGCAGCGCCTTCGACAAGGCGCTCGAGCTGGCCAAGCGGATCGCGACCAACGCCCCGCTGACCAACTTCGCGTTGACGCAAGCGCTGCCGCGCATCGCCGAGCAGCCGGCCGACCACGGCCTGTTCACCGAGGCGCTGATGTCATCGATCGCGCAATCGGCGCCCGAAGCCAAGGCCCGCGTGCGCGCCTTCCTCGAAGGCAAGGCGGCCAAGGTGCAGAAAGCCTGATCGGTCCGGACATACCGACGGACCACCAGCAGAGGAGATAAAAATGAGTTTCGACCAGTCCCCCAAGTACCGCCCGCTGATCTTCGGCGTGACCCGGGTCAAGCTGCGCGACGGCGCGCCAGGCACGCATTATCTGCAGGCGGACCAGCCGCTGCTGCCCTACCCCGAGCGCATGACCAACCGGCTCAAGCACTGGGCCGAGACCGCACCGGCACGTACCTTCATGGCGCGCCGCGTCAAGCTGCCCGACGGCAGCCTGGGTGACTGGAAACACCTGAGCTATGGCGAGGCCTGGCAGACCGCACGCCGGATCGCACAGGGCCTGATCGCGCGCAGCCTGAGCGTGGAGCGGCCGGTCGTGATCCTGTCCGAGAACAGCCTCGAACATGCGCTGCTGTCGATGGGCTGCATGCTGGCCGGCGTGCCCTATGTGCAGACTTCGACCGCCTACTCGCTGATCAGCCAGGATTACGACAAGCTGCGCCATGTGATCAACACCGTCACGCCAGGCCTGCTGTTTGCCAGCGATGCCGCGCGCTACGGCAAGGCGCTGCAGGCAGTCGCCAGCCCCGAGATGGAAGTGGTGCTGGTCGAGGGCGAGCTGCCCGGGCTCAACAGCAGCTCGTTCGATGCGCTCTGCGCCACGCCCGAGACGCCGGCGGTCGATGCCGCGATGGCTGCGACCGGACCGGACAGCATCGTCAAGTTCATGTTCACCAGCGGCTCGACCAAGCTGCCCAAGGCGGTCATCAACACCCAGCGCATGTGGTGCGCCAACCAGCAGCAGATGTGCCAGTCGATGCCGGTGCTGACGCAGGAGCCGCTGGTGCTGGTGGACTGGCTGCCCTGGAACCACACTTTCGGCGGCAACCACAACGTCGGCATGGTGCTGTACAACGGCGGCACGCTCTATATCGACGACGGCAAGCCGACCCCGGCGCTGGTGGCTGAAACGCTGCGCAACCTGCGCGAAATCGCGCCGACCGTCTACTTCAACGTGCCGACCGGCTTCGAGACCATCGCCGCCGCGATGAAGACCGACCCACTGCTGCGCAAGACCCTGCTGTCGCGCGTCAAGATGTTCTTCTACGCCGCCGCCTCGCTGGCGCAGCCGGTCTGGGACAGCCTGTACGAGAGCGAGGAGCTCGAAATCGGCGAACGCATCGTCATGAGCACCGGCTTGGGGATGACCGAATCCGGCCCCTTCGGCCTCTACGTCACCTCCCCCGACGTCTCGGCCGGCGACCTCGGCGTGCCGACCCCGGGCATGCAGGTCAAGCTGGTGGACATGCAGGGCAAGACCGAGATCCGCTACCGCGGCCCCAACATCACGCCGGGCTACTGGCGGGCACCGGTCGAGACCGCCGAGGCCTTCGACGAGGAAGGCTATTTCAAGTCCGGCGACGCGGTCAAGTGGATCGACGAGACCGACATCCACCTGGGCCTGAAGTTCGACGGCCGCATCGCCGAGGACTTCAAGCTCTCCACCGGCACCTTCGTCAGCGTCGGGCCGCTGCGCAGCAAGATCATCGCCGCCGGCGCGCCCTATATCCAGGACGTGGTGATCACGGGCCTGAACCTGAAGGAGGTCGGCGCCATGGTGTTCCCGACCCAGGCCGTGCGCGCGCTGTCCGGACTACCGGCCGACACCTCGATGCACGAGGTGGTCGACAGCGCGCCGGTGCTGGCGAAGTTCCAGCAGATCGTCGACGAACTGGCCAAGACCGCCACCGGCAGCGCCAACCGCATCGCGCGTCTGTGCCTGCTGGCCGACCCGCCGACGCTGGACCGCGGCGAGATCACCGACAAGGGCTCGATCAACCAGCGCGCCGTGCTGACTCAGCGCGCCAACACCGTCACCAAGCTGCACGCCGACGCGCTGCACTACATCATCAAACCCCAGGCCTGAACCCGGCCCAGCAAGGAACACTCACATGGCACAAGGATTCTTCAACGCCTTCAACGACGTCTGGATGCTCGACGGCGTTCGCACCCCGATGGTGGACTACTGCGGCGCGCTCGGCCACATCTCGCCGACCGACCTCGGCATCAAGGCCGCGCGTGAAGCGCTCAAGCGCAACGGCATGAGCGGCGCCGACATCGAGTCGGTCATCACCGGCAACATGGCCCCGGGCGACTTCGACCAGTTCTTCCTGCCGCGCCACATCGGCCTGTACGCCGGCGTGCCGCAGCAGGTGCCCGCCGTCATGGCGCAGCGCATCTGCGGCACCGGCTTCGAGCTGTTCCGCCAGGCCGGCGAGCAGATCGAGGCCGGCGCCTGCGACACCGCGCTGGTGGTGGGCACCGAAAGCATGACGCGTAACCCGATTGCCGCCTTCGACCACCGCACCGGCTTCAAGCTCGGCGCCCCGGTCGGCTTCAAGGACTACATGTGGGAGGCGCTGAAGGATCCGGCCGCCGGCATCAACATGATCCAGACCGCCGAGAACCTGGCCAAGCAATACGGCATCACGCGCGAAGAAGTGGACCAGTTCGCCGCCGAATCGTTTGCCAAGGCAGTGGCGGCACAGGAAAGCGGCTTCCTGGCCGGCGAGATCGTGCCCGTCATCAGCGAGAAATTCGAGCTCGAGGGCTACCAGACGCGTGGCATCAAGCTGCAGGGCAAGCTCACCGAAGTGGCGACCGACACCCACCCGCGCCTGTCGCCGGTCGAGGTGCTGGCCAAGCTGCGTCCGGTCTACGAGGGCGGCGTGCAGACCGGTGGCAACAGCTCGGCGCTGGTGGACGCAGCGGCCGCCTGCATCGTCACCTCGGGCCGCTACGCCAAGGCCAACGGCAAGCAGCCGCTGGCACGCGTGGTCGCCGCGGCCGCCGTGGGCGTACCGCCCGAGATCATGGGCATCGGCCCGGCAGCGGCCATCCGCCTGCTGCTGGAGCGCAGCGGCCTGCAACTGGACGACATCGGCCGCTTCGAGATCAACGAAGCCCAGGGCGCGCAAACCCTGGCCGTGGGCCGCGAGCTGGGCATGGACCTGAGCCGGCTCAACGTCAACGGTGGCGCCATCGCCCTGGGCCATCCGCTGGCCTGCACCGGCGTACGCCTGACCATCACGCTGGCACGCGAACTCAAGCGCTCGGGCCTGCGCTACGGCATTTCCAGCGCCTGCATCGGCGGCGGCCAGGGCATTGCGCTGCTGATCGAGAACCCGGATGCGACCGCATAAGGCGCAGCACCAGTCACCCGCACAGGAAAACGAGACATGAAAATCATCACCGCCGACCAAGCCGGCGCCCTGATCCAGGATAACGCCACCCTCTTTCTGGGCGGACTGGCCATGGCCGGGCTGGCCGAGGAAGTGCTCAAGGGCATCGAGCGCCAGTTCCTGGAAACCGGTCATCCGCGCCAGCTCAGCACCTGGGCCTGTGGTGCCATCGGCAACGCCAACGACGCCGGCATGAAGCATTTCGCGCACCAGGGGCTGATCAAGCGCGTGGTCGCGGGCCACTTCGGCCAGACCGGCAAGGAAATGATGCGCATGGTGGCCGACAACGAGGTGGAGGCCTACAACTTCCCGCAAGGCTCGCTGTCGCACCTGACCCGCCAGACCGCCAACCGCTCGCCGGGTCTGCTGACCCAGGTCGGCCTGGGCACCTTCGTCGACCCGCGCCAGGAAGGCGGCAAGATGAATGCCGGCACCACCGAGGACCTGCTCAAGCTGGTCCAGTTCGAGGGCGAGGAATGGCTGTTCTACCCGCCGCCGCGCATCGATGTCGGCATCATCCGCGGCAGCGTGGCCGACGAGAACGGCAACATCGCGCTGGACAAGGAAGGGGTGCTGCTGGAGCAGCTCTCCATCGCCCAGGCCGCCAGGCGCTGGGGTGGCATCGTGATCTGCCAGGTCGAGCGCGTCGTCAAGGCCGGCAGCCTGCATCCGAAGTCGGTCAAGGTGCCGGGCTTCCTGGTGGACTATGTGGTGGTGGCACAGGCCGAGAACCACATGCAGTCGATCGCCACCCGCTACAACCCCGCCTTCAGCGGCGAGGTCAAGGTGCCGCTGGGCTCGCTCGAACCGATGGCGCTCGACGAGCGCAAGGTGATCGCGCGCCGCGCGGCGCTGGAGCTGCACCCGGGCGCGCAGACCAATCTGGGCATCGGCGTGCCGGCGGGCATCCCTTCGGTGGCGGCCGAGGAAGGCGTGGCCGAACTGCTGAGCCTGAGCGTGGAGTCGGGCGTCAACGGCGGCATTCCGGCCCAGCTCGGTGACTTCGGCCTGTCCTACAACCCGGAGTCGATGATCGAGCAGAGCGCGCAGTTCGACTTCTACGACGGCGGCGGACTCGATGCCACCTTCCTGGGCCTGGCGCAGACCGACCTGCACGGCAACGTCAACGTCAGCAAGTTCAACGGCCGCCCGGTCGGCTGCGGCGGCTTCATCAACATCACGCGCTCGACGCCCAAGGTGGTGTTCTGCGGCACCTTCACCGCCGGCGGCCTCAAGGTCAAGGTCGGCGACGGCAAGCTGGTGATCGAGCAGGAAGGCAAGATGTCGAAGTTCATCGAGCAGGTCGAGCAGATCACCTTCAACGGCCATGATGCCGCGCTGCGCCAGCAGAACGTGCTGTTCGTGACCGAGCGCGCGGTGTTCCACCTCACGGCTGACGGCCTGGAGCTGACCGAGATCGCGCCGGGCGTGGATCTGGAGCGCGACGTGCTGGCCCACATGGCCTTCAAGCCCATCATCCGCGACCTCAAGACCATGGATTCGGGTATCTTCAGCGAATCATGGGGCGGTCTGGCCAAGGCCCTCCAGCACTGAAACCCCAAGCTCTTCACAGCCCTTTCATCCCCGACAGCAGGACTCACATCATGAACATCCAAGGACAAGCCGCACTCGTGACCGGCGGCGGCTCCGGCCTCGGCGAGGCCACCGCGCGCGAACTGGCCCGCCTCGGCGCCAAGGTCGCGGTGCTCGACGTCAATCTCGACAACGCGCGCCGCGTGGCCGAAGAGATCGGCGGCATCGCGCTGCTGTGCGACGTGACCAATGCCGACAGCGTGCAGGCCGCGATCGATACCGCCGCCGCCGCCCACGGCCCGGCCCGCATCCTGATGCAGATCGCCGGCATCGGCACCGCCAAGCGCGTGCTCGCCAGGGACGGCAGCCCGGCGCCGCTGGAGGACTTCGCCAAGGTGATCAACGTCAACCTGATCGGCAGCTACAACGTGGCGCGCCTGTTCGCCGCCGCCTGCGCCAAGACCGAGCCGCTGGAAGATGGCGAGCGTGGCGTGATCATGTTCACCGCCTCGGTCGCCGCGTTTGACGGTCAGGTCGGCCAGCAGGCCTACAGCGCCTCCAAGGGCGGCGTGGTCAGCATGACGCTGCCGATGGCGCGCGACCTCGCGCAATACGGCATCCGGGTCTGCACCGTCGCGCCGGGTCTGTTCGCCACCCCGCTGATGAAGACCCTGCCGGAAGCCGTGCAGGTTTCACTGGCAGCGAGCATTCCCTTCCCCTCGCGTCTGGGCAAGCCCAGCGAGTTCGCCGAGCTGGCCTGCCACATCGTGCACAACGGTCACCTCAATGGCGAGGTGATCCGCCTGGACGGCGCGCTGCGCCTGGCACCACGCTGAACCGGAAGCGCTGACATGAGCGAACCCAGGACCAGCGTTTACGAAGTCGAAGTGATGTTCGGCGACTGCGATCCCGCCGGCATCGTGTTCTTCCCGAACTATTCCAAGTGGATGGATGCCTCGTCGCTGAACTACTTTCGCCAATGTGGCCTGCCGTCCTGGCGTGAGCTCAAGAAGACACGCGGCATTGCCGGCCTGCCGCTGCTGGAGATTCATACCAAGTTCCACCGGCCCGCCACCTACGGCGAGCGGCTGCAGATCCACACCAGCGTGATCGAGTGGCGCGACAAGGTCCTGGTTCACCAGCATGTGATCAAGCGCGGCGACGAGTTGCTGTGCGAAGGCACCGAGGTGCGCGCCTTCGTCATCCATCCGCCGGAGGACCCGGACCGCATCAAGGCGATCCCGATCCCAGAGGACATCAAGGCCATGTGCAGCTGATTCTGCCCCCAGGAAGATTGCTCAACGACAACAAACAGGAGACAAGATGACTACCAGACGCGCTTTCACCCAATCCCTGCTGGGCTCCGCCGCCCTGTCGGCCTTCGGCCTGCCGCTGGCCGCCCAGGCCCAGGGCGGCCTGGACATGGCCAAGATCCTGGTCGGCTTCCCGCCGGGTGGCACCACCGACACCCTGTCGCGCCGCGTCGCCGACAAGCTGCGCGGCAGCTACGCCGGCAACGTGATCATCGAGAACAAGCCGGGCGCTGGCGGCCAGATCGCGATCAGTGCGCTCAAGTCTGCACCGGCCGACGGCAGCACGCTGCTGCTGACACCCTCGTCGATGCTGTCGGTCTACCCGTTCACCTACTCGAAGCTGCCCTACACGCTCGACGACCTGGCGCCGGTCTCGGTCGGCTGCTTCTTCAGCCATGGCTTTGGCGTCGGTCCGGCCGTGCCCGAGTCGGTCAAGACGATCAAGGACTTCCTGGCCTGGGCCAAGGCCAATCCCGGCAAGGCCAACTACGGCTCGCCGGCACCGGGCTCGATCCCGCACCTGACGGCGGCGCTGTTCAGCAAGCTGACGAAGGCCGAGCTGCAGCATGTGCCGTACAAGGGCTCGGCGCCCGGCATCCAGGACCTGCTCGGCGGCCAGATCTCGGCCATGTGCTCGCCGGTGGGCGACTACCTGCAGCATGTCAAGAGCGGCAAGCTGCGCCTGCTGGCCACCTCGGGCCCGCAGCGCACGCCCTTCACGCCCAACGTGCCGACCTTCAAGGAACAAGGCATCGACATCAGCGTGCGCGAATGGTATGGCTTCTTCCTGCCCGCCAAGGCGACACCCGAGGCACGCCGACGCGCCGCCGCCTACCTGCAGCCTGCGCTCAACAGCAAGGACCTGGTCGACAGCATGGCGCAAGTCGGCATGGAGGTGCAATCCTCCACCCCCGACCAGCTGGCCGCCTGGATGAAAGCCGACGCCGACCAGTGGCGCGGCTTCGTGAAGGAAATCGGCTTCCGCGCCGACTCCTGATCCTGCCGGGGGCCGATGCCTGGCGTCGACCCCTGCCCAAGCCCTGAACACCCACATTGCTCCGCGCGCCCTCCCGAGACCCCGCCATGAACGCCTACCGCCCCCAAGCCGCCGACATCGGCTTCATCCTGTTCGACGTCCTGCAAGCGCAGGATCGCCTGGCCCAGCTGCCGGCACTGGCCGACAACGCCGACCCCGACCTGCTGCGTCAGGTGCTGGAAGAAGCCGGCAAGTTCGTCGGCGAGGTGGTCGCGCCGCTCAATCGTGACGGCGACGAGATCGGAGCCCGCTTCAAGGATGGCCAGGTCACCATGCCACCGGGCGCCCGCGAGGCCTACCAGGCCTTCTGGCAGGCCGGCTGGCCGGCGCTTTCGGGCGCGATCGAGGACGGCGGCCAGGGCCTGCCGACAGTGCTGGAGATGGTGCTCTACGAGTGGCTCAGCGGCGCCAACCTGGGCTGGACCATGGCACCGGGCCTGCTGCACGGCGCCTACGAGTGCATCAAGCACCACGCCAGCCCCGAGCTCAAGGCGCGCTACCTGGAAAAGGTCGCCACCGGCGAATGGCTGGCCACCATGTGCCTGACCGAGCCGCATGCCGGCAGCGACCTCGGACTGGCCCGCACCAAGGCGGTGCCGCAGGCCGACGGCAGCTACCACATCAGCGGCAGCAAGATCTTCATCTCGGGCGGCGAACATGACCTGACCGACAACATCGTGCATCTGGTGCTGGCCCGCCTGCCCGACAGCCCGCCCGGCCCCAAGGGCCTGTCGCTGTTCCTGGTGCCGAAATTCTACGAAGACGGTACGCGCAGCGCCGTGGTCTGCGAGCGCATCGAGGAGAAGATGGGCCTGCACGGCAGCCCGACCTGCGTCATGCGCTTCGACGAGGCCCGCGGCTGGCTGGTCGGCGAGCCTGGCAAGGGGCTCAACGCGATGTTCCTGATGATGAACGCCGCCCGCCTGCATGTGGCGCTGCAGGGCGTGGGCCTGCTCGACGCCGCCTGGCAGAAGGCCGACGGCTACGCCCGCGAGCGCCGCCAGATGCGTGCGCCGGTACGACTAGACCCCAGCCAGCCGGCCGATCCGATCATCGAACACCCGGCCATCCAGCGCCTGCTCGACACCCAGCGCGCCTGGGTCGATGCCGGCCGCGTGCTGGCCTACCGCACCGCGATCGAGCTCGACGTCGCCAAGCACCACCCCGATGCGGCGCAACGCCAGCAGGCCAATCAGTGGTGCGCCCTGGTGACCCCGCTGCTCAAGGCGAGCTGGACCGACCAGGCCTTCCACGGCGGCAGCGACTGCCTGCAGGTCTTCGGCGGCCATGGCTATGTGCGCGAATGGGGCATCGAGCAGATCGTGCGCGACTCGCGCGTGGCGATGATCTACGAAGGCACCAACGAGATCCAGGCCCAGGACCTGCTGTTTCGCAAGGTGCTGGCCGACCAGGGTGCCGGTCTGCTCGGCATGCTGGCCGGGCTGGAACAGGATCTGGCGCAACTGGACTCGACGGCCGCCGCGCGGGCGCGCTCGGGTCTGGAGCAGTTGCGCGATCTGGTCCGGCTGCTGCAGGCGGGCGGCCCGGGCGTGGCCGGACCGCTGTATCCGGTCGCGGGCGACTTCCTGCGCACCGTCACGCTGACGCTGATGGCCTGGGCCTGGGCCCGACTGGATGCCGCCAGCGCACCCGGTCAGGGCGGCGAGGCCTTCGCGCGCTGGGTCTGGCCGGAACTGGCGATGCGCCAGGGCATGATCCGCCAGGCCTTGAACGCGGCTGCCTGAAGCGCGCCATCTATGATGGCGGGCTGATTCACCCAGCACCAGCCCAGACCATGACAGAGCCCAGCCCGGTCCGCCAGCCCGATCTTCCGCCCCCGATGCCGGCCCGACCCGAGGCGGACCCGGGGCCGGTCGCGACCGGACTGGCGGTGGAGCGGGTCGATACCTCTTTTCTTGAGACGCTGATCGGCTACAACGCGCGCCGTGCGGCGCTCACCATCATCAGTCACTTCCTGCCGCGCATGGCGCAGTTCGGCCTGCGGCCGGTGGAGTTCTCGGTGCTGACGCTGATCGGCCACAACCCGGGCATCACCGCGCGCCAGTTGTGCACGACACTCGACCTGCAGCCGCCCAATCTGGTCGGCATGATCAAGGGCGTGGAAAAACGCGGTCTGCTGGAAAAGCGCGATCACCCGAGCGATCGCCGAGCCCAGGGCCTGTACCTGACGGCGGAAGGCGAAAGCCAGCTCGAACAGGCGCAGGAGACCGCGCTGGCGCTGGAGGTCGAGGCGACCCCGCGCCTGACCCCGCTCGAACGCATCACATTGATCCGGCTGCTGCGCAAGGTCTACCAGCCTGATCACTGAACCCCGTCAGGCCGCCGCCAGCATCCCGCGCTGCTCGATGAAACGAACCACCTGCTCCAGACCATCGAGCGTCTTCAGGTTGGTCATGACCCAGGGTCGGCGGACGGCATCGGGACGCATGCGCGCGGTGTCGCGCTGCATGACATCGAGGTCGGCGCCGACATGGGGCGCGAGGTCGGTCTTGTTGATCACGAACAGGTCGCTCTTGGTGATGCCGGGGCCGCCCTTGCGCGGGATCTTCTCGCCGGCGGCGACGTCGATCACGTAGATCGTCAGATCGGACAGCTCGGGGCTGAAGGTCGCGGCCAGGTTGTCGCCGCCCGACTCGATGAAGACCAGGTCGGCGTCGGGGAACTGCCCCAGCATGCGGTCGATCGCCTCCAGATTGATCGAGGCATCCTCGCGGATCGCGGTGTGCGGGCAACCGCCGGTCTCGACGCCCATGATGCGCTCGGCCGGCAAGGCGCCGCTGAGGGTCAGCAGGCGCTGGTCTTCCTTGGTGTAGATGTCGTTGGTGATCGCGATCAGGTCGTAGCGCTCGCGCATCGCCTTGCACAGCATTTCGAGCAGGGTGGTCTTGCCGGAGCCGACCGGCCCGCCGATGCCGACGCGCAGCGGAGGCAGGACCTTGGTGCGGCCGGGGATCTGATGCAAGGCGGGTGAGTTCATGAGCGGAACAGTCGGGAGTATTGGTTTTCGTGCCGTGCCGACAGGATGGCCAGCATCGGGCTGAAGGCCTGTCGATCCGTTTCGGACAGCCGCATGGCATGGGCCACGGCGGCCGGAATCTGCTGGCTGAGCCGCGCCAGGATGCGCTGGCCGGCGCTCTGGCCCAGCGGCACGGCCTTGATCGCCGCCTGCACCATGTTCTCGGCCCAGCCGAAGGCGTAGGCATAGAGGCCGGGCGCGGGCGGCTGCTCGGGCGGCAGATGCACCGCCAGCGCCAGCGCGTAGGCCACCGGGTAGCTGGGGGCCCGCAGCGCGCTCGGCAACAGGCTCGGCACGAAATCGTCGCGCCGCAGCGACTTGAGCCACTCGATCAGCGAGCGCCCCATCTGTTCGCTCTGCAGCCGGAGTTCAGCCGTCTCGCGGGTGCCGCGCACCCACTGGTCCAGCCGCAGCAGCGTGGACCAGTCGCGCTCGCGCCAGGCCGCCACCGCCTGCGCCAGCAAGGCCAGGTCGGCGCGCGACAGGCTCAGGTGCAGCTGATCGACCAGCCAGTCGGCCGCGCTGGCCTCGTCGCGCACCCGTCCCGCATCGACCGCGGCCTCCAGCCCCTCGGAATAGGAAAAGCCGCCGATCGGCAAGGCCGGCGAGGCCAGCCAGAGCAGGGGCAGCAGGCCAGCGCCGTCAATGCTGGTGCTCGTGCTCGTGGCCATGGTCGTCGGCGTGGTGGTGGTGATGGCTGCCATCGGCATGGCTGTGGCCCATGGTGGCGTGCTCGCCATAGGCGCCAGCCTCGGGCTCGAACGGCTCGCTGACCTCGCTCACGAGCAGGTGCATCTGGCGCAGCAGGTCGGCCAGCACATGATCGGGCTCGATCCTGAGCTGGTCGGGGCGCAGTTCGATCGGCACATGGCGGTTGCCGAGGTGGTAGGCGGCGCGCAGCAGATCGAAGGGGCTGCCATGCTCGGGACAGTGCGTGATGCGCAGCAGCGACTGCGGCGCGGCGATCACGCGCAGCAGGGTGCCATCCAGCGTCAGCAGCATGTCGCCACCGCGCAGCAGGGTGCCGCGCGGCAGGAAGACGCCGATGCGCCGGCCCGCGCTGTCAAAGCAGTCGAAGCGGCTCTTCTGGCGCAGGTCCCAGTCGAGCGTGACCGTGGCGGCCCGCTGGAGCAGCACCGGTGCCAGCCCGGCACCCTGGGGGATTCTCTTGTTGGCTTGCAGCATGGTCAGAACAGGAAATAGCGTTGCGCCATCGGCAGCGACTGGGCCGGCTCGCAGGTCAGCAGCTGGCCGTCGGCGCGCACCGCGTAGGTCTGGGCGTCGATCTCCATGCGCGGCGCGTAGTCGTTGAGCCGCATGGCGGCCTTGTTGACCGTGCGGCAGCCGCGCACCGCGACCAGGCGCTTCTGCAGCCCGAAGCGCTCGCCGATGCCGGCGTCGAGCCCGGCCTGCGAGACGAAGGTCAGCGAGGTCCGGGCCAGCGCACCGCCGTAGGCGCCGAACATCGGGCGGTAATGCACCGGCTGCGGCGTCGGGATCGAGGCGTTGGGGTCGCCCATCAGCGCGGCGGCGATCAGGCCGCCCTTCAGGACCAGCGCCGGCTTGACGCCGAAGAAGGCCGGTTTCCACAGCACCAGATCGGCCCATTTGCCGACCTCGACCGAGCCGATCTCGTGGCTGATGCCATGCGCGAGCGCCGGGTTGATGGTGTACTTGGCGATGTAGCGCTTGACGCGGAAGTTGTCATTGCGGCTGTCACGCTCGACCGGCTCGGCCCGGCCCTCGCTGGGTGCCAGCCAGCCGCGCTGCTGCTTCATCTTGTGCGCGGTCTGCCAGGTACGGGTGATGACCTCGCCGACCCGGCCCATGGCCTGGCTGTCGCTGCTCATGATGCTGATGGCGCCCAGGTCCTGCAGGATGTCCTCGGCCGCGATGGTCTCGCGCCGGATTCGGCTCTCGGCGAAGGCCAGGTCCTCGGGGATGGCCGGGTCCAGGTGGTGACAGACCATCAGCATGTCGACATGCTCGTCGAGCGTGTTGACGGTGTAGGGCCGGGTCGGGTTGGTCGACGAGGGCAACACATTGGCCTCGCCCACCACCTTGAGGATGTCGGGCGCGTGGCCGCCGCCGGCGCCCTCGCAGTGGAAGGTGTGGATGGTGCGGCCCTTGAAGGCCGCCAGCGTGTCCTCGACGAAGCCCGATTCGTTGAGCGTGTCGGTGTGGATCGCGACCTGGGTGTCGGTTTCTTCGGCGACATTGAGGCAGTTGTCGATCGCCGCCGGCGTGGTGCCCCAGTCCTCGTGCAGCTTCATGCCGATGGCGCCGGCCTCGATCTGCTCCCGCAGGCCCTCGGGCCGGCTCGCGTTGCCCTTGCCGAGGAAGCCGATGTTCATCGGAAACGCCTCGGCCGCCTGCAGCATGCGTTCCAGGTACCAGGGTCCGCTGGTGCAGGTGGTGGCGTTGGTCCCGGTCGCCGGGCCGGTGCCGCCACCGGTCATGGTGGTGATGCCGGAATAGAGCGCCTCCTCGATCTGCTGCGGGCAGATGAAATGGATATGGCTGTCGTGGCCGCCGGCGGTGACGATCATGCCTTCGCCCGCCAGCACCTCGGTGCCGGGGCCGATCACGATGTCGACGCCGGGCTGGATGTCGGGGTTGCCGGCCTTGCCTATTGCCGAGATGCGGCCGTCGAGCACGCCGATGTCGGCCTTGACGATACCCCAATGATCGACGATCAGCGCATTGGTCATGACCAGGTCGACCGCGCCCTGCGCGCGGCTGCGCTGGCCCTGGCCCATGCCGTCGCGGATGGTCTTGCCGCCGCCGAACTTGACCTCCTCGCCGTAGCCGAGCGGGCGGCCGTCGGCATCGCGCAGGCCGCCGCCAGCGGCGAGGGTGTAGTCGCGCTCGACCTCGATCAGCAAGTCGGTATCGGCCAGGCGCACGCGGTCGCCCACGGTGGGGCCGAACATGTCGGCATAGGCGCGGCGGGAAATGCTTGCCATGGATGTCCTTGTTCTGTGGGTGCAGGCGGGTGCTGGGGCGTGATCAGGCGGCAATCAGGCGAGGTCGAGCGCGCCATTGACCAGGCCGCGAAAGCCGTGCGCGATGCGCTCGCCGGCGTAGGCGACCAGCTCGACCGTGCGCTGCTGGCCCGGCTCGAAGCGCACGGCGGTGCCGGACGCGATGTTCAGCCGCATGCCGCGCGCGGCCGCGCGGTCGAAGTCCAGCGCGCCATTGGTCTCGGCGAAGTGGTAGTGCGAGCCGACCTGGATCGGGCGGTCGGCGGTATTGCGGACCACCAGCACCAGGGTGCGGCGGCCGGGGTTGAGGACATGCTCGCCCTCCTCGATCAGGTATTCGCCCGGGATCATCGCTCGGCTCACTTGCGGCCGAACCAGGCCAGGGCAACCACGCCGAGGGCCGCCGCGGCGATGAAGCCGAGCACGTCGGTCGCGTGCCAGTGCGCGCCGAACAGCCCGTGGCCATCGTGGGCCAGGGCAGAACCCGCCCCCGTCAAGGCAGCGGTGGCAAGGAGGACTGAAGTCAGACGGGACATGTGGCGCTCTCTCGAAAATTGGGATTCAGGCGATCGGTTGGTGCACGGTGACGAGCTTGGTGCCATCGGGAAAGGTGGCCTCGACCTGGATGTCGGGGATCAGTTCCGGGATGCCCTCCATCACGTCGTCGCGGGTCAGGATCTCGCGGCCCGCGCTCATCAGCTCGGCCACGGTCCTGCCGTCGCGCGCGCCCTCCATCACGGCGGCGCTGATCAGCGCGACCGCCTCCGGGTAGTTCAGCTTCAGGCCACGCGCGCGCCGGCGTTCGGCCAGCAGGGCAGCGGTGAAGATCAGCAGCTTGTCTTTTTCGCGCGGTGTCAGGTCCATGGCCGGAAAAAGCAACAGTCGTGCCAGATGTTGCACAGGCATGGAGATTGCTTGAAAGCCGCAGTGAACAGCCCATCGACCGAGCAGGACCAGGCCCCCACGGCAGCGACGCAGCGCATCGTCAACGTCAGACGCGACTACAACCGCTGGGTGGCCAGCGAGACGCTGGAAGACTATGCCCTGCGCTACACGCCGCAGCGTTCGCGCATCGGATCGGAATGGCGGGTCGCCAACACGGCCTTCGGCGTCGCCTCCTTTCTGGTGCTGGAGGCGGTCGGCGCCACGCTGCTGGTCCAGTACGGCTTCCTGAACGCCTGCTGGGCCATCCTGGCCGCCGGGCTGATCATCTTCCTGGCCGGCCTGCCGATCAGCATCTACGCGGCACGCCACGGCGTCGACATGGACCTGCTCACGCGGGGCGCCGGCTTCGGCTACATCGGCTCGACGCTGACCTCGCTGCTGTACGCGTCCTTCACCTTCATCTTCTTCGCGCTCGAGGCCGCCGTGATGGCCTACGCGCTCGAACTCGCCTTCGGTCTGCCGCCGGCCTGGGGCTACCTGCTGTGCGCGCTGGCGGTGATCCCGCTGGTCCTGCACGGGGTCGCCGCGATCAGCCATTTCCAGGTCTGGACCCAGCCGCTGTGGCTGCTGCTGATGCTGCTGCCCTTTGGCGCGGTCTGGATGATCGAGCCCGGTGCATGGATCGGCCTCACGCACTACCCCGGGGAGTCCGGTGTCGGACAGCACTTCGATTGGCACCTGTTTGGTGCAGCCTTGACGGTGGGCGTCGCACTGATCACGCAGATGGGCGAACAGGCCGATTACCTGCGCTTCATGCCCGCCCAGCAGCCGGGCCGACGCGCGCGCTGGTGGCTGGCGGTGCTGGCCGGCGGGCCGGGCTGGGTGCTGGCCGGCGTGCTCAAGATGCTGGGCGGAGCGGTGCTGGCCTGGCTGGCGCTGTCGCAGATGGTGCCCGCCGAGCGCGCGGTCGATCCGAACCAGCTGTATCTGCTCGCCTGGGAAGTCCTGCTGCCCTATGACTGGGCGGTCTGGGCCACCGTGCTGCTGGTCGTGGTCTCGCAGCTCAAGATCAATGTCACCAACGCCTATGCCGGCTCGCTGGCCTGGAGCAACTTCTTCTCGCGCCTGACGCACAGCCATCCGGGCCGGGTGGTCTGGGTGCTGTTCAACGCCGCGATCGCGCTGATGCTGATGGAGATGGACCTGTTCCAGGCACTGGGCGACGTGCTCGGGCTCTATGCCAACCTGGCGATCGCCTGGATCATGACGGTGGTGGCCGACCTCGTGATCAACAAGCCGCTGGGCTGGTCGCCGCCCGGCATCGAGTTCCGCCGTGCCTACCTCTACGACATCAACCCGGTCGGCGTCGGCGCGATGCTGCTGGCCTCGCTGCTGTCGGTGACGGCGCACCTGGGCCTGTTCGGGCCGACCGCGCAGGCCTTCTCGGCCGTGGTCGCGATGGCCACCGCGCTGATCAGCTCGCCGCTGATTGCCTGGGCCACGCGGGGCCGCTACTACCTGGCGCGCCAACCCGAAGCCGGCGCCGACCAGGACGGCGCCAGCGCGGCCGGCTGCTGCGGAACCGGCTGCGCTGGGTCCGCCTGCGAGCCCGCTCACTCGACGCCCAGGCTGATGCGCTGCGTGGTCTGCGAGCGCGAATACGAGGCACCCGACACCGCCCAGTGCCCGGCCTACCAGGGCCGGATCTGCTCGCTGTGCTGCACGCTCGATGCGCGCTGCGGCGACCGCTGCAAACCGCACGCGAGCCTGTCGGCGCAATGGGCAGGGGCGCTGCGCCGGCTGACGCCACGCAGCTGCTGGCCGCACCTGGACGGCGGACTGGCCCATTATCTGCTGCTGATGCTGGTGGTCGCGCTGCTGCTGGCCGGCTTGCTGGGGCTGCTGCAGCGCCAGGAAGGGCGCGGCCTGCTGCGCCTGCCGGCCACGCCCGAGTCGCTGGCCGCGCTGCAGCAGGCACTGGGCACCGCTTACCTCAAGATCTATGCGGCACTGCTGCTGGCCTTCGCCATCGTGGCCTGGTGGCTGGTGCTGACGCACAAGAGCCGGGCCGTGGCGCAGGAAGAGTCGAACCGCCAGACCGGCTTGCTGCTGCAGGAAATCGAGTCGCACCGCCGCACCGACCTGGAACTGCAGCAGGCGCGCCAGGTTGCGGAGGCCGCCCGCCAGCTGGCTGACCAGGCCAACCAGGCCAAGACGCGCTACATCAGCAATATCAGCCACGAGCTGCGCACGCCACTCAACAGCATCCTGGGTTACGCGCAGCTGCTGCAGCAAGACAGCGAGCTGGGCCAGCAGCGCGCGCATGCGATCCGGGTCATCCTGCGCGGCGGCGAGCATCTGCTGTCGCTGATCGAGGGCACGCTCGACATCGCGCGCATCGAATCCGGCAAGCTCGCACTGCAGCTGGGTCCGCTCGACCTGCGCGCGCTGCTGCAGGAGGTGGCGCAGATGTTCGAGCTGCAGGCCGCGGCCAAGGGCCTGCGCTTCGGCTTCGACGGACCCGAGCACTGGCCCGCCGCAGTGCGCGCCGATGAGCAGCGCCTGCGCCAGATCCTGATCAACCTGCTGGGCAACGCGGTCAAGTTCACGAACCGGGGCGAAGTCCGGTTGACGCTGCGCTACGTGCGCCAGATGGCGACCTTCGAGATCGTCGACACCGGCCCCGGCATCGCGCCGGACGAACTGGCCCGCGTGTTCGAGCCCTTTGCGCGGGCGGCGAGCGCGGCGAGCGCCAGCGCGCCCGGATCGGGCCTGGGCCTGACCATCGCCCGGATGCTGGCCGAGCTGATGGGCGGCGAACTCAGCGCGCAGAGCGAGCCCGGCTGCGGCACCACCTTCCGCCTGCGCCTGTTCCTGCCCGAACTGCACGCCCGGCCGGCCGGCGCCACGCGGGTGAGCGGACCGGCGCGGACTTCGGCTGCCGAGGCCGCCGGCTACGAGGGGCCACGCCGGCAGCTGCTGGTGGTCGACAACGAGGAGGCCGACCGCCAGCTGCTGGCGCGCTGGCTGGAGCCGCTGGGCTTCGCGGTCAGCCTGGCCACCCAGGGCGAGGACGCGCTGGCGCAGCTGCAGGCGGGTCTGCGGCCCGATGCCATCTTCATGGACCTGGCGATGCCGGGCATGGACGGCTGGGAAACGCTGCGCCAGATCCAGACCCTGGAGCTGCAGCCGGCGCCAGCGCTGGCGATCGTCTCGGCCAACGCCTTCGACCGGGGGCTGGACAACGACATCGGCCTGCCACCCGGGGATTTCCTGGTCAAGCCGGTGCGGCGGCTGGACCTGCTGGACTGGCTGCAGCGCAGACTCGATTTGCAGTGGCGGCACAAGACCAACGCCGATCCGACCGCTGCCCCGCGCAGCGCTGCCAGCACGCTGGCCATGACAGCCCGCCCGACCGGCCCGGGCCTGCCCGCCGAGGCGGCCGACAGCCTGATCGAGCTGGCCCGCCTGGGCTACTACCGCGGCTTCGTCAAGCGCGCCGCCGCGCTGCAGGCCAGCCACCCCGAATGCGCGGACTGGCTGACGCAGCTGCAGGCGCTGGCGCGCGAATTCCGCTTCGAGACCATCGTCGCCGCGCTGCAGCCGCAGGCGGCGGCAGGAGAACCGTTGTGCCCCCCTACCCCCTGAACCACCAGAACGACTCGCTGGACGACGCCGTCGTGCTGCTGGTCGACGACATGCCCGACAACATCGCGCCGCTGCATGACGCGCTCGACGCCGCCGGCTACACCGTGCTGGTCGCGCTCGACGGCCAGTCGGCACTCGACCGCGCCACCCAGGCCCGGCCCGACGTGATCCTGCTCGACGCGCTGATGCCCGGGCTCGACGGCTTCGAGGTCGCGCGCCGGCTCAAGGCCGACCCCGAGCTGGCGCAGATCCCGATCCTGTTCATGACCGGGCTGACCGAGACCGAGCATCTACTCAAGGCGCTGGCCGCCGGCGGGGTCGACTACGTGACCAAGCCGGTCAAGCCGCTCGAAGTGATGGCGCGCATGGGCGTGCACCTGAAGAGCGCACGCCAGGCACGCCAGGGCGCGATCGAACGCCAGCAGGCGCGCAACGCGCTCGACGCCTTCGGCTACGCCACCATCACGGTGCGTGCGCGCGACGGCCGCCTGATGTGGCAGACCCCGCTGGCGCGCGAGCTGCTGCGGCGCCATTGCGGCACCGAGTCCCCCGTCACGCCCGAGGCGGTGCTGCAGTGGCTGCGCCGCCATCTGCCCGAGGCACAGCGCCAGCTCGAACCGCCGCGCCTGCACCTCGACCGGGATGGCTGCCGGCTGACCTTCCGGCTGCATCGCCGCCTGGGCGAGGCCGAAAGCTCGGACGACAGCCCCGAGGGCGAATGGCTGATCGTGATGGAGGAAAGCTCGGACGGCAGCGCGATCGAGGCGCTGGGCAGCGCCTTCGGCCTGACCGCACGCGAGGCCGAGGTGCTCTACTGGGTCGCGCAGGGCAAGATCAACCGCGACATCGCCGACATCCTGGGCGCCAGCCCGGCCACCGTCAAGAAGCACCTCGAGCGCATCCACGCCAAGCTCGGCGTCGAAACCCGCACCGCCGCCGCCGCGATGGCGGTGAACCGGGTGCGGGCCTTGCAGCGTAAGGTCTGAGTACCGGGTCGGTACGGTACTGCCACAGCCCGCAAGGTCCGGGTCGGGTGGCGCTGGCGGCCGATTTGCTGGCCGCGCAGCGGACAGATGAGGCCGGCAGCGCCACCCGACCCGGGACTCTACCCTACTGGCAGACGACCCGGCCCACAGTCAGATCGCCACCAGCTGCCGGATTCCCTTCTCGGGCATCTCGGCGCCCGGGCCGCTGGCGATCACCTCGCCGCGCTCCATGACCAGATAGCGGTCGGCCAGTTCCTCGGCGAAGTCGTAGTACTGCTCGACCAGCACGATCGCCATCGGCTCGCCATTCAGGCCTTCCTTGGCGAGTTTTTTCAGCACCTTGCCGATGTCCTTGATGATGTTGGGCTGAATGCCCTCGGTCGGCTCGTCGAGCACCAGCAGCTTCGGGCAAGCCGCCAGCGCGCGCGCGATCGCGAGCTGCTGCTGCTGACCGCCCGACAGGTCACCGCCCCGGCGGCCCAGCATCTGCTGCAAGACCGGGAACAGCTCGAACAGCTGGGGCGGAATCAGGGTGCCGGCCTTCTTGGTCGCCAGCCCCATCAGCAGGTTCTCGTGCACGGTCAGGCGGCCGAAGATCTCGCGCCCCTGTGGCACGAAGCCGATGCCGGCGCGCGCCCGCTCGTAGGGCGTGGTCTGCTCGATAGCCTGGCCGTCGAGCAGGATGCGGCCGGCGCGAATGGGAACGAGGCCCATCAGCGACTTGAGCAGCGTGGTCTTGCCGACGCCGTTGCGGCCCAGCACCACGGTGATCTCGCCGGCCCGGGCTTCCAGATCGACGCCGCGCAGGATATGCGAGCCGCCGTAGTACTGGTGGATTTGTTCGATCTGCAGCATGTGGATTCCTTTTCAGCGGCCCAGATAGACCTCGATCACGCGCTCGTCGGCCTGCACCTGGTCGAGCGTGCCCTCGGCCAGCACCGCGCCGTCGCACAGCACGGTCACCTTCTCGCTGATGGCGCGGATGAAGCTCATGTCGTGCTCGATCACCATCAGGCTGTGCTTGCCCTTGAGGCTCAGGAACAGCTCGGCGGTGCGCGCGGTTTCCTCGTCGGTCATGCCGGCCACCGGCTCGTCGAGCAGCAACAGCTTGGGCTCCTGCATCAGCAGCATGCCGATCTCCAGCCACTGCTTCTGGCCGTGGCTCAGGTCGCCGGAGCGGCGCGTCACGGCATCCTTCAGGTGGATGGTCTGCAGCACCTCGGCCAGCCGGTCCTGCTGCTCGCCGTTGAGGCCGAAGGTCATGCTGGGCCAGACGCCCTTGTGCGTGGCCAGCGCGAGTTCGAGGTTCTCGAACACGGTCAGCTCCTCGAACACGGTCGGTTTCTGGAACTTGCGGCCTATCCCCAGGGCGGCGATCTCGGGCTCCTTGTAGCGCAGCAGGTCGATGGTGGAACCGAAGAACACGCTGCCCGCATCGGGCCGGGTCTTGCCGGTGATGATGTCCATCATCGTGGTCTTGCCGGCGCCGTTGGGGCCGATGATGCAGCGCAGCTCGCCAGGCGCGATGTCGAGGTTGAGGCTGTTGATGGCCTTGAAGCCGTCGAAGCTGACCTGCACATCCTCCAGGTACAGGATGCGACCATGGCTGGTGTCGACCTCGCCCGGCACCAGCGGCCGCGAAAAGGCAGCAGCGCGGCCGCCCGATTCGGTCTTGCCCAGGGTTTTTTCCGCCAGCACGCGCTCGTAGCGCTGGGCACCGGTTTCCATCAGATCGGGCGTCATGCTTCGCCTCCTTTCTTGCTGCGCAGTTGCTGCACCAGGCCCACCACGCCCTGCGGCAGGTAGAGCGTCACGACGATGAACAGCGCGCCCAGGCAGTAGAGCCAGAACTCGGGGAAGGTCACGGTCAGCCAGCTCTTGGCGCCGTTGACGATGAAGGCACCGACGATCGGGCCGATCAGCGAGGCCCGGCCACCGACCGCGGCCCAGACCGCGATCTCGATGCTGTTGGCCGCGCTCATCTCGCCCGGATTGATGATGCCGACCTGCGGCACGTAGAGCGCGCCGGCCACACCGCACATCACCGCCGAGATGACCCAGATCGTGAGCTTGTACGGCAGCGGGTCGTAGCCGCAGAACATCACGCGGCTCTCGGCGTCGCGGATCGCCTGCAGCACGCGGCCGAACTTGCTGGCCACCAGCCAGCGCGCGAACAGGTAGCAGCCCAGCAGCGTCAGCCCGGTCAGCACGAACAGCGTCATGCGCATTTCCTGCGTCGCGATCGGCAGGCCCAGCAGGCGCTTGAAGTCGGTGAAGCCGTTGTTGCCGCCAAAGCCGGTCTCGTTGCGGAAGAACAGCAGCATCGCCGCGAAGGTCAGCGCCTGGGTGATGATCGAGAAATACACCCCCTTGATGCGCGAGCGGAAGGCGAAGTAGCCGAACACGAAGGCGACCAGTCCCGGCACCAGCAACACCAGCAGCAAGGTGGCGGCAAAGCTGTCGGACAGGGCCCAGGTCCAGGGCAGCTCCTTCCAGTCCAGGAACACCATGAAGTCAGGCAGATCGCTCTGGTAACTGCCCTCGCGGCCGATCTGGCGCATCAGGTACATGCCCATCACGTAGCCGCCGAGCGCGAAGAACAGGCCGTGGCCCAGGCTCAGGATGCCGGTATAGCCCCAGATCAGGTCCATCGCCAACGCGCAGATCGCGTAGCACATGATCTTGCCCAGCAGGCCGACCAGGTAGTCGCTCAGGTGAAAGATACTGCCTTCGGGCACCAGCAGGTTGAGCGCCGGCGCCAGCGCGCAGACCACCAGCAGCGCGACCAGGATCGCGCCCCAGCCGCTGCGCGCCAGCAAGGGGCCCTTGACCGGCAGGCCCGGGGAAGAAGTCGAAACAAGGGTTGTCATGTTGGTAGCTCCCGGATCAGGCCTGGCGACCCTTGAGGGCGAAGATGCCCTGCGGACGCTTCTGGATGAAGACGATGATGAAGACCAGCACCGCGATCTTGGCCAGCACCGCGCCGGCCCAGCCTTCGAGCAGCTTGTTCAGCAGCCCCAGGCCCAGCGCGGCGTAGACCGTGCCGGCCAGCTGGCCGACTCCGCCCAGCACCACCACCATGAAGGAATCGACGATGTAGTTCTGACCCAGGTCCGGGCCGACGTTGCCGACCTGGCTCAGCGCGCAGCCGGCCAGACCGGCGATGCCCGAACCGAGCGCGAAGGCATAGGTGTCGATGCGCGCCGTGTTGACCCCCATGCAGGACGCGATCGGGCGGTTCTGCGTCACGCCGCGCACGAACAGGCCGAGCCGGGTCTTGCCGATCAGCAGCGCGACGGCCAGCAGCACCGCGAAGGCGAAGCCGACGATCACGATCCGGTTCCAGGGCAGGGTCAGGCTGCCCAGCAGCGTGATGCCGCCGCTCATCCAGGAAGGGTTCTCGACGCCGACGTTCTGCGCGCCGAACAGGCTGCGCACGCCCTGCATCAGCACCAGGCTGATGCCCCAGGTCGCCAGCAGCGTCTCCAGCGGGCGGCCGTAGAGGAAGCGGATCACGCTGCGTTCCATCGCCGCGCCGACCAGCGCCGAGGCCAGGAAGGACAGCGGCAGCGCCGCCAGCAGATACCAGTCGAAGGCACCCGGCAGATACTGGCGAAACGCCAGCTGCACCAGGTAGGTGGCATAGGCGCCGACCATGATCAGCTCGCCATGCGCCATGTTGATCACGCCCATCAGGCCGTAGGTGATCGCCAGCCCCAGCGCGGCCAGCAGCAGGATCGAGCCCAGGCTCAGGCCGGTGAACAGCTGACCGAGGGCCGAGCCGACCGCCAGCGAGCGCTCGATGGCGGACAGCGCCTGGCGCAGCGCGGCCTGGACTTCCCGGTCGGTCTCGACTTCGAGGCGCTGGCTCAGCAGCGCCTTGACGATGGGCTGGCCGACATCGGCCAGCTTGGCGGCCGCAGCGCGGCGCTGCGCCGGGTCCGCGCTGGCCAGGTGCAGCGCGGCCTGGGCCAGCCGCAGCGACTCGCGCGCGGCGGGTTCCAGCCGGGCGGCGAATTCGGGCGCCAAGGCGCGCTCGACCAGCACCAGCTGGGCCGGATTCGGGTCGTCGAAGGCGACGCGCTGCAGGGTGGCAGCCGCCTCGACCTGACGCGCGGCCTGGCCTTCGAGCAGGTCCATGCCGGCCAGCGCGCTCTCCAGCGCGCCGCGCAGGCGGTTGTTGACCACGGCTTCCTCGGCACCGTCGCCCAGCGCCACCGGCTCACCGCTGACCGCATCGACGGCTTGCGCGCCCTGCACGATCAGCACCCGGCCCGCCTGGATCTGGACTGCCTCGTCCGCCAGGGCGCGGATCAGCGCCTGGGCGCGCGCGTCATCGCTGGCGGCCAGTTGCAGCAACTGCGCCACGCGCTCGTCGGCATCGCCCTCGGCCAGCTGCAGGGCCTGCGCCGGCGTGAGCGCTGACGCCGTCAACGGCAGCAGCGCGCTGCAGGCCAGACCCAGCGCCAGCCCCAGCCCCAGCCCCAGTCTCAGCACGCCGTGCCGCAGCGCGTCCATCATCTTGTGTCGCATCATCGACTTTCCGAAAAAACAGCGGGCCGCGGCAAGGCGGCCCGTTCAAGCCTTCAGGCAGCGGGGGCCGGCCGCAGCCCTGCCCCGCAGCCTGACCCGATCGCCTTACTTCTTGGCCGGCACGTTGGCCTTGCCCTTGTTCTCGGGGATGTAGTCGCTCCACGGGTCGGCGACCACAGGGCCCTTGGTCTTCCAGACCACCTTGAACTGGCCATCGGCCTTGACCTCGCCGATGAAGACCGGCTTGTGCAGGTGATGGTTCTCGGGGTCCATCGTGCTGGTGAAGCCACCCGGTGCCTTGAAGGTCTGGCCCGCCATCGCGGCGATCACCTTGTCGGTATCGGTCGACTTGGCCTTGGCCACCGCCTGCGCCCACATGTTGACGCCGATGTAGGTCGCCTCCATCGGGTCATTGGTCAGCGGCTTGTCCTTGTGGCCCGGGATGTTCTTGGCCTTGGCGTAGTCGCTCCACTTCTTGACGAACTCGGTGTTGGCCGGGTTCTTGAGGCTCATGAAGTAGTTCCAGGCCGCCAGGTGGCCGACCAGCGGCTTGGTGTCGACGCCGCGCAATTCTTCCTCGCCGACGCTGAAGGCCACCACCGGCACGTCCTTGGCCTTGATGCCGGCGTTGCCGAGCTCCTTGTAGAACGGCACGTTGGAGTCGCCGTTGATGGTCGACACCACCGCCGTCTTCTTGCCCTCGGACGAGAACTTCTTGATCTTGGCGATGATGGTCTGATAGTCGCTGTGACCAAACGGCGTGTACTCCTCCATGATGTCGGAGTCGGCGATGCCCTTGGACTTCAGGAAGGCGCGCAGGATCTTGTTGGTGGTGCGCGGGTAGACATAGTCGGTGCCCAGCAGCACGAAACGCTTGGCCTCGCCGCCGTCCTTGCTCATCAGGTACTCGACCGCGGGAATCGCCTGCTGGTTGGGCGCCGCGCCGGTGTAGAACACGTTCTTGGACAGCTCCTCGCCCTCGTACTGCACCGGGTAGAACAGCAGGCTGTTCTTTTCCTCGAACACCGGCAGCACCGACTTGCGCGAGACCGAGGTCCAGCAGCCGAACACGACCGCGACCTTGTCCTGGTCGATCAGCTGCTTGGCCTTCTCGGCGAACAGCGGCCAGTTGGAGGCCGGATCGACCACCACCGGCTCCAGCTTCTTGCCCAGCACGCCGCCCTTGGCGTTGATCTCGTCGATCGCCATCAGCACCGTGTCTTTCAGCACGGTCTCGGAGATCGCCATGGTGCCCGACAGGCTGTGCAGCACGCCGACCTTGATGGTGTCGGCGGCATGGGCCGGCAGGCCGAACAGGCCCAGGGAGGCGACGGCGGCAGCGGCCGACAGGGTCTTGAGGGTCAGGCGACGAGTGGAATGGCTGGACATGGCGGTTTCCGTTTCACGGGGTTGTTGCAAGGGGTTTCCGCCGCTTGCCGATCCTTCCGGATCGCTTTTGCAGCAGATGACTCCATGCTAGGGACCACCCCCGCAAACGTCTGTACGCCACATGGCGTACAAGCCCTGCCCGCGCCCGGCCCGCAGTGCCGCTCAGACGCTCCAGATGCGCGGCGCTGCGTCGGCCAGGCCCCAGGCCTCGCGCCGCAACAGCGCCCACAAGGCCTGCCACAACTGCATCAGCGGCTCGACCTGGCCGGCCAGGGCGCGCACCACCAGCATGTGGTCGTTCGGGCAGGTCACGCCGCAGCGCGGCGCCAGCTCGTGGGCCTCGATCAGGCTGCGACAGCCCTCGAGCAAGGCCTCGCGCCGTTCGCGCGCCAGCGGCGTACCGCAGGCCAGCACCAGCGTCGCGAGCGCGCTCTGGCCGTCGAGCCCGACCGGGCTTTGCAGCAAGCGGCTGTCATCGGCGGCAATGCGCGCGCGCTCCAGCCAGACCCCGGGCCATTCCCAGTGCTGCTCAAGGCAGCCGGTCGCGAAGGGCAGGTCTGCGGCCGGCAGGCCCAGGCTCACGACATCCCAGGCCAGCAGCTCGGCGCCGGGCGCGATCTCGAGCTCGACGCGGTTGAGCGCCTGGCAGCCGTCATAGGCAATGGTTTCCAGTGGCAGCCACTCCAGACGCGAGTCGGACTCCAGCCTGAGGCGCACCCGCTGCTCGGCCGCCTCGCCGCTGGCGTTGCGGTAGAAACGTGTCGCCCCCGGCGTTGACACCAGCGCGTGCGCGCCCGGCCCGACCGCGACGTCGATTTCGAGCCGGTCACCCTGCACCAGGCCGCCGGGCGGATGCACGATCACGTTGTGGCAGATGCCCGGCCCCTCTGGGTAGAGGCTCTTGAAGATGCGCAACGGGCCCGTGTGGCGATGCCGCAGCAAGGTCTGGCCCTGCGGATGGCGGGAATACTGGAGGTCGAGTCGGGCTTGCCAGGACATGGAGCGAATGTATGGAGGGCCAATGCAAAAAGCCCCTAGGCGATTGACCTAAGGGCTTTGTGTTTTTGGTAGGACTGATTGGATTCGAACCAACGACCCCCACCATGTCAAGGTGGTGCTCTAACCAACTGAGCTACAGTCCTGAAATTCTTGGTAGGCTCGACTAGATTCGAACTAGCGACCCCCACCATGTCAAGGTGGTGCTCTAACCAACTGAGCTACGAGCCTAGAAATTCAAGATCCGCAGTATACCTGAAAAAATCCTGAATCAGATTAATTCATTCCAGAAAGCTATTAAAACTGTTGCCAGCATTAATGAAATTCTGGTAGGCTTGATTGGATTCGAACCAACGACCCCCACCATGTCAAGGTGGTGCTCTAACCAACTGAGCTACAAGCCTGCATTGCTGCGAAACCAGAAGTATAGCAGCAAATTCAGCGTCTTTTAATGCGCCGAAAAACTAGCGTCGCCGCACCCGCTGCACCCCCGGCACATCGGAAACCGCCGACATCACGCGCGCGACCCGCATCGCATCCGACACCTCGACCGTGAAGGTCATCCAGGCCACGCCCCGGACCGTCTGGGTCTGCACGCCGATGACATTGATCTTCTCGCGCGAGAAGGCATCCGAGATGTCGCGCAGCAGGCCCTGGCGGTCCTGCGCCTCGACCGCGACATCAACCGGATAGACCGCCGGCTCGGCGCCCTTGCCCTTGGCGGCGCTCCACTGCACCTCGATCACGCGGCCCGGGTGCAGCCGGCTCAGGTGGCCGAAATCGGCACAGTCGCTGCGGTGGATGCTGACTCCCTTGCCGCGCGTGACATAACCACGGATCTCGTCGGGCGGCGCGGGCTTGCAGCAGCGCGCCAGCTGGGTCAGCAGCGAATCGACCCCGACCACCAGCACGCCGCCGGAGGCGGATTGCTCGGCACCGCGCGCCTTGCGGATCACGACCTCGTCGGGGATCTGCGCCACCTCCTGCGGCTTGAGCTGCTGCTCGACGCTGCGCACCGTGGTCTCTTCCTTGCCAACCGACTCGAACAGGGCCTGCGGCGTCTCGAAGCCCAGCGCGCTGGCCAGGTCCTCATGGCGCCAGGCGGTCTTGCCCTCGCGCTGCAGCAAGCGCTCAATCGCCTCGCGCCCGCGCGCCGCGTTGTCCTCGGCCGCCAGCGCGTTGAACCAGGCGCGTACCTTGCTCTTGGCGCGGTGGCTGACCAGATAGCCCAGCTCGGGATTGAGCCAGTCGCGCGACGGGCCGCCCTCCTTGGCCGCCACGATCTCGACCGTCTGGCCGCTGCGCAGCGGGGTATTGAGCGTGACCATGGCGCCGTCGATGCGCGCACCGCGGCAGCGGTGACCCAGGGTCGTGTGCACGGTGTAGGCGAAATCGACCGGCGTCGCGCCCCGGGGCAGCTCGACGATGGCTGCCTGCGGCGTCAGCACGTAGATGCAGTCATCGAACAGCTGGCTGGCCTCGCCGCTGAGGTCGCTCTGCCAGGCCAGCAGCTGGCGCAGCACGGCGATCTTGGCATCGTAGTCCGAGCTGGCCGAGACCCCCGCATAGCCCTTGGAGCCGGCCTCCTTGTAGGCCCAGTGCGCGGCCACGCCATGCTCCGCATGGTCGTGCATGGCCTGGGTACGGATCTGGATCTCGAAGGCACGCTCCTGCGCGTCGCGCACCACCGTGTGCAGCGACTGGTAGCCGTTGGGCTTGGGCTTGGCGATGTAGTCGTCGAACTCCTCGGCCACCGGGCTGAAGTGCGAGTTCACCCAGGCCAGCACCGCGTAGCAGTCGTCTACCGTGGGCACCACGACGCGCAGCGCGCGAATGTCGAACACGCGCTCGAAGTCCAGCGACTTGCCGCGCATCTTCTTGACGATGCTGTGGATATGCTTGGGCCGGCCCTGCACCGAGGCCTGCACGCCCTGGGCCTGCAAGGCCGACTCGAGCTCAAGCCGGACCTGCTCGACATGGCTTTCGCGCTCGATGCGCTTTTCGTCGAGCAGGCGCGCGATCTGCTTGTAGGTGTCGGGTTCGAGGAAGCGGAAGGACAGGTCCTCCATTTCCCACTTGATCTGCCAGATGCCGAGCCGGTTGGCCAGCGGCGCGAAGATGTGCAGCGCCTCCTGCGCCAGCGCACGCTGGGGCAGCTTCTTGGCCGCGGCGTGGTAGCGCAGCGTCTGCAGCCTTGAGGCCAGCCGCAGCATGACCACGCGCAGGTCGCGCGAGAAGGCCAGCAGCATCTTGCGCACGTTCTCGGTCTGACTGGCGTCGAGTTCGGTCGGCTGGCCCTTGGCGGCGTTGCCGGCGAAGCCGTTCTGCAGTTGCGCGGCCTCGCGCTCGAGCCTGACCTGCGCGGCCTTGTGGCGCGCCTGGCGCTGCAACTGCAGCAGCTTGTGCGTCTCGACCGCGACATGGGCATAGCTGTCGCCGAAGGCCTTGGCGATCAGCTCCTGCGGGCGCTGCAGGTACTGGCAGGCGTAGACCAGGTAGGCGGCGGCCTGCATCTCGGTCGAGCCGCCCATCATGGCCAGGATGCCGACCATGGCGTCGGCATGCGCGAGCGTGTTCTCGCCGGTGTCCAGGCTGCTGGCGGCCAGCAGCGGCTCGGCGAAGGCGCGCGCGCGCGCGAGGGCTTGACCGTCGGCCGGTGCATTGCTGGCCAGTGCAGCGGCAATCGCCGAGCTGCTCGCGGGGGAATCGTTGGGGGTCATGGGGAAAGCAGGAAATCCTTGACGGCGGCGACCTGGTCGGGCTGGACCAGCGCCGGGGCATGGCCTACGCCAGCGAACTCGACGCAGCGCGCCCTGGGGCCACGCTGTGCCATGGCTTGCGCAACCTCGGGCGACAGGAGGTCGGAATCGGCTCCGCGCAGCAGCAGACAGGGAGACTTGATGCAGTCATACAAGGACCACAGCGGCGACTGGACCGGAGCCGACTGGGTTGCATGCAGGGCCTCGGCGTCAGCCAGCATCTGCTTGAAAGGCGCCGCGATACCGGGATCGTAATGCAGGGTCCAGCCGCCCAGCGAGCGCCGCAGCATCGGGCGTGACAAGGCCAGCCACTGCTCGGGACTGTGGGGACCGAAGGCCGCGCAGATTTTCTCCAGTACATGCACGGCGGCGATTTCCGTGGGAAAGACCGGCTGGTTGCCGAGGTAGGTCGCGATGCGCCGCAGCGAGGCCAGCTCGATCTCGGGGCCGATATCGTTGAGCACGAGACGGCGCAGCGCCTGCTGGGGCGAAGCCGCCAGCGCCATGCCGATCAGCCCACCCATGCTGGTGCCGACCCAGTCCAGCTTCAGGCTGGACTCCGGCAGGCCAGTGGCATCGCGATAGCCTTGGCGCAGGTGACGCAACAGTTCGGCCAGGTCGGTCACGTAGGTCGGCACCTGGTAATCCATCGGATCGGCCAGCCAGTCGCTTCGACCGCGGCCCGCGACGTCGACGCAGACCACCCGCGCGTGCGGCGCCAGGGCCTGCGCCAGCCAGTCGAAATCGCGCGCCTGCCGGCTCATGCCATGCACGCAGACCACGATCTGGTCGGGATGCTCGCGGCCAGTGGCATTCCAGTCCCACCAGGCGATCCGGCGCCGGGGGTCGAACTTGCCCTTGGCTCCGGGGACTTCCAGAAAATTGAGTTGTGGTTCCATGTATCGGGGCGCGACTTGCCCAGTCATCGTAGCGTCAATCCGCGCAGGATAATGGAGTCGGGATACCGGATGATGACGAAATCCTGCCCCATTCCCACTTTCAACTCCCATTTCACGGAATTCACCCCCATGTTGAAGAACAAAACAGCCCTGGTCACCGGATCAACCAGCGGCATCGGATTGGGTATTGCCAAGGCGCTGGCGCGCCAGGGCGCCAACGTCATGCTCAACGGCTTCGGCAACGTCGAGGACGCCAAGGCCGAGGTCGCGGCCTTCGGCACCCGCGTGAGCTACCACGGCGCCGACATGAGCAAGCCCGCCGAGATCGAGGACATGATGCGCGCGGCAGCCGCCGAGTTCGGCCGGGTCGACATCCTGGTCAACAACGCCGGCATCCAGCATGTGGCCAAGGTCGAGGAATTCCCGGTCGAGCGCTGGGACGCGATCATCGCGATCAACCTCAGCAGCAGCTTCCACACCTCACGGCTGGCGCTGCCGGCCATGAAGGAGGCCAACTGGGGCCGCATCATCAACCTCGCCTCGGTGCATGGCCTGGTGGGCTCGGCGGGCAAGTCGGCCTATGTCGCGGCCAAGCATGGCGTGGTCGGCCTGACCAAGGTCACCGCGCTCGAAACCGCGACCACGGGCGTGACCTGCAACGCGATCTGCCCGGGCTGGGTGCTGACACCGCTGGTGCAGAAGCAGGTCGATGCGATCGCCGCCGCGCGCAACATGAGCAACGAGGAAGCGACGGGACAGCTGCTGGGCGAAAAAGAGCCCTCGATGCAGTTCACCACGCCCGAGGAGCTCGGCGAACTGGCGGTGTTCTTCTGCTCGCCGGCGGCCAACAACGTGCGCGGCGTGGCCTGGAACATGGACGGCGGCTGGACCGCTCAGTAATTCCAGTGCGCCACCGGACGGGCGACTCTGCTGGCAAAATCGGCCTGGTCTAGTATTGGAAAAACCGACATGCCGAACGCCACCAAGCGTCCCGACCGCGTCCTGGTCGTGGACGACGACGCCCGTATCCGCGACCTGCTCAAGCGCTACCTGACCCAGGAAGGTCTGGAGGTGCTGCTGGCCGAGGATGGCCGCAGCCTCAACCGCGTGCTGCAGCGCGAGGCGGTCGACCTGATCGTGCTCGACCTGATGCTGCCCGGCGAAGACGGCCTGAGCATCTGCCGCCGGCTGCGCGAAGCCAAGGACCGCACGCCCATCATCATGCTGACAGCCAAGAGCGAGGACATCGACCGCATCGTCGGGCTGGAGGTCGGCGCCGACGACTACCTCGGCAAGCCCTTCAATCCGCGCGAGCTGCTGGCACGCATCCACGCGGTGCTGCGCCGCCGTCCGCCGCCCGAGGTACCGGGCGCGCCGTCGAGCGAGGACGAGGTGGTGCGCTTTGGCCCCTACACGCTCGACCTCGGGCTGCGCACGCTGCGCAAGCAGGACACCGACCTCGCGCTGACGACCGGCGAGTTCGCCATGCTCAAGGCGCTGGTGCGTCATCCGCGCCAGCCGCTGACGCGCGACAAGCTGGCCCAGCTCGCGCGCGGACGCGAGTTCGAGCCCTTCGACCGCAGCCTGGACGTGCAGGTCTCGCGCCTGCGCAAGCTGATCGAGGAAGACCCGGCCACGCCGCGCTACATCCAGACGGTCTGGGGCGTGGGCTATGTCTTCGTGCCGGACGGGAAACCGGATTGAAAAGCGGCCGACCACTGGCCTGGCTCAGGCGCCTGCTGCCGGCGCGCTGGCAGGGCATCAGCCTGTTCTGGCGCAACTGGTTCGCGCTCGCGCTGATCCTGCTCGGCTGCATGCTGGCCTGGCTGCAGAGTTACCGCGCGCTCGAGTTCGAACCGCGGGCGCTGCAAAGCGCGCGCCAGATCGCCTCGCTGGTCAACCTGAGCCGCGCGGCGCTGCGCCATGCGGACGCGATTTCCCGCGTCTCCCTGATCAAGACCTGGCTCGACGAGGAGGAGGTGCAGATTTCGGTGCGCGAAGCCGGCGACAGCTACCAGCCCTATGACCAGAACGCCTTCGGTCGCAAGATCAGCGCCGAGCTGACGCAACTGCTTGGCAAGGGCACGCTGGTGGCGCGCCAGGTCAACGGCAGGGAGGGACTCTGGGTGGGCTTCCGGATCGGGCGCGAGCAGTTCTGGCTGCTGACCGACCCCAAGCGCGTCGGCGCGGTCGAGCGCAGCACCTGGCTGGTCTGGCTGGGCATCGCGGCGCTGCTGTCGGTGCTGGGCGCTGCGCTGCTCGCGCGCCTGGTCAACCAGCCGCTGAAGAAACTGCAGACGGCGGCGGCACAGGTACGCGAGGGGAATTTCGACTCGGTGCAGCTCGACGAAAGCGTCGCCACGCACGAGATCCGCGAGGTCAACATCGGCTTCAACCGGATGGCACGCCAGCTGGGCCAGGCCGAACAGGACCGGGTGCTGATGCTGGCGGGCATCTCGCACGACCTGCGCACGCCGCTGGCGCGACTGCGGCTGGAGGTCGAGCTCAGCGTGGCGGATGAAACCGCGCGCGGCCACATGGTCGACGACATCGAGCAGGTCGATGCCACCATCAACAAGTTCATGGACTACGCCCGCCCGCTGCCGGTGCAGCGCGAACAGATCGACCTGGCCGGCTGCGTCAACGATGCCGTGCGGGCCTGCGGCCCCAGAAGCCCGCTGCAGGCCAGCGTGCGCATCGCAGCCGGCGTCCAGGTGCTGGGTGACGCGGTCGAACTGCGGCGCGTGTTCACCAACCTGCTGGAGAACGCGCTGCGCTACGCCCGCAGCCCGGACGGCGTCGCCGAGGTCGAGGTGGAGGCCGAACTCCAGGCCCAGCAGGTGCGCGTGACGCTGCGTGACCACGGCCCCGGGGCCAGCGCGGAACAGCTGCCGCACCTGACCCAACCCTTCTTCCGTGGCGATACAGCACGCACCACCGCCAGCGGGTCGGGGCTGGGGCTGGCCATCGTCAACAAGGCGGTGGCGCGCATGGGCGGCCAGCTCGCGCTGCGCAATCACCCGCAGGGCGGACTGGTCGCCGAGCTGACGCTGCTGCGTGGCTGAATCAGGCCCGCCTCAGCCGCGCATCAGCAAGACCACGGCGCGCGCCTCGATGCTGCGGCCTTCGCCAACCGGCCCCATCTTCTCGGCGGTCTTGGCCTTGACGTTGACCTGGGTCGCATCGACGCCCAGCGCCTGCGCAATGCGCGCGCGCATCGCGGCCTTGTACGGCGCGAGCTTGGGCGCCTGCGCGATCACGGTGCAGTCGACGTTGACGAGCTGGTAGCCGGTCTGGCCGACCGCCGCGACCGCCTGCTGCAGCAGCAAGAAGGAGTCCGCCCCCTTGAAGGCCGGGTCGTTGTCGGGGAAATGGGTGCCGATGTCGCCCAGGCCGGCCGCGCCGAGCAGCGCATCGGTGATCGCGTGCAGCAGCGCGTCGGCGTCGGAGTGGCCGAGCAGGCCTTTCTCGTAGGGAATCTCGATGCCGCCCAGGATCAGCGGACGGCCCTCGACCAGGGCATGGACATCCCAGCCCTCGCCGATGCGAAGGGGGGGCAGAGGGGAAAGGGTGGCGCTCATGGCATCCTCGCGTGGTGTCAGAAAAATCGGAAACGGGCTCAATCGGCTGCGGCTGAAGCGCGCAGGCGCAGCAGCGCCTCGGCCAGCGCGAAGTCTTCCGGGTAGGTGACCTTGAAGTTCTGCGCGCTGCCGCGCACCAGCAAAGGTCGATAGCCCTGGGCCTCGATCGCGCTGGCCTCGTCGGTGATGCCGGCGTAGCCACCCGCCTCGGCAGCGGCCAGCGCCTGTTCGAGCAGGCCCAGGCGGAACATCTGCGGCGTCTGCGCCAGCCACTTGTCGTCGCGCGCCAGCGTCGCGGCCACGCGCGCAACGCCGGCATCGGCCTGCGCGACCTTGAGCGTGTCGGGCAGCGGCAGCGCCAGCAGCCCGCCGACCTCGTCGTCCTGGCAAGCCAGGATCAGGGCAGCGACCTGCTGCGGCGTGACCAGGCAGCGCGCCGCATCGTGCACCAGCACCCAGTCCCTGGCATCGACGCCCGCCTGCACCAACGCGCGCAAGCCGTTGTGCACGCTGGCGGCGCGGCTGGCGCCGCCGACGCGCAGCACCTGCAGCCGCGGATCGTCCTGGCTCATGCTGGCGTCGTCGGGCGCGACGACCAGGGCCACGCCGGCCAATTGGTCGGCGTCAACGGCCAGGAAGGCGTCCAGCGTGTGATCGACCAGGCGCCGGCCCGCCAACCACTCGTACTGCTTGGGTCCGGCCCGGCCGGAACGGCTGCCCGAACCGGCGCAGGGGATCAAGGCGTGGCAACGCGGCCTGGCCTGGGCGCCAGCGGATGGGGAAATGGGGGGGTAGACATGCGACATGGGTCCCGGGATTCTAGAATCAGTCACGTCCACACCCCGCTCCGGCCACCACAGACCCCGCATGGAACTGCCCAAACTCACCCCTGGCAAACGTTACAGCCTGCCGCGCCCGCCAGGCTCGGCCGATGCGCTGCTGCTGGCCCAGCTCGGCCTGCGCGAGAAGGCCGCCGGCCGGCCGGTCGCCATCGTCACGGCCGACGCCAACGACGCCCAGCGCCTGCTCGACGAGCTGCCCTTCTTCGCGCCGGGGCTGCGCTGCGCCCTGTTCCCCGACTGGGAGACGCTGCCCTACGACAGCTTCTCACCGCACCAGGACCTGATCAGCGAACGGCTCGCCACCCTGTGGCGCATCCAGCAGCGCGACCAGGAGCAAGGCGCCGACGTGGTGATCGTGCCGGCCACCACCGCGCTGTACCGGCTGGCGCCACCGGCCTTCCTGGCCGGCTACACCTTCGAGTTCAAGCTCAGGCAAAAGCTCGACGAGACCAGGTTCAAGGCCCAGCTGACGCTGGCGGGCTACCAGCATGTGACCCAGGTCGTGAGCCCGGGCGAGTACGCGGTGCGCGGCGGCCTGATCGATCTGTTCCCGATGGGCTCGCTGGTGCCGTATCGGGTCGACCTGTTCGACGACGAGATCGACTCGATCCGCACCTTCGATCCCGACAGCCAGCGCAGCCTGTATCCGGTGCCCGAGGTGCGGCTGTTGCCGGGGCGCGAGTTCCCGATGGACGACGCGGCGCGGGCGCGTTTTCGCAACCGCTGGCGCGAACTGCTCGAAGGCGACCCGACCAAGAGCCGGATCTACAAGGACATCGGCAACGGCGTCGCGACCGCCGGCATCGAGTACTACCTGCCGCTGTTCTTCGAGCAGACCGCGACCGTGTTCGACTACCTCGGCGCGGACGCCACGCTGGTGCTGCATGGCGAGCTGGAGCCGGCCTTCCTACGCTTCTGGCAAGACACGCGCGAGCGCTACCGCCTGGTCCAAGGCGACCCGGACCGCCCCGCCCTGCCGCCCGAGACCCTGTTCCTCGACGCCGAGGGCTTCTACGCGGTGGCCAAGCCGCATATGCAGCTGGCGCTGCGCCCCGGCAGCCAGGATGTCGAGCACAGCGCCTGGATCCAGGCCCTGCCCGACCTGGCCGCGCAACGCGGCGCTGACGATCCGCTGGCCAAGCTGCAGGCCCATATCCGCGCCAGCAGCGACCGCGTGCTGCTGCTGGCCGAGAGCGACGGCCGGCGCGAGAGCCTGCTCGACTTCCTGCGTGCTTCTCGACTCAATCCGCCAGCCTTCGACAGCCTGGCCGAATTCCAGGCCAGCGACGAGCCCGTCGGCATCGCCACCGCCGCGCTCGCCAGCGGCTTCGCCTGGGTCGAGGGCGGCATCGCCTTCGTCACCGAGACCGAGCTGTTCGCGGCCGGCCCGACCACGCGCCGCCGACGCAAGCAGGAGCAGGTCAGCGACGTCGAGGCGCTGATCAAGGACCTGTCCGAGCTCAACATCGGCGACCCGGTGGTGCACAGCGCGCATGGCATCGGGCGCTACCGCGGCCTGATCCACATGGACCTGGGCGAGAAGAACGCCGACGGCTCGCCCGCGCTGCAGGAATTCCTGCACCTCGAATACGCCAACGACGCCACGCTCTACGTGCCGGTCAGCCAGCTGCAGCTGATCGGCCGCTACACCGGCGTCAGCGCCGACGAGGCACCGCTGCACCGGCTCGGATCGGGCCAGTGGGAGAAGGCCAAGCGCCGCGCCGCCGAACAGGTGCGCGACGCCGCCGCCGAGCTGCTCAACATCTACGCCCGCCGCGCCGCGCGCGAAGGCCATGCCTTCCGCTACTCGCCGCACGACTACGAACAGTTCGCCAACGACTTCGGCTTCGAGGAAACCGCCGACCAGAACGCCGCCATCCACGCGGTGATCCAGGACATGATCAGCCCGCAGCCGATGGACCGTCTCGTCTGCGGCGACGTGGGCTTTGGCAAGACCGAGGTCGCCCTGCGCGCGGCCTTCGTCGCGGTCACGGGCGGCAAGCAGGTCGCCTTCCTGGCACCGACCACGCTGCTGGCCGAGCAGCATTACCAGACCCTGGTGGACCGCTTCGCCAAATGGCCGGTCAAGATCGCCGAGATGAGCCGCTTTCGCACCACGAAAGAGATCAACGCGGCGCTCAAGGGCGTGGCCGACGGCACGATCGACATCGTGGTCGGCACCCACAAGCTGCTGTCGGAAAAGACCCAGTTCAAGAACCTGGGCCTGTTGATCATCGACGAGGAACACCGCTTCGGCGTGCGGCACAAGGAGCAGATGAAGGCACTGCGCGCCGAGGTCGACGTGCTGACCCTGACCGCGACGCCGATCCCGCGCACGCTGGGCATGGCGCTGGAAGGCCTGCGCGACCTGAGCGTGATCGCGACCGCGCCGCAGCGCCGCCTGGCCATCAAGACCTTCGTGCGCAGCGAGAGCAAGGGCGTGATCCGCGAGGCCGTGCTGCGCGAGTTGAAGCGCGGCGGCCAGGTCTACTTCCTGCACAACGAGGTTGACACGATCGAGAACCGCCGGCAGATGCTGGAGGAAATCCTGCCCGAGGCGCGGATCGCGATCGCCCACGGCCAGATGCCCGAGCGCGAGCTGGAGCGCGTGATGCGCGACTTCGTGGCCCAGCGCTTCAACCTGCTGCTGTGCTCGACCATCATCGAGACCGGCATCGACGTGCCGACCGCCAACACCATCATCATGGCGCGCGCCGACAAGTTCGGCCTGGCGCAGCTGCACCAGCTGCGCGGCCGGGTCGGGCGCAGCCACCACCAGGCCTATGCCTACCTGCTGGTGCCCGACATCGAGAGCCTGACCAAGCAGGCCCAGCAGCGCCTGGACGCGATCCAGCAGATGGAGGAACTCGGCAGCGGCTTCTACCTCGCGATGCACGACCTCGAAATCCGTGGCGCCGGCGAGGTGCTGGGCGAGAACCAGAGCGGCAACATGCTCGAAGTCGGCTTCCAGCTCTACAACGAGATGCTGTCCGAAGCCGTCGCGTCGCTGAAAGCCGGGCGCGAACCCGACCTGCTCAATCCGCTCAACGTCACGACCGACATCAACCTGCACGCGCCCGCGCTGTTGCCCGACGACTACTGCGGCGACGTGCACCTGCGCCTGAGCTTCTACAAGAAGCTCGCGACCGCCAAGACCGGCGAGCAGGTCGACCGGCTGCTGGAGGAACTCGTCGACCGCTTCGGCAAGCTGCCGGCCCAGGCCCAGACCCTGATCGACGTGCACCGCCTGCGCGTGCTGAGCCAGCCCTACGGCGTGCAGAAGGTCGACGCGACGCCGGGCGTGATCCTGATCACCTTCCGCCCCAACCCGCCGATCGACCCGATGAAGATCATCGAGCTGGTGCAGAAGAACCGCCACATCAAGTTGGCCGGCAACGACAAGCTGCGCATCGAGCGCGCGCTGGCCGAACCGAAGGACCGGGCGCAGCTGGTGCGGGATGTGTTGCGGTCGCTGGGGCAGCCGGTGACGGCTGGGGGGGCGGTCAAGGCTTGACGGGAGGGCTCATGTGGCTGCCCTCTGAGAAGGGGGTGGTCATGTGCACAAAAAGCCGTGTGGATGAAAGGTCCGCTTCAGGCTGACAGCAGTCGCTCGTTTGTGACCATCGCAACGACTGCTCCTGACCCGGAGCCGTCATTTGCTGCCTTGATCTCGCCGCCTTGAAACGTGCTGGTCGAATCCGTAGCACGCACCCAGTGTAGGACCGGCAGCGGAGGACACACATCGGCGGCTATTAATCAAGGCGATTGAGACACGGAGCACGGCGTAAGACCGTGCGGGCTTACTCAACCTGGAGCCCATCGTGCACGCCACCGGCAGGCAGCCCCAGCGGACGCGTGAAGCGCGACGTGTACTTCAAGCCGCTGCCTGCCGGCGGTGTCAGCAGCATCCGCTGTGACATCGATACATTCAACCAACTGCCTGAGAGCGTGTTCAAAGTCTCCGCGCTGTGAGAAGCTCGGGGGGTGAGAAAAGGCTACCCAAGCGATATCAAGCGCGAGCAATTCGAGGTCATCAGGCCGTTGCTGGAGAGCGCGCGAAAGAAGACAGCTCCACGCAAAGTGGAGCTGT
>CALPRQ020000022.1 GCA_943326015.2 Chitinophaga pinensis | reverse complement strand
GGCGTGCAGGGCCACTGGTATTCCAAGCCGCTGCCGGCTGCCGAACTCGAGCAGTGGTTCAACCAACGCCCCCAGGCTTGATCAGGGCCTGAAGCTGGCGGGGTCGGCTTCCATCTGCCTGGCCATGGTCTTGCCGAGCTCGACGCCCCATTGGTCGAAGGCGTGGATGCCCCAGATCGCGGCTTGGCAGAATACCTTGTGCTCGTAGAGCGCGACCATGGCACCGATCGCTCGCGGACTGATCTCGGGCAGCCAGAGCGTGGAGTTCGGCACGTTGCCGCGGAAGGTGCGGTGCGGCAGCAGTTCGGCGATGCGTTGCTCCGGCAGGCCTGATGCGCGCAGTTCGGCTGCGGTGGCAGCCTCGTCACGACCCAGTGCCAAGGCTTGCGCCTGCGCCTGCAGGTTGAGCAGCGCGACGCGGTGATGCTCGGCGGCCAGCGGCAGCGGGCAGTCCTCGCTCTCGACGCCGATGAAGTCGACCGGAACGCGGTGCTGGCCCTGGTGCAGCAGCTGGAAATAGGCATGCTGGCCCTCGATGCCCAGGCCGCCCCAGACGATGGGGCCGGTGCCGACCTCGACCGCGCTGCCGTCGACATGGGTGCTCTTGCCGTTCGATTCCATGTCGAGCTGCTGCGCGAAGCGCGCGAAATGCAGCAGCCGGCTCGCGTAGGCCGCGATCAGCTGGGTCGGGCAGTCCAGGAAGTTCCGGTTCCAGATGCCCAGCAAGGCCAGCATCAGCGGCATGTTCTGCTCGGGAGCCGCTTCCCAGAAATGGCGGTCCATCGCGTGGCCGCCGGCCAGGAAATCGCGGAAACCCGCGGCGCCGATACCGATCGCCAACGGCAGGCCGATCGCCGACCAGACCGAATAGCGTCCGCCCACCCAGTCCCAGAAGCCGAAAGTGTTTTCGGGGGCATAGCCCTGCGCGGCCGACAGCGCGGGCGCGGCCGTCACGGCGACGAGGTGGGCAGACTGCTGCTCTGGCGTCTGCAGGCCGTGGTCGGCTAGCCAGCGCTTGACCGAAGCCGCCAGTGTCATGGTCTCCTGTGTCGTGAAGGTCTTGCTCTGGACGATGAACAGCGTGTGGTCAGGGCTGAGTCGGCGCAGCTTCTTGTGCAGCGCCCAGGCGTCGGGGTTGGAGACGAAATGGATATCGAGTCCGGCCGGGACATGGGCATCGAGCGCCTGCACCGTCATGCGTCCGCCCAGGTCGGAGCCGCCGATGCCGATGTTGACGATGTCGGTGATGCGCTCGCCTCGGTGGCCGCGCCAGCGCCCGTCACGGATGCGCTCGGCCGCGTCCAGGAAGCGGTCGAGCTCCTGGCGCACTGCGTCCGAGATCGCCGCGCCCCAGGGCGGATCGGGCATGTCGGCGCCGCGCAAGGCCATGTGCAGCACGGCGCGATGCTCGGTCGCATTGATGGCAACGCCTTGGCGCTGGGCCTGGGCTTGCTCAAGTACGCCGGACTCGGCGGCCAGCTCCAGCAGCGCCTGCAGCACTTCAGGCGTGACTTGCTGGCGGGCGGCGTCCAGCCGCAGGCCGGCGGCGTTCAGTTGCAGGTTGCTGGCGCGAGCGCCGGATGGATCGGCGAGCAGCTCGCGCAGATGGGGCAGTTTGCTCTGGGCCAGCGCCTGGAGCTTTGTCCAGGCAGCGCGTTCTTGCGGGGGGATGAAGGGGGTGTTCATGCTGTTGTCTCCTGGGTCCGCAGGGACCGCAAGGCGAGGGGAGTTGGTGGACATCTTTGAAGAATGATAAGGGATTTCGCGACTGGATCCGGCTTCCATCGATGCCTGATTTACCAGTATTTCGTGCGGCACAATCGAATATCCTCATCCCATGCCGTACCCCGTGCCGGGGCGACCCCTCACCTCTCTATTGAAGCAGGCCTCATTCCGATGCGCTGGCGCGGCCAACTTTCCAACAAATTCCTGCTGCTGGGGCTGTCCCTGCTGCTGCTCGCGCTGCTGTCGATTGGCATGACGATGTGGGTCACCCGTCAGCTCGATGGCGGCGCAGCCGCGGTCAACGAGGCCGGGCGCCTGCGCATGCAGGCCTGGCGACTCGCGAGCGCCCGCTACGGCGGCCGCAGTGAGAACGAAATCCAGCAAATGGTGACGCAGATGAGCGCCAGCATCGAGTTGCTGCATCGAGGCGACAGGACGCGTCCGCTGTTCGTGCCCTGGAACGGGTCCTCGCGCGCCAGTTTCGACGAACTCAACCGATCCTGGCAGACGCTGCAGCTCTACTGGCAAGCCGCGGCGCTGCCGGCCGATCCGCCAGCGCTCATGCTGCTGGTCGATCACTTCGTGCTGGATGTGGAGCGACTGGTGTCCGCGATCGAGGGCAAGATGACGCGCCTGACGACGATCCTCAAGCTGTTCCAGTTCTTCATGATGGGGCTGGCGATCCTGTCAGCCATGTTCACCCTCTATGTCGGCTACCTGTACGTGATCCATCCGCTGCAGCGGCTGCGTGCCGGATTGCGCCAGGTGGAGCAGGGGGACTTCGATGTCCGCCTGGATGAGCAGGCCCCCGACGAATTCGGCGAGGTTGCCGCGGGCTTCAACCACATGGCGGGCCGGTTGCAGGCGCTCTACGGCGGGCTGGAGGCCAAGGTGCGCGACAAGACCCGCGACCTTGAGGCCCAGCGCACCCGTCTCGCGGCGCTCTACGAAGTCAGCAACTTCCTGACCCAGGCCGATACGCTCGAAGCCCTGGCGCAGGGCTTTGCGCAGAAGATGCGCCGGCTGGCCAATGCCGACGCAGTCGCTGTGCGCTGGACCGACGAGGCCAGCCAGCGCTACCTGATGCTGGCCAGCGACGGCCTGCCGCAGGAACTGCTCGATGAGGAGCTCTGCCTGGTGCCAGGCAGCTGTGCCTGCGGCCAGACAATGGCCAATACCCGCACCCGGGTCATCCCCATCATCCCGAGCGACGAGCGGTTGATGAGCCGCTGCATCCAGGCCGGCTATGGCTCGCTGATCAGCGTGCCGATCCGGCTGCAGCAGCGTGTGCTGGGCGAGCTCGACCTGTTCTATCGCAGCGAGGCCAGCCTGACGACCGAGGAGCAGGGCCTGTTCGACACGCTCGCGGGTCACCTGGCCAATGCGGTGGAAAACCTGCGCACCGAGGCCCTGGTGCGCGAGGCCGCCGTCAGCGAGGAGCGCGCCATGCTCGCGCGCGAGCTGCACGACTCGATCGCGCAGTCGCTGGCCTTCATGAAGATCCAGCTGAGCCTGCTGCGCGCTGCTGTGCAGCGGGGGGACCATGAACAGGTGCTGCAGAACGTCAACGAGCTCGATGCCGGCGTCAAGGAAGGCCTGCAGGACGTGCGCGAGCTGCTGGTGCATTTCCGCACCCGCGGCCACAGCGATGACATCGAGCAGGCCTTGCGCGCCACGCTCAACAAATTCGAGCACCAGAGCGGCCTGAAGGCGCATCTGGAGCTGAACGGACATGGCGTGGCGCTGCACCCGGACGTGCAGTTGCAGGTGCTGCATGTGGTGCAGGAGGCCTTGTCCACCATCCGCAAGCATGCTCACGCCAGCGAGGTCTGGGTCAAGGTGAGCAAAGGGCCCCCCTGGAGCTTCACGGTACACGACAATGGTCAGGGCTTTGATGCCGCCCAGGTCAACCGCCAGGGCACGAGCTTCGGCCTGCAGATCATGCGCGAACGCGCTGCGGGCATCGGAGCCGAAGTGCGGCTGGAATCGACGCCTGGACAGGGCACCGAGGTCGTGCTGACATTACCAATGACCAGAGATCCGGGATGACACCGATAAGACTGCTGGTGGTCGATGACCACAACCTTTTTCGCCGTGGCCTGATTGCCTTGCTGGCGCAGGACCGGCGCCTCAGCATCGCTGGCGAGGCCGCCGATGCCGGCGAGGCCCAGCGCATGGCCAGCCGGCTCCAGCCCGACGTGATTCTGCTCGACAACCACCTGCCAGGCGTCAGCGGAATCCATGCGATCAGCAGCCTCAAGGCGGTGGCGCCGCAGGCGCGCGTCGTCATGCTGACCATCAGCGAGAACGAGGAGGACCTGGCCGCTGGACTGCGCGCTGGCGCGGACGGCTATTTGCTCAAGACCATAGACACCGACGAGCTGGCCAATTCGATCGCACGGATCTGGGAGGGCGACTCGGTGGTCAGTCCAGAAATGATAAGTAAGTTGGTCAGCTTGCTGCGTGCCACGCCCGGCCAGCTCTCTGCAGTTGATCAGGTCCAGGCCTCAGCCGCTGCCCGGCCCGGCATCGCGGACGACGATCCGATCCACAGCCTGTCCCCGCGCGAGGGCGAGATCCTGCGCCTGATCGCGCATGGCGCGAGCAACAAGCTGATCGGCCGCGAGCTCGATATCGCCGAGACCACGGTCAAGATCCATGTCCAGCATATCCTGCGCAAGCTCGATCTGAGCAACCGCGTGCATGCCGCCGTCTACGCCACCGAGCGCGGCTGGACTTGAGAGGCGAATTCCCATAACATGGTCACCAAGCGAGAGGACTGGTTCTGGCGGGCCTCAGTCTCTTGCCGTTCACGAGCAGGCTGAAATTTCGGCAGAAAGGGGTCGCCATGCTGGAAAACAACCCGCACTACAGCGCGATCAATGAGGCATTTCCGCACATCGGCAGCAAAATGAGGTCGTACTGGGGCCATCAGGACTTCGTCCGCTACATGGCTGAACTGTTGCACGATACCCGCAACGGTCAGCGCAAGGGCTTTCCGTTCGATGTCGTCGTGGCCCTCACGTCGATCGCCGAAGATCATTGCTCCCACTTTCCGGAGCTTGATCCACCCGATGACGTCTGGTCGATGGCGCATCCGCACCTGCGCTGAAAATAGCGGGCTGACAATCCAGAAAACAAAAAACCCCAAGTAGGTTAGCTACTTGGGGTTATGTTTTGGCGGAGAGGGTGTCAGCCATGAATGGCTCCTTTTGAACAGATCCAGAGACCTGTCGCCCTCGCTGCTAAACGAGGGTGGCAGGCACGTGCGGGGTTAGCAGACCGGCACTAGGAACCGGCGAGCCCTTGCGGGCTCCCCCACACGGCCCGCCATAAACGGAGCCCGTGCGCGCAGCACGAGGGAAAAAAGTGAAGCCGCAACCATGAAGAATGGGCGCGGCTGCTGCGCCTAGTGGAACCGGGCTGCTAAACCCGTGCACCCCCTTGGGGGTGCGGAATGAAGTGTAACACAGTGATACACTGTGTAATTAGAAAACCAATATGTGAGATACTGATCTTCACCGGCTTTCACCACTTTCTGTCGCTGCCGGTAGCGGCAAATGGAGATCCTCATGAAGTCCAACTTCCGTGAAGGCGATGGTTACGCGTAAGCGAATCAAGCCGGCAATGAAGCCCAGCCAAAAGCTGGGCTTTTTTCTGGCCGCCGTCTTTGCCTGGCTGGTCGTGTTCCTGCTGTGGGAGGTCGTCGCACCCAGGGACAGCTTCGGCCAGTTCAAGGCCGAGCATGTGCTGAGCATCTCGACCGCGCTGCTGGCCATGTGCGGCTGGCTGTTCACCAACATGATCAGTATGCGCAACTTGATCCGCAAACACACCATCGACACGCTGCTCCAGTCGAGGCTGTCGTCGACGTATATGCGGTACGCCGACATCCTGAGCCGGCACTACACCGACTTCGACTCCAGGCGCAAGGCCAACCCTGCCCTGCGTGAGAGTCCGACCGATCATGTCGACGTCCATGCCCTGCGCTACATCCTGAACTACTTCGAGTTCATTGCGATTGGCATCAAGCGCGGCGACCTGGACGATGAGATGCTGCGTGACAGTCTCAAGAGCATCCTGCGCAAGAATGTAGAGATGTCCATCCACTGGATACGGCGCGCGCAGCTCGACAATCCCAAGCTGTATGTGAACTTGCTCTGGTTGCATCACCACTGGCAGCTTCAGGGGTGACGGTCAGGTCGCCGAGGTGGATGCGTGACTTTGATACGCTCACTCAGTCTCTGAAGTGAAGCCGAGACCATGAGGATGGGTGCGGCTGCTGTGCCTGAGGAAACCGGGCCACCAAACCCGTGCACCCCCTTGGGGGTGCGGAATGGTGTGTAACACGGTGCTACACTTTGTGCTTTGATTAGTTTTCCCTAAAAAACAATGTCTCCAAAAGCTTCAAAATCCAGCTCCGCACCCACCTGATTCAGCAGACCCGGCTTCAAAGTGTGGGCTGGCTTGTGGCTGAACTTCTTGAGAAAGTGGTCGTTCAGGAAGCGCATGGTTTCAAAAAACCTGATTCTTTTTGTGCTGACTCATTGAAAACTATTAATCTGAAAATAAATTCCTTTTCCTGGCTGAAATTCAGTTTGTTGAAATAAAGAAGAGATTAACTAAAACTGCATCATGATGAAACTTAAAACGCTGAGCTACATAGAAAACAAAGATTCTCCGACAAAATGGGAATTGAAAGACTTGTTGCTTGGCGATAGAAATTTGCTTGTCGGAAAAAATGCATCAGGAAAATCAAGGGCTATTAATGTAATAAAAAGTCTAGGCGACTCCCTTATGTCTAAGCGACCTCCAGGAGATAGTGGTTCCTATAGTTGTATTTTTGATTTCGATTCAAATTTGTATGAATATTCGTTTGAAGCTTCGAATAAAGAGATTATTTATGAAAAACTAATAGTTAATGATGAGGTTGTGTTGGATAGGTCTGTTGGAGGGATGGGAAGAATTAAATACCAGAAACTTGGAGCTATGATTGATTTTCAAACTCCTCAAAACATGCTTGCTGCTGTTGCCAGGCGGGATGCAATTCAGCATGATTTTCTTGAGCCGTTATTCTTATGGGGCTCGGAAATGCGATACTATAAATTTGGCTTAGATCAACCCAAACATTCGCTAGTTGTTTTTAGTGAGGGCGGGCAAAAAATTGATGAACAAGATCAAAACCAGATTGCTGGGTTATTTAGGGATGCTGCGAAAAAATTCGGCCAACAGTTTATTGATCAACTTAAATCCGATTTGGCTGAAATCAATTACTTTGTGAATGATGTTGCCTTGAAGCAACCAATTACTATAAAGATAGAGGGGATTCCAAATGATGTGCTTTCTCTTTGCGTGCAGGAAGAAGATCTTGAATGCTATACAGACCAATTTGGAATGTCGGACGGTATGTTTAGAGCGTTGTCGATTTTAATATTTATTAATTACTATGAGTTAAGCAAAAAAGGTGGCTGCTTCATCATAGATGACATCGGTGAGGGATTGGATTTTGATAGATCATGCAAGCTTATCGGCCTTCTTAGAGAGAAGGCGGAGTCTGCTGGGATTCAATTGCTGATGTCTACAAACGATAAATTTGTGATGAATGAAGTTCCTTTGAATGAGTGGTCTGTTTTGCAAAGAACAGGATCTATTGTAAATGTTAAAAACCAAAGCAATTCGAGTGAAATATTTGAGAATTTTGAATTTACTGGGTTGAGTAACTTCTCTTTCTTGGAGATGGATTTTCTTCATAACAGTGAGGAATTCTGATGAAGAAAATCGCCTTTTTTGTTGAGGGGCTTACTGAGGTTACATTTGTCACTAAGCTTATTGAGCAGGTTGTTGGAAAAGGTAATGTCATTATTGACTCCAGAAGAATAGCTGGCGGTTCTGCGGTTCCAAAAACGATTAGTCAGATTAATATAAAGAAAATTCCGACAGGCGAAGATTACTATGTTTTAATATATGATTGCGGAGGAGATCATCAGGTCGCCGGCAGAATAAGAGAGGAGCATGAAAGTCTTACAAAATCAAATTATACAAAAATAATAGGAATTAGAGATGTTAGGCCGAAATTTTCTCGTGAGAAAATTGGTTGTCTAGAAAATGGATTGCGGTTTGGAATACGTAAAAAACTAATACCAGTTGATTTTATTCTTGGTGTTATGGAGGTTGAGGCATGGTTTTTGTTGGAGTGCACTCATTTTCAAAGAGTTCATGAGTCTTTGACGATTGAGGCTATAAAGGAAGTCTTGGATTTTGATCCTTCACTTGATGATGTTGCTTCCAGAGATTGTCCTGCAGAAGATATGCAGACATGCTATGCGCTAGCCGGCATAGACTACGAAAAAGGTGAGGCAAAAAAGACAATGGAAGCTCTGGACTTTGCCGAGATCTATTGCAATTTAGGGGATAGGGTTCCTTATCTCAAAAAATTGAATGATCATATAAATGAATTTTTGTCCTGAATATCTTGTGGTTCGCAGACGTTCGGAGATATTCTGGTTATTCAAAACAATCACGGCACTGCTGAAATCAACCCATGGCCATCGATTCTTTCCCTAAGGTTTAACGTAAGCGCGTGAACAACTACGCCCTGGCGCCGGTGGCCGAGGTTTGACAGGATTGCGTCCGCAACCAAGAACTGCGGACGCAACGATGACAGATGATGATTTGAGCTTTCTCCCGCTGAAGGTCAGCAAGGTGGGACCCACGGGCAAGCGGACTTTCGACCCGGACGGCAAGCGCGGGCTGATCGAGGCGTGTCGCCGACCCGGGGTGTCGATATCAGGCATGGCGCTCAGGGCGGGCGTCAACGTCAACCAGCTGCACAAATGGATTCGCGACGACGAGCGCGAAGGCACCACGAGCGGAATCGCTGTCGCTGAGTGCGTGGAGCCGGCCTTCGTGCCGGTGGTCACGCTCGGTGAAGTCGATCAGCCAGTCGAAGCCGTGACTGAGGCTGCACCGGTGGTGGTACGACGCGAAGCGGCCACCTCGGCGCTGCGAGCGCCAGTGCCCGCTCGCCTGAGAGCGCAGTTGCCCAACGGGGTGACGCTCGAGCTCGAATGTGGCGGGCGCGATGGTGCCTTGGTCAAGGCGATGATCGAAGCGCTGGGGGCGCGCTGATGTTTCGCTTGGACGATGGGCTCAAGGTCTACCTGCACCGTGAAGCCGTGGACTTCCGCAAGAACATCAATGGCCTGGCGACCTTGGTCGAGCAGTCGCTGGGGCTGGATCCGTTCGCGCGGGCGTTCCCAGGGGAGAAAGGGGCTGTCGGGCAGGGGCTGGACACCATTCTGCCCCAGCGCGCAGTCGAGACCCCGCCGCGCCCCCGCGCTAAATCGGCCTCGCATGACGACCCGGTCGGCCCCCCGGCTTCCCTGTGGGGGAGGGCGTTTTCCAGGGCCTCTGCCGCGTCGGGATTTGACGGAATCCGTCGGCCAGCGTGAGGAAGCCATGCCCGGCAAGCCATACCCCCGCCCCAGTCTGAGCCGGTTTCAGGCAGTTTTTCCCAGCTTTTCCGGGAAGGGTTCGGGAGAAGTTCAACAATAAAAAAAGCGCCCGAAAAGCGCCTGCAACCCCATGACTTGGAACGGGAAAACTTGGTTATATCGCCGTTCAACAAGGCGTTACTGAGCGTCTTACAAAGCTCTAAGTAGTTGATTTATATAGAGTGCATTTACCAGGATTGTTGAAGTCACTTCTTCTAACCCAGTAAGGCCATCGTTGAAGTTTTGTAAGAGTAGTAGGTGTCTAGTAAGTGGTTGTTCTGTATCGGTTTTCAGGCATTTTCAAGTATCAGTATTGCTGGTTAGGTCTTTCCCGAACCCTCCCCGGGATTTTGGCGGCGGCGTGTTTCGGGTCGTTTTGCCTAAAAAACGTGCAAGTTTTCGGGGGTTTTCGGGATTAAAAACCCTTGGGGGTATTCATTCTGGGCAGGCTAGATCGGTGCACTCAGGCGACCGGCTTGGCGCAGGCGTCGAACCAGTCCGCCCAGTCCTGCAGCATCTGGCGCCGCTGCTTGAGGTAGCGCGCTCGGTTGTAGGCGCTGCGGGTCTTGTTCTCCTCGCTGTGCGCGAGCTGGAACTCGATGTGGTCGGGCTCGTAGCCGGCCTCGTTGGCCCAGGTAGACGCGACCGACCGGAAGCCGTGCCCGGTCATGCGGCCCTTGAAGCCGATGCGGTAGAGCAGGTAGAGGATGGCGTTCTCCGAGATCGGCGTGTCCTTGCGACTCTCGCCCCGGAAGACGTACTCGCTGCCACGTGCGCGCTGCCGCATGACCTCGATCAGCTCGATCGCCTGGCGGCTCAGCGGGATCACGTGGTCGCGCGACCGCTTCATCTTGCCGGCCGGGATGCGCCAGGTCTCGCCCTCGATCTCGTGCCAGCGCATTTGGCGTAGCTCGGTGGTGCGCACCCAGGTGTAGGCCAGCATGCGCAGGGCCAGCACGCTCTGCTGCTGCGGGCTCTCGAAGGCCAGGCGGTCGAACAGCTGCGGCATCTCGCTGGGCTCGAGCGCGGCAAAGTGCTCGACCTTGGCCACGGCGAAGGCCTTCTTGGGGTCGATCTCGGCGGCGGGGTTGTGATCGCAGTGGCCGTTGGCGCGTGCCCACTCGAACACCGCGTCGGCCCACAGGCGGATCTTGCGCACATAGACATGCTTGCCGGCGTCGTCCACCTTGCGCAGCTCGGCCAGGAGGTCGTTGCGGGTGATACTGTCGATCGGCCGCTGGCCCAGCGCGGGCACCAGGTAGGTGTCGAGCGCCCGGGTGGCGTTGTCGATGTACTTGCGCGTGCAGTCCTTGCGGCCGGCCCAGTAGAGCTCGGCGCATTTCGAGAAGGTCGGCGTGGATGGCTTGGATGGCTTGGTCGGCGCGGCGGCGGCCATGAGGTTGATGCCGTCGCGCAGCTGTTGCTTGGCCTCGTCGCGCCTGGCGCGGGCCTCGGCTAGGCTGACCTGTGGGTAGGGGCCCCAGGAGATGGTCTGCTCCTTGCCCTCCCAGCGGAAGGACTGGCGCCAGAGCTTGGAGCCGTTGGGCTTGATCCAGAGGTAGAGGCCTTCGCCGTCGAACTTCTTGTAGCCCTTGTCCTTGGGCTTGAAGCCGCGGCACTGCGAGTCGGTCAGGGTGTTGGTGGCCATGTGGGCGGGTCCGGTGTAGGTATCTCGGAACGGCAGCTGCGGCGGTACCTACATCCATACCTACAGACTGCCCGTGGTGAACGGTGTGATCATGTGGGGTTCGTTGGGCTTCAGGCAACAAAAAACCCCACTAAGGGCCTGATTTTCATCAGTTTTAGTGGGGTTTGGTGCGGTAAGTTGGCTTACCGTTTGCTGTTCATGGCGGAGAGGGCGGGATTCGAACCCGCGGTGGGGATAAACCCACACACGCTTTCCAGGCGTGCGACTTAAACCGCTCATCCACCTCTCCGTGAAGACTCGTATTGTAGACAGGAATTTCGGCTTTTTTCAAGCGGTGCCGATTTTTTTCAATTCCGGCTCGACTTGATCAGTTGCATGGCCGATGCCACCAGTCCGGCGACCTCGTTCATGTTGCCGGGGACCACCAGCGTGGTGGTCGCATCGGCGGCGACGCGGCTGTAGGCGGAGACGGCCTGTTCGGCCACCTTGAGCTGTACCGCCTGCTCCCCGCCTGGCGCCTGCAGGGCGGCCGCGATGCGTTCGAGCGCCTGCGCCGAGGCATTGGCCACGGTCAGGATCGCGGACGCCTCGCCCTCGGCCTTGTTGATGGCGGCCTGCTTGTCGCCTTCCGAGCGCGCGATCGATGCCTGGCGCTCGCCGTTGGCGATGTTGATCTGCTCCTGCTGGCGGCCTTCGGAGGCGGCGATCAGCGCGCGCTTCTCGCGCTCGGCGGTGATCTGGGCCTGCATGGCGTGCAGGATCTCGGCTGGCGGGGTCAGATCCTTGATCTCGTAGCGCAGCACCTTGACGCCCCAGTTGAGCGCGGCCTCGTCGATCGCGGCGACCACCTGGGCGTTGATGATCGCGCGCTCCTCGAAGGTCTTGTCGAGTTCGAGCTTGCCGATCACGCTGCGCAGCGTGGTCTGGGCCAGCTGCGTGATGGCGGTCACGTAGTTGGAGCTGCCGTAGCTCGCGCGCATCGGGTCGGTGACCTGGAAGTAGAGGATGCCATCGACCTGCAACTGGGTGTTGTCGCGCGTGATGCAGACCTGGCTTGGCACGTCGAGCGGGATCTCCTTCAGGCTGTGCTTGTAGGTGACCTGATCGATGAAGGGCAGCACGAAGTTGAGGCCCGGTGCCAGCGTGCCGGCGTATTTGCCGAGTCGCTCCTTGACCCAGGCGTTCTGCTGCGGAACGATCTTGATCGACTTGATGACGAAGATCGCGGCGATGACGAAGAGAACGAAGGCGATTTCCATGATGAAGACTCCTAGTCGGGTTGGGCTTGCACGATCAGGTGACTGCCGCGCACGGCCACGATGCGGTAGCGGCCAGAGGCAGGGGAGGCGGAGGGGGAATCGAGCTCGACGGTCCATTCTGCACCGCGATGCCTGACCTGGGCGCTGCCGTCGGCGCGCCAGTGCCCGACCTGCACGACCTGGCCGATGTCGAGATTGAGGTCAGGGCTGTCGGATCGGTCGCTGGAGCCAGTGCGTTGCCGTGCCAGGCGGCTCCAGACCAGCACCGCACCGCCGCCGATGAGCGCCGCGGCACCGAGTTGCATGGCCAGTCCGGCGCCGGCCTGTGCGGCCAGCGCCGCTGCCGCCAGCCCGAGCGCCAGCATCAGCAGGTAGAAGGTGCCGCTCAGCAGCTCCAGCGCTACCGCGGCTCCGGCCAGCAGCCACCAGACGGTCGAATCGTTCATCAGATTGCACTCCCTGTCGGGTTGGTATCGAATTTTGCGTCACTCTTGCCGCGTCCGAATTTGCGGCCAAACGCGCTTGCGAGCGACCCGCTGTCACATTATTTCCTTACACTTGGCGCCATCGCGCGCCGGGACAGATTTCCGGCGCGAGCAAGTTGTGCGGCCGGTGACCCGGTTCGCGTGTTCTTTTGCGCTCAACCGTTTGTCACGCCTCATGAAATTCCGCTTTCCCATAGTCATTATTGACGAAGACTACCGCTCCGAGAATGCTTCGGGTCTGAGCATCCGTGCCCTGGCCCAGGCGATCGAGGTCGAGGGCTTCGAGGTGCTGGGCGTGACCAGCTATGGCGACCTGAGCCAGTTTGCCCAGCAGCAAAGCCGCGCCAGCGCCTTCATCCTGTCGATCGACGACGAGGAGTTCACGCCCGGTCCGGACCTCGATCCGGCGGTGCTGAATCTGCGCGCCTTCATCCAGGAAGTGCGGCGCAAGAACCTCGATGTGCCGATCTACATCTACGGCGAGACCAAGACCAGCCGCCACCTGCCCAACGACATCCTGCGCGAATTGCATGGCTTCATCCACATGCACGAGGACACGCCGGAGTTCATGTCCAAGCACATCATCCGCGAGGCCAAGTCCTACCTCGAGGGCATTCAGCCGCCGTTCTTCAAGGCGCTGCTCGACTACGCCGAGGACGGCTCCTACTCTTGGCATTGCCCGGGTCATTCGGGCGGCGTGGCCTTCCTGAAGTCACCGGTGGGCCAGATGTACCACCAGTTCTACGGCGAGAACATGCTGCGCGCCGACGTCTGCAACGCGGTCGAGGAGCTCGGCCAGCTGCTCGACCACAACGGCGCCATCGGCGAGAGCGAGCGCAACGCGGCACGCATCTTCAACGCCGACCATTGCTTCTTCGTCACCAACGGCACCTCGACCTCGAACAAGATGGTCTGGCACCACACGGTGGCGCCTGGTGACGTGGTCGTGGTGGATCGCAACTGCCACAAGTCCAACCTGCACGCCATCATCATGACCGGGGCCATTCCCGTGTTCCTGAAACCGACGCGCAACCACTGGGGCATCATCGGCCCGATCCAGCAAAGCGAGTTCGACCCCGAGGCGATCAAGGCCAAGATCCGCGCCAACCCGCTGCTCAAGGGCGTGGACGCCGAGTCCGTCAAGCCGCGCATCCTGACGCTGACCCAGTCGACCTACGACGGCGTGCTTTACAACACCGAGACCATCAAGGGCATGCTCGACGGCTATGTCGAGAACCTGCATTTCGACGAGGCCTGGCTGCCGCACGCGGCCTTCCACCCCTTCTATGGCCCCTTCCACGCCATGGGCCGCAAGCGCGCGCGCCCCGAGCACACCATGGTGTACTCGACCCAGTCGATCCACAAGCTGCTGGCCGGCATCAGCCAGGCCAGCCATGTGCTGGTGCAGGAGTCGCAGCACACCAAGCTCGACCGCAACCTGTTCAACGAGTCCTACCTGATGCACACCAGCACCAGCCCGCAGTACAGCATCATCGCGAGCTGCGACGTGGCGGCGGCGATGATGGAGCCTCCGGGTGGCACCGCGCTGGTCGAGGAGAGCATCACCGAGGCGCTCGATTTCCGCCGTGCGATGCGCAAGATCGATGACGAATTCGGCGCCGACGACTGGTGGTTCCAGGTCTGGGGTCCGGACGAACTGGCCGAAGAGGACATCGGCGAAGCGCGCGACTGGGTGCTCAAGCGCACCGACAGCGAAGGTGTGCAGCCGGTCGATGGCGAGGAGGCCTGGCACGGCTTCGGCGACATGGCGCCAGGCTTCAACATGCTCGATCCGATCAAGGCCACCATCGTGACGCCGGGCCTGAACATGAACGGCGACTTTGCCACCAGCGGCATTCCGGCCAGCATCGTGACCAAGTTCCTGGCCGAGCATGGCGTGGTGGTCGAGAAGACCGGTCTCTACAGCTTCTTCGTGATGTTCACCATCGGCATCACCAAGGGTCGCTGGAACACGCTGCTGACCGCGCTGCAGCAGTTCAAGGACGACTACGACCGCAACCAGCCGATGTGGCGCATCCTGCCGGAGTTCTGCCAGAAGCACCGCCGCTACGAGAAGATGGGCCTGCGCGACCTGTGCCAGTATGTGCACGAGATGTACGCCAAGTACGACATCGCGCGCCTGACCACCGACATGTACCTGAGCGAGCTGCAGCCGGCCATGACACCGACCGAGGCCTTCGCCCAGATCGCGCGCAAGAATACCGACCGCGTGTCCATCGACGAGCTGGCCGGCCGGATCACGGTCGGCCTGGTGACGCCTTACCCGCCGGGTATTCCGCTGCTGATCCCGGGCGAGGTCTTCAACCAGAAGATCGTCGACTACCTGAAGTTCTCGCGCGAGTTCAACCAGCATTGCCCGGGCTTCGAGACCGATATCCACGGCCTGGTGGTCGAGCAGGGCGAGGACGGCAGGAAACGCTACTTCGCCGACTGCGTGAAGCTTTCTTGAACTAGATCAATACACCGTCCGCCGGATGGCGTAAAAATGACTGCAACTTTTAGTAGGAGTAAACATGTTTCCTGAGTACCGCGAACTGATCACCCAGCTCAAGACCAGCGACCACCATTTCTCGCGCCTGTTCGACAAGCACAACGAGCTCGATCAGCAGATCAAGAACATGGAGAACCACATCGCCTCCGGCACCCAGGTCGAGATCGAGAACCTGAAGAAGGAAAAGCTCGGTCTCAAGGACGAGCTCTACCAGATCCTGAAGAAGGCATCGGCCTGACGGATTCCGGTTCTGGAATGAAGAAACCCGCCTTGGCGGGTTTTTTTGCGACCTTCTGACTGCTACACCGAACGGCCGCATGGCTGTCCGGTCAGAGCAGGAGCCGATCAGGCGATCTGTGCGCTGTCGCGGCTGACGCCGGCGGTCGAGCTGAAGCCGCAGTCGACGTAGGAGATCTCGGCGGTCATGCCGGAGGCCAGGTCGGACAGCAGGAAGGCGGCGACGTTGCCGACTTCATCGATCGTGACGTTGCGGCGCAAGGGCGCGGCGGCCGCACCCATGCCCAGCAGCTTGCCGAAGTCCTTGATGCCGCTGGCCGCCAGGGTCTTGATCGGGCCGGCGCTGATGCCGTTGACGCGGATGCTGCGGCCGTCGGGCAGGGTGCCGAGCGCCTCGGCCAGGTAGCGCACGCTGGCTTCCAGGCTGGCCTTGGCCAGACCCATGGTGTTGTAGTGCGGGATGGTGCGCACCGCGCCCAGGTAGGTCAGCGTCAGCAGCGCAGACTTGTCGTTCAGGTAGGGCTTGGCGGCCTTGGCCATGCCGGGGAAGCTGTAGGCGCTGATGTCGAGCGCGATCTTGAACGCCTCGCGGCTCAGGCCTTCGAGGAAGTCGCCCGAAATCGCCTCGCGCGGCGCAAAGCCGATGCTGTGCACGAAGCCGTCGAAGGTCGGCCAGTGGACCGACAGGTCCTTGAACATTTGTTCGATCTGCTCGTCGCTGCCGACGTCACAATCGAACACCAGCTTGGAGTCGAATTCGGCGGCGAACTCGCAGATGCGGTCCTTGAAGCGCTCACCGACATAGCTGAAGGCCAGCTCGGCGCCTTGCGCGTGGCAGGCCTTGGCGACGCCGTAGGCAATCGAACGGTTGGACAGCAGACCAGTGATCAGCAATTTCTTGCCAGCGAGAAAACCCATGAGTCAATCTCCAGAAAAACTTGGGCAGAATTGTCTCATGCGTTTACCCCTCCTGAGCCTGGGGCTGTCGAGTTTGCTGTTTTGCTGCGTCCTGCCCGCGCGGGCGGCGCATGCCTGGGCTCAGTTCGGCGAGCTCAAGTACCCGGCTGGCTTTGCCCATTTCGACTATGTCAACCCAGGCGCGCCCAAGGGCGGCGAGATCGCGCTGGTGCCGCCCACGCGCGCCAGCCAGTACGACAAGTTCAATCCCTTCACGCTCAAGGGAACGGCACCGCCCGGCCTCAACGCGCTGGTGCTCGAGACCCTGCTGACCGGCTCGCTCGACGAGCCCAATACCGCCTACGGTCTGCTGGCCGAGGATGTCACGGTCGCGCCGGATGGCCTGTCGGCGACCTTCAGACTCAACCTGAAGGCGCGTTTCCACAACGGCGACCCGGTGCTGGCGGCCGATGTCAAGCATGCGTTTGATACGCTGACCGGACCCGAGGCGTCGCCACAGTACCGCAGCTATTTCGCCGACATCCGGCGCGCCACCGTGCTGGGAGAGCGCCTGCTGCGCTTCGACTTCGCGCGGCGCAGCGCCGAGCTGCCGCTGATCGCGGGCAGTCTGCCGGTGTTCAGCCGGCAGTGGGGTCTGGTCGGTGGCCAGCGTCAGCCGCTGGACCGCAGCGTGGCCGAGCCGCCGATCGGCTCCGGCCCCTACCGGCTGGCGACCCGCGGTTACGGGCGGGACGTCAGCTATGAGCGTGACCCCAACTGGTGGGCGGCTGACCTCAATGTGCGGCGCGGCATGTACAACTTCGACCGCATCACCTACCGGCTCTACCAGGACAGCACGGCGCAGCTCGAAGCCTTCAAGGCCGGCGAGTTCGACTATATCCAGGCCTTCGTCGCGCGCGAGTGGGCCAAGGCCTACCAGGGCCGGCCCTTCGAGCGTGGTCTGCTGGTCAAGGAGGAGCTGGCGCATGGCAATGCCGGCGATTTCCAGGGCTTCCTGTTCAACACCCGGCTGGCGAAGTTCAGCGATCCGCGCGTGCGCGAGGCGATCGGGCTGGCGCTGGACTTCGAGTGGATGAACCGCCAGCTGTTCTACAACGCCTATACCCGGGTGCGCGGGTTCTTCGTCGCGAGCGATTTCGAGGCGCGCGGACTGCCCGGCGCTGACGAGCTCGCGCTGCTGACGCCCTGGCGGCAACGGCTGCCGGCTGCCTTGTTCGAGCAGCCCGTGCCGCTGCCGCCCGCGACCAGCCTGGACCCGGATTCGGGTCAGATGCTGCGCGACCATTTGCGGCGCGCACGTGATCTGCTCGCGCAGGCCGGATGGCACTACCGTGACGGTGCGCTGCGCAACGAGCGCGGCGAACCCTTCACGATCGAGTTCGTCGACAACAGCGCCGCCATGGGGCGGGTTTTCACGCCCTTCGCCAAGAACCTCGAAAAGCTTGGCATCCAGGCGCGGCACAAGGTGGTCGATTTCGCGCTGCTGCAGAAAAGGCTGGATGGCTTCGACTTCGAGCTCATCAGCAGCCGTATCGTCGGCAGCGAGGCGCCCGGTGCCGAGCTGATCGAGCGCTTCGGCTCGCGCGCCGCTGCCATCGAGGGTTCGGCCAACCTGATCGGTGTGCGCGACCCGGTGGTCGACGCGCTGATCGAGCGCGCCCTGGCCGCCCGCAAGCGTCCCGAGCTGGTGGCGGCGCTGCGCGCGCTCGACCGGGTGCTGCGTCATGGTCATTACGCGGTGCCGCACTGGTACGGCAGCGTGCACCGCATCGCCTGGCGTGCTGGCCGCTTCGAGCGCCCGCGGCAGCTGCCCAGGTATTACCAGCCGGAAAACTGGCTGCTGTCGAGCTGGTGGGCGAGCCCGGCCAATCGCGCGGGCCGTCCAGTGAAGGGTGGGGACTGAGATGTGGCACTACATTCTCAAGCGTCTGCTGCTGATGGTGCCGACCCTGTTCGGCGTGCTGCTGCTGACCTTCGTCGTGATCCAGTTCGTCCCGGGCGGCCCGGTCGAGCAGATGGTCGCTCAGCTGCAGGGGCGCGACAGCGGTGGCGAGGGCGCCACCCAGGCCGGTACCGGCTACCGGGGGCGTCAGGGGGTGGACCCCGAGCGCATCGAGGAGATCCGGCGCCTGTACGGTTTCGACCAGCCCGCGCCCGAGCGCTTCGTGCAGATGCTGAGCCAGTTCGCGCGCTTCGATCTAGGCCAGAGCTTCTACCACCACAAGGATGTCTGGACCCTGGTCAGGGAGAAGCTGCCGGTCTCGATCAGCTTGGGACTGTGGACTTTCCTGCTGACCTACTCGGTCTCGCTGCCGCTGGGCATTGCCAAGGCGGTGCGGGCCGGCAGCCGCTTCGATACCGCGACCTCGGTCCTGGTGCTGGCGGGCTACGCGGTGCCGGGTTTCGTGCTGGGTGTGCTGCTGCTGGTGGTGTTCGGCGGCCAGCTGCAGTGGTTTCCGCTGCGCGGGCTGACCTCGTCCAACTGGGAGTCCCTGAGCTGGGGCGCCAGGGTGGTCGATTACCTGTGGCATATCGCGCTGCCGGTGACGGCCAGTGTGCTTGGCGCCTTTGCGGTCACGACGCTGCTGACCCGCAATGCGATGCTGGAGGAGATCGGCAAGCAGTATGTGCTGACCGCGCGCGCCAAGGGCCTGTCAGAGCGCCGCGTGCTGACGCGCCATGTGCTGCGCAATGCGCTGCTGCCGATCGTGACCGGATTTCCGGCCGCCTTCGTCGGTGCCTTCTTCACCGGCTCGCTGCTGATCGAGACCCTGTTCTCGCTCGACGGCCTCGGGCTGCTGAGCTACGAGAGCGTGATCCGGCGCGACTACCCCGTCGTGCTCGGCACGCTCTACCTGTTCACGCTGATCGGCCTGCTGACCAAGCTGGTGAGCGACCTCTGTTATCTGTGGGTGGACCCGCGTGTCAAGTTCGACTGATCAACTCGCTGCCAGCCCCTGGCGCCTGGCCTGGCGGCGCTTTCGGGCCCATCGGCTGGGCTGGTTCAGCCTGCGGCTGTTCGCGCTGCTGTTTGCGCTCAGCCTGGTGGCCGAGCTGGTCTCCAACGACCGCCCGTTGCTGGTGCGCTATCAGGGGAATTGGTATGTTCCAGTGCTGCAGGAGCTGCCCGAGACGACGTTTGGCGGCGACTTCGAGACGCCGACCGACTACCTCGATCCCTTCATCCGGCGCCAGTTCGACCAGCCTGGCAACTGGGTGCTGCAGGCGCCGAACCGCCACCACCACGGCTCCATCAACTACTTCGCGCGCGCGCCGCACCCGGCGCCGCCCTCGGCGGACAACTGGCTGGGCACCGACGATCGCGGCCGCGATGTGCTGGCCAGGCTGCTCTACGGCTTTCGGCTCTCGGTGCTGTTCGCGCTCGCGCTGACCGGCTCGGGCGTGCTGCTGGGGCTGGTGGCGGGGGCGATCCAGGGTTATTTCGGCGGCCGCACCGATCTGCTGGTGCAGCGCCTGATCGAGATCTGGAGCGCGCTGCCCGAGCTCTACCTGTTGATCATCTTCTCGGCGCTGTTCGAGCCCGGCCTCTGGCTGCTGCTGATCCTGCTGAGCCTGTTCGGCTGGATGGGGCTGAGCGACTACGTGCGGGCCGAGTTCCTGCGCAACCGCCAGCTCGACTATGTGCGCGCGGCGCGTGCCCTCGGGCTGGGACATTGGCAGATCATCTGGCGCCACCTGCTGCCCAACAGCCTGACGCCGGTGGTGACGTTCCTGCCGTTTCGCATGAGCGCGGCCATCCTGGCCTTGACCTCGCTCGATTTCCTGGGGCTGGGGGTGCCGCCGGGCACGCCCTCGCTGGGCGAGCTGCTGGCGCAGGGCAAGGCCAATCTGGACGCCTGGTGGATCACCCTGTCGACCTTCACGCTGCTGGTGGGCACGCTGCTGCTGCTGACCTTCATGGGCGACGCGCTGCGCGACGCGCTCGACCCGAGAAAGGCTGTGCGATGACAGCGCTGGATGCATCCCTCAAGCGGCCGTCGCCCCTGCTCGAAGTTCGGGACCTGCGCGTCAGCCTGGGCGGGCGCGAGCTGGTGCATGGCATCGACTTCAGCCTGGACGCGGGCGAGAAGCTTGCCATCGTCGGCGAGTCGGGTTCGGGCAAGACGGTCATGGCGCTGAGCCTGCTGCGCCTGCTGCCGCAGGCAAGGCTGACCGGATCGGTGCGGCTGCAGGGTGTTGAGCTGCTGGAACTCGACGAACCCGGCTTGCGCGCGCTGCGCGGCGGCGCGGTGGCCTACGTGTTCCAGGAGCCGATGAGCGCGCTCAACCCGCTGCTGACGCTGGGCGATCAGGTCGCCGAGGTGCTGCAGCTGCACAAGGGCCTGACGGGCCGACCGGCGGCGACCAGGGTCTGCGAGTTGCTGGATTCGGTCGGCCTGCCCGATCCGGCCGCCGCCGCGCGCGCCTACCCGCACCAGCTCAGTGGCGGCCAGCGCCAGCGCGCGCTGATCGCGATGGCGCTGGCCAGCGAGCCCCGCCTGCTGGTGGCCGACGAGCCGACCACGGCGCTCGATGCCCATCTGCGGTTGCAGATGCTGGCGCTGATCGAGGAGCTGCGTCAGCGTCTGGGCCTGGCGGTGCTGATCATCACGCATGACCTGCATCTGGTGCGGCGCTTCGCCGACCGCGTGCTGGTCATGCAGGCCGGCCGCGTGGTCGAGCAGGGCGCGGTCGACCGCCTCTTTGCCGCACCGAGCCAGCCTTACACCCGCCAGCTGCTCGACAGCCTGCCGTGCCGCGACTTGCCGCCAGATGCCACTGCCCAATCGCCGGGTGTGCCTGCCAGCCTGGAAATCTTGGCCTTGCGGGTTTCGTATCCCGTCCCGCTGCCTGGCTGGCGTGGCTGGTTCCGGCGCGGCAGCCGCCTGGCGATCGACGGCATCGACCTGTGCCTGCCGCCAGGGTGCACGCTGGGGGTGGTCGGTGAGTCGGGCTCGGGCAAGTCGACGCTGGCGCTGGCGGTGCTCGGCCTGCTGCCGTATCAGGGGCGCCTGAGCGTGCTCGGCCAGTCCTGGGATGGGTGCAAGGGCGCAGCGCTGCGCCAGTTGCGCCGGCGCGTGCAGGTGGTGTTCCAGGATCCCTATTCCTCGCTGTCGCCGCGCCTGACGCTGGAGCAGATCGTGGGGGAGGGCCTGCAGGTGCACGAACCGGCCTTGCCCGCTGCCGCGCGGCGCGTCCGCGTGCTCGATGCGCTGCGCGAGGTCGGGCTGCTGGCAGGCCTGTCGCCAGCCCAGCAGCTGTCCTGGCTGCAGCGCTATCCGCACGAGTTCTCGGGCGGCCAGCGCCAGCGCATCGCGATCGCGCGCGCGCTGATCGTCCAGCCCGAGCTGATCGTGCTCGACGAGCCGACCAGTGCGCTCGACGTGACCGTGCAGCAGCAGGTGATCGCGTTGCTGCTGCGGCTGCAGCGCGAGCGCGGATTGAGCTATCTGCTGATCACGCACGACCTGGCGGTGGTCTGGGCCATGGCGCACCAGGTCGCGGTGCTGCGCGCGGGCCGGCTGGTCGAGCAGGGGCCTGCCGAGTCCGTGCTGCGGACCCCCCGCACGCCCTATACCACCACCCTGATCGAGGCTTCGGGCTTGTGATCCAATCGGTCCAGTCCCTTTTTTTTCATCCACGATCATTGAATTCAATGCAAGACAAGCAAGCTGCCTCGTCCGGCGTGACACTGGCTTCCCCGCTGTGCTGGCTCGCCCGCGGCTGGTGTGACCTGCGCCACGCTCCCCTGCCAGGCCTGGCCCACGGCCTGTGCCCCGCCGCATCGGCCGAGGGGGGATGCTGAAGATGGACCACAGCCTTTTCGGCCTGAGCGAGGATCAGATTGCCGAGTTCGGCCTGACCTTCGGTGTCACCGCCTTCATCCTCTTCATGCTGTTCATCGTGTTCAACCTGGCGCGCGAGTCCAAGGCAGGCAAGTTCGGCACTTTTGTGCTCTTTCTTGTGCTGTCTTTTGGCATGCTTGGATTCATCGCCAAAAACGTGATCCAATGGCTGATCCATATCTAACTGCCATTTTTGCATTTTCACTCCCATGACTGGCATCAGCCGCCTTGAATACGGTGACCAGTCTGGTGCTGAACCCACTCAGTTCGCGCCAGACTTCAGCGACAGCATGCCGCCAGAGCTGGAACCGCTAGCTACCGACCCGGTGCCAGCCAGCCTGCTCAATGCGGTCAGGAGTACGCGCGAGGAGTTGAGTGCCGCACTCGAGTCTCAGCTCCAGCACCAGCCCATGCCCATCGGCGAGGCCTTGATCGGCCTGGGCAAGATTTCCCGGAGCCAGCTGTCCGAGGCCCTGTCGCGCCAGTCGTCGGGCAAAAGCGTTCCGCTGGGGCAGATCTTGCTGGACATGGGGCTGGTCACGACGGCTGACCTGCAACTCGCGCTCGTGACCAAGATGGGCTACCCCTTCGTCGATCTCAGACAGTTCAGCATCGATGTCGCCGCCTTGCGCAAGGTGCCGGCCGCTACCGCCGTCAAGCTCAAGGTGTTGCCGCTGATGGAGTGGAAGTCCAAGCTGGTCGTGGCGATGACCGACCCGCTGCAGTTCAAGCTGCTCGACGAGCTCGAATTCACCAGCCAGCGCAAGGTCAGGCCGGTGGTCACGACCAGCGCCGACCTGGTGGCGCAAATCGCCAAGGCTTACCGTGGCATTGGCATGGTGGACAGTCCGGCTCCGAAGGAGCGCCAGTCGCGCGTCGAGCGTGAGGCCCGCGCCACATCCGAGCAGGACGCCTGGATGCTGGCGGCGGAACTGGCGGGTGGCGAGTCCCGGCCGGTCGAGGACGAAAAGTCGATCGAGCAGTCCGACAACACCCTGGTGCGTCTGATCAACTCGATGATCACCGAGGCCTATCACCAGCGCGCCTCCGACATCCACATCGAGCCTTATCCCGGGCGCGAGAAGGTGGCGATCCGCTTCCGCATCGATGGCGAGCTGCGCCCTTATCTGGAGTTGCCGCCGAGCTACCGCAATGCCCTGATCGCGCGCATCAAGATCATGTGCGACCTCGATATCTCGGAGCGTCGCAAGCCCCAGGATGGCAAGATCAACTTCGCGAAATTCGGCAACCTGCCGATCGAGCTGCGCGTGGCCACCATTCCGACCGCCCACGGGCTCGAGGATGTCGTGATGCGGCTGCTCACGGGCTTCAAGGTCGTTCCGCTCGATTCGCTGAATCTGGCACCCCGCAACCTCGATCAACTGGAGCGCCTGATCGAGCGGCCCTACGGCCTGTTCCTGTGCGTGGGGCCGACCGGCTCGGGCAAGACGACCACGCTGCACTCGATCCTGCAGCGCCTGAACCGGCCCAACCGCAAGATCTGGACCGCCGAGGATCCGGTCGAGATCACCCAGCATGGGCTGCGCCAGATCCAGGTCAATCCCCGCATAGGCTGGAACTTCGCTGCTGCGCTGCGCTCGCTGTTGCGGGCCGATCCCGATGTGATCATGGTCGGCGAGATCCGCGACTCCGAGACCGCGGAGATCACGATCGAGGCCTCGCTGACCGGTCACCTGGTGCTCTCGACGCTGCATACCAATTCGGCGGCCGAGACCATCGTGCGCCTGAACGACCTGGGGGTCGACAGTTTTTCCTTTGCCGATTCGCTGCAGGGCGTGCTGGCGCAGCGCCTGGTGCGCAGGCTGTGCCCGTCCTGCGTCCGGTCTCGTCCCATGACCGCGGAGCGCCTGCATGAGGTGACCGAGGACTACCAGGGTGCCCTGTCGGTCGGGCATCCCCAGCGCGATGCTGCAGTCCTGCATGCCGAGTGGCGGCAACGGTATGCGCTCAATGGCCGCCTGCAGGACTACCACGCCGCGGGTTGCGATCACTGCGCGAACACCGGTTACCTGGGGCGTCTGGCCCTGCACGAACTGCTGGTCGCTACCCCGGCGCTGCGCGAGCTGGTGCAAAAGCGCGCACGTCCTGCCGAGATCCGGCAGCTCGCGCTCGCCGAGGGCATGCGCTCGCTGCGTCAGGACGGCATTGACAAGGTCCTCGCCGGACGGACCTCGCTCGCCGAGGTGCGTGCCTCGGCCAACGATTGAGGCCGGGGCCGGGCCTCAACATGCCCCAGCCATGTGTCCACCGGAGCTTGAAATGCTGAAACATGCCACCGCAATCACCTTGCTGGCGGCAGCGGGACAGGTTGGCGCCCTGACGCTGGGCACCGCGCAGGGTCAGGTCGTGATCGGTCGTCCACTGGAGCTGGTCGTCATGGCGGGCGCGTCCGATGCGGCCGCAGGGCAGTGCCTGCAAGCCGAGGTGCATTATGGTGACAGCCGCCTGCCAGCCGCCGAGGTGACGGTGACGACCCTGGCTCCGGATGAATCGGGTGCCATCCGTTGGCGGGTGCGTGCCAGCCAGCCGGTCAACGAGCCCATCGTGACATTGCAGATGCGGGTGGGTTGCGCCAATGCCTATACCCGCAGCTATGCCTTGCTGGCCGACCAGGATTCGGCTGCCCTGTCACAGCGGCCTGTATCGGAGGCGGCTGCCAGGACGCGTGCGCGAGCCGCATCGGCCGCGCTGGCAGCCAGGTCCGCAGGCAAGCCGAACGCATCCGATCAGGGTGGGCGGCCCGCCGTTTCGGCCCGTCCACGCAAGCCGGGCTCGGAGCCGCCAAGCCGCCGAACCGTCAGCCCGGCTCCGATCAACTTGCCGCCTCCGCGTCCTCGTCCGTTTGGTGTCGAGCGCGCGCTGGCCAAGACCCGGCCGGCCCCCGTGCGCGAGGAGCCTGTCGAGCAGGTCGTAGCCGAAAAGCCAGCCGCCACGCCTGCCATGCCCGCTACGACAGGCCCCAGGCTGGAGCTCGATCTGATCGAGACCGCTGCCATGCCGCTCCAGCCTGCAGTAAACAGCACGGCAGCGGCTGGCAGCCTGCCCGGCCCGGCTGGCACCGTGCCAGCCGATGCCGAACCTTTGGGGCCGGTTGCCCCTGCCGCCAGCCTGCAGGCCGAGCTCGAAGGACTGCGGGTGGAGCAGGCGCGCATGCGCGCCGCGGTCGAGGCTGTCCATGCGCAGCTGGCGCAGGCCAGGCCGCCGCGCTGGCAGGACCCCCTGGTGCTGGGGCTGCTGGGCTTGAGCACGGCCTCGCTGCTGGCGCTGGCATGGACCTGGGTCAGGCTGCAGCGCCAGCGTTGGGCCTGAGCGCCAACCACCGGACCTGCTTCAGCGCCTGGGCTGCAGGACGCCCGGGTTGACGATATGGGTTGGCGTACCGCGCAGGAAGTTGCTCACGTTGTCGAAGGCGGCGGCAAAGTAGGTTTCGTAGCTCTCCAGCTCGACATAGCCGATGTGCGGCGTGCAGACGCAGTTCTCCAGCCGCAGCAGCGCATGGCCCTGCAGGATGGGCTCGGACTCGAACACGTCGACCGCCGCCATGCCGGGTCGGCCACGGTTGAGCGCCGCCACCAGTGCGTCGGGCTGCAGCAGTTCGGCGCGCGAGGTGTTGACCAGCAGCGCGGTCGGCTTCATCAGCGAGAGGTCCTCCAGCGAGATGCAGCCCAGGGTCTGCTCGCCCAGGCGCAGATGCAGACTGAGCACGTCGCTGGTGGAGAACAGTTCTGCCTTGGAGCTCACCGTGTCGTAGCCGTCGGTCCTGGCCTGCTGGCGCGCCGATTCGCTGCCCCAGACCTGCACCCGCATGCCGAAGGCACGACCGTAGCCCGCCACGATGCGGCCGATGCGGCCATAGCTCCAGATGCCCAGGGTCCGGCCCGCCAGTACCATGCCGAGCCCGAAGTTGCTGGGCATCGACGCCGACCTGAGGCCGGACTGCTGCCAGGCGCCATGCTTGAGATTGGCCACGTATTGCGGAATGCGGCGCATCGCGGCCATGATCAGGGCCCAGGCCAGCTCGGCCGGAGCGACCGGCGAGCCGACTCCTTCGGCCACCGCCACGCCGTGCTCCGTGCAGGCCGCCACATCGATATGCGCGCCGACGCGGCCGGTCTGTGCGATCAGCTTGAGGCGCGGCAGCTTTTCCACCAGCTGGCGGCTGATCTGGGTCCGCTCCCGTATCAGCACCAGGATGTCGGCGTCGCGCAGGCGCACCGCCAGCTGGCCCACGCCCTTGACGGTATTGGTGAACACCTTGGCCTTGTAGGGTTCCAGCCGGTTCGCGCACTGCAGCTTGCGCACTGCATCCTGGTAGTCGTCGAGGATCACGATGTTCATGCCCGATATTGTGCCGGCATATCGGGCTGCCTCGGCGCCGAAACGTCTGTCTTGTGCATCACGTAACATGCTTGTCATGAGCCATACCCCTGAATCCGGCGCCAGCGCCCCCCCTGCCGTGGCCTGGCGCACCGACGCGACAGTCATGGCACTGGTCGGCGTCGCGCATGCGATGTCGCATTTTTCCCACTTGCTGCTGCCGGCCTTGTTCCCCTTCTTCCGGCGCGATTTCGGCCTGTCCTATTCCGATCTCGGCTGGATGATGACGCTGTTCTTCACGGTCTCGGGCCTGGGCCAGGCGCTGTCGGGCTTCGTGGTCGACCGGGTCGGTGCCAGGCCGGTACTGTTCGGCTCGATCACGCTGTTCATCGGGGCAGCGCTGTCGGCTGCACTGGCCCAGGGCTACAGTGGCCTGCTGCTGTCGGCCCTGCTGGCGGGTCTGGGCAACGCGCCGTTTCATCCGGTGGATTTTTCCATCCTGAACCAGCGCATCTCTGCGCCCAGGCTGGGTCATGCCTACAGCGTGCATGGGCTGTCCGGCAACCTGGGCTGGGCCTTGAGCACGGCCTTTCTGGTCGGCGTCGGTGCCAGCAGCGACTGGCGCCTGGCCTGTCTGGGTGCCGTGCTGATCTATGCTCAGGTGCTGGCGCTGCTGGTCTGGCAACGCCAGCACCTGGGCACGGTCGCGGCACCCCGGCGCAGCGCGGCCGGCGGGGAAGGGGAGTTCGACTTCTTGCGCCTGCCCGTCGTCTGGTGGTGTTTTGCCTTTTTCCTGCTCACCACCACCACGCTGGCCGTGGTGCACACCTATTCGGTCTCGATCCTGCGCGCGCTCTATGGGGTCAGCCTGGAGACGGCCTCGGCGACGCTGACGGCCTACATGCTGTGCGGTGCCGTCGGCATGCTGGCCGGCGGCTTCCTGGCCGCTCGGGTACGCCGCAGCGAGCAGGTCGTCGCGATCTGCATGAGCGGTGGGGCGGCGCTGCTGATGCTGTGCGCCAGCGGCTGGCTGGGTGCGAGCGGCACCATGGTGGCGCTGGCCGTCACGGGCTTGGCGGTCGGTATCGGCGGTCCCAGTCGCGACATGATGATCAAGCGGGCCACGCCGGCCGGCGCGACCGGCCGCATCTACGGCACCGTGTATTCCGGCCTCGACGCCGGCCTGGCCCTGTCGCCCTTGCTGTTCGGCCTGCTGATGGACCGTGCCTGGTACGCCGCCACGCTGGCGGGCGCCGGCCTGGTGCTGCTGCTGGCAGTGGCCGTGGCGCTGGGGGTCGGGCAGCGTACCGTCCGCGCGAGCGCCTGAAAAACCCACCTGGCTGTCCGGAGCCAGCGGCAAGATCCAGGCAACAAAAAACCGACCCTGCTTGCGCTGGGGTCGGTTTTTTGCGGGATGCCGCAGTGGATCAGGACAGGTGTTCGTTGATTAGCTTGGTCATTTCGAACATCGAAACCTGGGGCTTCTTGAAGATGACCTTCAGCTTGGCATCAGCGTTGATGTTGCGACGGTTGGCGCTGTCTTGCAGGTCGTGCTTCTTGATGTATTCCCACACCTTCTTGGTGACTTCGGTGCGCGGCAGCGCGGCAGCGCCCACGATGGCAGCCAGCGCGGCGCTGGGCGTCATGGCCTTCATGAACGCGGCGTTGGGGGTGCGCTTGGCGGCAGGAGCCGGTGCGGCAGCCGGAGCAGCTGCTGCTGTCTTGGCGGAGACTTTCTTTGCGGTTGCCATATAGCAGATCCTTCTGGAAGTTTAATTCTGTCCTTGCGGGCAGCGAGGCTGCAAGCAGGTGCTCGAATCCTAAACGCAAAGCGGGGCTTTTCCTAGCCGGGCCGGGGTAAAAACGGGTTTTTTTGCCGGTTCGGAGCGTGACCGCCGTGTGACGCGCCACGCAATGAAGTCAACATCCCGCACCAGTGACAAGGAGTGGCTATTCGGGAAAAGGATTGTGGCGCCAAGGCCGAGATGGGGGTGTCTGCCGCCAGGCCGGACCGTCATCCTGAACGGAGGGGTTCAGGGGGGCGAGGGCAACGCAGCCTCGGGTTCATCTGACGCGAGACGCTCGCACCAGCTGCGCAATGTACCAAGCCCGGGCTCAGAGAGCATTGGTTCAAGGAAATATAAAGCCACGACAGTGGCGACAGACGGCTTCATTGTAAGGGCAAAAAGCGGCTGGTGCCAAGCGAAGGTCTTGCCGCGCGGGTTCAGGATCGGCCGTCATCGGCCGCGAGCACCTGGTCCAGGCGTTCGATCAGGTTGGACAGACGCTGCTGGCGTGCCACTTCGTCCGCCGTGGGCTGCGGGTTGCTGAGGTCGTGCGCGATGTTGAGGCAGGCCAGCACCGCGATGCGGTCGCGCGACTTGATCTTGCCGGCGTCGCGTATCGCGTTCATCGCGGCATCGACCCTGGCGACAGCGGACCGCAGCGCGGCTTCACCCGTTTCCGGACAGGAGAGGGTGTAGCTCTGGTCCATGATCTGGACTTCGAGTTGCCGGGGAAAGTGGACCGGGTTCATTCTGCGTCTCCAGCGGGAATTGGCAGTTGTTCCAGCAAGGCGTCGAGCCGCGCCGTGGCGGTCTGCAGTCGTTGCTTCAGTGCATCGCGCTCCTCCCGGGTTTGCTGGAGTTCGCGTGCGAGTTCGGCATGGCGCTGCTGCAACCCGGCGTGCCGGGACAGCAAGCGCTCGACGCGATCTGCGATCTGGTCAATCTGAAACGGAGAGGACATGCGCCAATTCTAGGGCCGAGTGGGGTTGTTGGATAGAATACAGGGGTTGGTGCTCGCTGCGCAGTTCATGTGCGGCAGTTCAACGGGAAGCTGGGGGGATGATGCCGCATGGCGGATTCCTAACCAGCGCTGCCCCCGCAACGGTAAGCGGACGAGCTTTCCAGCTCCGCTTTCATCTCCCAGCCACTGGGCGCCTCGGGCGCCTGGGAAGGCGATGAAGGTTGTCTCCGCCAGCCCGGATACCGGCCAACGAAGTGGCTGCGCTCAGACGTAGCTGTGACGCTCATGCACCGTCGGGGACGGCGGTGAGGGCATTTCTCACTGTTTCATCTCATGAAAGTCTGCAGTTCTCCTGCACGCCTGGCCGTGCTCAACTTCGCGCTGGCCGCGGCATTTCCTGCCTTCGCTCAATCCCCGCTCGCTCCGGTCGTCGTGACCGCGGCGCGCGTCGCGCAGCCGCTGACCGATGTGGTGGCGGATGTCAGCATCATCGATCGGGACCAGATCGAGGCCAGCGCTGGCCGCACCCTGTCCGAGTTGCTGGTGCGCGAAGCAGGCATTCAGATGTCTGCCAACGGTGGCCTGGGCAAGTCTTCCAGCCTCTACCTGCGTGGCACGAATGCTGGTCATACGCTGCTGCTGATCGATGGCGTCCGTTATGGCTCGGCTACCCTGGGCCAGCCCAGCTGGGACAACATTCCTCTGGAGCAGATCGAGCGCATCGAGGTGCTCAAGGGACCGGCAGCCGCCCTGTACGGCAGCGACGCCATGGGCGGTGTCGTTCAGGTGTTCACGCGCCAGGGGCAGAAGGGCTTTCATCCCCATGCCAGCGTCACGCTGGGATCGGAAAGCCATCGCGAGGTCGCTGCCGGGGTTTCGGGCGGTACCGATGAGCTCAGCTATGCATTGGGTGCCAGCAGTCTGACGGAAAAGGGTTTTTCCGCCACCAACCTAAAAGCCGGCAGCTCGTACCACCCCGACCGGGATGGGTTCGATCAGGATTCGGTCAATGGCTCGGTGGCCTGGCGCCTGGCACCGGGGTGGCGCCTGACGGCGCATGCGCTGCAGGCCAACGGTGTGAGTCGCTCGGACAAGGGGGATTCCTCTTTCGATGTCAGGACCGAGAGCACGACCCAGGTGCTGGGCGCGGGGCTGGAGCATCAGTGGTCCGAAGGCGTGCGCACCACGCTCAAGCTGGCGCGCGGCGAGGATCGAGCGACCAGTTTTGGCACGGACAGGGTCAATTCCACTGCTGCCACGCGCTATGACACCGAGCGCACCCAGACTACATTGCAGCATGAGTGGGCAACTGCCATCGGCACCTGGATGCTGGGCGCTGAATCGGTCAAGGAGTCGGTCAGCAGCACGGTTGCCTACGATGTCTCCGACCGGCGCACCAATTCCCTTTTCGCGGGTCTGAATGGTCAGAAGCAAGGCCATCTCTGGCAGTTCAACCTGCACCACGACGACAATTCGCAGTTCGGTTCGGCTGATACCGGCTATCTGGGCTATGGCTACCAGTTCACGTCGGACTGGGCGCTGCACGGCGGGTATGGCACGACGTTCAAGGCGCCGAGCTTCAACGACCTGTACTGGCCTGCTGCGGGCAATCCGCTGCTGCAGCCGGAGAAGGGGCACTCGAAGGAACTGGCGCTCGTCTACAAGTCAGCTGTCGGTCCGGTCAAGCTGACCCGGTTCGACAATCGCATCGACAATCTGATCGCCTGGGCTCCCGTCTCGCCTGCACTCGATGCCGACTGGATACCGTCGAACGTCGAGCAGGCCAGGATCAAGGGCTGGTCGCTGGGCTACGAGGGCGGGGCAGGCCTGTGGTCATGGCAGACCCAGCTCGAATTGCTCGATGCCAAGGACGAGAAGACGGGCTTGAAGCTGCCGCAGCGGGCTGACACGCAACTGAGCGCTTCGCTGCGCCGCGAGGTGGCCGACTGGAAGCTGGGCGCGCATTGGCTGGCAGCCTCAGATCGATTTGGCGACAAGGGCAATACCGAGGCCAAGCGCTTGGCAGGTTATGGAACGCTCGATCTGTCCGCCGAGCATGCCCTGACGCAAGATTGGCGCATCCAGTTCCGCCTGAACAACCTGACCGACAAGTCTTACGAGACGGTGTATGGCTACAACCAGCCCGGCCGTGCCGCCTATGTGACTCTGCGCTGGCAGGGTCGCTGAAGATGAACCACCGCTGCCCCGCCATCCTCGTCGCCGCCCCGGCCTCCGGCCAGGGCAAGACCACCATCGTCTCGGCACTGGCGCGTCTGCACACGCGCCAGGGGCTGCGGGTGCGGGTGTTCAAGTGCGGCCCGGACTTTCTCGATCCGTTCTGGCATCAGCTCGCCAGCGGCCAGCCGGTCTACCAGATCGATCTCTGGATGACGGGCGAGGCCGATGTGCGGGCCCGGCTGCATGCGGCGGCGCAGCAATCCGACCTGATCATCGTCGAGGGCGTGATGGGGCTGTTCGACGGCGAGCCGAGCGCGGCCGACCTCGCGCAGCGTTTCGGCCTGCCGGTGCTGGCGGTGATCGATGCCTCTTCGATGGCTGGCACTTTTGCTGCGCTGGCGTTCGGGCTGCAGCATTACCGGCCCGGTCTGCCCTGGGCTGGGGCGCTGGCGAACCGCGTTGCCAGCGAGGGGCATGGCCGCATGCTGGAGCAGGGCATGGCGCCCGAGCACTGGATGGGCGCGCTGCTGCGCAACCCGGCCGTGACGCTGCCCGAGCGCCACCTGGGCCTGACGGTGGCGACCGAGCTGGCCGATGCGATGGAGCGTCTTGACGCCGCCGCCGACGCGCTGGCCAGCACGCCGCTGGGGCAGATGGATGAAGCCGCGCTGCAGCGCTGGGCGGTCGATTTCGCCGCTCCAGAGCCGATGCCCCCGCTGCCGCAGCTGCTGGCAGGACGCAGGGTCGCGGTCGCGCGCGACGCGGCCTTCTGCTTCATCTACCAGGCCAATCTCGATACCTTGCGCGCGCTGGGTGCCGAGCTGGTCTGTTTTTCGCCGCTGGCTGATGCGGCGCTGCCGCCATGCGACGCGCTCTGGCTGCCGGGCGGCTATCCCGAGCTGCACGCGCAGCGCCTGGGCGCCAACGCGGGCTTGATCGCGAGCCTGCGCGCGCATGTGGCGGCGGGCCGGCCGGTCTGGGCCGAGTGCGGCGGCATGATGGCGCTGTTCGATGCGATCGTCGACATGGATGGCGTGGCGCATCCGATCTGGGGCCTGCTGCCGGGCTCCGTGACGATGCAGGCGCGGCTGGCTGCGCTGGGGCCGCAGCAGCTCGAACTGGCTGCGGGTACTTTGAGGGGGCACACCTTCCATTACTCGACCGCCGCGACCGAAGTGGCTGCCGTGGCACGTACTGCCCGTCCTGGGATGGCCGCAACGCCCGACAAGGGCGAGGCAGTCTATCGCCAGGGATCGGTCCGGGCCAGTTATTTTCATCCCTGGTTTCCGTCCAGCCCCGAGGCGGCGGCCAGCCTGTTCCTGCCGCAGGAGGCTTGATGCTGACCATCGCGCGCAGCGAACTGATCTTGGGTGGCCAGAAGAGTGGCAAGTCGAAACGCGCCGAGCTGCTGGCGCGTGCCTGGCTGGAATCGTCGTCCGGGCACAGCGCCGCGCTGATCGCGACCGGTCAGCCCTGGGACGAGGAGATGCGCGATCGCATCCGGCGCCATCAAGTCGACCGTGCCGAGCGCGTGCCCGGGCTGGAGACGATCGAAGAACCGCTGGCGCTCGCCGAGACGATTCACCGGCACAGCCGGCCCGACCGCTTGCTGGTAGTCGATTGCCTGACGCTGTGGCTGACCAATTGGATGATGCCCGCCGTCGGCACGGGTTTGTCGGACGATGCGCTGGAATCGCAAATCATGAAACTTACGCAATCGATAGCTGATGCCCCTGGCCCGCTTGTGCTGGTCGGCAACGAGATCGGTCTCGGCGTGATCCCGCTCGGGCGCGAGGTGCGTGCCTTTGTCGATGCGCTCGGTCGCCTGAACCAGACCGTGGCTGCCGCCTGCTCGCGTGTCACGCTGATGGCGGCTGGATTGCCACTGATCCTGAAGGACTCCGCATGAAGCGCCTGCTGTCCTTGCTGCTGTGCTGCAGCGCCACGCTGGCTTCGGCGTTGACGCTGTCCGACGACCGTGGCCGGCCGATCAATCTGCCGAAGTCGCCGCAGCGCATCGTCAGCATCCTGCCTTCGCTGACCGAGATGGTCTGCCAGCTCGACCAGTGCCAGCGCCTGGTTGGCGTCGACCGCTATTCGACCTGGCCGGCCAGCGTCAACAAGCTGCCGCGCGTCGGCGGCGGCCTCGACCCCAATATCGAGGCCATCGTCGCGCTGCGGCCCGATCTGGTGCTGGCCGGTACCTCGTCGCGCGCGGCGGAACGGCTGGTCGCATTGGGAATTCCGGTGCTGGCGCTCGAACCCAAGACGCACGCCGATGTGCAGCGCGTGCTCGGCAAGATCGGCCAGGTGCTGGAGGTGCCGGACGCGCAACGGATCTGGCGCCATATCGACGCCGGCGTTTCGGCCGCGGCGCAGTCGCTGCCGGCCAGCGTGCGCCAGGTTCGGGTGTATTTCGAGGTCAACCGCGGTCCCTATGGCGCGGGGGAGGGCAGCTTCATCGGCGAGACGCTCGCGCGCCTGGGTGCGAAGAACATCCTGCCGGCCAGCCTGGGGCCGTTCCCGAAGCTCAATCCCGAATACATCGTGCGCGCCAATCCGGATGTGATCATGATCGGCGAGCGCAACGCCGAAGGGCTGATGCAGCGTCCCGGCTGGCAGAACATCCGCGCCGTGCGCGAGGGCCGGGTCTGCATCTTCCCGGTCGATGAATCCGACGTGCTGGTGCGGCCTGGGCCGCGCATGGCCGATGGCGCTCGTCTGATGGCGCGCTGCCTGGCCGAGAAGGCGCCCGGGGCCGTCAAGTCCGACCCGCTCCCAGGCAAGAACGCCGGGGGCAAGGCGTGAACCTGCGCCAGGCTTCCCTGCTGGGCTGGGGCCTGCTGCTGGTCGGGTTGGCGCTGGCGGCCCTGGGCACCTGTGTCGGCAGCGCTGGCTTCGAGAACCTGCTGCGTCCGCTGCTTGATGCCGGCGCCGATCCGGCCGAGCACGACATGGCCTGGCAGATCGTGACCGAGATCCGGCTGCCGCGCACGCTGGGGGCCTGGGCCGCCGGCGGCCTGCTGGGGCTGGCTGGCGCGTTGGCGCAGGGGTTGTTTCGCAATCCACTGGCCGACCCCTATCTGCTGGGCAGTGCCTCGGGCGCCTCGCTGGGTGTCGCGATCGCGCTGGCCGCCGTCGGCGGCGGTGCCGGCATGGTGGGCGGCAGCATGATGAATGGCGCCTCCTTCAGCATGCTGTCGGGCAGTCTCTGGGTGCGGTTGGGCCTGACTGGCGCGGCTTTCGCCGGCGCGGTGTTCGCGGTGATGCTGACGCTGGCGCTCGCGCGCGGTGTCGGCCATACCTTGCGCCTGTTGCTCGCTGGCGTGATCGTCGGCGTGGTGCTGGGCGCGCTGACCTCGCTGGTGCTGCTGTTTTCCCCCGAGTCGCTGCAGGCGATGCAGGCCTTCATGCTCGGCACCACCGGCTTCATCGGCTGGACCGCCTGGGGGCTGATGTTCGGCTGCTGGTGCCTGTGTTCGCTCGTTGCCTGGTCCCTGGCGCGGGTGCTCGACGGCCTGAGCCTGGGCGAGGCGACCGCGCACAGCCTGGGGCTGCCGCTGGCGCCGCTGCGCGCTGCGCTGGTTGGCACGCTGGCGCTGGCGACCGGCACCGCGGTGGCGCAGACCGGGCTGATCGCCTTTGTCGGCCTGGCCGCGCCGCATCTGGTGCGCGCTGCCGTCAAGGTGCCGCACCGCCAGCTGATGTGGCTCGCCAGCCTGATGGGTGGCGTGCTGCTGGAAGCGGCGGACCTGCTGGCACGCTGGGCGATCGCGCCACAGGAGTTGCCGGTGGGCGTCGTGACCGCGGCGCTGGGCGGCGGCTATCTGCTCTGGCTGATGCACCGCCGCAGCAGCGGCCTCAACGCGGGGGGCGTGTTGTGACGGTTCCCGCTTACGCGATCCACGGTCTGGGCGCGAGCCTGGGCGGTAACCCCATCCTGCATGGCATAGCCTTGGAGCTGCGCGCTTCGGCCTGGACTGCCATCGTCGGTCCGAACGGCGCGGGCAAGTCGACGCTGCTGCGCGCGATCGGCGGCTTGCTGCCCTGCAGCGGCCGGGTCGAGCTGCTCGGGCGCGAGCTGCATGACTGGCCGCGTCAGGAACGCGCGCGTGCGCTGTCCTGGCTGGGCCAGAACCAGGTCGCGGCCGAGGACCTGACGGTGTACGACGTCGCCATGCTGGGCCGCCTGCCGCACCAGGGCTGGCTGGCGCCGGCCAGCCCGGCCGATCAGGCCGCGGTCGAGCGTGCCTTGCGCCAGACGCAAGCCTGGGATTGGCGCGACCGGCCGCTGGGCGCGCTGTCGGGCGGCGAGCGCCAGCGCGTGCTGCTGGCGCGTGCGCTCGCGGTCGAGGCGCAGGTGCTGCTGATGGATGAGCCGCTGGCCAACCTCGACCCGCCGCACCAGGCCGACTGGCTGCTGCTGGTGCGCGAGCTCGTATCGGCCGGTCGCACCGTGGTCAGCGTGCTGCACGAGATCTCGATCGCGCTGCATGCCGACGATCTGGTCGTGATGGATCAGGGTCGGATTGCCCACCACGGGGCTTGCGACGATGGGGCGACGCAGCGCGCGCTGGAACAGGTGTTCGACCACCGCATCGCGATCCACGCCCTGGCCGGACAGTGGGTGGCCCTGCCGGTCACATCGGTCACTTGAATAGGATTTCCCAATGCAGATCGAAACCCCTCCGACAGAGAAACCCTACGAGAAAGCCGAAGGCGAGCGCCGCGGCCTGGTCATCGTCAACACCGGCGACGGCAAGGGCAAGAGCACGGCTGCCTTCGGCCTGGCGCTGCGCGCGCATGGCCGCGGCAAGGCCGTCAGGATCTTCCAGTTCATGAAAGTGCCTTCGGCGCGCTTTGGCGAGCACCGCCTGTTCGAGCAGCTGGGCATCCCGATCGAAGGCCTGGGCGATGGCTTCAGCTGGAAGAGCCAGGACCTGGAGCGTTCGGCCCAGCTCGCGCGTGATGGCTGGGAGAAGGCCAAGGCCGCGATCCTGTCGGGCGAGCAGTTCCTGGTCGTGCTCGACGAGATCACCTACCCGCTGATCTACGGCTGGCTGCCGCTGCAGGACGTGCTGGATACCCTGAAAAGCCGGCCCGGCCAGGTCCATGTCTGCCTGACCGGGCGCCGCTGCCCGGAGGAGATCGTCGAGCTCGCCGACACCGTGACCGAGATGAAGCTGATCAAGCATGCCTTCCAGGCCGGCATTCCGGCCCAGCGCGGCATCGAGGATTGAGGCCAGTCGATGGACCCGATCCAGCCGTCGCAGGCCTTTTCTCCCGAGGCGCGCGCAGCCGTCTATCGCGCGATCTTCGAGCGGCGCGACATGCGCCATTTCGCCGGCGGTCAGGTCGAGCCCGAAACCTTGCGCCGGCTGTTGACGGCGGCGCACCATGCGCCCAGCGTCGGTTTCATGCAGCCCTGGCGTTTCATTCGCATCCAAGACCGTGCCATGCGCGAACGCTTGCACGGGTTGGTCGAGCGCGAGCGCATCGAGACTGCACGCGCACTGGGCCAGCGTGAGGATGAGTTCATGCAGCTCAAGGTCGAAGGCCTGCTCGACGCCGCCGAGCTGCTGGCGGTCTGTCTGGCCGACGGACGCGAGCAGCATGTGTTCGGTCGCCGCACGCTGCCGCAGATGGACCTGGCCTCGGCCAGCTGCGCGATCCAGAACCTCTGGCTGGCCGCGCGCGCCGAGGGGCTGGGCATGGGCTGGGTCTCGCTGTTCGACCCGGTCGAGCTTGCTGCGCTGCTGGGGCTGCCGCCAGGCGCCGAGCCGATCGCGCTGCTCTGCCTGGGTCCCGTGCACGAGTTCTATGCCGAACCGATGCTGCAGCAGCAGAAATGGGCCAGACGCCAGCCCTTGAACGAGCTGGTGTTCGATGAAGGCTGGGGCTGTGTGAGTGCGCTGTTCGAGCCGTCCGCATCGTCCGGCATTGCGGCGCTGGAGGCGTTGGTCCCGAACGGGCAGGGCCAGATCGCATGATGGTCGGCGAGTTTGGATGGCTGGTCCTGGCACCGGCCTTGCTGCTGGCGCTGGCAGTCGATCGCTGGCTGGGCGAGCCGCCGGTGCGCTGGCATCCGGTGGTCTGGATCGGGAATTACCTGGGCTGGGCGGGACAGCGCATCGCGCCGCTTGCATGCGCGCGCCTGTCGGGCCAGGCTAACAGCCAGACCGCCAGTCAGGCCGTCAGCCCAGTCGAGATTCCTGACCTCGCGGCCTTCACGCGGGGCGCGCTGGCCTGGTGTGCCGGTGGCGCGGTCGTGCTGGCCGTGGCCGCTGGCCTGCAATCCCTGCTGCTGCAGCGGTCCGTCTGGGTGACTGCCATCCTGCTGGGACTGCTGCTCAAGCCGCTGCTGGCCTGGGCCATGCTCAGGAGCGAGGTGCAGGCGGTCGAGTCTGCGCTGTCGGTCTCGCTGGAGCAGGGCCGCGAGCGCCTGTCCTGGCTCTGCAGCCGCGACACCTCCCAGCTGAGTGCATCGCAGGTGCGCGAGACCGCGCTCGAGTCGCTGGCCGAAAACCTGAACGACTCGGTCGTCGCGCCGCTGTTCTGGTTTGCCGTGGCGGGCCTGCCGGGTGCCGCGCTTTACCGTTTCGCCAACACGGCGGATGCGATGTGGGGCTATCGCGGCGAGCGCGGCGGGCGGCATTGGGAGTGGGCAGGCAAATGGGCGGCCCATGCCGACGATCTGCTGTCCTGGTTGCCGGCGCGGCTGACCGCGTTGCTGCTGGCGCTGGCAGCGGGTGGCTTGTCGCTGGCGCGGTTGTGGCGCGAGGCGGTACTGACGCCTTCGCCCAACGGTGGCTGGCCGATGGGGGCGTTGGCGCTGGCGCTCGGCATCCGGCTCGGCAAGCCGGGGGTCTATGCGCTCAATGCGGAGGGCCGGGCGCCCGGGCCGCTCGATACGGCCCGGGCCTGTGCGCTGGCTGGGCGCTCGCTTGGCCTGATTGCGTTCGGTGCGCTAATTTTGTTACTTACGCAATTCTGGCTGACGGCGGATTGGTTGACTGCAAGCGGAGGATGGCATGGCTGAATCCGACCGGCTCCACGGTGGCCCCGACGCCTTCGGCGTGCCCCGCTTCGACTTCTCGACCAACAGCAATGCCTGCGGTCCCTGCTCGGACGCCCTGGCAGCGGTCCAGTCGGCCGACCCGACCCGCTATCCCGACCCGGGTTATCAGTCCTTGCGCGAGGCATTGGCCGCTTTGCACCAGGTGGCGTCCGAACGCATCGTGCTGGCCGGCAGCGCAAGTGAATTCATCTTCCGCATCAGCGCGCTGGCGGCCCAGGCGGCCAGATCGATTCCATCTATTTCCTTGGATTTGCCTCAGGGATACCAGCGGGCTGCCAGCGTCTGCTTGCCACGTCATCACTATGGCGACTATGCCCAGGCGGCCCACGCCTGGGGCTTGCAGCCTGTGACTGATCCCGCCGTGGCGGATCTGCTCTGGGCCTGCGACCCGTCGAGTCCACTCGGCCAGCCTCATGAGCGCCTGGCGCAGCAGGTCCAGGGCTTGCGTCCCAAGCAGATGCTGGTGCTCGACAGTGCCTACCGTCCGCTGCGCCTGGAAGGTGGCTTGCAGCTTGACGCCGGTGGGCTGGACCGGATCTGGCAGCTCTGGACGCCGAACAAGGCGCTGGGGCTGACGGGGGTGCGCGCGGCCTATGCGATCGCGCCTCTGGGCGCTGGCGAGCAGATCAAGGCCCTGCAGGCGCTTGCGCCATCCTGGCTGGTTGGTGCCCATGGTGTCGCGATGCTGCAGGCATGGACCCGGCCGGCAGTGCAGCAATGGCTGACGGACAGCCTGCAGACCTTGCGCGTCTGGAAGCGGCGACAGCTGGATCTGTGTCGGGAACTGGGCTGGCAGGCCTTGCCCAGCCAGGCCAATTACTTCGTCGCGCGTCCCGACACCCCTGACCTCGGGCATGATCTGGCCCGCCTGCGCGCGCAGGGCATCAAGCTGCGCGACGCGACTTCATTTGGCCTGTCCGGCTGCGTGCGACTGGGCGTCCTGGCGCCCGAAGCGCAGGACGCACTGGCGCACGCCTGGACCTCCATTCGCCATCAGACATGAATACCCAAGCCGATCCCACCCTCCATCGGGCCAAATGCGTCATGGTGCTCGGCACCTCCAGCGGCGCGGGCAAGAGCTGGCTCGCCACCGCGCTGTGCCGCCACTACGCGCGTCAGGGTTTGAAAGTAGCGCCGTTCAAGGCGCAGAACATGAGCAACAACGCGCGCGTGGTCGCGTCACCCTCCGGCTCAGGCGAGATCGGCTCGGCCCAGTATTTCCAGGCGCTGGCCGCGCGCGCCGAACCCGATGTGCGCATGAACCCGCTGCTGCTCAAGCCCGAGGCCGACACCCGCAGCCAGGTCGTCATGCTGGGCCAGGTCGATGCCGAGCTCAGCGCTGCCCCGTGGCGCAGCCGCTCGGAAAAGGTCTGGCCCCGGATCGCGCAGGCGCTCGACGACCTGCGGGTCGAGTACGACGTGGTCGTGATCGAGGGCGCGGGTTCGCCGGCCGAGATCAACCTGATGGCCAGCGACATCGTCAACCTGCGCGTGGCGCGCGCGGCCGACGCACGCTGCCTGCTGGTGACCGACATCGACCGGGGCGGCGCCTTTGCCCACCTCTACGGCACCTGGGCCTTGTTGCCCGAGGCCGACCGCGCGCGCATCGACGGCTTCGTGCTCAACAAGTTCCGCGGCGACGCGACCCTGCTCGCGCCCGCGCCCGAGCAGCTTGAGCAGTTGACCGGCGTGCCGACCGTGGCCACCTTGCCGATGTGGTGGCAGCATGGCCTGCCCGAGGAGGACGGCGTGTTCGATGACCGCAGCCGCAGCCAGGGCGTGGTCTCGCGCACGGTCGCGGTGGTGGCCTATCCACGCCTGAGCAACCTCGATGAGTTCCAGCCGTTGAAGAACATCCCCGGCCTGCGCCTGGTCTGGGTCCGCAGCCCGGCCGAGCTGGCTGGCGCCGACTGGATCGTGCTGCCCGGCTCCAAGTACACCAGTTCCGACCTGGCCTGGCTGCGCGCCCAGGGGCTGGACCGTGCGATCGCCGACCATGCGGAGCAGGGCGGTGCGGTGCTGGGCATCTGCGGCGGCCTGCAGATGCTGGGCGAGGCCCTGATCGATACCCATGGTGTCGACGGCAATGCGCCCGGACTGGGCCTGCTGCCGCTGGTCACGCAATTCGATCCCGACAAGACCGTCCGGCGCACCCAGGCCTGTTTCGGCGACCTCTCTGGTGTCTGGTCAGCCTTGTCGGGCGTGGCGGTGCAGGGCTACGAGATCCACCACGGCCAGACCGCGCAGCATCCGGCCATGGCCGCCGCCGGCGACATCGCGCGCGAGGTCCTGCCCGGCCTGGCCTGGCAGAACGCAAGCGGCAACGTGCTGGGCTGCTACCTGCATGGCCTGTTCGAGGACCCGACCGTGCTGCAGGCGCTGTTTGGTGCCTCGGCCCCGACGCTGGACAGCGTGTTCGACGGCCTGGCGGATTACCTTGAGCGGCATTGCGCCAGCGGCGTGCTCGACGCCCTGATCGCCTGAAGCCGGCTTGCCTGTAGCTGGCCGGAAAAATTGGTCTCTGACCCCAATATAGGAATCGACATGACTTTCACCCTGCCCCGTATCGACAGCCTGCACAACGAGGCGCTGGCCTTGGCGCTGCAGCGCAAGCTCGACCAGAAGACCAAGCCGCTGGGTTCGCTCGGCGCGATCGAGGCGCTGGCGCTGCGCCTGGGTCTGATCCTGGGCAGCGACTCGCCCGAGCTGCGCCAGCCGCAGATGGTGGTGTTCGCGGGCGACCACGGCCTGACCCGGCGCGGCGTCTCGGCCTACCCGAGCGACGTGACCTGGCAGATGGTCGAGAACTTCCTGGCCGGCGGCGCCGCCGTCACCGTGCTGGCGCGCCAGCATGGCATCGGCATGACCGTGGTCGATTGCGGCGTCGCGCATGACTTCGCACCGCGTCCGGGCCTGCAGATCCGCAAGGTGGCTGCTGGCACCGCCGACTGCTCGACCGAGCCGGCCATGACATCCGCCCAATGCGAGCAGGCGATCGGCCATGGCATCGAACTGGTCAAGGGCCTGCCCGGCAACGTGCTGCTGCTGGGCGAGATGGGCATCGGCAACACCTCGCCGGCCTCGCTGATCCTGGCCCGCCTGGGCGGTCTGGACATCGCCGACTGCACCGGCGCCGGCACCGGCCTGGACCAGCCTGGCATCGCGCGCAAGACCGATGTGCTGCGCGAGGTGCTGCTGCGCCACCAGGGTGTAACCGATCCGCTGGCCGTGCTGGCTGCGATGGGCGGCTTCGAGATCGCGACCATGGTCGGTGCCGTGCTGCAGGCCGCCGCCGAGCGGCGCGTGATCCTGGTCGACGGCTTCATCACCTGCGCGGCGGTGCTGGTCGCCTCGCGGCTGGTGCCGGCGGTGCTGCAGCGCTGCGTGTTCGCGCACCGCTCGGGCGAGCGTGGCCACAGCCTGATGCTGGCGCAGCTTGAGGCCCGGCCGCTGCTCGACCTCGGCCTGCGCCTGGGCGAAGGCTCGGGCGCCGCGCTGGCCTGGCCGCTGCTGCCTTCGGCTTGCGCCCTCCTGCGCGAGATGGCCAGCTTCGAGTCGGCCGGGGTCTCGACCCGGGACGGCGCGGCCTGACCGGGTCGGCCATGACGCAGCGCCTGTTGCTGTCCGTGCGCCACTGGCTGCTGGCGCTGCAGTTCTTCACCCGGATTCCGGTCACCGGCCGGCTGGCGGCCTGGGTCGGCTACAGCCCGGCCATGCTGCGCGCCAGCGCAGCCCATATGCCGGCCATCGGCGCGCTGATTGGTTTCCTGGCGGCGCTGCTGTTCGGCCTGCTGCTGTGGGCCTTGCCTGCTGTGCCAGCCGCGCCCTGGGTGGCTGCGCTCGCGAGCACGGTCTGGAGCGTCTGGCTGACCGGCGCCTTCCACGAGGACGGCCTGGCCGATCTTGCCGACGGCCTGGGCGGCAGTTACGACCGCGAGCGCGCGCTCGAGATCATGAAGGACTCGCGCATCGGCTCTTTCGGCTCGGTCGCGCTGGTGCTGGTCTTCGGCCTCAAGTGCGCACTGCTTGCGACACTGGCGCAGGTCGATGCCGCGCTGGCCGTCGCGGCATTGTTCGGCGCCCATGTGACATCCAGGCTGGCGCCGCTGTTCGTGATCGCGACCTTGCCCCATGTCGGCGACACCCCTCGCTCCAAGTCCAAGCCGCTGGCCGATGCGATCAGCGTCGGCGCGCTGGTCACCGGAACGCTCTGGTGGGGCGGGGCGATGGCGTTGCTGGTCGGCTGGAGGACGGATACGGCCTGGGGGGCCGCCTTGCTGGGCACGGCACTGGCGGCGCTCTGGATGCGTCGCCTGCTCAAGCGCCGGCTGCAGGGCTTCACGGGTGACGGACTCGGTGCGACCCAGCAGGTCGGCGAAATCGCCTTCTATCTGGGCCTGGCCCTGGCCGCAGGTGCTGGGGTAGCCCGATGAGCGCCTCGCACCGACTCTGGCTGGTGCGTCACGCCCGGCCGTTGGTCGAGCCAGGCCTTTGCTACGGCAGCAGCGACCTGCCTGCCGATGCGGCCGACACGGATCGCGCCGCCCGCGAGCTGGCCGCCGTGCTGCCCGCTGGTGCGACCCTGCTGATGTCCGGGCTGCAGCGTGCTCAGCAGCTCGCGCTTGCGTTGCACGCGCTACGCCCCGAGCTGGCGCCGCCGGTCAGCGACCCGCGTCTCAACGAGATGGACTTCGGCCAGTTCGAGCTCAGCCGCTGGGACGCCATCGATCGCGCCGAGTTCGATCACTGGACAGAAAATTTCCATTCGTACCGCTTCGGCGGACGCGAAAGCGTGGCCGAACTGCTCGCGCGGGTCGGGCAGGCGCTGCACGATCAGGTCCGGGACTACCCATCCGTCAAGACGCCCTGTCCCGGCAGCAGCGACAGGGTCTGGTTCACCCATGCGGGCGTGATCCGCGCCGCCAGCCTGCTGCACACCCGCCCCGATGCCCAGCCATTGGCGACGGAATGGCCGGTCCACGCACCCGCTTTCGGTGGCTGGCTCTGTCTTGACTGGCCGCGCCCGAACTGATGGGGCAGGGTAATTCCCGTCTAGGGTAAACCCGCGAACGGGATCAAGCTGACCGGCTTAGTAAGGCGACCGTCAGACCCAACCTGAGAATGGATCACATGTGACAAGTGCACATGAACATTTAGCCCCATCCACACCATGAGAGGAGACATCCATGAGTGATCCGGTAGTCGACAAGATCCTGAAAAATCCAAAATACCAGGAACTTCAGTCCAAGCGCAACAGCTTCGGCGTGTTGCTGTCCATCATGATGCTGGTCGTTTATTACGGCTACATCGCGCTGATCGCCTTCAACAAGCCCTTCCTGGCCCAGCCCCTGGGCGCGGGCGTGACCTCGATCGGCATTCCGATCGGCATGGGTGTGATCATTTTCACGATCGTGATCACCGGCATCTACGTGCGTCGCGCCAACGGCGAGTTCGACGAGCTGACCAAGGAAATCCTGAAGGACGCCGCAAAATGAAGAAAAACCTGAGCGCATTCCTCGGCGCGCTGCTGGTCCTCGCGGCCGCTGGCGCAGCCCATGCAGCCGGCGCTGACGTCGGCCAGGCCGCCAAGCAGGCGACCAACTGGACCGCCATCGCGATGTTCGGCCTGTTCGTCTGCGGCACGCTCTACATCACCAAGTGGGCGGCGTCCAAGACCAAGTCGGCCGCCGACTTCTACACCGGCGGTGGCGGCATCACCGGCTTCCAGAACGGCCTGGCGATCGCGGGCGACTACATGTCGGCCGCTTCCTTCCTGGGTATTTCCGCCGCCGTGATGGCCAACGGCTACGACGGCCTGATCTACTCGATCGGCTTCCTGGTCGGCTGGCCCGTCATCACCTTCCTGATGGCCGAGCGCCTGCGCAACCTGGGCAAGTTCACCTTCGCCGACGTGGCCGGCTACCGCTTCAAGCAGACCCCGATCCGCGCCTTCGCGGCCTCGGGCACGCTGGTCGTGGTCGCCTTCTACCTGATCGCGCAGATGGTCGGTGCCGGCCAGCTGATCAAGCTGCTGTTCGGTCTCGAGTACTGGATGGCCGTGGTCATCGTTGGCGCGCTGATGATGGTCTACGTGCTGTTCGGCGGCATGACCGCCACCACCTGGGTGCAGATCATCAAGGCCTGCCTGCTGCTCGCCGGCGTGACCTTCATGGCCATCATGGTGATGGCGCAGTACGGCTTCAGCTTGGAAGCGTTGTTCGCCAAGGGCGTCGAGGTCAAGACCGCCATCGCTGCCAACGCTGGCAAGACGCCTGAAGAAGCGGCCAAGGCTGGTCTGTCCATCATGGGCCCGGGCGGCTTCATCAAGGACCCGATCTCCGCGATCAGCTTCGGCATGGCGCTGATGTTCGGTACCGCCGGTCTGCCGCATATCCTGATGCGCTTCTTCACCGTGCCGGACGCCAAGGAAGCCCGCAAGTCGGTGTTCTGGGCCACCACCTGGATCGGTTACTTCTACGTACTGATCTTCATCATCGGCTTCGGCGCCATCACCCTGGTGCTGACCAACCCCGAAATGGCCGATGTCGCCAAGGGCATTATCCTGGGTGGTGCCGGTACCGCCAACATGGCAGCCGTGCTGGTCGCCAAGACCGTCGGTGGCAACGTGTTCTACGGCTTCATCTCGGCCGTGGCCTTCGCGACCATCCTGGCCGTGGTCGCGGGTCTGACCCTGTCGGGCGCCTCCGCCGTCTCGCATGACCTGTACGCCACCGTGTTCAAGCAAGGCAAGGCTGACAGCGCTTCCGAGCTCAAGGTCTCGCGCATGACCACGCTGGCCCTCGGCGCGCTGGCCGTGACCCTGGGTATCGCGTTCGAGAAGCAGAACATCGCCTTCATGGTCTCGCTGGCCTTCGCGATTGCCGCTTCGGCCAACTTCCCGGTGCTCTTCATGAGCGTGCTGTGGAAGGACTGCACCACCAAGGGCGCCGTGATCGGTGGCTTCCTGGGCCTGATCTCCTCCGTCGCGCTGACCGTCGTGTCGCCCTCGGTCTGGGAAGTCACGCTGGGTAACCCCAAGGGCTCGGCCTGGTTCCCGTACAGCTCGCCCGCGCTGTTCTCGATGACCATCGGCTTCGTCGGCATCTGGCTGTTCTCGATCCTCGACCGCAGCCAGGACGCCGCCAACGAGCGCGCTGCCTTCGCTGTGCAGAAGGTCCGCTCCGAGACCGGTCTGGGTGCTTCGGGCGCATCGGGTCACTGATCCGACCGAGCGGGCCTGGCCCGCTTCCCGGCAAGAAAAACCGGACCCTTTCGGGGGTCCGGTTTTTCTTTGTGCGGGCGCGATGATGAAGGTGGCGCTGTCATACTTCGTCACTGGACTCACAACCGGCGCATTCCGTTTTGCCTGCCGGTCTCGGCCTGATTGAAAACGCCATGTCACTTCGCCCCAGCCCCGCCACCTACGATGACCTGTCCCGGCGTCACGGCGCCGCATTCAAATGGATCGTGCTGGCGGTCATTGGTCTGGGGACGGTGGCCGGCGTCTTGAGCACGTCGAGCTTCAACGTCGCGGTGCCCGCGATGATGCGCCATTTCGGCATCGGCCAGGAGCAGGTGCAATGGGCGATGACGGGCTTCATGGCGGCGATGGCGGTCGGGATGTTGCCGACCTCCTGGCTGCTGGACCGCATAGGCTTGCGCCGCGTCTTTCTCGTCGCGCAGCTCACGCTGATGGCCGCGAGCGTTTTCGGCTTTTTTGCGCCCAGCTTCGCACTCGTCGTGCTGGCGCGCGTCGTCCAGGGGCTGGCCGCGGGCGTGCTGCAGCCGATCGCCATGCTGGCGCTGATGCGCCTGTTCCCGCGCGAGATCCAGGGCCGGGCGTCGGGACTGCTGACTTTCAGCATCGCGCTGACTCCGGCCATCGCGCCTGCGCTAGGCGGCCTGCTGCTCGAGCGCTTCGGCTGGGAGGCGATCTTCCTGCTTGGGCTGCCGTTCAGCCTGCTTGCCGGCGGCGCTGCGCTCTACCTGCTGCCGCTGCCGCGCGAGCTCGCCGCGCGGCGCTTTGACTGGATCGGCCTGGGCTGGCTGTCACTGGCGACCGTCGCACTGGTCGAGGGGGTCGCCAGCTTGCAGCACAGCGGGCTGTTGTCGCCCTGGACGCTGGGCCAGCTCGGCCTGGCGCTGGCTGCTGTGCTGCTGTTCTGGCGCCACGCGCGCCGGCTCGACGCCCCGTTGATCCAGCTCAAGCTGTTTGGCGATCGCACCTTCGCGATGGGCAGCCTGGTGTCGTTCTCGTATGGATTCGGGCTCTATGCGTCCACCTACCTGATCCCGGTCTTCCTGCAGAACGTGCTGTCCTACCAGGCTGCCGAGGCTGGCCTGGCGCTGCTGCCTTCGGGTATCGCGCTGGTGCTGACGCTGCCGCTGGCGGGCCGCCTGGTCGACCGCTATCCCCCGAAACGGGTGACGCTGGCCGGATTGCTGGCCTTTGGCGCCTCGTTCGTCGCGTTCGCGGTCGAAGCGGGTCACATCAGCTACTCCGAGATCATCGCTGCGACCATCGTCGGGCGCATCGGACTCGGGCTGATCCTGCCTGCGCTCAACCTCGCGGCGCTGCGCCATGTCGGCGCCAGCCAGCTCGGACAGGCAGCCGTTGTCAGCAGCTACGCGCGCCAGCTCGGTGGCGTGGTCGGCATCGCGGTCGTCGCGGTCTTCGTGCAGTGGCGCGAGTTGGTGCATGGGACTTCCGCCGCCGGGCTGCAGGCTGCGTACTCGCAGGGCTTCCTGCTGCTGGCGGCGGTATCCGTGCTGGCTGTCGTCGCTGCGGCCCGTATGCAAGCCGACCGCACGCCTGCGCCACAGCGGATCGACTGATACGGATTTGCGCGATCTGCAGGCCGATCTCGGCAGCTCGGTCTTCAGCCAGTCGCCAGTTGCCGCAGCTTGATGAAGGCCAGCGCCGTCAGCACGGCGCGATCGAGCGGATCGGGCGACTCGCGCTCGGGCAGGTCCAGCGCCTGCAGCATCGTCGAATAGCGCAGGTCGATGTTTACGCCGTCCTGCTGGTAGGGCGGCAGCTGGTGCAGGCGCCAGTCGTAGTAGAGCGACGAGACTTCCACCTGCTCCTGCGGCAATCCGATGCCGATCACTGGCTTGACGATCTGGTCCAGCATCGCGACGTCGAATTCGAGGTAGTAGCCCAGCAGCGGGCGGCTGCCGACGAAATGCAGCAGCTCATCCGCCGCCTCTGCCGCTGGCAAGCCCTGCGCGAGGTCCTGTTCGCGCAGTCGATGCCGGCGCAGCGATTCAGCGGGAACCGGGCCGTCGGGGCGCAGCAGCAGCTCCAGCCGGTCGCTGCTCAGCACCCGGTGGCCGCGGACGCGCACCGCGCAGAGCGACAGGACCTGATCTGTTTCCTGGTCATGGCCGGTGGTCGCGCAGGCCAGCGAGACCCATTCGTTCTCCGGCGCGGGATCGAACAGGAAGCCGTAACGGGCCTGGCTGAGGTGGCGCAGCCGCCATTCGCGCCGGATCGCGCCGGCCAGGCGAGCGGGGGAAAGCGGGTTTTCCATCACATCGCGTCCAGGTGAAAACGGTGGCGCAGCAGGGCCTTGAAGCGCTTGACGGCGGCCAGCGTGTCCTTGAGCAGGTCGCGCTCCAGCGAGCTCAGCCTGGCCGGATCGATGCGCCCGGTGACCGCGCGTCCGGTGTCGAGCTCGGTCAGCCCGGCCTTGAGCTTGAGCCCCATGAAGAAGCTCAGGCTCTCGGTCAGTTCCGATCCCATCTTGGCGTCCAGCGTGCCGTCGGCGACCAGTGCCGCGATGCGGGCGGCGGTGCCGGTATCGGCCAGTCGACGCGCCAGCGCCAGGCTGCGGATGCCGTGTACCAGCGGGAAAATCCCCTCGCGCTTGATGTCCAGCCCGGCGTCGGCATCGCCGAGCGAGAACAGCTTGTTCCACCAGCCCTGGCTCTCGCCGAAGGCCGTGATCACCGAGGCGAAGCGCCCCAGCACCAGCTGGTTGTCAGGGGCCAGTGCCAGCACGGCGTCACGCGCCTGCAGCAGCAGCCCGGTATCACCGCAGACCGCGTGCGCATCCATGAAGATCGCCAGCTTCATCAGGCTGTCGGGGTCGGGCAGGATCAGCCACTCGCGCGCCTGGCGCGAGAAATCGGCCTGCGACGCGCGCCAGTCGGGGTTGCTGACCATGATGCGGCCCGGACATTCGGGGTAGCCAAAACTCGCCAGCGCCTGCGAGAAGCGCTCGCAGATCGCGCCCAGCTCGACCGGAGGCGTGTAGCCGTCGCGCAGGATCAGGCCGTTGTCCTGATCGGTCTTGAGCAGCTGTTCGCCACGGCCCTCGCTGCCCATCACGAACAGGCAGCTGTTGGCGACCAGCTCCGGGGGCGCGATCATCTGCCAGGCGCGCTCGAACAGCTGCGCGTTGAGCTGCTGCACCAGTTTGGCGATCAGCGTCACCCGCATGCCGCTGCGCTGCATCAGCGTGATCATGCGGGTGATCTGCGCGGCGGCCTGGCTCAGGGCTTCCAGGTCCTGCGCCTGCTCGATCTGGACGCTGATCAGGTGCGAGTGGTTGGACAGGAAGCTGAACAGGTCGAGCGCTTCGAGCACGCCAACGATCTGCTCGCCGTCGAGCACCACCACCCGGTGCGCGCGGTGACTCAGCATCAGCGTCATCGCGTCGCCGATCTGGTCCGAGCGCTGCACCGTCAGCAGCGGGTAGTCGGTCAGGTCGCCCACCGGTAGCTGGTCGAGCGGACGTCCGTCCAGGATGGCTTGCGAGAGCCTGGCCACGGTGAAGAGGCCCAGCCGGGGCGGATCGCCGCTGGTGTCGCGCACCAGCACGTTGTTGGTTCGCTCGGTATGCAGGATGCGAGCGACCGAGACGATGTCATCGCGCGCATCGACCTCGCGCGCCGGTCGCAGATAGGCCTCGTCCACGCGCGCCAGCGTCAGCGCCTGCAGCTGATGCTGGTCCTGGCGCTGCGACAGGGCGCCCAGGCGCTGGCCCAGGTCGGCAAACAGCAAGGCGCCGAAGCCCGCGTTGGAGGCGATCAGCTCGGTCACGGCCTGTGCCTTGAGCTCGTAGGCCACCACCTCCTCGGCGGCAATGAAGCGGTCGCTGACCTTGCCCGCCAGCAGCGCGCGGCCATCGAAGCAGTCATCCGGCCCGAAGGTCGCGACCAGTTCCTCGCCGTCCCACTGCGCCACATGGCCCTTGATCACGACGAACAGGTGGGTCGGTGTCATGCCGGGGGCCAGCAGGGTGTCGCCCTCGCGGTAGTAGCCCAGGTCCACGCTGTGGCGCACCAGGCGGCGCTCATCGGGGTTCAGGCAGTCGAACGGGGAAGCAGAAAAATTGAAAGTGTCGGGCATCTTGGAATTCAGCGCAGCATGCGATCTTGCTGCTGACATTTTGCACCCGGACGAACGAATCCAGCCCTGATTCGCACAGTAAGTGGTGGGTAAGCGCTTCGGATGCAAAATGGACAATAAGTTGGCGCCAAGTACGCCAACGATGCAAGACGGAGACTGAGCATGAAGCAGAAACTGGAATCGCAACGCCTGCTGGCGCTGTTCGTGGCCGGCTGCCTGCTGCTCAACTACCCCCTGATCGCGCTCTGGAACCGCGAGGCGCTGCTCTGGGGGCTGCCGCTGTTTCCGCTCGCGCTGTTCGTGCTCTGGGCCCTGCTGATCGCGGCGCTGGCCTGGCTCATGGAGCGCCGCCCGGACTGAGAGTCCGGCTGGCCGGAATCTCGCCCCATGTCGCCGCTGCTGATCGTCGCCGTTTCGCTGACCTATCTGCTGACGCTGTTCGCCGTCGCGGCTTATGGTGATCGGCGCGCGGCCGCTGGCCGCTCGATCATTGCCAGCCCTTGGGTCTACGCGCTCTCGATCGCGGTCTATTGCAGCGCCTGGACCTATTTCGGCAGCGTGGGCCGGGCCGCCAGCACCGGCGTCTGGTTCCTGCCGATCTATCTGGGTCCGATGCTGGCCATGCTGCTGGCCTGGCTGGTGCTGCGCAAGATGCTGCGCATTGCCAAGCGCTATCGCATCACCTCGATCGCCGATTTCATCGCCAGCCGCTATGGCAAGAGCCCGCTGCTGGCTGGACTGGTCACGCTGATCACGGTGGTCGGCATCGTGCCCTACATCGCCTTGCAGCTCAAGGGCGTATCGGTCGCCTACGATGTCCTGACGGCGCTGCCTGGAGCCCACGCGCCGCAGCGCGTCTGGTGGCAGGAGGGTACTTTCTATCTCGCGTTGGCGCTGGCCGGTTTCACCATGGTGTTCGGCGCGCGTCACCTCGACAGCAGCGAGCGCCACGAGGGCATGGTCGCCGCAGTCGCCTTCGAGTCGGTCGTCAAGCTGCTGGCTTTCCTGGCCATCGGTGGCTATGTCAGCTGGGGCCTGTTCGACGGCGTGGGCGACCTCTTCGAGCGCGCCCTGGCCAGGCCCGAGCTGGCCCGCCTGTTCGCGCCAGGCCTGGACGGCGGATTCGACCACCCGCAATGGTTCGCGCTGACGCTGCTGGCCATGCTGTCGGTGCTCTTGCTGCCGCGCCAGTTCCAGATCATGGTGGTCGAGAACGTCGACGAGCGTCACCTGCGCCGCGCCGCCTGGGTCTTTCCGCTCTACCTGCTGCTGATCAACCTGTTCGTGCTGCCGATCGCGCTCGGCGGCCTGCTGCATTTCGGCCCCGGCCTGGCCGACCCCGAGACCTTCGTGCTCTCGCTGCCGTTGAGCCAGGGCCAGCCGGCCCTCGCCTTGCTGGCCTTCGTCGGGGGTCTGTCGGCCGCCACCGGCATGGTGATCGTCGAGACCATCGCCGTCTCGACCATGGTCTGCAACGACCTGGTGGTGCCGGTGCTGCTGCGCACGCGCCGCTGGTCCGAGGGTGGCAGCGACCTGACACGCGCCATCCTCAACACGCGCCGGCTGGCCATCCTGGCCGTGATGCTGCTGGGTTACCTCTATTACCGCCTGGCCGGCGAGGCCTATGCCCTGGTCAGCATCGGCCTGATCAGCTTTGCCGCGGTGTCACAGTTCGCGCCGGCGCTGCTGGGCGGCATGTACTGGCGCGGCGCCACCCGAAATGGCGCGCTGGCCGGTCTGCTGGCGGGCTTTGCACTCTGGAGCTACACGCTGATGCTGCCTTCGCTGGCCAAGTCGGGCTGGCTGCCGGACGCCTTTCTGCGCGATGGCCCCTGGGGCCTGGCCTGGCTCAGGCCGGAGGCCTTGTTCGGCCTGACCGGCCTGGACAATTTGACCCATTCCCTGTTCTGGAGCCTGCTCGGCAACGCCAGTCTGTACGTCGGCGTTTCGCTCTGGCGCAGTCCCTCGGTGGCCGAGGCCAGCCAGGCGCTGCTGTTCGTCGATGTGTTCGAGCGCAGCAGCCAGTTGCAGCCAGTGTTCTGGCGCGGCCAGGCCAGCGTCGCCAGCCTGCTGGCGCTGGCCGAGCGCTTTCTGGGAGCCGGCCGGGCGCGCGAACTGTTCGAGCGTTTTGCCCGCCAACGCGGAGTCGACCCGATCGAGCGATTGCAGGCCGATGCCGAGCTGGTCCATTTCGTCGAGACCCAGCTCACCGGCGCGATCGGCAGCGCTTCGGCCCGCGTCATGGTCGCCTCGGTGGTCGAGGAGGAGGCGCTGGCGCTCGACGACCTGCTCGGCATGGTCGAGGAGGCCAAGCGCCTGCTGCTGCACTCGCGCGAGCTGGAAGAAAAGTCGCTCTCGCTCGAACGCGCCAGCGCCGAGCTGCGCGCAGCCAACCAGCAGCTCAAGAGCCTGGACCGGCTCAAGGACGACTTCATGTCCTCGGTCACGCATGAGCTGCGCACACCGCTGACCTCGATCCGTGCCTTGGCCGAGTTGATGCTGGACGATGCGCGACAGGGTGAGACCGGCGCCGAATCGATGGACCGGCAGCAGCGCGAGACCTTCCTGGCCATCATCGTGGCCGAGACCGAGCGCCTGGGCCGGCTCGTCAACCAGGTACTCGACCTGGCCAAGATCGAGTCCGGTCATGCCGAGTGGCACAACGCCGAGCTCGACCTCGCCGAGCTGATCCGCCGCAGCGCGCAGACCGTCACCGAGCTGCTGCGCGAGCGTGGCGCCCGGCTGGAGCTGGACCTGCCGGCCCAGCCCGTGATCCTGCGCGCCGACGCCGACCGCCTGACCCAGGTCATGCTGAACCTGCTCTCGAACGCGGCCAAGTTCGTGCCGGGTGGCAACGGCCGCATCCGGGTCAGTCTCGTGCAAAGCGAGGACCGCGTGCAGGTCGAAGTGCAGGACAATGGACCCGGAGTGCCGCCAGAGCAGCAGGCGCTGGTGTTCGAGAAATTCCGCCAGGGCGGCGACAGCAGCCACCGCCCGCAGGGCACCGGCCTGGGCCTGCCGATCAGCCGCCAGATCGTCGAGCATTTCGGCGGCCAGCTGTGGCTGCGCTCGTCACCGGGGCAGGGTGCCTGCTTCGGCTTCTGGCTGCCTCTGGGCACCCCCGAATAACAACAAGCATGGAGACCGCGCATGAGCGCCAAGATACTGATTGCCGACGACGAGCCCAACATCCTGCTCTCGCTCGAATTCCTGATGAAGCGCGAGGGCTACCAGGTGCTGGTCGCGCGCGACGGCCAGCAGGCGCTCGACGCCATCCTGCAACAGCAGCCCGACCTGGTCCTGCTCGATGTCATGATGCCGATCAAGACCGGCTTCGACGTGCTGCAGGCCGTGCGCGAGCACGACGAGCTGTCGGCGCTGCGCATTCTGATGCTGACCGCCAAGGGGCGCGATACCGACATGGCCAAGGGACTGGCGCTGGGCGCCAACGACTACATGACCAAGCCCTTCTCGACCCGGGAACTGGTTGACAAGGTGCGCGGCCTGCTCGGAGCGGGCGCATGATCAGGCCGGGCCGGACCGACCGGCGCCTGTGGCTGATGCTGGCGGCCGCTGCCGTCGGCTCGATCGCCTGGCTGGCGCTGACCTTCGCACTGGTCGCCCTCGCCCTGGAGCCAGCCCAGCGCCAGGCGGCCTTCGAGCTGATCGGTCCGCACCTGGTGGCGGTCGGACTGACCTGGGCTGGCGGCATCGCAGCGATTGCCTACGGACTCAAGCGCTGGTTCGATTTCTGGGTCACGCCCTCGGTCCGGCTGGCCGAGAACGCGCAGATCCTGCTGCGCACCGACGTGGTCCGCGAGCTGGCGCCGGCGGGCAACCCCGAGACGCGCGCGCTCACCGTGCTGTTCAACCAGCTGGTGGACCAGCGCGAGACCTTGCGCCGCGAGATGGAAGCCAAGGTCCAGGCCGCCGCCCAGCATATCGAGCAGGAGAAGTCGCGCCTGGCCGCGCTGATGTCCGAGCTCACGCAGAGCGTGGTGGTCTGCAACCTCGAAGGCCGCATCCTGCTCTACAACCAGCGCGCCCGCGCCCAGTTCCAGGCCCTGGCGGAATCGGCGCGGCCAGCGGACGCGGCCGGCCTGCTGGGCCTGGGTCGATCCATCCATGATTTGTTCGACCGCAAGTTGGTCGCGCATGCGCTGGAGAACGTGTGCCAGCGCATGCAGCGCGGCGCAGCCCACCCCTCGGCCCAGTTCGTCACGCTCACGCCTGCGGGCCAGCTGCTGCGGGTCCAGCTCGCGCCGGTGCGCCAGCCGGTCGGTTCCGGCTCGGATGCCGCGCCGGAGATCGCGGGCTATGTGCTGATGCTCGACGACGTGATGCCCGATTACGAGCAGGAGGCCGGCCGCGACCGGGCGCTGCTGGCCCTGACCGAGGGCAGCCGGGCCTCGCTGGCCAATATCCAGGCGGCGGTCGAGATGCTGGATTTCCCCGACCTGGAGCCCGCCATGCGCGAGCGCTTCCTGCAGGTCGTGCGCGACGAAGCGCTGACCATGGGCGAGCGCCTCAAGCCGCTGATGGGCCAGGCCTCCGAGCGCGTCGCCAGCCGCTGGCCGATGGAGGACATGCTGGGCAGCGATTTCGTTGCCGCCGCCCAGCGCCGCATCCATGAGCAGGCCGGCCTGTCAGTGCGCGAAGCCGAGGTCGACGCCAGTGCCTGGCTGCGCATCGAGAGCTTCAGCCTGCTGCAGGCGCTGGTCTACCTGGCGGCCCGCTTGCACGAAGAGTTCGATGTGCGTTTCGTGCAGATCCGGCTGCAACCCGCTGCGCAAGGACCGTCCAGGATGCAACTCGACCTGATGTGGATCGGGCAGGCCATCAGCACCGAGACCGTCATGGGCTGGGAGCTCGACCCGGTCCGCATCGGAGCGGAAAGTTACAGCTTCTCGGTGCGTGACGTGGTCGAACGCCATGGCGGCGCGCTCTGGTTCGAGCGCGACCGCGCCAGACAGCTGTCCTTCTTCCGCTTTCTGCTGCCCGGCGTGTCGCCCAGGCAGGCACAGGCACTGCAGGCCGCCGAAGCTCCAGGCCGGCCCGAGTTCTACGATTTCGACCTCTTCAGCCGTGCGGATCAGGCCAGCGCGCTCGACGACAGGCCGTTGACCGAGCTGTCCTACACCGTGTTCGACACCGAGACCACGGGGCTGAACCCGGCCGGCGGCGACGAGATCCTCCAGATCGGCGCCGTTCGCATCGTCAACGGCAAGCTGTTGCGCCAGGAGACCTACGACCAGCTGGTCGACCCGCAGTTCATGATCCCGCCGGCAGGCATCCCCATCCACGGCATCGAGCAGGACATGGTCAGGGGCCAGCCGACGATAGACCAGGTGCTGCCGGCTTTCCATGCCTTCACGCGCGACACCGTGCTGGTCGGTCACAACGCCGCGTTCGACATGCGCTTCCTGCAGATCAAGGAGGCCAGCACTGGCATCCTGTTCGATCAGCCCGTGCTCGACACCCTGCTGCTGTCGGCTGTGGTGCACCCGAGCCAGGAATCGCACCGGATCGAGGCCATCGCACAGCGCTTCAACATCACCGTGACCGGGCGGCACAACGCGCTGGGCGACGCCACCGTCACGGCCGAGATCTTCCTGCGCCTCATCCCGCTGCTGGCCGAGAAAGGCATCACGACGCTGGGCCAGGCCAGGGCCGCCGCGCAGCAGACCTATTACGCCAGGCTCAAGTATTGAGCGCAGGGCAGGTCGGTGACCGGGCTGGAGTTGGGACTGGAGCGGGGTAGCGCCGGGCTCCTCATGGTGCGAGCACAAATCGTCACCCGGCGCCACCCCGCCCCAGCCCGCATGAAGTCTGGTTGCCTGTTCAGTAATCGAGCCGATCGGGCTGGATTTCCTGCAGGATGATGGTCGAGATCTCCTCGATCGACTTGCTGGTGGTCGACATCCAGCGCACACCGGCGCGCCGCATCATCGCCTCGGCCTCGCTGACCTCGTAGCGGCAGTTGGCCAGGCTGGCGTAGCGCGAGTTGGCCTTGCGCTCGTTGCGGATCTCGCTCAGGCGCTCGGGGTTGATGGTCAGACCAAACAGCTTCTTCTTGTAGGGCACGAGTGCGGGCGGCAGCTGGCGGCGCTCGAAGTCCTCCGGAATCAGCGGGTAGTTCGAGACCTTGAGCCCGAACTGCATCGCCAGATAGAGCGAGGTCGGCGTCTTGCCGCTGCGACTGACGCCGATCAGGATCAGGTCGGAGTTGTCCAGGTCGACATGGGTCTGGCCGTCGTCATGCGCCAGCGTGAAGTTGATCGCCTCGATCCGGTCATGGTATTCCTTGCTGCGCGTCACGTCCGAGAAGCGCCCGACCCGGTGATTCGACTTGATGCCGATCTCGGCCTCGATCGGCGCGATGAAGGTGCCGAACATGTCGATCAGCATGCCCTTGCACTCGGCCTTGAGTACCGCGAGCACCTCCATGTTGACCACGGTCGTGAACACCAGCGGGCGCGCGCCGTCGACCTGGGCGCTGTGGTTGATCTGGCGCACCGCGTTGTGTGCCTTGTCCACGCTGTCGACGAAGGGCAGGCGGATGCGGTGCGGCTTGATCTCGAACTGCGCCAGGATGGCGTTGGCGAAGGTCTCGGCCGTGATGCCGGTGCCGTCGGAAATGAAGAAAGCGGTGCGGTGCGGCATCTGGTACTTACCCTCGGGTCGATTGTCGCGAAATGGGCTGCACGTTCCTTGCGCGGCCCCTACAATGTTTCGGATTATCGCGATTTGCGATACCTGGTCGCAGGTCGATGCGCACAACAAGACAACGATGCGTCGCTTCGGTCCAGGTCCACCGGTTTTTCAACATCAACGGAGCTTATCCATGTCGCAACTGTTCAGCCCGACCGCCTTGGTCGTGCCCTTCGAGCAACTCAGAATGACCGACGTCGAGATCGTCGGCGGCAAGAACGCCAGCCTGGGCGAGATGATCTCGCAGCTGCCCGAGGGCGTGCGGGTGCCGACCGGTTTCGCCACCACGGCGCATGCCTTCCGCGAGTTCCTGGCCTTCGAAGGCCTGGCCGACCAGATCAGCGCCAAGCTGGCCGCGCTCGACACCGAGGACGTGCGCGAGCTGGCCCGGGTCGGTGCCGAGATCCGTGCCATGGTCGAGGCCCAGCCCTTTCCGGCCGACCTCGAACAGGCCATCCGCGACGCCTACGTGACGCTCAACGGCGACAGCGCGACCGCGACCTATGCGGTGCGTTCTTCCGCCACCGCCGAGGACCTGCCCGATGCGTCCTTCGCCGGCCAGCAGGAGACCTTCCTCAACGTGCATGGCATCGAGGAAGTGCTGCACAAGATGAAGGAGGTGTTCGCCAGCCTCTACAACGACCGCGCCATCAGCTACCGTGTGCACAAGGGCTTCGAGCATGACGTGGTCGCGCTGTCGGCTGGCGTGCAGCGCATGGTGCGCTCCGACCTCGGTGCCGCCGGCGTGATGTTCACCATCGACACCGAGTCCGGTTTCGAGGATGTGGTCTTCATCACCTCCAGCTACGGCTTGGGCGAGACCGTGGTGCAGGGCGCCGTCAACCCGGACGAGTTCTACGTCCACAAGCCGATGCTGAAAGCCGGCAAGCAGGCGCTGATCCGCCGCAACCTCGGCAGCAAGCTGATCGAGATGGTCTTCGCCAGCCCCGAGGAAAAGGCCGCCAGCGGCAAGCTGGTCAAGACCGTCGAGGTGCCGGTCGAGCAGCGCAACCGCTATTCGCTGACCGATGCCGACGTGCTCGAACTGGCGCGTTACGCGGTGGTGATCGAGCAGCATTACGGCCGCCCGATGGACATCGAGTGGGGCAAGGACGGCAACGACGGCCAGCTCTACATCCTGCAGGCGCGCCCCGAGACCGTCAAGAGCCAGGCCGCCGGCCAGGTCGAGCTGCGCTACAAGCTGGTCGGCAAGGGCGCCGTGCTGGCCTCGGGCCGCGCGATCGGCCAGAAGATCGGCACCGGCCCGGTGCGCCTGGTGCACAACATCAGCGAGATGGACAAGGTCCAGCCCGGCGACGTGCTGGTGACCGACATGACCGACCCGAACTGGGAGCCGGTGATGAAGCGCGCCAGCGCGATCGTGACCAACCGCGGGGGCCGTACCTGCCACGCCGCCATCATCGCGCGCGAGCTCGGCATCCCGGCCGTGGTCGGCTGCGGCGACGCGACCGAGACGCTGAAAGACGGCACGCTGGTCACCGTCAGTTGCGCCGAAGGCGACACCGGCAACATCTACGATGGCCTGCTCGAAACCGAGATCAGCGAGGTCAGCCGTGGCCAGATGCCCGAGCTCGACGTCAAGATCATGATGAACGTCGGCAACCCGCAGCTGGCCTTCGACTTCGCCCAGATCCCCAACGGCGGTGTCGGCCTGGCGCGGCTGGAGTTCATCATCAACAACAACATCGGCGTACACCCGAAGGCGATCCTGGACTATCCCGCCATCGACGCCGACCTCAAGAAGGCGGTCGAGTCGGTCGCGCGCGGCCACGCCAGCCCGCGCGCCTTCTACGTCGACAAGGTCGCCGAGGGCGTCGCGACCATCGCGGCTGCCTTCTGGCCCAAGCCGGTGATCGTGCGCCTGTCCGACTTCAAGAGCAACGAGTACCGCAAGCTCGTTGGCGGCAGCCGCTACGAACCCGACGAGGAAAACCCGATGCTGGGCTTCCGCGGTGCCGCGCGCTACATCAGCGAGGACTTCGGCGAAGCCTTCGCGATGGAATGCGAGGCCATCAAGCGCGTGCGCGAAACCATGGGCCTGACCAACGTCCAGGTCATGGTGCCCTTCGTGCGCACCCTGAAGCAGGCCGAGCGCGTGGTCGAGCTGCTGGGCAAGTTCGGCTTGAAGCGCGGCGAGCACGAGCTCAAGCTGATCATGATGTGCGAGATCCCGAGCAACGCCATCCTGGCCGAGCAGTACCTGCAGTTCTTCGACGGCTTCTCGATCGGCTCCAACGACCTGACCCAGCTGACCCTGGGCCTGGACCGCGACTCGGGCCTGGAGCTGCTGGCGCATGACTTCGACGAGCGCGACCCGGCTGTCACCGCGCTGATCAGCATGGCGATCAAGGCCTGCCGCGCGCAGGGCAAGTACATCGGCATCTGCGGCCAGGGCCCCAGCGACCACCCGGACTTCGCCGAATGGCTGCGCGACCAGGGCATCAGCTCGATCTCGCTCAACCCCGACTCGGTGATCGACACCTGGAAGCAGTTGGCGGGCTGATCGCTATCCTGCACCGGGCCTGCTGCGGGCCTGGTTCCGACCGGCAACAGGGCCGGCCTGCGTCTGTCTGGGCGTGGGCCGGCCTTTTGGCTTTAACATGGCCAGAATTTAGGCACAACCAGCATCCACGCCTACCGTGAGATGTGGGACATGCCGTCCGAACCCGAAGGAAAGAATCAGGCATGAACGACTCGACACTGGACTTGAGTGCCCTGCAACGCGCCTTGACTTCGCTGGAAGACAGCCTGGAGGTGGTCAGCGACAGCGAATGGTTCAACGAGCAGTCGCTCAAGGTACAAAACACGCTGATTGCCGGCGTGATACAGAACTTCGAGTTCGTCTACGAAGTCGGCTTCAAGATGATCAAGCGCCAGATCGAGCTGGAATCCGCCAGTCCCGACGAGGTCGATCAAGGCAGTTTCCGCGATGTACTGCGCCTGGCCGCTGAAAAGGGATTGATCCGGGATGTCGAGGCATGGTTCGGCTACCGGAGAATGCGCAACATCACGGCACACACCTACGACCATGAGAAGGCCCAGCAGGTCTACCAAGGCACGCTGCTCTTCATCAACGATGCGCGCACCTTGCTGGCCAGTCTGGAGGCGCGCAATGGCTGAGCAGCCCCCCATTGACGTTCGTGCCGACCATTGGGAGATCGTGCGCCGCATCCTGCAGCGACATGTGCCTCGGTACGAGGTCTGGGCCTTCGGCTCGCGCGCCAAGTGGACCGCCAAGCCGTATTCCGATCTGGACCTGGCGATCATCACCGATCAGCCGCTGTCGCTGGCTGTGAGTGCCGCGCTGGTTGATGACTTCTCCGAGTCCGATCTGCCATGGCGGGTGGATGTGGTCGACTGGGCCACGACAAGCGAGTCGTTCCGCAAGATCATCGAGCGGGACAAGGTCGTGCTGCAAAGCAGTTCGGCCAGTGAGAGTCCTTGAACAGCCCAGAAAACGAAAAGCCCCGATGACCCCACCGAGGTTGTAGCGTTAACCGCGAACCTCCGATTTGCACTCAGTGCAACGCAGTTGATCACAAATAGTTCAGTTTTCAAATTGGTCACAACCCGCAAGGCATGGTGACGCCGCGCTTCGCGAGTGCTGCGGTGAAGAGTCGCCAGCCGTCGGCGGCTTCGGGCAGCGGGTCGTCGCCGCGTTGGCCGCCATCGAAATGACAGAACTTCTCGATTGCGGTACGACGTACCGTGCGCGGGCTCTTGATCTCGGGCGATGTGTTGTCGAGCAGCTTGAGGTCTATGCCTGCCTCGACCAGATAGGTGGCCCTGTAGAAGTCGGTGCCGTTCAGGGCGTAGTGCAGCGCTGATCCTGAAATCGGATGCACATAATTGATATTGGCGCCGCGCTCGACCAGCAGCTTGATGACTGGCAGGTTGTGTCCCATGACAGCGTCCTGCAGCAGTGACGTCTTCTGACCAGGTGGAAACCAGTTCGGGCTGATTCCATGTGCCAGCAGCACCTTGACCACCTCGGGGTCGGCGTTGTCGCGCGACACAGAATAGGATGGCACGCTCTCGCCGTTTGACAGCATGGAAACTGGATCGGCGCCGGCTTTGAGCAGCAGCTCCATCACCTGCGGCGCGTGGCGGCGCGCGCGCAGCGCGTAGTGCGTCACCGTCATCCCTTCCTGGCCGACGAACTTCACTGGAGCCCCGGCCTGGATCAGCTGCTGGATGCGCGCGAGGTCGCCATCCTGCGCGGCATTGGCCAGCTGGGCGACCCGCGGGTCGGCGAATACCTTGTCGGTCGTGATCATGGCTTGTCCTGTGATGGGGTTGAGCAGCCAGCCGCTGGCGGCAAGCAGCAGAAGGCGGCTGACTCGGCGGATGTGGTTGTGGATGGAGTTCATGATGTCCCCGCTAGGCCCGGGTCGGGCCGATATAGTCGCTTGCGGGTCCGGGCTGTCCGGTGCCGGCCAGCAGCTTGTTGATGTCGCCGGCCTTGCGGGTTTCCAGGCCATTGATCACGCCGCCGATGCCATGCTGCTGCTCGAGCGGCGTGTCACGGCCCTGGGCGGTCTTGCTCGCGATGCCGCGTACTTCGCCGAGCGCAGGCGGCAGATACCACTCGCCGCCGCTGTAGGCCAGGTTGCGCTTGGCCTCCTGCGGCGTGACCTTGAGAACACGCTCGGCCAAGCCGCGTGCCATGCCCTGCACCGATTCCGTCAACAAACCCAGCGGGTCTTTGAGGCCGAGCTCGTTGAGCGCCCACTGGTTGGCCTGGACCAGCTTCTGCAGGCCCTGCGCGCCGCCATAGACTTTTCCCTGCCAGGCGCGCGAGTTCTGTACCCCGGTCAGCGGATCACCGCCGCCCACGCCTTCGGCACGGTACTGCTGGAAGCGACCGGCGTGGGTTGCGAGGTTGGCGGGTGACATGTTCACCGTCTTGGGGTGCAGCCCGGCGGCATTGAACATGCTGCCCTTGAGTCCGCCCGCGACACCAGCTGCCTGCGCCTTGCCGCCGCCGAGCGAGTGGCCGGTGACTTCGGCATCGGGAAAATGCTCTTTCAGCTGCTTCCCGAGATCGGTCGCAGCATCGTATTGCCGGGTCCTGAGCCCGAGTGCCTGGTCATGGTCAGTCAGGATGTCCTCTGCCTCGCCGGTCGTGCCCCGGAATGCGACCACGGTCTTGGGGTCGAACGGAAAATCGGGTGGCAGCTTGTAAATCGTTGCTTTTGATCGCTTGACAAGCTCGTAATCGAGCCCAGCATCCTTGACCTGCTGTTCCGTCATCGCCTGCCAAGGCTCCGGCGGCTTCTTCTCCTTCGGTCTCGCCTTGGGGTCGAATTGGGCGTAGCTGTTGTCCGACAGCCTGGCCAGCTCGACCGCGTGCATGTCGGCTTTCAGATGCTGCGCCGCATCGCGCACGGCCGGGTCGGGGCTGCGCTCGCCATGCAGGAT